>JAAAPD010000003.1 GCA_009908505.1 Alphaproteobacteria bacterium | reverse complement strand
AGCGCCGCGCATGTCCGGGGCCGATGACCTCAAGCAGATTACGGGCGTGGGCCCCAAGCTGGAGGGCGTTTTGAATGAAATGGGCTTCTGGCATTTCGACCAGATCGCCAAATGGGGTCCCCAAGAGATCGCCTGGGTCGATAGCCGCCTGAAGTTCAAGGGCCGGATCGAACGGGACGACTGGGTCGAACAGGCCCGCAAGCTTGCCGAAAAATAGGGCAGTGGCCACCTTCGGCGTGGCCAGAATGCCAACATCGCCGCCGGCACCGATTAAGTCCCTTATCAAACGCGGCGTGTCTGCCTAAGCTGTTGTCAAGGTCGGGGCATGAGCCCGCGACCCATGCTCGCTGTCCGCAGGCCGGACAGTCACGACAGGGAAAGGTAGACCAATGAGTGACAGACCAATCGGATCGACTTTCGCGATCATCATCGCGATTTTGTGTGGCGTCGTGGCCTTCGCGATCGCCAGGTTCGGCATCGATTTCGGGGGCTTCCTCTCGTTCTTGATCGGCGTCATCATCGGCGTGATCGTCTGGTGGCTGCTGATGATGGGCGGCAATGGCGCGGCGGCGACCGGAGGCCAGGATATGTCCCGGCAAGGCGCGGACGCCCATGCGAAGGACCCGTCGCCCCGTTCGGAGCCGACCTCGGCCGCGGCTGCGACCCGAGCCGCCACGGTGGCCCCACCGGCCCCGGACCCCGCGCCGATGCCCAAGCCCGAGCCGGCGGACGCGGCCCCGGCCGAAGCGAAGAAGGCGGCAGAGCCCGAGACGCCCATGCAGGCGGAAAAACCCAAACCGGCGGCCAAGCCCGTGGCCGCGGACGGCAAGCCCGAGATGCTGAGCGCGCCGCGCGAAGGCGGTGCTGACGATCTCAAGCAGATCAAGGGTGTCGGACCCAAGCTGGAAAAGCTGCTCAACTCGATGGGTGTCTACCATTTCGACCAGATCGCCGGGTGGCGCAAGAAAGAGGTCGAATGGGTGGATCAGAACCTCGAAGGCTTCAAGGGCCGTGTCAGTCGCGACGAATGGGTCAAGCAGGCCAAGGTTCTTGCCAAGGGCGGCACAACCGACTTTTCGGACAAGGTGAAAAAGGGCGACGTCTATTGAAAGATGGATGCTGCAGTGCAACAATCGACCTGCCCGGCGTGACGTGGGCAGGCCGACTTGCACCGATCGGGGAGGATCGGCGCGGATCATGACAACGGGTTCGTGACGGACCCGGAAAGGATGTTTGCGATGTTCTCCTCCGACTCCCTGGTGACCTTGCCGAATGCGATGCTGCGCCTTGGGCTGCAATCCTCGGCCCCTGCCGCGGCCATGCTGGCCAGTCAGGCCAGCCTGGTGAAATGGGCCGTTGCGCCCGCCGCGGTGGCGCTGCGTCCACGGGCGATCATGCCGGCGGCCGAGCCGGCGCAGAAGACCGGGACCACGGCGCAACCCAAGCCTGCCAAGGCCGCCGATAAAGCCAAGCGCCCGGATCCCAAGCCTGCCGCGCGGACCGCGGCGCCCGATCCGGCCAAGCCCGCGGCCCCCAAGCCGACCGCGTCCAAGCCCAAGTCCGCCGCCAAGCCGGCCCCCAAAGCCGCGTCCAAGACCAAGGCAGCAGGGCCGGCCGCGACGCCGGAACCTGCGGCAGGTTCGGACCCAGCACCCAAGCCAGAGGCCGCGTCGCGCCCAGGTACGACCAAGGCGGGGGGGACGGCCAAGCGCGCCAAGGCAAAGCCGAAATCCGCAACCGCGACGGCCAGCAAAACGCGATCGAAGCCTGCGGCCAAGGGCAGCAGGTCGTCCAAGAAGGTTGAAACCACGGTCTACAAAGCCAAATCCAACACTGGTAAGACAGGGTCCGTGACGCTGGCCGCCATGCCCGCCCCGGAGAAGAAGACAGATAAACAGTAGGATCGATTTGGCCGATCAGGACAGACACGCCATTGCCGCCGCCGGCCGCCGGATCGCCCTCGTGATGGTGGCCTCGGCGCTTCTGTCGATGTTCGCGCCCGCCATCGTCGATGCGCTGGGCCTCGCCCCGCGCTTCGCGGTGCTGTTGACGCTCTTCGCGCTGGCGGGGTTCATTTGGTGTCTGGTTGTCACGTTCAAACTCTGGCAAAAGACCCGCGAGAAATGAGGTGCACCCCGACAGGGGCAGGATAGGGAACCCGCCGATGCTTGCAGACAAGGACCGCATCTTCACCAATATCTACGGCATGCACGACCGGACGCTGAAAGGCGCCCAGGCCCGTGGCCATTGGGACGGCACCGCGGGGATCATCCAGAAAGGCCGCGACTGGATCGTGGACCAGATGAAGGCCAGCGGCCTGCGCGGACGCGGCGGCGCCGGTTTTCCGACAGGGCTGAAGTGGTCCTTCATGCCCAAGGAAAGCGACGGTCGCCCGGCCTATCTTGTCGTCAATGCCGACGAATCCGAGCCGGGCACCTGCAAGGACCGAGAGATCATGCGCCACGATCCGCATACGCTGATCGAGGGCTGCCTGATCGCCAGTTTCGCGATGAATGCGCATGCCTGCTATATCTACATCCGCGGCGAATACATCCGTGAGCGCGAGGCGCTTCAAGCCGCCATCGACGAAGCCTATGACGCGGGCCTTCTGGGTAAGAACGCCGCCGGCAGTGATTGGGATTTCGACCTTTACCTGCATCATGGGGCCGGGGCCTATATCTGCGGCGAGGAAACCGCGCTGCTGGAAAGTCTCGAGGGCAAGAAAGGCATGCCGCGCATGAAGCCGCCGTTCCCGGCGGGCGCGGGGCTGTATGGTTGCCCGACCACCGTGAACAACGTCGAATCGATCGCGGTTGTCCCGACCATCCTGCGTCGCGGCCCGGAATGGTTCGCCGGTTTCGGCCGCCAGAACAACGCGGGCACCAAGCTTTTCGCGATCTCGGGTCACGTGAACAACCCCTGCGTCGTCGAAGAGGCGATGAGCATCTCCTTCGAGGAACTGATCGAGAAGCATTGCGGCGGGGTTCGCGGTGGCTGGGACAACCTCAAGGCGGTGATTCCCGGCGGCTCGTCCGTACCCTGCGTGCGCGGCGAGAACATGAAAGACGCGATCATGGATTTCGATTACCTGCGCGGCGAGCTGGGCTCGGGCCTTGGGACCGCGGCGGTGATCGTGATGGACAAGTCGACCGACATCATCAAGGCGATCTGGCGCTTGTCGAAATTCTACAAGCACGAAAGCTGTGGCCAGTGCACGCCCTGCCGCGAAGGCACCGGCTGGATGATGCGCGTTATGGACCGCCTGGTTAAGGGCGAGGCCAGCGTCGAGGAAATCGACATGCTCTGGGACGTGACCAAGCAGGTCGAAGGCCACACGATCTGCGCGCTGGGCGACGCGGCGGCCTGGCCGATCCAGGGCCTGATCCGTAACTTCCGCGACGAGATCGAGGACCGCGTAAAGGGCAAGGCCATCGCGGCGGAGTAACAAGTAAACTGTTGAAAGGACTGTTTTCGTGAATTTCAGAAGCCCACTCGCGGCCGCGGCCGCCTTCCTAGTTTTGGCCGGTTGTCTCGGCGGGGAACCCCTCGCCCCCGGTGAACAGAGCCTCCTGCTGGGCGTTCCCCGCTCGGCAGATTGCCAGTTCAGCGGCCCCGATATCACCGTGTCCGGCAACCAGAACATCATGGGTAAGGGAATCTCGGCCCGCGGTGCGGTGGACCAGTCCGTTCTGATCTGTACCAACGCCGCAGGCCAGAGGCTGCGAACGACAGACCATCGAGACCTCCTTGCGCGGGCGCCCTCGGCCATCGCTTCACTCTATACCGTCGAGCTGGGGGAAAACACGGTCAGCGGCACCCAAACTATCGGGACCTCAACCTACGAGTTCTGGGGTGATTTCGTCTTTGTCCCGTTAGGATCGTGAGCCGGAGACGAATGCTCCTGAGGATATCCAGGGCGGCGTGATGGTTGGGCGGTATCTCCGATCCGGCCCAACACTTGCCCGTCTTGCGGGGCGAAACCCTACCCCGAAGGCCGGGCTTGCGCGGAGTGCGGTCTCGTCGGAGAACCACCCTCGAAATACAAGGCATTGGAGCGGCGGCTCAGCTGGCTGGCGCTTGCGGTCTTTGCACTCGCCTGCCTTGTGCCTATCCTCTTTTTTATCCTGATCTTTACCTGAGAGTATCCCATGTCCGATGCGCCCCACTTTCACCTCGCCGAACTGAATGTCGGGCGCCTTCTGGCCCCCACGGACGACCCGCGGGTCAAGGAGTTCATGGACAATCTCGACAGGGTGAATGGCCTTGGCAAACGCATGCCGGGATTCGTCTGGATGATGGAAGGCTCGGGCGAGCCGGGCACCGGCAATACCGAGAACAGCATCGGGGATGATCCGCAGTTCGTCGCCAACCTGACCGTCTGGGAAGACGTCGCAAGCCTGGAACGCTTTGTTTTCGGCACCATTCACAAGCAGTTCTACGACCGGCGCCGCGAGTGGTTCGAGGTGATGGGCGACCAGCATTTCGTCATGTGGTGGGTGGAAGAGGGGCATCGCCCGACCCTGGACGAGGCGCTGGACCGATTGGCCCATTACCGCGCGCACGGCGCATCCGACCGCGCCTTTGGCTGGGCCGACCTGTCGCGGGCCGAGATGTGGAAGACCCGGTCCTGCGCCTGAATCCGCCGTTTCGGGCCCGATCGTGGCCGCGCTATTGAATATCAGCCGCGCAAGGGCGACCTCTTGGGCAACGGACGGGGGCGCGTCCCACGTTAAAAAGAGGCCGATCGACATGAAACCGATTCCCGCCCTGGCCCTTGGCCTGACGCTCGTTGCGACGCCGCTGGCGGCGAAACCGCCCCTGAGCGAAGTGCCCCGCATCACCGAGGGGCTGATCAACACCGGCATCGCCTACGAGATCAGCGAGGTGTGCGACACGATCCGGGCGCGCACCCTGCGCGGCCTGGGCTTCCTGTTGTCGCTGGAACGGCACGCGCTGGAGATCGGCTATAGCCGCGACGAGGTTGATGCCTATATCGACGACAAGCAAGAGGCTGACCGGCTGGAGGCCATCGCCCGGGCGCGGCTGGCCGATATGGGCGCCGTGGACGGCGAGCCCGAAACCTATTGTGACGTGGGCCGGCGCGAGATCGTGGCAGGTTCCCAGATCGGGCGCCTGTTGCGCTAGGGAAAATCCCGACCAAAACACTCGGTCAAGCGGCCCGGTTCGCGCCGATTTTTCCCGGTTTTTTGCCCGGGAAGCGCTGGCAAACCAAGGCGTCCCGCGTTAGAACGCCCTGCAACCGCCCCGGGTCGGCCCAAGGCAATCCGGGACGCAAACGGCTACAGGGAAATGCCCATGTCCGATCTGCGCAAGGTCATTATCGACGGTCAGGAAATCGAGGTGCCGGGGGCGATGACGCTCATCCAGGCCTGTGAAGAGGCCGGCATCGAAATCCCGCGTTTCTGCTATCACGAACGTCTGTCCATTGCCGGCAACTGCCGCATGTGCCTGGTCGAGGTCGTGGGCGGCCCCCCCAAGCCCGCCGCCTCCTGCGCGATGCAGGTCAAGGACCTGCGCCCGGGCCCGGAAGGTCAGCCGCCGGTGGTCAAGACGAACTCCCCCATGGTCAAGAAGGCCCGCGAGGGGGTGATGGAATTCCTGCTGATCAACCATCCGCTGGATTGCCCGATCTGCGACCAGGGCGGCGAATGCGACCTGCAGGACCAGGCCATGGCCTATGGCGTGGATTTCAGCCGCTTCCGCGAACCCAAGCGCGCGGTGGACGACCTGGATCTCGGCCCGCTCGTCGAAACCCATATGACCCGTTGCATTTCCTGCACCCGCTGCGTGCGCTTCACGACCGAGGTCGCGGGCATTCACCAGATGGGCCAGACCGGCCGTGGCGAGGATGCCGAGATCACCGCCTATCTGGGCGAGACGCTGGATTCGAACCTGCAGGGTAACATCATCGACCTTTGCCCGGTGGGCGCGCTGGTGTCGAAGCCCTATGCCTTTACCGCCCGCCCGTGGGAACTGACCAAGACCGAATCCATCGACGTGATGGATGCGCTGGGGTCGAGCATCCGGGTGGACACCAAGGGGCGCGAGGTCATGCGCTTTCTGCCGCGCAACCATGACGGCGTGAACGAGGAATGGATTTCCGACAAGACGCGTTTCGTCTGGGACGGGCTGCGGCGCCAGCGGCTTGACCGGCCCTATGTCCGGGAAAACGGCAAGCTGCGCGCCGCGACCTGGCCCGAGGCGCTGTCCGTGGCCGCCGGCAAGATCAAGGGCGCGTCCAAACTGGCCGGTCTCGTGGGCGATCTTGCCCCGGTCGAGGCGGCCTATGGCCTCAAGCAGCTGATCGAAGGGCAGGGCGGTGTCGTGGAATGCCGCACCGATGGGGCGAAGCTGCCAGCCGGCAACCGGTCGGGCTATGTCGGCAATGTCGCCATCGAAGAGATCGACGATGCCAGGTCCATCCTGCTGGTCGGCACCAACCCGCGTGACGAGGCGCCGGTTCTGAATGCCCGTATCCGCAAGGCCTGGCTCAAAGGGGCGAATGTCGCCCTGGTCGGCCAGTCCGTGGACCTGACCTATGAATACGAGCACCTGGGCACCGACCGGGCGGCGCTGGCCACGGCCAAGACCGATGAGGACACCATCGTGATCGTCGGCCAGGGCGCGCTGACCGAGGCCGATGGCGAGGCCGTTCTGGCCGCCGCCATGGGGCTGTCGGGCCGGATGCTGGTGCTTCACACCGCCGCCGCGCGGGTGGGCGCCATGGATGCGGGCGCCGTGGCCCCCAATGGCATGGCCGATATCGACGGCGCCGACGTGGTCTACAACCTTGGCGGCGACGAGGTCGAGATCGCCGAGGGCGCTTTCGTCATCTACCAGGGCAGTCATGGTGACCGGGGCGCGCACCGCGCCGACGTCATCCTGCCGGGCGCCGCCTATACCGAAGAACAGGGGCTGTTCGTGAACACCGAAGGGCGCCCGCAACTGGCGCTCCGGGCCGGGTTCGCGCCGGGCGAGGCCAAGGAAAACTGGGCCATCCTGCGCGCCCTGTCTGCCGAGCTGGACGCGACACAGCCGTGGGATTCGCTGGCCCAGCTGCGCCAGGCGCTGGTGGCCGAGGTTCCGCACCTGGAATTCATCGACGAGGTGCCGGAAAACGACTGGCAGCCGCTCAAGTCCAAAACGCTGGGCAAGGCGGATTTCCGGAACGCGATCAAGGATTTCTACCTGACCAACCCGATCGCGCGGGCCAGCGAGCTAATGGCGCAGCTTTCGGCGGATACCAAGGCGCGGGCCAGCGCCACGTTGGCGGCGGAATAGGCTTATGGGTCGTGCGGGTCTCATAGCGGCGATGGCGCTGGCGGGCTGCGAGAGCACTGCCCAGGGCGGTGCGATGCGCTATGCGGGGGTCGAAACCCGGCTGCTGGACGGTGACCTGGTGAATTTCCTGGTGCGCGTGGAGAACCCCGAAGGCCGGGACCAGGTGGCGCGCTATGCCGAATGCGCCGCCGCGCAATATGCACTGATCCGCGGATACGGCTTTGCCCGCCATGTCCGCACACAGATTGAACAGGACGGCAGACTCTGGACGGGGGACGCGGTCTACACGATTTCCCCGGCCTTGCCGGATGGGCTAAGAACGATTGACGCCGAGGTTGCCGTCGCCGAATGCGGGCGAAACGGCATCCCGACGGTCTGAGGGGACATCAATGGTCGAGTTCTTCACAACCACAAATCTCGGGATCGTGCTGCTGGTGATCGGCCAGTGCCTTCTGGTGCTGGTGCCGCTGCTGGTGGCGCTGGCCTTTCTGCTGCTGGCCGACCGCAAGATCTGGGCCGCGGTCATGATGCGCCGGGGGCCCAATGTCGTGGGCGCCTTTGGCCTGCTGCAAAGCTTTGCCGACTTCATCAAGTACATCTTCAAGGAGGTGGTGATCCCCGCCGGGGCGGACAAGTTCGTCTTCCTCATGGCGCCGATGATCACGTTCGTGCTGGCGGTGATCGCCTGGGCGGTGATCCCGTTCAACGATGGCTGGGTCCTGGCCGATATCAACGTGGCCATTCTCTATGTCTTCGCGATCTCTTCGCTGGAAGTCTATGGCGTCATCATGGGCGGCTGGGCGTCGAATTCCAAATACCCGTTCCTTGGCTCGTTGCGCTCGGCCGCGCAGATGATTTCCTACGAGGTTTCCATCGGCCTGATCATCGTGGGTGTCATCATTTCGACCGGGTCGCTTAATTTCGGCGAGATCGTCGCGGCGCAGGACGGGGCCTATGGTATCTTCAACTGGTACTGGCTACCGCATTTCCCGATGGTCTTCCTGTTCTTCATCTCGGCCCTGGCCGAGACGAACCGCCCGCCCTTCGACCTGCCCGAGGCGGAATCGGAACTGGTGGCGGGCTACCAGACCGAGTATTCCTCGACGCCGTTCCTGCTGTTCATGATCGGCGAGCTGATGTCGGTCCTTCTGATGTGTGCGCTGGTGTCGCTGCTGTTCTTCGGTGGCTGGCTGTCGCCCATTCCGGGCCTGCCCGACGGGGTCATGTGGCTGGTGCTCAAGATGGGGGTCTTCTTCTTCATCTTCGCGATGGTCAAGGCGATCACGCCGCGCTACCGCTACGACCAGCTGATGCGCCTGGGCTGGAAGGTCTTCCTGCCGTTCAGCCTGGCCTGGGTGGTGCTTGTGGCGTTCCTGGCCAAGTTCGAAATCCTCGGGTCCTTCTGGGCCCGCTACGCGATGGGGGGCTGATATGACCCAGATGGACTATACGAGGGCTGCGAAATACTTCCTGCTGGTGGACTTCCTGAAGGGATTCAAGTTGGGCCTTCGCTACTTCTTCGCGCCCAAGGCGACGATCAACTACCCGCATGAAAAGGGCCCGCTTTCGCCGCGTTTTCGCGGGGAACACGCCCTGCGCCGCTATCCCAACGGAGAAGAGCGCTGCATCGCCTGCAAGCTGTGCGAGGCGATCTGCCCGGCCCAGGCCATCACCATCGACGCCGAACCGCGCGAGGATGGAAGCCGCCGGACCACCCGCTATGACATCGACATGACGAAATGCATCTATTGCGGTTTCTGCGAAGAGGCCTGCCCGGTGGATGCCATCGTCGAGGGGCCCAATTTCGAGTTCTCGACCGAGACCCGCGAAGAGCTTTACTACGACAAGGAGAAGCTGCTGGCCAACGGCGACCGCTGGGAAGCCGAGATCGCCCGGAACCTCGAACTGGACGCCCCCTACCGATGAGCAGCGACAATCCCTTCGAGGCCATGATGAAGGCCGGGCAGGATTGGGCCAAGGCGCTCAATCCCGCGCTTGAGTCGTTTACGCCCAAAGGGTTCGAGGCCCTGTTCCCCACCATGCCCCGCGACCTGATGGAAGCGACCATGGGCAAGGGGTTCAACCCCGACGGTTTGGATTCGAAAACGCGGCTTATGCTGACGCTTCAGGGGCTGACCATCATGGGCGCCCAGGCCGAGGCCCAGATCAGGCTGACATTGCGCCACGCGCTCGAGGCTGGCGCGACACAACAGGAGGTGGCCGAAACCATTGCCCTTGCGGGGATGTTCGGCGGCGTTCCGGCAATGACAAAGGCGATGGAAATCGCCAGCGACGTCATGGAAAAGGACGGTGACACATGACACCCATGATTCTGGCATTCTATGCCTTCGCGACCACGACGCTTGCGGGCGGGCTGATGACCGTCATAAGCCGCAACCCCGTGCATTCGGTCCTCTGGCTGATCTTGGCCTTCCTGTCTTCGGCGGGCCTGTTCGTGCTGCTGGGGGCCGAATTCATCGCGATGCTGCTGATGATCGTCTATGTCGGCGCGGTCGCGGTTCTGTTCCTCTTCGTGGTCATGATGCTGGATGTCGACTTTTCCGAGCTCAAGGCCGAGATGGCGAAATACATGCCGCTGGCGCTGGTGATCGGCGTGATCCTTCTGATGCAGCTGGCCATCGCATTTGGCGCCTGGGGCTTTGACGAGGGGGCGCAGGGCCGCCTGGCCGCCCCGGTCGAGGGCGGCATCCAGAACACCGCCGGGCTGGGGCTACTGATCTATGACAAGTATTTCATCCTGTTCCAGCTTGCCGGTCTGATCCTGCTGGTCGCCATGATCGGGGCCATCGTCCTGACGCTGCGCCACCGCACCCACATTAAGCGCCAGGATATCCTGGCCCAGATGTATCGGGATCCAGCCAAGGCGATGGAATTGAAAGACGTGAAACCGGGGCAGGGGCTGTAATCATGATTGGACTTGAGCACTACCTTTCCGTCGCCGCGGCCCTGTTCGTGATCGGCATTTTCGGGCTGTTCCTGAACCGCAAGAACATCATCATCCTGCTGATGAGCATCGAATTGATGCTGCTGGCCGTGAACATCAATTTCGTGGCCTTCTCGAGCCATCTTCAAGACATGGTGGGACAGGTCTTTACCCTGTTCGTGCTGACCGTGGCCGCGGCCGAGGCCGCCATCGGCCTTGCCATACTGGTCTGCTTCTTCCGCAACCGCGGCACCATCGACGTCGAAGACGTCAACGTGATGAAAGGCTGATAGAATATGGAAACCATCCTCCTATTCGCCCCCCTCGTCGGGGCCATCATCGCGGGCTTCGGCTGGAAGATGATCGGCGAGGCGGCCGCCCAATGGGTCGCCACAGGGCTCTTGTTCCTGTCGGCGCTGCTGTCCTGGATCGTCTTCCTGACCTTTGACGGCACCACCCAAAGCATCGAGATCCTTCGCTGGATCCAGTCGGGCACGCTGGACACCAGCTGGGGCATCCGCATGGACCGGCTGACCACGATCATGCTGATCGTGATCACCACGGTTTCCGCGCTGGTCCACCTGTATTCCTTCGGCTACATGGCCCATGACGAGAATTTCAAGGAAGGCGAGCATTACAAGGCCCGCTTCTTCGCCTACCTGTCCTTCTTCACCTTCGCCATGCTGATGCTGGTGACGGCCGACAACCTGGTGCAGATGTTCTTCGGCTGGGAGGGCGTCGGCGTCGCCTCTTACCTGCTGATCGGCTTCTACTACCGCAAGCCGACCGCCAATGCCGCCGCCATCAAGGCCTTCGTGGTCAACCGTGTCGGGGATTTCGGCTTTGCCCTGGGCATCTTCGCGATCTTTTTCCTCGTCGACTCGATCAAGCTGGACGATGTCTTCGCCGCCGCGCCCGAACTGGCCGAGACGCAAATATCCTTTCTCTGGACCGAATGGAACGCGGCCAACCTGATCGGCGTGCTGCTATTCATCGGGGCCATGGGCAAATCGGCCCAGTTGATCCTGCACACCTGGCTGCCCGACGCGATGGAGGGCCCGACCCCGGTTTCGGCCCTTATCCACGCGGCGACAATGGTGACGGCGGGCGTGTTCCTGGTCTGCCGCATGTCGCCGATCTACGAATTCGCCCCCGATGCGCAGGCTTTCATCGTCTTCCTGGGCGCCACCACCGCCTTTTTCGCGGCAACCGTGGGCCTGGTGCAGAACGACATCAAGCGCGTTATCGCCTATTCGACTTGTTCGCAGCTGGGCTACATGTTCGTGGCCGCGGGCGTCGGCGTCTACTCGGTCGCCATGTTCCACCTGCTGACCCACGCCTTCTTCAAGGCGATGCTGTTCCTCGGGGCCGGGTCTGTCATCCACGGGATGCACCACGAACAGGACATGCGCAACTATGGCGGTCTGCGCCACAAGCTGCCCAAGACCTTTTGGGCGATGCTGATCGGCACCCTGGCCATTACCGGTGTCGGCATCCCGCTGACCGGCTGGATCGGGTTCGCCGGTTTCGCCTCCAAGGATGCGGTGATCGAAAGCGCCTATGTCGGCAGTGCTGGCGGCTATGCTTTCTGGCTTCTGGTCGTGGCCGCGCTGTTCACCAGCTTCTACAGTTGGCGCCTGATGTTCATGACCTTCTGGGGCAAGCCGCGTGGCGACAAGCACACGCATGAACACGCCCATGAAAGCCCTAATGTCATGCTGATCCCGCTGGGGGTGCTGGCCATCGGGGCGATCTTCGCCGGCGCGATCTGGTATTCCAGCTTCTTCGGCAAGACCAACGAGGTGGTGAAATTCTTCGGCGGCAACTACGGCGAACCCACCGCCGAGTTGGTCGAGGCCGTGGCCGAACGCAGCCCCAAGGCATCCGAGCTGCACTACGTGATGGAAAGCGCGCCGGGCGAGGCGGGCATCTACATCCGCCCCGAGAACACCGTCCTGCACGAGGCGCATTACGTCCCCACCTGGGTCAAGCTGGCGCCCTTCATCGCCATGCTGATCGGGCTGGGCACGGCTTA
The DNA here is from genome assembly GCA_009908505.1 of Alphaproteobacteria bacterium. Lineage (GTDB taxonomy): Bacteria > Pseudomonadota > Alphaproteobacteria > Rhodobacterales > Rhodobacteraceae > Salibaculum. Next base: position 197,000 of record JAAAPD010000003.1, on the reverse strand, counting down.
CCAGATGTATATCCGGCGTCCGGACCTTCCGGGCAAACTGGCCGAGAACCAGCGACCGCTCTACGAATTCCTGCTCAACAAGTGGTATTTCGACGAGCTTTACGACCTTGTCTTCGTCCGGCCCGCCAAAGCCGTGGGGGGCGTGCTGTGGAAGCGCGGTGACGGCAACGTCATCGACGGCGGGATCAACGGGCTGGCACTGGGCGTGGTGCCCTTCTTCACCCGGCTCGCGGGGCGGTGGCAGTCCGGCTATGTCTTTACCTATGCCTTCGCCATGGTGCTCGGGATCGTGCTGATCCTCACCTATGTCACGATCACCGGGGGGGTCGAGTAATGGGCAATCTTCTGACCATCACCACCTTCATCCCGACCATCGCGGCGCTGATCCTGGCGATCTTTCTGCGGGGCGAGGACGAGGCGGCGCAGCGCAACGCCAAATGGGTGGCCATGGCCGCCACGATCATGACCTTCGTGGTGTCGCTGTTCATCCTGTTCGGCTTCGACCCCGCCGACACCGGTTTCCAGTTCGTCGAGGAACGCGAATGGCTGTTGGGCTTGGAATACAAGATGGGCGTCGACGGAATCAGCGTGCTGTTCGTGATGCTGACGACCTTCTTGATGCCGATCACCATCGCGGCCTGCTGGAACGTGACGACCCGCGTCAAGGAATACATGATAGCCTTTTTGCTGTTGGAAACGCTCATGCTGGGCGTCTTCATGGCGCTGGACCTGGTGCTGTTCTACCTGTTCTTCGAGGCGGGCCTGATCCCGATGTTCCTGATCATCGGCATCTGGGGCGGCAAGGACCGCATCTACGCGGCGTTCAAGTTCTTCCTTTACACCTTCCTTGGGTCGGTCCTGATGCTGGTGGCCATGGTCACCATGTTCTACCAGTCGGGCACCACGGATATCGAAACCCTGCTGACCTTCTCCTTCGAGTCCGAGACCATTAAGGTCATGGGCATCCATGTGATCGGCGGGCTGCAGACGCTGCTCTGGCTGGCCTTTTTTGCCAGCTTCGCGGTCAAGATGCCGATGTGGCCGGTCCATACCTGGCTGCCCGATGCCCACGTCCAGGCCCCGACCGCCGGGTCGGTGGTGCTGGCCGCGATCCTATTGAAAATGGGCGGCTATGGCTTCCTGCGCTTTTCCCTTCCGATGTTCCCCGCGGGGACCGAGGTTCTGGGCGATCTGGTGCTGTGGCTCTCGGCCATCGCCATCGTCTACACCTCGCTTGTCGCGCTGGTTCAGGAGGACATGAAAAAGCTGATCGCCTACAGTTCCGTGGCGCATATGGGCTATGTCACCATGGGCATCTTCGCGGTCAATCAGCAGGGCATCGACGGGGCTATCTTCCAGATGCTCAGCCACGGTTTCATCTCGGGCGCGCTGTTCCTGTGTGTCGGCGTGATCTATGACCGGATGCACACCCGTGAGATCGACGCCTATGGCGGGTTGGTGAACCGGATGCCGGCCTATGCGCTGATCTTCATGCTGTTCACCATGGCCAATGTCGGCCTGCCCGGCACCAGTGGCTTCATCGGGGAATTCCTGACCCTGATGGGGGTCTTCAAGGCCAATACCTGGGTCGCCGCCGTGGCCACCACGGGCGTGATCCTGTCGGCGGCCTATGCGCTCTGGCTCTATCGCCGGGTGGTCATGGGCGACCTGATCAAGGAAAGCCTGAAATCCATCACCGACATGACCCCCCGCGAACGCTGGATCTTCGCGCCGCTGGTGGTCATGACCCTTCTGCTGGGTGTCTATCCCAGCCTTGTCACCGACATTATCGGCCCCTCGGTCGAGGCGCTGGTGGGCCAGGTCACGACCGCGCAAGCGGCGTTCGAGCCCGTCACCCTGATGGCCCAGCACTAAGGATTTCGCGCGATGATCTCTGCCGATCTGAATACCATCCTTCCCGAAATCATCCTGGCCGTTTACGCGATGGCCGCGCTGCTGCTGGCCGTCTACACGACCAAGGACAAGATGGCGGGCCTTCTGACCTGGGTCACCGCGGCGCTGTTCCTGGCGCTTGCGCTGTGGATCGGCTTTGCCGGCCAGGGCACGACCGCGGCCTTTGGTGGCATGATCGTGGACGACGCCTTTGCCCGCTTCGCCAAGGTGGTAATCCTGGCCTCGGCCGCCGCGATCCTTGTCATGAGCGAGAATTACATGGCGCGGCGCAACCTTCTGCGCTTCGAATACCCGCTGCTGATTGCGCTGGCCATGGTCGGCATGATGGTCATGGTCTCGGCCGGCGACCTGATGGCGCTCTACATGGGGCTGGAATTGCAGTCACTCGCTCTATACGTCGTCGCCTCGCTGCGGCGTGACAACGTCAAATCGACCGAGGCGGGCCTGAAATATTTCGTGCTGGGCGCGCTGAGTTCCGGCCTGCTGCTTTATGGTGCATCGCTGACCTATGGCTATGCGGGCACGACCCTGTTCTCGGGCATCATCGAGGCGACCTCGGACGGCGTGTCGCTGGGCCTGCTCTTCGGCCTGGTCTTCCTTTTGGCCGGCTTCGCCTTCAAGGTCTCGGCGGCGCCCTTCCACATGTGGACACCGGATGTCTACGAAGGCGCGCCCACGCCCGTTACGGCCTTTTTCGCCACCGCGCCCAAGATGGCCGCCATGGCGCTTTTCGCCCGCGTCGTGCATGACGCTTTCGGCGGCACAGTGGAGGACTGGCAGCAGATCGTCGCATTCCTCTCGGTCGCGTCGATGTTCATCGGCGGGATCGCCGCGATCGGGCAGACCGACATCAAGCGCCTGATGGCCTATTCCTCGATCGCGCATATGGGGTTCGCCCTGATGGGCCTGGCTGCCGGCACCGCTTTCGGCGTTCAGGCCATGCTGATCTACATGGCGATCTACATCGCGATGAACGTGGGCACCTTCGCCTTCATCATCTCGATGGAGAAGGACGGGCGCCCCGTCACCGACCTCGCCTCGCTCAATATGTATTCCAAGGTCGAACCGGGCAAGGCGCTGGCCATGCTGGTTCTGCTGTTCAGCCTGGCGGGCGTGCCGCCTATGCTGGGCTTTTTCGGCAAGTTCTACGTGCTGCGCGCCGCGGTCGAGGCCGGGCTGGTCTGGCTGGCCATTGCCGGTGTCGTGGCCTCGGTCATCGGGGCCTTCTACTACCTGCGCATCGTCTACTACATGTATTTCGGCAAGGACCAGGACGAGGCGCTGGACAGGAACGGCTCGCCCGTGCTGTGGACCTTCCTCATGGGATCGGCGGTGGTCATGCTCGTGGGCGTGGTGAACCTGTTCGGCGTGGAACCCATCGCCGAAGCGGCTGCGCTGGCCCTTGCCAACTGATTGGCCGGGCGGGGTCGGCCGCATCATCCTGCCCCGCACCGACAGCACCCTGTCCGAGGCCGCGAGGGCCTTTCCCACGCTTTCCGGCCCGGCATGGATCCTGGCCCATGAACAGACCGCCGCCCGAGGGCGGCGGGGCCGGGCCTGGGCCAACCCGCAAGGCAATTTCGCCGCGACCTATGTCATGGCGCTGGACCGCCCGGCGGGCGAGGCGGCGCTGCGCAGTTTCGTCATGGCCCTGGCCCTGCGCGACGCACTGGCCGAGGTGACAGGGCGGGCCGACCTTTTGGCGCTGAAATGGCCCAATGACGTTTTGCTGTCGGGCGGCAAGCTGGCGGGCATCCTTTTGGAAAGCGTCACGGTCCAGGGCCGTATCGCTGGGCTGGCCATCGGCGTGGGGGTCAACCTTTTCGCCGCGCCGGACCCCGCGACGCTGGAACCCGGCGCGGTGCCGCCGGTGTCGTTGCATGCGCAAACCGGGGTCAGCATCGGCGACGAGGCGTTCCTGGGACATCTCGCCCGGGCCTATGCCGTGCGCGAGGCGGATTTCACGACCTATGGCTTCGCGCCGATCCGCGAGGCATGGTTGCAGGCCGCCGCGCGGCTGGGCGAAGTCATCACCGCGCGGCTGACGGGTGAAGAGATTTCCGGAACCTTTGAAACCCTTGACGAAAACGGCTATCTGGTTCTTGCAACGGCCAAGGGGCCCCGGCAGATCGCGGCTGCGGACGTGTTCTTTTGAAAGGCGAAACGCGTATGCTTCTCTGTATCGACTGCGGGAACACGAACACGGTCTTTGCGCTCTGGGATGGCGAGGAATTCCTCTGCACCCTGCGCACAAGCACCCATCATGCGCGCACGGCCGATGCCTATTTCACATGGTTTTCGACCCTGCTGAACCATTACAGGATCGACCCGGACATCGGTGATGTCATCATCAGTTCGACCGTGCCCCGCGTGGTCTTCAACCTGCGCGTCTTCGCCGACAGGTTCTTCGGCTGCCGCCCCATCGTTGTGGGCAAGCCCGAATGCGCCCTGCCGATCCAGCCGCGGGTGGACGAGGGCACGGCGGTGGGGCCCGACCGGCTGGTCAATAGCGCGGGGGCCTTCGACCGGCATGGCGGCGACCTTATCGTGGTGGATTTCGGCACCGCGACCACCTTCGACGTGGTGGCGCAGGACGGGGCTTATGTGGGCGGCGTGATCGCCCCGGGCGTGAACCTGAGCCTCGAGGCGCTGCACAGCGCCGCCGCGGCCCTGCCGCATGTCGACGTGACCAAACCGCAAAGGGTGATCGGAACCAACACGGTCGACTGCATGCAATCGGGCGTGTTCTGGGGCTATGTCGGCCTCGTCAACGGAATCTGCAACCGGATAAAGGGCGAATATGACCGCCCCATGAAAGTCATAGGAACCGGCGGCCTCGCCCCGTTGTTCGGCACGGGCGAGGCGCTATTCGATACGATCGAGGATGACCTGACCATGCATGGCCTGACGGTCATCCATCAACACAACAAGGAAAACACCTGAAAATGAGCAGTGATAGATTGATTTACCTTCCCCTCGGCGGCGCGGGGGAGATCGGGATGAATTGCTATGTCTACGGATATGGCAAGCCGGACGAAGAACGCCTGATCGTCGTCGACCTGGGCGTGACCTTTCCTGACATGGACACCACGCCGGGGGTCGACCTGATCTTTCCCGATATCTCCTGGCTCGAGGCGCGCAAGGACCGGATCGAGGCGATTTTCATCACCCATGCGCACGAAGATCACGTGGGCGCGGTCGGGCACCTTTGGGAAAAGCTGGGCGCGCCCATCTACGCGCGCGCCTTCACGGCTAATATCGCCCGGCGCAAGATGGACGAACACGGCTATTCCGAAAAGAGCGTGCGCACCGTCGCGGCCTGGCCTGAAACCGTTGCCGCCGGGCCCTTCACCGTGGGCTTCGTGCCGATCAGCCACTCGATCCCCGAAAGCTCGGGGCTGGTGATCGACACCGCCGGGGGGCGCCTGGTGCATACCGGCGATTTCAAGATCGACGAAACGCCGGGTGTGGGCGAACCCTTTGACAGGGCGCTTTGGGCGCAGGTGGCTGAGCCGGGCGTCAAGGCGCTGGTCTGTGACAGCACCAACGTGTTCTCCGATCATCCCGGCCGCTCCGAGGCCAGTGTCGGCCCCGAGATCGAAAAACTGATGAAGGCCCAGCCCGGCATGGTGGTGGCGACCACCTTCGCCTCAAATATCAGCCGGGTGCGCACCATCGCGCAGGCGGCGGTTACAGCGGGCCGGTCGGTCTGCCTGCTGGGGCGGGCCATGCGCCGGATGATCGAGGCGGCGCTGGAAACCGGCATCCTGGAGGATTTCCCCAAGGTCGTCAGCCCCGAAGAGGCCAAGGATATCCCGCGAGAAAACCTGCTGCTGCTGGTCACCGGGAGCCAGGGCGAACGCCGTGCCGCCAGCGCCCAGCTGGCCAATGGCAAATACATGGGGCTGCGGCTGAAAGAGGGGGACACCTTCCTGTTTTCGTCGAAGACGATCCCGGGCAATGAACGCGGCGTGATCCGCATCATGAACCAGCTCTCGGAAATGGGCGTGGACGTGATCGACGACAGCGCGGACCGCTACCATGTCTCGGGCCATGCCAACCGTCCTGACCTGAAGACGATGCACGAGATCTGTCACCCCGAAACGGTGATTCCGATGCATGGCGAACATCGCCATCTGCGCGAACACGTGAAACTGGCCGGGGAAAACGACTATCCCGGCGTTCTGGCCGTGAATGGCACCACGGTCGATATCGGGGCGGGCAAGCCCGTGGAGTTCATCGAAACCGGCCGCGTCTACCTGGATGGTCGCGCCCATGTGGGCCAGTTCGACGGCATCATCCGCGACCGCATCCGCATGGCCCTTAACGGCCATGTGACGGTGACGCTGATCCTGGACGAAGAGCACGAACCGCTGGGGGATCCCTGGTGCGAGCTGATGGGCCTGCCGGAAACGGGGCGCAACAATGCCGACCTGGTCGAAACGCTCGAAAGCGCGCTGGGGGCCTGGCTGCAAAGGGCCGACGCCAAGGTCCTGCGGGATGACGAAACCCTTGAAAAGGATCTGCGAATCCTGACCCGGCGGACCGCCGAGAACGAGATCGGCAAAAAGCCGGAAGTGACGGTCGTCGTCAGCCGGCTAAGCTAGGAATGGGCAAAATTCCAGATTTTTTGCCCGCGGGCATGGAAATTCTGGAATTACCATCCTAGTCCGCACTGCGTTCGGCAAAACTCTTGCGGATGAAGGCCGGGGCGTCGTCGCCCATGCCGACCACCTGGTCGTCTCGGTCGCGCCCACGCCCGCCACGGCCGCGCTTGGCGCGGCTTTCGGGCTTTTTGGCCGCCGGCTCGGGCTCGGGCTTGGTCGTATCGGTCCGGGGGGCGGTCTCTGCCTCTTTGGGGGGCTCGTCCTTCTTGCGCGATCGGCTGCGGCTGCGCTTGGGCTTGTCCTCGGCGGGTGCATCTGCTTGCGCAGGCTCCGGCTTTCCTTGGGCCAGCGGATTCTCGAGCCGCGGGATGTCCTTTTCGAGCAGCTTTTCGACCGCTTCGAAATACTTGTCGTCGCGCGGGCCGCAGATCATCACCGCCTTGCCCGAGCGTCCGGCGCGGCCGGTCCGGCCGATGCGGTGAACGTAATCCTCGGCATGGCTGGGCACGTCGAAATTGAACACGTGGCTGACGGCCGGAATATCCAAGCCCCGCGCGGCCACGTCCGAGGCGACCAGAAGGCGGATCGTGCCTTCGCGGAACCCTTCCAACGTCCTGGTGCGCTGGGATTGGTCCAGGTCGCCATGGATCGGCGCGGCGTCATAGCCGTATTTCTTCAGCGATTTGGCGACCACATCCACGTCCATCTTGCGGTTGCAGAAGATGATCGCGTTGGTGCAGGCCTCGCCCTCGGCGTCGATCAGGGCGCGCAGAAGCTTGCGCTTTTCGCTGTCGGCCCGGTCGCGGCGCGAGCCCTTGAACATCACCACGCCCTGTTCGATCGTCTCGGAGGCGGTGGCCTGGCGGGCCACCTCGATGCGGGCGGGGTTGGACAGGAAGGTGTTGGTGATCCGTTCGATCTCGTTGGCCATGGTGGCCGAGAAGAACAGCGTCTGGCGGGTAAAGGGCGTCAGGCCGAAGATCTTCTCGATATCGGGAATGAACCCCATGTCGAGCATCCGGTCGGCCTCGTCCACGACCATGACCTTGACGTCCGACAGGATCAGCTTGCCGCGCTCGAAATGGTCCAGCAGGCGGCCCGGCGTGGCGATCAGCACGTCGACGCCCTTGTCGATCAGCTGGTCCTGTTCCTTGAAGCTGACACCGCCGATCAGCAGCGCCTTGGTCAGCTTGGTGTGCTTGGCATAGGTGTCGAAGTTTTCCGCCACCTGGGCTGCCAGTTCGCGCGTCGGGCACAGCACCAGGCTGCGCGGCATCCGCGCCCGGGCGCGGCCCCGCTTGAGCATGGTGATCATCGGCAGGGTAAAACTGGCGGTCTTGCCGGTGCCGGTCTGGGCGATGCCCAGGACATCGCGGCCTTCCAGCGCGGGCGGAATCGCGCCAGCCTGGATCGGGGTGGGGGTTTCGTACCCGGTTTCCTCAATGGCCTTGAGGACCTTGGGGTCGAGTTTCAGGTCGGAAAACTTTGTCAAATCAGGCCTTTCGCGTGGATGCGGCGTTTGAATCGGCCGCAGAAACGCAGGCGGCCCGCCCGGCCAGATTGCCGGAACGTCTTTGTGGAGCGGGCATACGCCGGGTGCCTTGAAAGGTCAAGGAAATCGACAGTTTCCGAGAATGCCCTAGGTTGACGAACAGGCGCTGACAGACAAGGAAAGGACCCTCACCATGATCAACAAGCACGGAAGCGCCGTCTGGAGCGGCGGATTGCAGGACGGCAAGGGCGAGGTCAGCACCGAAAGCGGCGCCTTGCAGAGCCTTGGCTATGGCTTCAACACCCGATTCGAGGATCAGCCGGGCACCAACCCCGAAGAGTTGATCGGCGCGGCCCATGCGGCCTGTTTTTCGATGGCCTTGTCCAATATTCTTGGCGAAAGCGACATCGTCCCCGACAAGATCTCCACGACGTCGACCATTCATCTGTCGATGGAGGGCGGTCCCAAGGTGGTCAAGGCACACCTGGATGTCACGATCAATGCCGCGGGCGACGAAGACACCATCATTAAGGCGGCCAAGGCCGCCGAGACCGGATGCCCCATCTCGCAGTTGTTGGATTGCGAGATCACGATGGACGCCCGGATCGTGTGACCGGAGCCGCCCGTTTCCGGGCCAAGCGCGCCCCGGGGCGGGGCTAGACCATCATTTCCTTGGTCGCCGATAGGGTGATGTCGGGATAATCCCGCTCGACCCGGTCGATATCCCATTGCAGGCGGGTCATGTAGACCACGTCGCCATCGTTGTCGTAGCTGATATGCTGCTTGTTGGCCTGCGCGAATTTCTCGATCGCGTCCTTGGGGCCATGCACCCATCTTGCGCTGGTGAATTGCGAGGGCGCGAACCGGACGGGCAGGCCGTATTCCATCTCGATCCGGCTGCCCAGAACCTCGAACTGCAACTGGCCCACGACCCCCACGATGAAACCCGATCCGATCATCGGCTTGAAAACCTTTGCCGCGCCTTCCTCGGCGAATTGCATCAGCGCCTTTTCCAGGTGCTTAGCCTTCATCGGATCGCCCGCGCTAACGCCTTGTAACAGCTCGGGCGCGAAAGAGGGGATGCCCGTAACCTTGAGTGCTTCGCCCTCGGTCAGCGTATCGCCGATGCGCAATTGCCCGTGGTTGGGAATGCCGATGATATCGCCGGCCCACGCCTCTTCGGCCAGTTCCCGGTCAGACGCCAGGAACAGGACGGGGTTCGAGATCGCCATGGGTTTTTTGGTGCGCACATGGGTCAGCTTCATACCGCGATTGAAATGGCCCGAGGCCAGCCGGACAAAGGCGACCCGGTCGCGATGCTTGGGGTCCATATTCGCCTGAACCTTGAAGACAAAGCCGGAAACCTTTGTTTCTTCGGGTGAAATCTGTCTGGGTGTGGCGCTGGTCGGTTGCGGTTCGGGGCCGAAATCCCCGATGCCTTCCATCAGTTCCTTGACGCCGAAGGAATTGATCGCCGAGCCGAACCAGATCGGGGTCATCGTGCCGTCCAGCACGGCCTGCACATCCAGCGGCGGCAGCAATTCGCGGGCCATCTCGATCTCTTCGAGGAATGGCTCCAGCAGGTGCGCGGGCACGTGCTCGGCCAGTTTGGGGTCATCGAGCCCCTTGATTTCAATGCTTTCGGTGACCTTGTTGCGATCGGCGCGGTCCATCAGTTCCAGCCGGTCGCGCAGAAGGTCGTAACAGCCGATGAAATCGCGCCCCATGCCGATGGGCCAGCTGGCCGGGGTCACGTCGATCGCCAGGTTTTCCTGGATCTCGTCCACGATCTCGAAGGTTTCGCGGCTTTCGCGGTCCATCTTGTTGCAGAAGGTCAGGATAGGTAGGTCGCGCAAGCGACAGACTTCAAAGAGTTTTCTGGTCTGGCTTTCCACGCCCTTGGCGCCGTCGATGACCATCACCGCCGCGTCCACCGCGGTCAGCGTCCGGTAGGTATCCTCGGAAAAGTCCGAGTGGCCGGGCGTATCGACCAGGTTATAGCGATAGGTCTTGTAGTCGAAGGACATGGCCGAGGCCGAAACGGAAATGCCTCGGTCCTTTTCCATCTGCATGAAGTCGGACCGCGTACGCCGCGCCTCGCCCTTGGCGCGCACCTGTCCGGCCATCTGGATGGCGCCGCCGTAAAGCAGGAACTTCTCGGTCAGGGTCGTCTTGCCGGCGTCGGGGTGCGAGATGATCGCGAAGGTCCGGCGGCGGGCGATTTCGGGCGGAAGGTCGGGGCGGTTTGTCATGGCGCCCCCATAGCCCGCGGCGCGGCAAAGGGCAACTTAGCTCGACGACGAGGCGCGCCTGAGCCTGTCCACGGCGTCCGGGGTGCCGACAACGTCCTCCTGGACTTCGAAATCCAGGTGCGGCCGGGCCGCGTGGCCGGGCGGGTTGTCGCCAAGGCGCGCGGCCAGGTCGCCGGGCAGGGCGGCGCGGGTGCGGCTGTCGACCAGAAGTGTCTCGGCGGCGATGCCTTCAGCATAGATGATCTGGTGGTCGTCGAACAGCAGCTGAAAGTAATCCACGAATCCGCCATCGCGCTGATAGACGGTTTCACCGTTGATCAGGTGCCGCACCTTGACCAGAACCTCGGCCCGGCCCACGCCGAAATCGTCCCGGCGTTGGTAGATGAACAAACGGTGTTCGGGTGACAAGAGCAGGTCGCGGGTGTTGAAGAGCGCCCCTTCACGAATAACCACCGGGGCGAAATCGCCCACCGCGCGCAAGGTCGTCTGGCCGATCCAGCGCACCTCTTGCGGGCCGCTGTCGCGGGTCAGGACCTTGTCACCGACCTTGAGGGCCTCGATGGGCACCTGAGCGCCCGAGGCAAGCGTGATGTGGGTGCCCCGGGCAAAGCTGCAAAAGGCGACCTCGCCGAACTTGGCCTGGGCGACGGCGCGATCGGCGCCAACGAGGCGGTAATCGCTTTCGGCATTCAACGTGGCCAAGGGTAGCAGGTAGATGTCGGCCGCGTCGCCATCCTCGACCTCGACCAGCACGATGGCTTCGAGCGTAGTGCCGTCGCTGGCCATGAAGGTCAGGCAGCAATCAAGGTAGAGCGCGTTGCCGACACCGCCCGCCTCGGACCCGTCCTCGATCCGGAAGCACTGGTTGTCCGGGTCCGGTCGATAGGCCAGCGAAACCCGCCGCGCGGATTTCGACAGCTGGTAGATATCGTCCATCACCAGTTCTTCCATGAAGGAGACCGGGTCGCCCTCGGCCACGCCATAGCTCACGCGGAAGCTTTCACAGGGAAAGGCCGGAATCGTGTGGCTGGCGCGTGTGGACATGAAGCCTCGATAACATGGTTCTGGTGAATTTCATCGACACTACATAAGGATTGGGGCGAAAGCTGGTCAACGATCCGCCCGATCCGGGGCGATTGTGACCGGCGACACATCGAGAAGGGAGAATTGCGATGGAGTACGGGATCAAGGGCAAGCGGGCGCTGGTCTGCGCCTCGTCCAAGGGGCTGGGGCGCGGCTGTGCCGAGGCGCTGGCGGCGGAAGGGGTCGATCTGATCCTCAATGCCCGCGGCGCCGAGGCGCTGGATGCAACGGCGGCCGAGATTCGCGCGGCACACGGGGTCGAGGTGATGACCGTCGAGGCCGATGTCACCACGCAAGAGGGCCAGGCGCAGGTGATCGAGGCAGCCCAGGGCATTGATATCCTTGTGACGAATGCCGGTGGCCCGCCGCCCGGCATGTGGACGGATTGGGACCGAGACGATTTCATCGCCGCGCTGGATGCCAACATGCTGACCCCGATCGCGCTGATGAAGGCGCTGTTGCCGGGGATGATGGAACGCGGCTGGGGCCGGGTGGTGAACATCACCTCTCAATCGGTGAAATCGCCGATCCCGGTGCTGGGGCTGTCCAATTCGGCGCGCGCGGGGCTTACGGGCTACGTGGCGGGAACGTCGCGGCAGGTGGCGCCCCATGGCGTCACCATCAACAACCTTCTGCCCGGCATCCACGCCACCGACCGGGCCGACAGCCTGGACAAGGGGGTCAGCGAAAGCCAGGGCATTTCCATGGACGAGGCCCGGGCCCAGCGTCAGGCCACGATTCCCGCCCGCCGCTATGGCACGGCGCAGGAATTCGGGGCCATGTGCGCCTTTCTGTGTTCCGACAAGGCCGGGTTCATCGTCGGCCAGAACATTCTGCTCGATGGCGGCGCGGTGAACGCCACGCTTTGACCTTGTTCCCGGGGACGCGGGTTGCTATCTGCGCCCGGATACCCGATTTTTTCGGTCGGAGAATGAGGCGCAGGTGGCATCGCTGACCCCGAGGCTGGAGATCAAGTCGCTCGTGAAGTCCTACCAGGGGCGGCGCGTGGTCGATGACGTGTCGCTTGCGGTGCAGCCGGGGCAGGTGACCTGCCTGCTGGGGCCATCGGGCTGTGGCAAGTCCACGACGCTGCGGATGATCGCTGGGATCGAGATGCAGGACCGCGGCGAGATCTGGGCCGATGGCAAGCTGCTGTGCGATACCGTTCATCGCATTCCGCCCGAAGGGCGCGGCATCGGTTTGATGTTCCAGGATTTCGCCCTGTTTCCGCATCTGAGCGTGGCGCAGAACGTGGCCTTCGGCCTGCGCGGCCCGCGCGGCGTGCTGCGGCAACAGGCCGAGGCGCAGCTGGATAAGGTCGGGATGCTGGCCTATGCCGACAATTACCCGCACGAGCTGTCGGGCGGCGAACAACAGCGCGTGGCGCTGGCCCGGGCGCTGGCGCCGAAACCTTCGATCATGCTGATGGACGAACCGTTCAGCGGGCTGGACAACCGTCTGCGCGACGGCATCCGCGACGAAACCCTGGACCTGCTGAAAGAGGCCGGGGCGGCGGTGCTTCTGGTCACGCATGAGCCGGCCGAGGCGATGCGCATGGCCGACGAGATCGCGCTGATGCGCGACGGGCACATCGTGCAGCGCGGCGCGCCCTACAATGTCTACAACGCCCCCGCCGACAAAGAGGCCGCGGCCTTTTTCAGCGATATCAACGTGATCCGGGGCACGGTGCGCAATGCGCTGACCGAAACCGCCTTCGGTCAGTTCCTGGCGCCCGGCACGCCAGACGGCACCGAACTGGATATTGTCATCCGGCCCCAGCACCTGAAGATCGACTTCGACCGCGACGGGCGCGGCCCCAACCCGACCGCCCAGGACGGCACCCCGGCGCGCGGCGTGGTCGAGCGGGCGCGGTTCATGGGCTCGGAGAGCCTGGTGGAATTCCGGATGGACTATGACGGCTCGGTCCTGAAGGCTGCGGTGCCGTCGGTGTTCCTGCCCAAGCCGGGCACGGCCCTTTGGCTGATGATTCGCCGGGATCGCTGTTTCGTCTTTCCGCACGCGGGCTAGGGCCGTATGACGGCCGGGTTTGCGGCCCGGGCCGGTTGTTTTGCCGGCGCTAGGACCGGTAGTCGGACAGGCGCTTGCCCTCTTCCTCGACGAACAGGCTGGGCAGGACACGGAGCGCGCTGATCCGGTCCACGCGCAACTCATCGAAGCCGCGCGCCTTTTCGCACCAGACCACGACCGTCCAGAGCCGTCCCCAGTAGTCCAGCGCCAGCGGGCGGACCGTGCGGCTGTGCCCGTCATGGGTCAGCTCCAGTTTCTGCTGAGCGCGGATCGCCTGGCGGATGCGGGGCAGGTGCTGGAAACCGCGCGCGGCATCGGCAAAGGGATAGACGGCCAGGGCGCTGTGGCGGGCGGGGCGGTCCTCGGGCAGGACCGCGTCCAGCTTGGCCGCCAGCGACCGGGCGGCGCGCGACAGGTCCGGGTCTTCGGCCTGGCCCATGGCGGCAAGCCCCACATGCAGCGCCTCGAGCTCGTCGTTGGTCAGGTTCAGCGGGGGCAGGGTGATCGCCGCCGTGACCCGGTAGCCGATGCCGCGTTCGCCCTCGATCGGCACGCCCGAGGCGGCCAGCGTTTCCATGTCGCGATAGATGGTGCGCAAGGACACGCCGGTTGCCCGGGCCAGGTCGCCCGCCTTGTGCATTGTGCCGCCGCGCAGCAGGCGAATCAGGGTCATCAATCGGTCGGCTCGGCGCATCTTTCCCCCTTAGGTCGCGCCAGTTTTGACATTTTTTGGTCAGTTGACAAGTTTATGGCACGAAAAACGGCAAACCCCTGCTTTTATTGCCCCCGAGCGGGAAATTGTGACTTTCCCCGGCCGCGTGATGGGCCTAATCCTCGGCCTTGGTATTCAACAAGACGGGTCACCCGGACCCGCAAGAGCGGAGAGAACACATGCTCAACAATATCGGCCTTCCCGGCCTGCTTCTGATCGCCGTCGTGGTGCTGGTGCTTTTCGGGCGCGGCAAGATCTCGTCCCTGATGGGCGAGGTCGGCAAGGGCATCACCGCCTTCAAGAAGGGCGTGGATGACGGCAAGAAAGAGCTGGATGAACAGATGTCTGACGAGGCGACCAAGGATGTCACCCCCGAAGACGAAGACACCAAAGCCTGAACGGCTGAACCGACATGCCTGATATTGGCTGGACCGAGCTTCTGGTAATCGGAATCGTGGCGCTGATCGTGGTCGGCCCCAAGGATCTGCCGGGCCTGTTTCGCGCCTTTGGGCGCTTCACCGGCAAGATGCGGCGGATGGCGCGCGAGTTTTCCTCGGCCATGAACGCGGCCGCCGATGAATCGGGCGTGCGTGATATCGACAAGACCATTCGCGCGGCCGCCAACCCGGCCAAGACCGCAAGCGACGCGGTCAAGGATACGGCCAAGTCCGCCATGAAGCCCGGCGGCGAGACCGAGCGCCTGTCCAAAGAGCGCAAGGAGGCTGCCGAGAAGATCCGCGAAAATGCCGCCCGCGTGGCCGAAGAGCGCATGGCCCGCGAGGCCGCCGAGGCCGACACAGCGGCATCCGAAGCGGAAAAGAGTGGCGAGCCCGCGTCCGACACCCCGGCCAAATCCACGAAGGACAGTGCATGAGCACCCAGGACGAGATCGAGGACAGCGCGGCCCCGCTGATCGAGCATCTGACGGAATTGCGGACCCGGCTGATCCGATCGGTCATCGCCTTCCTGATCGGGATGGTGATCTGTTTCACCGTGGCCACGCCGATCTTCAACTTCCTGACCGATCCCCTGTGCCAGGTGCTGGACCAGCGCGGCCAGGATTGCGACCTGATCTTCATCTCGCCGCAAGAGGGCTTCTTCGTGGCGATCAAGGTGTCGTTGCTGGGCGGCTTCATCCTGGCCTTCCCGGCCATCGCCCACCAGATGTGGCGCTTCGTGGCGCCGGGCCTTTACAAGTCGGAAAAGGGCGCCTTCCTGCCCTTTCTGGTCGCCTCGCCCTTCATGTTCTTCCTGGGCGCGTCCTTTGCCTTCTACGTTGTGACGCCGTTGGCCTATGATTTCTTCCTGGGCTTCCAGCAATTCGGCGCCGAGGGCGAGGCCGTCGTCGGCGAAGAGGTCGAACAGGGCCTGTCCGTTGTTTTCCAGGGGTCGGCCCAAGAATATCTTAACCTGACGATCAAGTTCATCGTGGCCTTCGGTCTTTGCTTCCAATTGCCGGTTCTGCTGACCCTGATGGGCAAGGCCGGCCTGGTCAGCGCGCCGGGCCTGCGTACCGTGCGCAAATATGCCGTTGTCGGCATCCTGGTCTTGGCCGCACTGGTGACGCCGCCGGATGTCATCACCCAGGCGATCCTGTTCGTCGTGGTCTATGGCCTTTACGAGATCTCGATCCACCTGGTCGCCCGGGTCGAGCGCAAGCGCGAGGAACGCCTGCGCGCCGAGGGGCTGTGGTTCGAAGACGACGAGGACGAGGCCAACGAGGCCGATGAGGCCGACGAGGAATTCGACGCCGCCACCGACGAGCTTTTGGGCGACGACGAGGATGAGGCGAAGAAGTGAGCGGGGAGGAGGCCCTTCTTCGCATCGCGGGGGCGCTGGAGCGGATGGCTCCGGCGCCCATCCCGGCCCCGGATTTCAGAACCGCGCCGGCCTTTCTCTGGCAGCCTGACCCGGATCGCCTGATGCCGGTGGACAAGGTGAACCGGGTCGAGATCGACCTGCTGTTGGGCATCGACCGGTCCCGCGACACGCTGCTGCGCAACACCGGGCAATTCGCCCGCGGCATGCCCGCCAACAACGCCCTGCTCTGGGGGGCGCGGGGGATGGGAAAATCCTCGCTCGTCAAGGCGGTGCACGGGGCTGTCGCGCAGGACCATGCCAGCCTGAAGATCGTCGAGATCCAGCGCGAGGACCTGCCCAGCATCGGCCGCTGCCTGGACCTGCTGCGGGGACGCGAGGAACGTTTCATCCTGTTCTGCGACGACCTGTCGTTTTCCCATGACGACCAGCATTACAAGGCGCTCAAGGCGGTGCTGGACGGCGGGATCGAGGGGCGGCCGGACAACGTGGTGCTTTATGCGACTTCGAACCGGCGCCACCTGATGCCCCGTGACATGATCGAGAACGAACGGTCCACCGCCATCAATCCGGCGGAGGCGGTTGAGGAGAAGGTTTCGCTGTCCGACCGCTTCGGCCTCTGGCTGGGCTTTCATCCCTGCGACCAGGATGAGTACCTGGCGATGATCGAGGGCTATTGCGCGGCCTATGACGTGACCATCGACCCCGAGACTCTGCGCGCCGAGGCGATTGAGTGGCAGGCAACGCGCGGCGCGCGATCGGGCCGCGTCGCCTGGCAGTTCTTCACGGATCTGGCCGGACGCCAGGGCGTGCGGCTTTAGACGAATTTCGGGAAACTCGCTGGGGCGATCAAAAATCCGGGATTTCGATCACGGCAGGTAGTCGGCCGGATCAACGCTTTCCAATCCGTCACGCACCTCGAAATGCAGCGCGCTGGGCGATCCGGCGGCGACCGTGGCGATGGACTGGCCCTGGGACACGCGGTCATCCTTGGACACGGTCAGGTCCTGAACGTTCACGTAGACGGTCAGGATGTTGCCGGTATGGCGCAGCACGACGATCTTGGCGCCGTTCGTATTCTCGGTGATGGCGGCAACGGTTCCGTCGGCGGCGGCCTTGACGGGCGTGCCGGCATCGGCGGCGATGTCGATGCCCTCGTTTCGGCCGGGGCTGTATTCGCGAATAATGCTGCCCGAGATCGGGTAGATCAGGGGCGCGTCCGTGGCGGCGCTGCTCTGTTGACCGATATCGGGGGCCGGGGGGGCCTCTGGCGCCACCTCCGGCGTTTCCGCCGGCAACGGCTGGGCTGCGCTGGGCGGGGTCGGCGTCTGGGTGCCTTCGCCCGGATTGGTGACCGCCGCGGGCGCTGGGCGCGATGTTCCGCTTGCGGGGATCAGCAATTGCTGGCCCTCGCGGATCGTCAGGTCTGCGCCCAGCCCGTTCCATTCGGCCAGGCCGCGCACCGGCACGTCATAAAGCCGGGCGATGGAATACACGGTTTCACCGCGTTGCACCTGGTGGCGCAAGGGTTCGACTCCCGTGGGCGCGTCCGAAGGCGTCGCGGGCTGCGACGCGGGCGTGCTGCGCTGGTCACCCGCACGGTCGATCGCATCCGAGGCCAGCGTCGTCACGTCCACCTGGCTGGGGGGTTGGATCGGCCCGGTCGCCACGGCCCCGGTCGCCGGGGACGGTTCGGCGACACGGCCAGGCAGGGCGACGATTTCATCGCGCCGCAGGGGCGTGTCCGGGTCGATAGCGTTGTAATTGGCCAATTGCTCGGCATTCACGCCCAGCCGGCCCGCGATCTGGCGTACGGTTTCGCCCTGCCGTGCCACCACCACCTGATAGCCAGGATAGGAAATCACGCCGCGATCATCCGGCCGGGGGCGGTTGGGCAGGTTGGCCACCGCCTCGGAGGTATCGAAGCCACCGCCAAGGTCTCGCAGGTCGAAATCGGCCAGGTTGCCGTCGGAGTCGCAGGCAGCAAGAGCCACCAGCGCGGTGCCGGCAAGTAGACAGCGCACGGGACGGGACAGGGTTCGGTTTGACATCGGCTCGATCCTCGGGACTGGGGCGATCTTATCCTAGCGTCGCCTGTTGGCGCGACTATAGGGGAAAATCAATCGGCGCCCAAGCCCTCAACAAGCGGCACGAAGCGCACCGGGCGCAATTCCTGGTAGTCGAACCCGTCCTCGGTGCGTGTCACGCGGATCAGCGACTGCACCGCGTCCGACTGGCCCACGGGAAGGACCATGATGCCGCCGGGCTTGAGCTGCGCCAGCAGCGGCCCCGGCGGGTCCTCGGCCGCAGCGGTCACCACGATGCGGTCGAAAGGCGCCTGTTCAGGCAGGCCGTGGCTGCCATCGGTGGTGATGGCGGTGATATTGGTCAGGTCCATCTCGTCGAAGAGCTTGCGCGCCTCCTGGACCAGCCGCTTGTGCCGGTCCACCGTGTAGACGCGCCGCGCCAGGTGGCTCAGGATCACAGCCTGGTAGCCGGACCCGGTGCCGACTTCCAGAACCTTGTCGCGGGGCTGCACGTTTAGCGCCTGGGTCATCAGCCCGACGACGGACGGCTGGCTGATGGTCTGGCCGCAGGCGATGGGCAGGGGCATGTCCTCGTAGGCGCGGTCGGCGAAATGGCCCTTGACGAACCGCGCCCGGTCGGTGCGTTCCATCGCGACCAGCGTGCGGGCATCCGTCACCCCCTTGGAGCGCAGCGCGTAGACGAACTGCATCTGCTCTTCGGGGGTCACTCCAGCGCCTCCTTCAGGGCGGCGATATGGTCATGGGCGGTCAGGTCCGCGCGCATGGGTGTGACCGAGATATAGCCGTCCAGATTGGCCGCCGCATCGCTACCCGGCGCGGTTGGCTCGTGCTGGGCGCCGCCCTTGATCCAAAGAAACCGCCGGCCCGAGGGCGAATGGGTCGGTTCCACGGAAAAGGACGTGTTGGCGCGATAGCCTTGCGTCGTGGCGCGCATCCCCTTGACCTCGGCGGCCGGGACTGGGGGAAAGTTCACGTTGTAGAACAGGCGGTAATCGACGCCGTTGTCCCAATGGGCGCGGTCAAGTAGGGCGCGGATCGTGGCCACGCCGTGACCGGCGGTCGCCTCGAACGGGTTGGGCAGGCTGGCATTGGCGGGGCCGTAGAACTGTGACAGGGCGATGGCGGGCAGGCCTTGCAGGGCCGCTTCCATCGCGCCGCCCACCGTGCCGGAATAGAGCGTGTTCTCGGCGGCATTGTTGCCGCGGTTGACGCCGGAAAGGACAAGATCGGGCCGCGCATCGACCATCACGTCGTGTATCCCCGCCAAGACGCAATCGGCGGGCGAGCCCTCGGCGGCGAAGCGGCGTTCGCCCAGCTCGGCGATCATGGTGGGGTGCGTGTAGGAAATGCAATGCCCGACGCCGGATTGCTCGAAGGCGGGGGCCACGGTCCAGACCTCGCCCTCGGGCCCCGCGATCCGGGTCGCAATGTCGTGCAGAACCGCCAGGCCCGGCGCGTTGATCCCGTCGTCATTGGTGATGAGAATGCGCATATCCGCCCCCTTTACAGCCCTAGTAATTCAGGGCGGCGTGGGCGGCAAGGACCTGTGGCGGAAGGGGTCAGCCGATGATTTCGGGCAACAGCCGGGCGGCCTCGTCGGCGGGGCTGGCCAGTCCGCTGCGATCTTCGCCGGGGTAGAACCGGGCCCGCGTGCCTGTCGGCATCGCCTTGGGCGTCAGGATGCGAACCTGCGGACCGGTGCGTTCGCTTTCGCGTTGCCAAGACCGGGCCAAGGCGATCTGCGCGGCCTTCGACGCCCCGTAGGAGCCGAAATAGGTTTCGCCCCCCCGCGGATCGTCGAAGAACACGGCGCGGCCGTCGGTGCCCAGAAGCGGCGCGACATAGCCGATCAGGCGCTGCGTGGCGGTCACGTTGACCTCTATCGACTTGTCGAAATCCTTGGCGCCCGTGGCCGCAGCGGGCGATAGCGGCGCGGCATGAACCGCCGCGTGAACCCAAAGTTCGACCTTGCCCCAGCGGTCATGGATCGACCGGCACAGCTGCTGCATGGCCGGATCGGTAGTGATGTCCATCGGCGCCAGCGTGGCATCGCCGCCCTTGGCCTTTATGCGGTCGTCCAGCTCTTCCAGCGCGCCGGTGGTGCGGGCCACGGCGACGACATGGTGCACGGGGGACAGGGCTTCGGCCAGGGCGGCGCCAAGGCCGCGGCTGGCGCCGGTGATGAGGGCGATCTTGGTCATGAGCCGCTGTTATGACAGCGGCACGGCCTTGGCAATCCCGCGCGGTGTCTCAGCCGGCAAGCGCCAGCCGATGCAACCGGTCCCGGCGGTGCAGGATGATGTGATCCGCGTGGATGGCATGAACCTTGCCCGCGCGCGTCTCCTGCCCGGCGGCGACCGAGAGGATTTTGCCATTGCTGTCGCGCAGCAGGGCGCGGGCCGGGTCATTGCCCGTCATCGTGCCGATCAGCCGTGTGCCATGCAGCGGCAGCGCGTCGGGTTCGGTCGCCGCCTGGGCGGTGACCTCGTTGGTCGTTTGGGTCATTTGGAAAGCCTTTTCCGTGTGCACCTGTCCGTGCGAACGGACGGCACATAGGCCTGCGAGCGGGCGTTGAAAAGGGGGGTTGGTGGGGAATGCCGCGATGCAGCGGAAACCGGCCGATCGCCTATTCAGCAGCCTTCATCCGAAAGCCCTGATCCAGCATATCAGACGGTTCCACCGGATATTCGCCCGAAAAGCAGGCATCGCAATATTGCGGGCTCGAGGCGTCGCGGCCCTGTGCCTCGCCGACGGCGCGATACAGCCCGTCGAGCGAGATGAATCTCAGGCTGTTGACGCCCAGGTGCTCGCGCATCTCGTCCTCGGACATTGTCGCGGCCAGCAGCTTTTCGCGCTGCGGCGTGTCCACGCCGTAGAAGCAGGGCCAGGCCGTGGGCGGGCTGGCGATGCGGAAGTGCACCTCGGCGGCGCCGGCATCGAGGATCATGTCCTTGATCTTGCGGCTGGTGGTGCCGCGCACGACGCTGTCATCGACCAGGATCACCCGCTTGCCCCGGATCAGCGCGCGGTTGACGTTCAGTTTCAGGCGAACGCCCATGTTGCGGATCTGCTCGGTCGGCTCGATGAAGGTGCGGCCCATATACTGGTTGCGGATGATCCCCATTGCGTAGGGAATGCCGCTTTGCAGGGCATAGCCGATGGCCGCCGGCGTGCCGCTGTCGGGGACGGGGCAGACCAGGTCGGCCTCGACCGGGCTTTCCTTGGCCAGTTCGCGGCCGATGTTCTCGCGCGTCGAATAGACGGACTGGCCGCCAAGGATGCTGTCGGGGCGGCTGAAATAGACGTGCTCGAAGATGCAAAAGCGCGACTTGGCGGGGCGGAAGGGATAATGGCTCTGGATGCCATGCTCGGCCGAGATGACGACCATCTCGCCCGGCTCGATCTCGCGCAGGAACTCGGCACCGATGATGTCCAGCGCGCAGGTTTCGCTGGCCAGGACCCAGCCTTCGCCCAGCTTGCCCAGAACCAGGGGGCGCACGCCGAGCGGATCGCGGCAGCCGATCAGCTTGGTGCGGGTCATGGCGACCACGGAAAAGGCGCCTTCGACCTTGCGCAGCGCCTCTTCCATGCGGTCGGGAATGGTGCGGCCCATGGACCGCGCCATCAGGTGGATGATGCATTCGCTGTCGCTGGAGCTTTGAAAGATCGATCCGCGCTCGATCAGTTCCTTGCGCAATTGCAGGGCGTTGGTGATGTTGCCGTTATGGGCGATGGCCGCGCCGCCCATGGCGAATTCCCCGAAGAAAGGCTGCACGTCGCGGATCTGGGTGCCGCCCTTTGACCCGGCGGTGGAATAGCGCACATGGCCGATCCCGATCGGGCCGGGCAGGGTGTTGAGCAGCTTTTCCGAGGTGAAGTTGTCACGCACCAGTCCGAAGCGCCGGGCGGAATTGAACCCGTGTTCGGGATCATGGGTGACGATGCCCCCGGCTTCTTGCCCGCGATGTTGCAGGGCATGAAGGCCCAGGGCCACGATCGAGGCGGCGTCGGATACGCCGACGGTGCCGAACACCCCGCACTCTTCTTTCAGTTTGTCATCGTCGAATGGGTGGGCGGGCGGCAGCACCTTGGTCACGTATGGACCCTCCGAATCTCACGGATTGAACCTTGGCCCCGTCATAGTGGCATGCGGCCGCTCTGTCACGAAACTATCACAAGAATCGATGCGCGGTCGCTACGGCGCGCATCCCCCGACAAGCTGTTCGTACTGCGTGGTGATCCAGCCCAGGGCCTGTTCGGGGTCTTCTGATTGCAGGCGGTCGGTGAAGTTGCCGAAAACCGCCTTGGCGCGGCTGTCCTCGACCATCTCGACATTCTGGCTTTCCAGGATCGTGTCGTAGACGAAGAAGGCCACCGCAACCAGAAGGATCCCCCGCAGCGCCCCGAAAAGGAACCCGACCCCCTGGTCCAGCCCACCGAGGACCGATCGCTGCACCAGCGAGGAAAACAGCGGCGTGAAGATCGAGACGATCACCAGCACCACCGCGAAGACCGCGGCGAAGGCGGCGATAATCGACAATTCGCAACTGTCGCCGATAAATTCACCCAGCACAGGGATTTGGCGCACCAGCGGCTGCACCTGATCGGCGAAGATGAAGGCCAGCACGGCGGCCACGATCCAGCCCGCGATGGCCAATGCCTCGCGCACGAAGCCGCGACTGTAGGCCAGCAGGGACGACAAGACGATGACGACGGCGACGATGCCATCAATAAGGGTGAATTCGCCCATGTGCCGGCCCTTCCTGTTTTGGTGGGCTTTGGGGCCTATCGTGCCCCGAAGACCCCTTCGACGAATTCCGGCAGGTCCCGCATTTCGCGCAACTCGACGCCGCCGGACCCCACGCGTTTTGCCCGCACCGGGGTTACCGCCGTTCTAAAACCAAGTTTTGCGGCTTCTTTCAACCGATTTTCGGCCTGGCCCACCGGGCGTAGCGCCCCCGAGAGCGAGATTTCCCCGAAGACGACGCAATCCTTGGGCAGAGCCGCGTCCTCGCGCGCCGAGATCAGCGCCGCGGCGACGGCCAGATCGGCGGCCGGTTCGCCCACCCGCAGGCCACCGGCCACGTTCAGGTAGACATCGAGCCCGGTAAAGGGGATGCCCGCGCGGGATTCGAGCACCGCCAAGATCATTGCCAGCCGCCCGCCATCCCAGCCCACGACGGTGCGGCGGGGTTGGGAATGGGGCGAGGGGGCGACCAGCGCCTGGAACTCGCACAGCATCGGGCGCGACCCCTCGATCCCGGCGAAAACCACCGAACCCGGCGCCGGCTCGCCCCGTTCGGACAAAAACAGCGCCGAAGGGTTCTTGACCTCAACGAGGCCGCGGCCAGTCATCTCGAACACGCCGATCTCGTCGGCGGGGCCGAAGCGGTTCTTGACCGCGCGCAGGATCCGGAACTGATGGCCGCGCTCGCCCTCGAAATAGAGAACCGTGTCGACCATGTGCTCGACTACGCGGGGGCCGGCGATCTGGCCTTCCTTGGTGACATGGCCGACCATGACCACGGCGATGCCGCGCCGCTTGGCGAAGGTCGTCAGCTCATGCGCGGCCGACCGCACCTGGCTGACCGACCCGGGTGCGGCCTCGACAGTGTCCAGCCACATGGTCTGGATGGAATCGATGATGACAAGGTCGGGGGTCTGTTCCTCCAGCGTGGTCAGGATGTCGCGCAGGTTGGTTTCGCTGGCCAGGCGCACCGGGCTTTCGGTCAGTTCCAGCCGCCGCGCGCGCATCTGCACCTGCGCGGCCGATTCCTCGCCCGAGACATACAGCACCTTCAGCCCGTTGCGCGCGAACCGCGCGGCGGCCTGCAACAACAGCGTGGATTTACCGATGCCCGGATCGCCGCCCACCAGCAGGGCGCTGGCCTTGACCAGCCCGCCGCCCAGGACCCGGTCCAGTTCGTCGACACCGGCCAGGGTGCGGGGCGGTTCGGGTTGCTCGGTGGCCAGATCGGTCAGGTCCAGTGCGCGGCCCCGTTTCGCGCCCAGCCCCTTGGACTTCGGCCCCGAGGACAGCGGCTTGGCCTCTTCGATCCTGTTCCACGCCCCGCAGGCATCGCATTGGCCCGACCATTTGGAATGGGCGGCGTTGCAGGCGGTGCAGATAAACGTCAGATCCTTGGCCATGTTCACCTTTTGGACCAATTCTCGCGCCCTGTCCATGGGCCGCCGTCAGCGCTTCATCTGCCGCTCTGTCAGGATCGAAAGAAGGATCGACGCCAGCACGCAGATAGTGAACAGGTAAAGCCCCCAGGCGCCCTCGACATGGGCGCGGCTGACGCCGCGGACGACCACGACGTAAAGCGCGATCAGGAAGATGTCGGCCATCGCCAGCTTGCCAAGGTAGCCGATCGCGGGCAGGGCGCGGACATCAAGCAGCCGGAATTGCACCAGCGCCAGCCCGATGGTCTTGAGATAGGGCGCGAAGAGGGCCAGCGCGGTCACGATCACGGCCAGGAACACGTCGCTGTCCCACAATGATTGCAGGCCTGAGACGATGGAGATTTCGTTCAGGCCGAACAGCGGCAGGAACGCCGCCCGCAGCAGCGGCGCGAACCAGGCCACGGGAAACAGGACCAGCAAGGCGAGGTTCAGGCCACGCAGGACCCAGAGTGTCGGGGATGTCTTTTCCATGGCCGGCCCAAGTGATGCCGGGACCGCCCCGGATGCAAGCCCTATTCCGCCGCGGGCCGTTCGCCCAGCGGCACGACATTGGCGCCATCGCGGCCCAGCGAATAGCCCAAGGCGGGCAGGGTCGCCTCGAGCTGTTCTTCGAGTTGCGCCAGCTGGCTTGCCACGACGCTTTCCTCCAGTTCAATCTGCTGGGTCCATTTGCGCAGGTCGCGGCAGGCATGCAGGGCTTCGACGATCAACTGTTGCTGGCGTTCGGCCTCTTGCTGGCGCTGGCGCAGGAACGTCTTGGCCCGCGCGACCTTTTCATCGCTGTAGATATCGGCCAGCTCGCGCGATTGCTGGCTCATCTGGGCGGCCAGTTCCAGCACCTGCGGCTCCAGACTGTCCAGGTCGGGGTGGTCGCGCAGGTAAGACAGGCGTTCGCGCACCGCGTCGAACTCGCTCGACAGGGTGAAGACCCCGGTGCGGTCGGCACTGTGGCACAGGTGGTAGGCGCGGGCGACATCCTCCATCGAGATGCGGAAATCGCGATGCGCCCGTTCAAGCCCGAGGATCCGCCGGTTGGCCGGAATGAAGAAGGCCAGCGAGACAAGGATCCCGGTCAGCGCGATCTGAACATAGGTGCCCGCCTGAGGTATCGTCGTTTCCCCGAAGGTGAGCGACAGCGACAGCCAAGGCGCGAGCCCAAGGGCACAGGCGATGGTATAGGCCAGCACCGCCGCGCCGATCGTGGTTAACAATGCCAGAGAAACGACATGCATCGCGCGTTGCGCGTGATTCAGCAAACCAGTCATGACAAAACCCCCAAGTCCGAAACGAGCAGACCCTTAACGCTTCATGATAGGCAATGTTCCGCCGATTACCAAAGGGGAAAATCTCACGCCGTGTCTCAGGCCAGCCAATGGCGCGCAAAATCTGGTGAAGAGCGTGACGAGTTTACCAAATCGCAACGATGCCGGCCAAGCGAGTCCATTGTTCGCCCGGAAAATCACGGTTTGGGGCAAACGGCCGGGCCGCGCGAATCGTTCGAGCGGGGTCAGGGGCCGGCGAATGCCTGGGCGATCCCCCAGAAATGGTTCTACGCCTCCGAACCGGCCAGACCACCACCACGCCGACCAAGAACCCCCGCCCATTTCGGCACGCGTAGCATGGTCCGGGCCGCGAAGCCGACGAGCGCCAGACCCGCAAGGGCGGATATCGCGAAGGCCAACCAAGACGGAAACGGGGCCTGGGCCGGGTCCATCGGGGGTTACCTTATCGCCTCGATCGGGCCCTCGGCGCTGCCGGTGATGAACTGGTGCAGGTAGGGATCGCCGCTGTCGTCCATCTGGCCCACCGGTCCGGACCAGCGCACCTTGCCCGCATGCAGCATGGCCACGTCATCTGCGATGGCCCGCACGCTGGCCATGTCATGGGTAATGGTGATGGCGGTGGCGCCCATCTCGGTCACGATTTCGCGGATCAGGTCGTTGATGACGCCCGCCATGATCGGGTCCAGCCCCGTGGTGGGTTCGTCGAAAAAGATGATCTCGGGCTCGGCGGCGATTGCGCGGGCCAGCCCCACGCGTTTCTGCATGCCCCCCGACAGTTCGGCGGGTAGGCGGTCGGCCACATCCGGGGACAGGCCAACCCGGCGCAGTTTTTCGATGGCCACCTCGCGCGCCTCGGGTTTGGGCCGTTTCAGGCTGCCGCGCAGCAGGCGGAAGGCGACGTTCTGCCAGACCGGCAGGCTGTCGAACAGCGCCCCGCCCTGGAACAGCATCCCGAACCGAGCCAGGAACGCATCGCGGTCGGCGCGGGTCACGTCCTGCCCGTCGACCGCGATTGTGCCGCTGTCGGGCGTGATCAGCCCGAGAATGCACTTGATCAGCACCGACTTGCCGGTGCCCGACCCGCCGATGACCACCATGCTTTCACCGCGGGGCACGTGCAGGTCCACGCCGCGCAGCACTGCGTTGGTGCCAAAGGTCTTGTGCAGGTCACTCAGCAGGATCATGCGGAAAAGAACGCCTCTGTCAAAAGGAAGTTGGCCGCCAGGATCAGCACGGCGGCCGCCACGACCGAGGATTTCGTGGCCCGGCCCACGCCCATGGCACCACGGTCCGATTGCATCCCGTAATAACATCCCATCAGCGCCGCGATGAAGCCGAAGACCGCGCCCTTGACCAGCGACGAGATGATGTCGAGCCGGGTCAGGAAGTCGGCGGTATTCTTGAGATAGGCGGCAGAGTTGAAGCCCAACCGTTCCGTTCCGACAAGATAGCCGCCGAAAATGCCGATGATGTCGCCGATGCCGACCAGCACGGGCATGACCAGCGTTGCGGCCAGCACCCTCGGCAGGGTGAGGTATTTCATCGGATGGGTCGACAGCGTCACCAGCGCGTCGATCTGTTCGGTCACCTTCATGGTGGCGATCTCGGCGGCGATGCTGGATGTCACCCGCGCCGCGATCATCAGCCCCACCAGGACCGGGCCCAGTTCGCGCACCATGCCGATGGCCACGATCTGCGGCACCACGGCCTGCGCATCGAAACGCGACCCGCCCGCATAGATCTGCAGGGCCAGCGCGCCGCCGGTGAACAGCGCGGTCAACCCGACCACGGGCAGCGAGAAATAGCCGATCTGGACCAAGGCATGGCCAAATTCGCGCGGGTAGAAGGGCGGCCGGACCAGGTGCGACACGGTTTCGCCCACGAAAAGCGCAAGCCGCCCGATCGCGGCCAGAAGGCCCAGCACAGTGGCCCCTATGGCACCCAGAGGGCGCCTCATTGCCCGGAATACCGCCGCTGGTAGCGGCCGCCGAGCGAGGTCAGTACCTCGTAGCCGATCGTCCCGGCCCGGTCGGCGATATGATCGACCGTCTGATTGGCGGATAACAGCGACAGCGACCCCGGCACCTCGTCCAGGTCGGTGACATCCACGGTGATCAGGTCCATCGACACGCGGCCCACCACGGGCACCGGGTGGCTGCCATGCCAAAGCTGAAGGTTGCCCGACAGGATACGATGAACGCCGTCGGCATAGCCCGCCGCCACCGTGACCAGCCTCGTCGGCCGATCGGCCGTCCAGGTGTTGCCGTAGCCTACGGTTTCGCCCGGCGCCACGTCGCGCAGCTGGATCACCGGCAGGTCGAGATGGGCCACGGGCTGCGCATCGGCGAAGGGCAGCCCACCATAAAGCCCGACCCCCGGCCGCGTCAGCTCGAAATGATACTCGGGCCCCAGCAGGATCCCCCCGGTCTGCGCCAGCGAGCGGGGCACGTCGATCCCGTCGGTCATCAGGTGGAACTGGTCCAGTTGCTGGCGGTTCATCGGATGATCGGGTTCGTCGGCGCAGGCCAGGTGGCTCATGACAAGCCGGCAGTTCTGCCCCAGCGCGATCTCGGCCACGCTGGCCCAGTCGTCGATCTCCATGCCAAGGCGGTTCATGCCGGTATCCAGCTGGATGCCGAAGGGATGGCCCGGCAGGCTTTCAAGGTGCCGGGTCAGCTGGCCGACCGTGTTGATCATGGGCGTCAGGCCCATGTCGCCGATCATGTCCGTATCGCCGCGCATGTGGCCGGAAAAGACGCATATGGTGGGGTTCGGCCCAAGGGCCTGGCGCAGTTTCACGCCTTCCTCGGCCACGGCCACGAAGAACGTTTTGGCCCCCGCACGCGCAAGGGCGCGCGCCACCTTGTCCACCCCCAGCCCGTAGGCGTCGGCCTTGACCACGGCGGCGGTCTCAACACTCGTCATCGCATCCAGCGCCTGCCAGTTATGGGCCAGCGCCGTCAGATCAATATTCAAAAAACCAGTCGACATGGGCGCGGTTTTGACAGGTGGCAGGCAAGGGGGCAAGCGCGGTTTTGCGCGCCGGCCTCAGCCGAAATCGCCGCCGCCCTGCTGCCACGGTTTGACGAGGTTGCCGAACCGGGTGAACTGGCTTTCGAAGGACAGCTCGACCGTGCCGATGGGGCCGTGCCGCTGCTTGCCGATGATCACCTCGGCCTTGCCGTGCAGACGCGCCATGCGTTCCTGCCAGGCGGCCATTTCGTCCAGCCGGTCATCCGAGGGTTTTTCCCGTTCGACGTAATACTCTTCGCGGAAGACGAACATGACCACGTCCGCGTCCTGCTCGATCGAACCGGATTCGCGAAGGTCGGACAGCTGCGGCCGCTTGTCGTCACGGCTTTCCACCTGGCGCGACAGCTGCGACAGCGCCACGACGGGGATGTCCAGCTCCTTGGCAATGGCCTTGAGGCCCATGGAGATCTCGGCGATCTCCTGGACCCGGTTGTCGGCGTTGCCCCGCAGCAATTGCAGGTAGTCGACGATCAGAAGGTCCAGCCCGTGGGTCCGTTTCAGTCGCCGCGCGCGGGCGGCGACCTGGGAAATCGGCAGGGCCGGGGTGTCGTCGATGAAGAGCGGGCAGGCCTCCAGTTCCTTGGCGGCATCCACGAAGCGGCGGAACTCGGCCTCGTCCATGTCGCCCTGGCGGATCTTGTGGGACGAGATTTCCGAGGCCTCGGCCAGGATCCGGCCGGCCAGCTGCTCGGCGCTCATCTCCAGGCTGAAGAACCCCACGACGCCACCATCCACGGCGCCCTCGGTGCCATCCGTCAACTTGCCGCGCTTGTAGGCCTTGGCCACGTTGAAGGCGATATTGGTTGCCAGCGAGGTTTTCCCCATGGACGGGCGACCGGCAAGGATCAGCAGGTCCGAGGAATGCAGCCCGCCCAGCTTCTGGTCCATGTCGACCAGGCCGGTGGACACGCCCGCCAGCCCGCCCTCGCGCTGATAGGCCGCGTTGGCGACATTAACCGCGTCGGTCACAGCCTTGAGAAAGCTCTGAAAACCGCTTTCGGACTGGCCCTGTTCGGCCAGCTGGTATAGCTTCTGCTCGGCCTCGACGATCTGTTCTTTCGGCTCGCTGTCCACATTGACCCGCGCTGCCTTGGACGAGATTTCCTGCCCGACCTGGATCAGTTCGCGGCGCACTGCGAGGTCATAGATCATCTGCGCGTAGTCGCGCGCCGCAAATGCCGAAATCGCGGCGCCGGCCAGTCGTGCCAGGTAGGGCGGGCCGCCCAGTTCCTTCAGACCCTCGTCGTCCTCCAGGAACGCCTTGAGCGTCACGGGAGAGGCGAGGGCGTTCTTCTGGATCCGCGCGGCTGCGGTCTCGAAGATCCGGGCATGGACCGGGTCGTAGAAGTGGTCGGGCCGCACGATGGAGGCAATGCGGTCGAAGACATCGTTATTGGTCAGGATCGCGCCGAGAAGTTGCTGTTCGGCCTCGATCGAATGGGGCATTTGCTCGGTGCCCTCGGTGTCGGTGCCGCTGGCATTGAATGTGGAGATTTCGTTCATTTGCTCTGCCCCGAATCCGACCCGTCTGTCCCAAGCTGACGGTTTAACCGCAGCGCCCGGCGCATGCTATCTGCAAAAGTCTGTGGTCAAGCTGTGCGCAAGCCTACGGGTCGCATGGGTCATAGCATATCTGGTGGGGCGCTGTCCAAGAGCATCCAGATATGGGCAAACCGTGTGCGGATGCCGGGAAAACCCGCGATTTCGCCCACAGGTTTTCCCCAAGAAATTTCCGCTTATCCTCGGGCCTCGGCCCAGCCGGCAGGGTCGCGCAGGTAGGATTCGACCTCGTCCAGGGTCTCGGCATCGAAGGCCTGCATTGCGCGGGCCTCGGCCAGGACGTCCCACCAGGTGCACAGGTGGATGAGGTTCACGTCATGCTCGGCCAGCGATTCCTCGACCCCGGCATGGATGCCGTAATAGAAGACCACGGCCGTGTGCCGGCATGTCGCGCCGGTGTCGCGGATCGCATACACGAAGGACAGTTTCGAGCCGCCATCGGTGGTCAGGTCCTCGACCAGCAGCACGCGCTCGCCATCCGACATGGCGCCCTCGATCCTGGCGTTCCGGCCATACCCTTTCGGTTTCTTGCGCACATAGGTCATGGGCAGGGCCAGCCGCTCGGCCACGAAGGCGGCAAAGGGGATTCCCGCAGTTTCGCCGCCGGCGATGTTGTCGAAGGCCTCGAAGCCGGCCTCGCGCATCACCGTCACCGCCAGGAAGTCCATAAGGACCGACCGCAGCCGGGGGTAGGAGATCAACCTGCGGCAATCGATATAGGTCGGGGCCCGCTTGCCGCTGGCATGGGTAAAGGGCGCGCGCGCGTTGAAATGGATGGCCTCGATCTCGATCAGCATCCGTGCGGTCAGGCGGGCGATCTCGGACTTGTCGGGGAAAGAGGCGGGGATCATGGCCGCGGGACTCCTGTTTTTGTCGGTGCGATTCTTTTGACGGCCCGGCGACTCAGGCTTCGACCCGCCAATGCAGCGGGAAGCCGGGATCGAAGACCGTGACCGGCCCGTCGCCGGTTTCGACCTGCGTGGGGTAGTCCACCGCATCGCCCTTGGTCAGGGTGATCGTATCCTCGTTGACGGGAAGGCCGTAGAAGCGCGGCCCATTGAGCGAGGCAAAGGCCTCCAGCTGGTTGAGCTTCTTGGAAACTTCGAAAACTTCCGCCAAGCAAGACATCGTGTTGGGCGCGGTGAAACAGCCTGCACAACCGCAGGGCTGCAACTTGTTGGCATCGGTATGCGGGGCGCTGTCGGTGCCCAGGAAAAACCGCTTGTCGCCGCTGGTGGCGGCCTGGACCAGCGCGATGCGGTGACGTTCGCGCTTGGCCACGGGCAGGCAGTAGTAATGCGGCTTGATCCCGCCCACCAGGATATCGTTGCGGTTGATGATCAGGTGATGCGTGGTGATCGTCGCGGCCAGGTTCTTGTGGGTGTCACGGACGTAGTCCACCGCGTCCTGCGTCGTGACATGTTCCATGACTACGCGCAGGTCCGGGGTCTTCTTGCGAATGGGCTTGAGCACCTTGTCGATGAACACCGCCTCGCGGTCGAAAATGTCCACCTCGGGGTCGGTCACTTCGCCATGAACACATAAGGGGCAGCCGATCTCGGCCATCTTTTCCAACACCGGGCGCACCTTGTCGAAATCGCGCACGCCGCTGGCCGAATTCGTAGTCGCCCCCGCGGGATAGAGTTTCACCGCCGTCACCAGACCGTCAGCATGGGCACGGGCCACGTCCTCGGGGTCCGTGTCCTCGGTCAGGTAGAGCGTCATCAGCGGGCGAAATCCGCTGCCCTCGGGCAGGGCGGCCATGATCCGGTCGCGATAGGCGGCGGCCTGCGCCCCGGTGACGACCGGCGGCACGAGGTTGGGCATGATGATCGCGCGGCCGAAATGGGCGGCGGAATGTGGCAGAACACCCCTGAGCATCTCGCCATCGCGCAGATGGAGGTGCCAATCATCGGGGCGGCGGATCGTCAGCCGGGTCGGAGCGGGTTTGGTCATGGGGTGGCCATACACCGTCGCGCCCGTGCTTTCCAGCCTGCATTCCTCCGATGGATGCGGGATGCGTTTTCGTCTTGAACGGCGGGCCATCCTGCCCAAATCTATGTCAGTTCACGGAGGACGGCATGTTCGGTTTCATCATCGCATTCGTCGCGGGGTTCCTGACCCCGCATATTGAGGCCCCGCTGGCACGGCCCTTGGCCCGGGCCATGGCCCCGCATATCCCGCTCGATGAGGGCGAAACGCGCCTGCTGGCCTTCATGCTGGCGCTGGTCGGGGCGGGCGTGTTGTGCGCACTCTTCGATACCGGATCGCCGCTGGGCGTCGCCATCGCGGCCGCCATGGGCTATTTCGCCCTGCGCCTTCTGGCGGCGGCACAGGCCGCGCTGGAACGGCGCGGGCGCTAGGCGTTCTCGGTTTCCGTGCTCGTCTCTTCGGCGGTGCGGGCCTCGATCTGGGCCAGTTTCTTGGCGAAGAGCGGGCGATTGGTGTCGCGCAGCACGAACCTGCAAAGCCGGGCCAGCAATCCATCGCGGCCATCTTCTTCCAGAATGTGAAAAAGCGTGCGCAGATAGGGCAGGTGCCCCTGCCGCGCCCGCCAGTAGCCGGCGAAGCTGTCGGCATCGAGCGTGCCGTCCATCGCCTCGTCGATGATGTCGTCGAGCACGCGCATGAGCGACAGGTCGCGTTCCGGTGTCAGGCCCAGATGCGGCGTGCGCAGCAGTATCGTGTTCGGCGCCTCGAACAGGGTTGCGTGCATCGCGTCCTCGGGCACCAGCGGGTCATGGACGATCCAGGCCTGGCTGGCGGTTTCCAGCATCATGGGGGCATAGCCGAACCGGCTGGTGAAATCCTTGGCGCGCTGCGCCATGAAGCGGCGATCCCAGGGCGTGCGGGCCGGGTCCAGCGTGGCCTGCGGGCGCAGCGCCAGCACCCGTGCCTCGGGCGCGCTGACCGAAAAGGCCGCGGCGGCATAGCCCGCACCGCCCGCGCCGTAGAACAGCACGTCCTCGAATTCATCGAAATAGCCATCGTCGATCAGCCGGTCGAAGAAGGCGTAGATGGCCGGATCGCGGAACCAGTTCTCGGGATCCTTGGCCAGGATGGTCAGGCAGGACCAGCCGCGATCACGTGCCAGAAGCCAGCCACGCGGGGCCGCCTCGGGGTTGAACTTGCGTGCAGAGGGGATGTTTTCGAAACTTACGAACAGGCGTGGGCCGGCATCCAGCTGCATGGCAAGGTAATGCTTGCCCAGGGTTTCGCAATGCCCGATCTGGTGGCAGACCTCCTCGACGCGCGCCCGCCACTCCTCGGCATCCAGCCCCTCCAGCTGCAAATCGTATAGCTGTTCCTGGTCGGCCATGTGTCCTCGCCTGTTTTTCGTGCCCGGGCCTTCATGATCTGGATATGCGGCCAGAATTTGCAAGACCGGGGCCATTTTCGGGAATGCGCCGAAATCCGCCTAGAAAAAGGCCTGCAGACCCGTCTGCGCACGGCCCAGGATCAGGGCGTGCACGTCATGGGTGCCCTCGTAGGTATTGACCGTTTCCAGGTTGATCATGTGGCGGATCACGTCGAATTCGCCGGAAATGCCGTTGCCCCCGTGCATGTCGCGGGCGTGGCGGGCGACATCCAGCGCCTTGCCGCAATTGTTGCGTTTCATCAGGCTGATTCCCTCGGGCGCGGCCTGTCCCGCCTCCATCAGGCGGCCCAGTTGTAGCGCGCCTTGCAGGCCCAGGGTGATCTCGGTCTGCATGTCGGCAAGTTTCTTCTGAAACAACTGGGTCTGGGCGATGGGCCGGTTGAACTGCTTGCGGTCCAGCCCGTATTGGCGGGCCGCGTGCCAGCAGGCCTCGGCCGCGCCCATAACGCCCCAGGCGATGCCATAGCGCGCGCGGTTGAGGCAGCCGAACGGCCCCTTGAGCCCCTGAACACCGGGCAAGAGTGCATCTTCACCGACCTCGACGCCGTCCAAGACGATTTCGCCGGTGACCGAGGCGCGCAGGCTTAGCTTGCCCTCGATCTTGGGCGCGGACAGGCCCGGCATGCCCGCGTCCAGCACGAAGCCGCGGATCTTGCCGTCATGGGCGTCGGACTTGGCCCAGACCACGAAGACATCGGCGAAGGGCGCGTTGGAAATCCAGGTTTTCGACCCGGTCAGCCGGTAGCCGTCGGCGGTCTTTTCGGCGCGGGTCTTCATGCCCGCCGGATCGCTGCCGGCATCCGGTTCGGTCAGGCCGAAACAGCCGATCAATTCACCGCTGGCCAGTCCCGGCAGGTATTTCTGTTTCTGTTCGTCGGACCCATAGGCATGCATCGGATACATGACCAGGCTCGATTGCACCGACATCATCGACCGATAGCCCGAATCGACCCGCTCGATTTCGCGCGCGACCAGCCCGTAGGTCACGTAACCCGCGCCCAGACCGCCGAATTCCTCGGGTATGGTCACGCCCAGAAGACCCGCTTCGCCCATCTCGCGGAAGATGGCCGGGTCGGCGGCCTCCATCGCGTAGGCGTCGCGCACCCGCGGCTGCAACTGAGTTTGCGCGAATTCGTGGGCCGCGTCGCGCAACATGCGCTCGTCCTCGGTCAGCTGTGATTCGAGCCGCAGGGCGTCGGCCCAGTCGAACTGTCCAAGCTCAGGGCCATGTCCGGGGGCGTGCGGGTCGCTCATCTGGGTCTCCTTTGTATCCGGGCAAAGGCCTAGCGCGTCGGGCGGGGCGGGGCAATGCGTCGCTTGACCCCGGCACGCCCGCCTTGCAGCATAAGGATCGGAGGAGGCGACATGCAGAGCATTGACGAGGTGCAATCGGCCCTGGCCGCACAGGATTACGTCTGCGGGCGGGCGCTGGCGACAGTGGTGTTCCTGTCGCTGAAACTGGGCCGGCCGCTGTTCCTGGAGGGCGAGGCCGGCACCGGCAAGACCGAGATCGCCAAGGCCATTGCCGCCGCCCTCGGCCGCGACCTGATCCGCCTTCAATGCTACGAGGGGCTGGATTCGGCCAGCGCGGTCTACGAATGGAACTTCCCCGCCCAGATGATCGCGATCCGGGCCGCCGAGGCAGAAGGGAATGCCGACAAGAATCTTTTGCAACGCTCTGTTTTCTCTGGGGATTTCCTGGTGGAGCGGCCCCTGCTTCAAGCCATGCGCCCGCATCGGGCCGGCGCGCCCGTCCTGCTGATCGACGAGATCGATCGCACCG
Source organism: Alphaproteobacteria bacterium (assembly GCA_009908505.1). Lineage (GTDB taxonomy): Bacteria > Pseudomonadota > Alphaproteobacteria > Rhodobacterales > Rhodobacteraceae > Salibaculum. The sequence continues at coordinate 161,822 of JAAAPD010000003.1, read as the reverse complement.
ATGAACCGTTCGAGGCCTTCCTGCTGGAGGCGCTGTCGGATTTCCAGGTGACGATCCCCGAACTGGGCACGATCAAGGCCCCCCAGCCGCCCCTCGTCATCCTGACCTCGAACCGCACGCGCGAGGTGCATGACGCGCTCAAGCGGCGCTGTCTTTATCATTGGGTCGATTATCCGAGCTTCGAGCGCGAGATCGAGATCCTGCAGGCCCGCGCCCCCGAGGCGACCGAGACCCTCAGCCGCGAGATCGTCGCCTTCGTCCAGCGGCTGCGCCGCGAGGACCTGTTCAAGCGCCCGGGCGTGGCCGAGACCATCGACTGGGCCAAGTGCCTGCTGGCATTGGACGCCATCGACCTGTCCCCCCAGGTCATCGCGGACACGCTGGGCGCGATCCTGAAATACCAGGATGACATCGCCCGCATCGAGGGCTCCGAGGCCGGGCGCCTGTTGGACGAGGCCCGCGCGGACCTTTCACCGGCCTGATGGTGGACTATCCCCCGCTCGACCTGCCCGAGGATGGCAAGCTGGCGCGCAACATCACCCATTTCGCCCGCGCGCTGCGCAAGGCGGGGCTGCCGGTGGGGCCGGGACGGGTGATCGACGCGATCCGCGCGGTCGAGGTGGCGGGATTCTCCGAGAAGCAGGATTTCTACTGGACGCTCCAGGCCTGTTTCTGTTCGCGGCCCGAACACCTGCGAGTCTTCGGGCAGGTCTTTCGCCTGTATTGGCGCGATCCGCGGTTTCTTGAACAGATGATGTCCATGATGCTGCCCGCCATTCGCGGCGTGCAGGAAGAGGAACTGGCCAAACCGGCCGAGAAACGCGCGGCCGAGGCGCTGCTGGACGGGATCGAGCCGGACCGCCCGGACAGCGAGGAGGCGGGCGAGGAAACTCTGATCGAAATCGATGCCTCGGCCACCATTTCCGCCGAGGAACGGCTGCGGACCCTCGATTTCGAACAGATGAGCACCGAGGAGATGGCCCGGGCCAAGCGGATACTGGCGCGCCTGACCCTGCCGGTGCGCCCGGTGAAATCCCGCCGCACCGAGGCGTTGGCCGGGCCATTGGCCGATTGGCGCCGCACCATGCGCCGGTCCATGCGCAATGGCGGCGAGATCCGCGCCTTCGAGACGCGCCGCCGCCGCATCCGCTATCCGAACCTGGTCGTTCTGTGCGATATATCCGGGTCGATGTCGCAATATTCCCGGGCCGTTCTGCATTTCGTCCACGCGATCAGCAATGCAAAGGGCCAGGGCTGGGCGCGCGTTCATGCCTTCACCTTCGGCACGCGGCTGAGCAACATCACACGTCACATGCGCGCCCGCGACGTGGACGAGGCCCTGGCCCGCGCCGGGGCCGAGGCGCAGGACTGGGAGGGCGGCACCCGCATCGCCGCCTGCTTGCACGAATTCAACCGGGACTGGTCGCGCCGGGTTCTGGGGCAGGGTGCCGTGGTTTTGCTCATCACCGACGGGCTGGACCGCGACGACACCGGTGCGCTGGGGCGCGAGGTCGAACGCCTGGGCCTGTCCTGTCGCCAGCTGATCTGGCTCAACCCGTTGCTGCGCTGGGAGGAGTTCGCCCCGAAGGCGCGCGGCATCCGCGAGATGCTGCCCCATGTGGATGCCTTGCGGGCGGGCCACAACATCACCGCGCTGGACGGGCTGGCAAAGGCCCTGTCGGACCCGGCGGATGCCGGGGAAAAAGCCCGGATGATGCGGATGATCTAAGGGCGGCTCTGGTCATTGCGGGCCAACGCTCCTACTTAAGAGGCCTTGCCACAAGGACCCGTCCATGCGCCGCCTGCCCAAAACCGATGCCAACCTGAACGACCAGCCGATCGAGGGCTGGAACGTGATCCGCCGGGTCGCCCCCTATCTGTGGCCGGACGACAAGCCCTGGGTGAAGCGCCGCGTGGTGCTGGCCATGATGGCGCTGTTCGCCTCCAAGCTGGTCGCGGTGGTCGGGCCGATGCTCTACAAGCTGGTTGTCGATGCGCTGTCGGGCGAGGCGGGCGACGCGATGTTGCTCGCGCTGGGCGCAGTGGGGCTGACCGTGGCCTATGGAATGGCGCGGCTGATGACCAACGGGTTCCAGCAGCTGCGCGACATGATCTTCGCCAAGGTGGGCCAGGGCGCGCTGCGGCAACTGGCGCTGGAGACCTTCACCCATATCCACCGCCTGTCCTTGCGCTATCACATCACCCGCAAGACCGGGGGCCTCAGCCGGATCATCGAGCGCGGGGTCAAAGGCGTGGATTTCCTGCTGCGCTTCCTGCTGTTCAGCATCGGGCCGCTGATCCTCGAATTGATGATGATCGCGGTGATCCTGCTGTGGCATTTCGGGTTCAGCTACGTGGGCGTGGTGGCCGTGACCATCGCGATCTATATCTATTTCACCTTCAAGGTGACCGAATGGCGCGTGCGCATCCGCAAGGAGATGAACGAGCAGGACACCGACGCCAACCAGAAGGCCATCGACAGCCTGCTGAACTTCGAGACCGTCAAGTATTTCGGCGCCGAGTCGCGTGAGGCCAGACGCTATGACGGGGCCATGGCGCTTTACGAGACCGCGGCGCTCAAGACCGCCTACACGCTGGGCTTGTTGAACTTCGGCCAGGCCTTCGTGATCACCACGGGGCTGGTCCTGGTCATGGTGATGGCCGCCTTCGGGGTGCAGAACGGCACGCTGACCACCGGCGATTTCGTCATGATCAACGCCTACATGATCCAGATCACCATGCCGCTGAACTTCCTCGGCTCGGTTTACCGGGAAATCCGCCAGGCCATGGTCGATATGGGCGAAATGTTCGATTTGTTAGAGCAACCGTCTGATGTGTCCGATAAGCCCGGCGCCAAGGTTCTGAATGTGAAATCCGGAGAGGTGGCCTTTGACACGGTTTCATTTGGCTACGACACTGATCGGGCCATCCTCAAGGGCGTGTCGCTGACCGTAACGGGGGGCGAGACCGTGGCCATCGTGGGATCCTCGGGATCGGGCAAGTCCACCATCGGGCGCCTGCTGTTCCGGTTCTACGATGTCTCGGGCGGGGCGATCCGGATCGACGGCCAGGATATCCGCGACGTGACACAGGACAGCCTGCACGAGGCGATCGGCGTGGTGCCGCAGGACACGGTGCTGTTCAACGACACGATCCGCTACAACATCGCCTATGGCCGGGACGGGGCCAGCGAGGACGAGATCATCGCGGTGGCCAAGGCCGCCAAGATCCACGATTTCATCACGGGCCTGCCCGGGGGCTATGACACGCAGGTTGGCGAACGGGGTTTGAAACTTTCTGGCGGCGAGAAACAGCGCGTGGGCATCGCCCGGACCCTTCTCAAGAACCCGCCGATCCTGCTGCTGGACGAGGCGACGAGCGCGCTGGACACCGATACCGAGCGCGACATCCAGTCCGAGCTCAAGGCGATGGGACAGGGCCGCACGGTGCTGACCATCGCGCATCGCCTCTCTACCATCGCGGATGCGGACCGTATCGTGGTGCTGGAAAAGGGCGAGATCGTCGAACAGGGCACCCATGACGCGCTATTGTCGAGCGCCGGGCGCTATGCCCGGCTCTGGGCCCGCCAGCAGGCCGAGGAGCGGGCGGCTTGATCGAAAGGCGGCGTGGCGGGACGAAGCAGACCGCTTTCGATGCCGAGCCAAGGTCGGCTTTGTACGACTCCTCGTGATGATTTTTTGGCGTGCTGAGAAGCACTTATCGGTGAAGTATCCGAGTTCAGCCTAGAAACGACTTGATCAACCGGACGGCGTGCTCGGGCGCCTCCTCGGGGATGAAGTGACCGCAATCGACCGGCTCGAACTGAGCGTCAGGTGCCCAGGACGACCAGATAGACGTCACGTCAAAGCACTGTCCGACAACGCCTCTCGCTCCCCAGACGACCATCGTGGGGCACTCGATCTTTCGACCGTTCGCTCGATCCGCCGCATCGGCTTTCACGTCGAGCGTGCGGCCTGCGCGGAAACATTCGCACATGGCGGTGATCGACTCGGGCCGCGAAGAAGACTTGATGTAGAGTTCCAGCGCCTCCGAATCGAAGGGCACGGTCGCGCCGGGCAGCCCGGTCAGGATTTGCCCCATGAAGGTCTGGGGATCGCCTGAGATCAGGCTCTCTGCGATCGGGTGTGGCTGGGTCAGAAAGAAGAAGTAGAAATAGTCCTGCGCAACCGCCGCGGTCGTGTTTTCGTAGAGATCGATGGCTGGGACGATGTCCATGACGACGAGCTTTTCGATGCTCTGCGGATGATCGAGCGCCATGCGCCGAGCGACACGAGCGCCTCGGTCATGACCCGCCACGGAAAACCGACGGAACCCGAGAGCCTGCATCACCGCAAGTTGTTCCGCCGCCATGGCGCGTTTGGAGTACGGTTCATGGTCATCCGTCGGCCCGGGCTTGTGGCTTTCGCCGCGCCCTCTGAGATCAGTCAGGACAACGGTATGCGTCGCTGTCAGTGCTGGTGCGACCTGATGCCAGCATAGATGTGTCTGCGGGTCGCCATGCAACATCAGAAGCGGCGGACCCTTCCCGGCGACAAGCGCGCGGACAGGGCCGTCGGCGGTCGCAACTGTCCGGCGCTCGAACTGCGGCAGCAGCTTCCGATCCATCTCGTCAAAGGGTATCATTCAACCATCTCCGATATCCCGCAAGGGCGTCCTCATCGCGCGAAAAATAGGACCAGCGCCCGACGCGGCTAACGCGCAGAAACCCGGCGCGCTGCAGCAGCTCCAGATGCCTGCTCACCGTGGGCTGGCTCATCTCCAGCTTTTCCACGAACAACGTCACACAGACCCCGATTTCGCCGGGATCGCCGCTTTCTTGATGCCCGAAGTGCTTTTGCGGGTCCTTGAGCCAGTCAAGAATCGCAAGCCGGTGCTCATTCGCCAGCGCCTTTGATTGAGAGAGTCGATCCGTCATGAAGTCCTACTAATCGATAAAAAGCTATCTAACAATGTATAAACCGACGAATATCACCGCGGAATGCAGGCGCTCGGGCGCCGTGCAGCATTCGGCTGTTTTGGGCTTTTGGCCGCCATTCGCATGCCGCACCGTCGCCCCCAGCGGCCATTGCCGGGGCAGTCCTTACCCGCGATCCGGACCAGAAAGGCTACTCGGCGGCGCGCAGGGGGGGCGATGCGGGGGCGATGACCGGGTCTTCTTCCGGTTCGGTGAAGCCGTCGAAATCATCCCACTGGATTTCCGGCACCTTGGTCCGGCGCGCCTCGCGCTCCAGCGCCCAGTCGCGGGCGATGCGGCTACCCCGGCCCGATCCCAGCTTGGCCAAGCCTTGCGCCGCCCAGCGGGCATAGGTGGTGACCCAGACCCTGAGCGCCAGCATCGCAGGCGTGAAGACCAACGTCAGCATCGTCGCGATGCCCAGGCCGAAGACGACGGCAGTGGCCAGCTGTTTCCACCACAGCGCGGTGGGGCTGTCGATGGAATAGCCGCCGCCGAAGAAGTCGAGGCTGATTCCGAACATCATTGGCGACAGGCCGGCCATTGTGGTCGTCGTTGTCAGCAGGACCGGCCGAATCCGGTCCTCGGCCGTGCGGGTGATCGCCTCGGCGCGCGGCATGTATCTTTCGTATTCCTGGTAGGTGTCGATCAGCACGATATTGTTGTTCACCACGATCCCGGCCAGCGCCACGATGCCCGTACCCGTCATGATGATCGAGAAGGGCTGATCCATGACCAGCATGCCGATCAGCACCCCGGTTGTGGACAAAACCACCGCGAGCAGGACCAGTGTCGCGTTGTAGAAGCTGTTGAACTGGGCCAGCAGGATGATGAACATCAGCCCCAGCGCCCCGGCAAATGCCACCTGCAGGAATTCCTGGCTTTCGGCCTGGTCCTGCTGATCGCCGGTCCACTTCCATCCGATGTCGGCCGGCAGAGGGTTTTCCGTCTCCAGCCAGTCGGTCAGGAGGGCGATCCGTTCATTGCCATTGAGAACCTCGGGCCGGGCGCCGCCGTCGTTGATGGCCTCCTGAACGGCGCCGAGGGTGTCGGCCGCGCTCAACTCGATCAGCGCATAGACCGTACCATCCGTGCTTTCGACGGTTCGGTTGGCCTCGGCGCCGGCAGGTTCCGTCAGTTCGCGGAATGTGCCCAGGGTCGTCGTGCCGCCATCCGGCCCGTCGGTGACGAAATTCACCAGCCCCTCTTCGACCCCGGCCTTGACGTCGAAATAGCGTTCCTGGTCGACGCGGTCGATCTGGGCCAGCTTCGGCACCGGGGACCGGGTGACGAAATTTGACAGCGGGATCAGCCCCGAATTCGTGCGCACCTTGAGGCTGTCGAGGGTGGACAGAACCCGATCCTCGCGCGGCAGGCGGACGCGGATTTCGATCTCTTCATCGCTGCCTTGCGGCGTGTAGGTGTCCAGCAGGATGCCGCGCGTGACCAGTTGCAGCATGCCGCCGACCGAGGCGACGTTGGCGCCGTAGCGGCCGGCCTTTTCGACATCCACGTCGATTTCCCAGTCGATGCCGGGCAGGGGGCGGCTGTCCTCGATCTGGGTCAGGCCGATGGTTTGGTCGAACCGGTCCCGCACGATGGCCGCGGCATCGCGCAGGGCGCTCCAATCATCGCCGGTCAGGCGCAGATGCACGGGCTTGGCGCTGGCCGGGCCGCGCGACAGGTTGAGGATTTCGGACTGGATGCCGGGGATGGTGTCCAGCGCCGCCTGGATATTCGCCATGACGACATCGCCGTCGAGCTCTTCGAACGTCACGTCGTGCTCGCGGGCATAGGCGGCGCGGTCTTCCCAGGGGATCAGTTCCAGTTGAAGCTGACCGATCGTGTCGCGCGGGCCCTGTGCCCCTGCAGTGTTCTGGTTCAGCCCGCCCTCGCCGGCAAAGGCGAAAACGGTGTCGACACCATGTTGATCCAGCACCAGTTGCTCGGCCTGGGCGACAAGGGCATCCTTTTCCTCGATCGACAGGTTGCCGCGGGCCTGGACGTAGACGATGGCCTGTTCCGGTTCGCTTTCGGCGAAGAATTCCACGCCGTTGTTGTTGGCTCCGAAATAGGTGAAGACCGAGACCACCAGGAAGCCGATCACGGCGATCGACACGATCGGCATAACAGGGTTGCCGGCGATGAAGTTGATGACGTGGCCGAATGGGCTGCGCCGATATCCGGCCCGGATGCGTTCGGGAGCACGGGTGATCTTGGCCGACCCGACCGTGATCGCCACGGCCACACACCCGGCCAGGAACAGCGCAATCCCGGGCAATGAGGCGACCAGCCCGTCGGTCTGCACCGCCTGACCCGAGAAATAGCCCGGGTTCAGCGTCAGCATTGCGCCGGCATAGGCGATCAGGATCGCCGGCACGACGAGGGCGGCGCGGGCCAGCCATGGCAGGCGTGCCGCCAGCGCGTCCGACCAGCGCCCGAAAACCCGGCTCATGCGGCCGGTCACGCCGCCCATCACCGGCAGGTAGATCAGCGCCACGATCAAAGAGGCGGTCAGGACGAAGATGATGGTGACCGGCAAGAGCCCCATGAATTCGCCCGCGACACCCGGCCAGAACAGCATCGGAAGGAAGGCACAGAGCGTGGTCGCGGTGGAACTGACGATGGGCCAGAACATGCGGCGGGCGGCCTCGACATAGGCGTGCATGGGGCCTGTGCCCTCGGAAATGCGCTTGTCGGCATATTCGACCACCACGATGGCCCCGTCGACCAGAATACCAACCGCCAGGATAAGGCCGAACATCACGATGTTGGAAATCGTCACGTCCAGCACGGCGAACAGCGCGAAACACAAGAGGAACGAGGTCGGGATGGCGAAGCCGACCAGCAGCGCCGGCCGGATGCCGAGCGCGGCCAGCACGACGATCATCACCAGCGCGATGGCCGTCAGAACCGAGCCTTCCAGCTGGCTGACCATCGAGGCCACGACGCGACTCTGGTCATTGGAAAAGCCCACCTCCACGGCCTGGCGCAGATCCTCGGGCCACTCGGCCACGGCGGCATCGACCGTGTCGCGCACCTGCGCTGCGGTGTCTATCAGGTTGAACCCCTTGCGCTTGACCACCTGCAAAGCGACCGTTGTCGTGCCGTTGAAACGGGCTGTGCTGTCGCGGTCCTCGAAGGTCAGTTTGATCTCGGCCAGGTCGCCCAACGTGACGACGCGGTCGCCATTGGTGCGCACCGGCAGGTCGTAGACATCGCGGGCGTCGTCGAACGAGGACGGGATCTTGACCGAGAAATCGCCGGTTTCGCTGGTCACTTCCCCGGCGGCGACCAGAAGGTTGTTCTGCGTGACGACATTGATCAGGTCATTGGCGGTGACGTCGTAGCTTTCCAGCTTGAGCGGGTCGATCACGACCTCGAGCATCTCTTCGCGCTGACCGGTCAGCTGCGCCTCGAGCACGGCGTCGATCCCCTCGACCTCGTCCTGCAGATCCTCGGCAACCTCGATCAGCGTGCGCTCGGGCACCTCGCCGGTCAGGTTGACGATGATGATCGGGAATTCGGAAAAGTTGATCTCGTTGATGGAATACTGATCGGCGCCGGCGGGGAACTGGCCCTCGGCGCTGTTCATGGCATCGCGGACATCGGCCATGGTGCGCGACTTGTCCCAACCGAACTCGAATTCCAGCGCCACCCCGGCATAGCCTTCGGCGGCGGTGGACGACATGGTATCGAGGCCGTCTATATCCTGAAGCTCGGCCTCCATGGGCTTGACCAGAAGGGTCTCGGAGTCTTCTGCCGAAATGCCGGGAAAGGGGACCGAAACGAAGAGCGCCGGGATCTCGATATCCGGCTCACCTTCCTTGGGCAGCCCGACATAGGCCGCGCCCCCCGCAGTAAGCGAGAGGATGATGAAGGCGATGATCATGCGGGCGTGGTTTGCGGCCCAGTCGACGATGCCGGTCATCCCTTTGCCTCCCGGTAGGTGGGTTCGACGGGCACGCCGTCGCGGACATATTCCTGGCCCACGACGATGACATCCACCGTTTCGGGCAGGCCCGTTACCCAGATGCCCTCGACGGTATCGCGCAGGACACTCACCGGCATGAAACTGGCCGTATTGTCCGAATCCACGGCTCGAATTCCGATATCGCCGTCATCATTCAGCGTCAGGGACGATCCGGCCAGGAGGTGGGCGGACCGGCCCGCCGCTTCGATCAGGATCTCGGCGGTCTGGCCGTCGCGGATCGCGAGGTCCGCATTGGCGACCTCGATCTCGACGCGGAAGGTGCGGGTGTTCTCGTCGGCCGAGCGCGACAGGAAGGTCACCTCGCCGCGGACCTGTTCGCCGTCGGTCAGCCGAGCGCCGGCCATGGCCCCGACCTCGACCTTGGCCACTTCGGCCTCGGGGACGAACCCCACAAGCTTGATCGGGTCCAGCTGGATCACCGTGGCACAGGGCGATCCGGGCTGCATCAGCGTGCCCAGCTCGGCCGTGTCGCTTTCCAGCAGGCCCGAGAAAGGCGCGGTGATGGTCAGCCGGTCCAGTTCGCGTTCGGCGGCGGCCACGGCGGCCTGCGCCGACTGGATACCGGCGCGGGCGCCTTCCACCCCGGCCTGGGCGCTTTCGATCCCGGCCTCGGCGCTGCGGATGCGGGCCTGGGCGCCCTCGACCGCGGCCTCGGCCGAAGTGACACCGGCCTGCGCCGAGGCCAGGGTCGCGTCGGCATTGGCCAGCCGGGTTTCCGAGGCGAAGCCGTCCTCGGACAGCCGCGCCGCGGCATTCTGGTTGATCTCGGCCTCACGTAGCCGGGCACGGGCTTCGAGCAGGCGCGAATTGGCCTCGGCCAGGCGGGCGGCGGCCTCGGCACGGGCGGCCTCGGCCTCGGGAATGCGGGCGCGGGCCTCGGGCAGGCGGGCGCGGGCTTCGCGCAGGCGGCCGCGGGTTTCCTCCAGGCTGGTCTCGCGGGTGCCCGGGTCGAGTTCGCACATCACGTCGCCGGCCTCGACGAAGGCGCCCTTGCGGATCGGGTCGGAAATCACCTGCCCTGCCGTTTCGGCGGCCACGGTGACCTGGCGCGCCGCCTCGGTCCGGCCGCGCAGAACAACGGCACTGTCCACCGGTTGCGCGGTCGAGGTTTCGACCACCACGCTAACCGGGGCCGGGCCGGTTTCGACGGCCTCTTCGCTTTCTTCGGCGGGGCTGACCTGGGCGATGGCCAGCACGGTTTCGCGCTCGAAGATCAGGAAATACAGCACCAAGGACACCAGGACGGCGGTGAGGATCGGCATCAAACGCATGATCGGGTCTTTCCTTCGTGTCCGGACCCCTTGCAAATAGTCAGGCCGGCCGTGAATTCCAAATTACTTGTTTTACGCGGTCAGGTGCTAAACCGATCAGTTCAGTTTAGAAAAATCCTGTCCCTGCCGCAAGCATTCTTCTGCGGGTGCGAAACGACGGGGCCGTGTGGCGGTCTTGTCACTTGGCCGAGCTTCGCGATATGAGAGGCCAAAGCGCGGCGGCGCAGCGTCCGCGGCGGCAATAGGGGCCTGCATGAGCAACACCGACAGTTTCATCGACGAAGTGAGCGAAGAGGTCCGCCGCGACCAGTTGTTCCAGTATCTGCGGCGCTATGGCTGGATCGCGGTTCTGGTCGTGCTTTTGCTGGTGGGCGGGACCGCGTGGAACGAGTGGCGCAAGGCCCAGAACCGCGCCGATGCCCAGGCGCGCGGCGACGCGATGCTGGCCGCGATCCAGCAGGACAGCGCTACGGCCCGCGCCGAGTCGCTTCTGGCCTTGGAAACCGAGGGCGCGGCCCGGGCCCTCAAAAACCTTCTGGCCGCAGCCGACCTGCAAGAGGCCGGCGACCTGCAGGGCGCGCTGGAGGCGCTCGGCGCTGTTGCAGAGAACGCGGATGTTCCGCCGGTCTATCGCGATCTCGCCGCACTGAAATCTGCGATGATCGACGGCGGCGACCAGGACATCGATCGCCGCCGCGCGATCCTGTCCGGGCTGGCCCAGCCGGGGGCCCCGTTCCGTATGGTGGCCCTGGAGCAACTGGCGCTGATCGAGGTACAGCAGGGCAACAGGCAGGCGGCCATCGACCAGTTCGGCGCGATCGCCGTGGATGCCGAGGCAACGCGGGGCTTGCGTGATCGGGCGCTGCAGATGATTGTGGCGCTAGGGGGCGAGATCGGTGATCTGGCGCTGCCCGCCGGGCAGTAACCCGTGCGAGGATCGGACCGCGAAACCGGGACAGGGGGACGAACGTGACTGGTAAATCACTTCTGGCGGGGCTGTTGGCCCTCGGAGTCCTGTCGGCCTGCGGCGAACGCGACGTGATCCTGCCCGGCGAACGCCTGGACATCCGGGCCGACCTGGACGGCGATCCGCAGCCTGTTGCGGTCATGGCGAACGAGGCGCGGCCAATTTCCCTGCCCGCGATGGTCGCCAACACCGACTGGACCCATCGCAATGGCGGCCCCGACCATGCGATCACCCATCCCGCGCTGCCCGGAACGCTGGCCCCGGCCTTTTCCGTCAAGATCGGAGAGGGTGACAGCCGGCGGCACCGCATCACGGCCGATCCTGTCGTGGCGGCCGGGCGCATCTTCACACTCGATTCCCGCAGCCAGGTCGTCGCGACCTCGACCGGCGGCGCAACGCTCTGGTCACGCAGCCTGGCCCCGGCCTCGGACAATCTGCGCGACGCGTCGGGCGGCGGGCTGGCCAGTGACGGCACCACGGTGCTGGTCACGACGGGGTTCGGCGAACTGGTGGCGCTGGACGCAGCGACCGGTGCAGAGCTCTGGGTGCAGGATCTGGATGCGCCGGGCACCTCGGCGCCGACGATCCGCGATGGCCTGGCCTATGTCGTGGCCCGCGACAGCCGGGCCTGGGCCGTGGACCTGGAAACCGGGCGCGTGCGCTGGACCCTGTCGGGCACGCCCCCCACGTCCAATTTCGCCGGCGGCGCCGGGGCTGCCGTGACCCCCGACATTGCCATCTTTCCCTTCCCGACGGGCGAGGTCCTGGCCGCCTTCCCGCAGGGCGGGCTGCGGCGCTGGGCCTCGATCGTCACCGGGCAACGGCCCGGGCAGGCCGCCTCGACCATCTCGGACCTGGCAGGCGATCCGGTGATCGACGCGGACCGCGTCTATGTCGGCAATGTCTCGGGCCGTCTTGCGGCGCTGCGGCTGGCCGATGGTGACCGCATCTGGACAGTGACCGAGGGCGCCGTGGGGCCGGTCTGGCCGGTTGCCGGTTCGGTCTTCATGGTCAATGACCTGGGCGAGCTGCTGCGACTGGATGCCACCGATGGCAGCATGGTCTGGCGCGTCGAGCTGCCCGGTTTCGTGGAATCCCGCGAACGCCGGCAAAGCACCCGGTACGAGCATTACGGCCCCATCCTGGCGGGCGGGCGATTGATCGTCGCCTCGTCCGACGGGCTGGTCCGCCAGTTCGACCCGGTCGATGGCCGCCTGATCGGCACGATGGACATTCCAGGCGGCGCCACCTCGAACCCGGTCGTGGCGAACGGCACGCTCTTTGTCCTGTCAAAGCGGGGGCAATTGCTGGCTTTCCGTTGACGGCCAAAGGGTGTATCGGGCAGCCCTGATCCGATAGGACGACTGCCATGAGTTTCACTCTCGCCATCGTGGGCCGCCCCAACGTGGGCAAATCCACCCTGTTCAACCGCCTGGTGGGCAAGCGCCTGGCGCTGGTCGACGACCAGCCGGGCGTGACGCGCGACCTGCGCGAGGGCGAGGCGCGGCTGGGCGATTTGCGCTTCACGGTGATCGACACGGCCGGGCTGGAAGATGCCACCGATGACAGCCTTCAGGGCCGGATGCGGCGGCTGACCGAGCACGCGGTGGAAATGGCCGATATCTGCCTGTTCCTGATCGACGCGCGCCAGGGCGTGACCCCCACCGACGAGGTTTTCGCCGATATCCTGCGCCGCAAGAATGCTCATGTGATCCTGGGCGCCAACAAGGGCGAGGGACGCGCCGCCGATGCCGGGGTGCTGGAGGCCTATGCGCTGGGGCTGGGCGAGCCGCTGCGCCTGTCGGCCGAACATGGGGAAGGGCTGGGCGAGCTATTGTCGATCCTGCAGCCGTTGGCCGATGACTTCGCCGACCGCGCCGCCCGCGATGCGCCGGACACTGATGTCGCGGTGGATGAGGACACGGCAGCCGAGGACAGCGACACCTTGCGCATGCCGACCCCGGAAAAGCCCCTGCAGGTCGCCGTGGTCGGGCGCCCGAACGCGGGAAAATCCACGCTGATCAACAAGATCCTGGGCGAGGACCGCCTGTTGACCGGCCCCGAGGCCGGGATCACGCGGGATTCCATTTCCCTGCGCATGGATTGGGGCGGCACGCCGGTACGCCTGTTCGACACTGCCGGGATGCGCAAGCGTGCCAAGGTGCAGGACAAGGTCGAGAAACTGTCGGTTTCCGATGGGCTGCGCGCGGTCAGGTTCGCCGAGGTGGTGATCGTGCTGCTGGACGCGCAGATCCCCTTCGAACAGCAGGACCTGCGCATCGTCGACCTCGCCGAGCGCGAGGGTCGCGCGGTGGTCGTGGCCGTCAACAAGTGGGATATCGAGGATGACAAGCAGGCCAAGCTGAAGGGGCTGAAAGAGGCGTTCGATCGGCTTTTGCCGCAACTGCGGGGCGCCCCCCTGATCACCGTTTCGGCCAAGACGTGCCGCGGCCTGGACCGGCTGCACGATGCCGTTCTGCGGGCCTACGAGGTCTGGAACCGGCGCGTCAGCACGGCGCAGCTGAACCGCTGGCTGACCGGCATGGTGGAGGCGCACCCGCCCCCGGCCCCCGGCGGGCGGCGCATCAAGCTGCGCTACATGACCCAGGTCAAGACCCGGCCGCCGGGCTTCGTGGTGATGTGTTCCAACCCCGAGAAACTGTCCGAAAGCTATACCCGCTACCTGGTCAATGGCCTGCGCGAGGATTTCGACATGCCCGGCACGCCGATCCGGTTGACCATGCGGTCCCAGGGGGACAAGAACCCCTACAAGAACCGCAAGAAATCGACGCCGTCGCGGCTGCGCAAGCATCTGGGCAAGGGTCCCGCCGACAGCTAGGGCGCCCCTATAGCGCGCGGGGACGCGCACCGATGCCGCCCGGGGCGCCGCCTTTGGGATCGGTTTATCGGCCTTTTCACACCGAAGACGCCCGGGACCGCAGCAGGCTGACCCCGGCGACCAGCGCGATGGCCAGCATGGCGGCAAGGCTGATGGTCAGTGTTTGGCTGCCATTTGCCACGATGATCCCGGTCAGGGCCCAGGCCAGCGTCAGCGTGTATTCCAGCCGCCAGCGCAGGCTGAATAGAACGGCCACCGCGCTCAGCGTGGCCCCGGCGATACCGATATAGGCCCAGCCCATCGCGCCGGTCAGAAGGCCATGGCCCGCCGCCGTGCTGCCCAGCGAAACGAAAGAGGCGGCCGTCAGCCAGCCCGCGTAGATCGCCACCGGCGCATGGGCCAGCCAACGGTCGTGATCGGGGCTGCGACGCGCGGCGAGGATCGCGGCGCCGGCCATGGCGAAAATCGTGACGGTGGCCCATATCGGGCTCTGGTTCGCGATCCAAAGCCAGGGCGTGCCGATCACTAGGCTGACCAGCAGCGGCCCGCGCATCCGGTTCCAGCCGGCATCCTCGCGCCGTTTACAAAGGCCGAAGACCGCGGACACGGTCAGCCAGGCATAGATCAGCCCCCAGATGGCGAAGGCATAGCCGGCCGGCTGCACCGGCGGATCAACCTGCGGATTGGGCAACTGGTCGGACCGAAACCCGGAAAACGGATCGGTGACCAGGGGCGACAGCACGAAGGTCAGCGTAAAGATTGTCGTGAGCAGGGCGAGCGCATGTTTCATGCTGGCGATACGGTTCCCCGAAAGCGATGGATCAGGTCAGGGTAATCTGACTTGTGCGCGTAACGTCCAGCGCCGAAGATGATTCCGTTACGTCAACCGTTGGAGGCCGCCGTGACCCGCATTGTCGTATTGTGCGACGGAACCTGGAACTCGCCCAAGTTGGCCGAGCCGACGCATGTGGTCAAGCTGCGCGATGCCCTGGTCAACCAGGCGGCGCGCGGCCAGCTGGTGGCCTATTTCCCCGGCATCGGGACCGAGCGCGAGTTCGACGGGCCGGTGAAACGGTTCTTCAACAAGTTCGGAGGCGGTGCGTTCGGCTGGGGTCTCGATGGCAAGGTCAAGCGCGCTTACCAGTTCATCGCCCGGGCGCATCAGCATGCCCAGAACCCGGAAATCTACCTGTTCGGTTTTTCCCGGGGCGCCTACACGGCGCGGTCCGTCGCGGGGATGATCCGCAAATGCGGCATCGTCGAGGATACCAGCCCCGAAAGCATCAACGCGGCCTTCAAGCTTTATCGCAAGCGCGGCAAGCGCAACCACCCCGATGCCGATCACATCCAGAAGGCGCGAGCGCGAATCTCGCCGCATTTTGCGACCTCGGCCGAGGACGTCGCCGCGCGCGGCCGGGACGTGCCGATCGTCGATATCGCCTTTATGGGGGTCTGGGACACGGTCGGTGCCCGGGGCATCCCGGTGGCGGTGCTGGGACCGGTGGCGGCGCTGTGGAACCTGCGCTACCGGTTCCACGACATGGTCCTGTCCAGCCTTGTCCGCAGTGCGCGCCACGCGGTCGCGCTGGACGAGACGAAAAAGTTCTACCGGCCCGCCCTTTGGAACAACCTGGACGGGGACGAGGGGTTGAACGGCGCGCAGACCGGGCCGCTGAAACCTTATCAGCAGCTCTGGTTCGTGGGCCATCACGGCACCGTGGGCGGATCGAGCCGCGAACAGCCGCTGGCCGCCTTGGCGCAGGACTGGGTGTTTCGCGGGGCGGGGCGGCTGACCCTGCTGGACGACGGGGCGCTTCCGACCTGCGAGCCGGACCCCCTATACCCTTACACGCGCCCGGACGGGTTGTTCTTTCGCGGCTGGCGCGAGGGGCCGAAACGGCCGGACGAGCTGCATTCCAGCGTTCATGCGCGGCTGGAGGGCGATCCGGGCTACCGGCCGGGAAGCCTGAAACAGCTAGACCAGTGAGCCGTCGGCCGCGATGCCCGTCTTGCCGCGCAGATAGGGGTGCAGCGCCTCGGGCAGCGTGACCGAGCCATCGGCCTGCTGGCCGTTCTCCAGCACCGCGATCAGCGTCCGGCCCACGGCCAGCCCCGACCCGTTCAGCGTGTGAACGAATTGCGGCTTGCCGCCATCCTCGGGCCTGAAGCGCGCATTCATCCGCCGCGCCTGGTAGTCGCCGCAGGTCGAAACGGAACTGATCTCGCGATAGCTGTCCTGCCCGGGCAACCAGACCTCGATGTCATGGGTGCGGCGCGCGCCCGCGCCCATGTCGCCGGTGCACAGGACCACGGTGCGGTAGGGCAGTTGCAGCGCCTGCAGGATCGCCTCGGCGCAGTCGGTCATGCGCTGGTGTTCGGCCTCGCTCTCGCCGGGATGCGTGACCGAGACCATCTCGACCTTTTCGAACTGATGCTGGCGCAGCATGCCGGAGGTGTCGCGGCCCGCCGAGCCGGCCTCGGAGCGGAAGCACTGGGTATGGGCGACGTAGCGGCGGGGCAGGGTGGCGGCCTCGACCGTATCGCCGTTGACGATGTTGGTCAGGGTAACCTCGGCCGTTGGGATCAGCCACCAGCCATTGGTGGTCTTGTAGCTGTCCTCGCCGAACTTGGGCAGTTGCCCGGTGCCATACATCATCTCGTCGCGGACAAGGACGGGTGTGATGGTTTCCGCAAGGCCATGGTTTTCGACGTGGAAATCCAGCATGAACTGCGCGAGCGCCCGGTGCAGGCGGGCCATCGCGCCGGACAGTAGAACGAAGCGGCTGCCCGACAGCTTGGCGGCGGTCTCGAAATCCATGCCGGGCTTGGCGGCGGCGATCTCGTAATGCTCGACCGGGTCGAAGTCGAAATTGCGCGGGCTGCCCCAGCGGCGGATCTCGACATTGTCGTCTTCGTCCTCGCCCTCGGGCACATCGTCATGAGGAAGGTTGGGCAGCCCCATGAGCAGGTCGGTCAGGCGGGCATCCTCGACCTTGGCCTCGTCCTGACGGCGTGCGATGTCGGCCTTCTTTTCGGACACTTCCGCGCGCAGGCGGTTGAATTCTTCGTCAGAGCCGGCGGCCTTGGCCGCGCCGATCGCCTTGGCGGCTGCATTGGCCTCGGCCTGGGCGGTCTCGGCGGCAAGGATTTTGGCGCGGCGCGCCTCGTCAATGGCGAGGATCTCGGACGAGACCGGCGCAACTCCACGACGAGACAGGGCCGCGTCGAAAGCGGCGGGGTTCTCTCGGATCGCGCGAATATCGTGCATCGGTCTGGTCCTTTGGTTGGGTTTGACCACGCCCATATGCCGCATTCCTTTCAGGTCGAAAAGGGTATCTGTCGCGCTTGCGCCCGGAAATGGCCCCGCGTGAGACCCTGACGCATTGCACCCGGGCGCCGGATGCCCCATATCGCACCGCAAGCGCGCGCCGCTGCGTTGCCAATCGGCCGCGCAGCAATTACCGTGCCGCGACTTCGACGACCGGGGGTGCCCGGCCAACAGACAAAGGACGAAAGATGGAAGCGCTAGGACAGTTCATTCCCCTTATCCTGATCTTCGCGATCATGTATTTCCTGCTGATCCGGCCGCAGCAGAAGAAGCTCAAGGATCACCAGGCCATGGTGAATGCCCTGCGCCGCGGCGACCAGGTCGTCACCCAGGGCGGACTGATCGGCAAGGTCACCAAGGTGAAAGAGGACAATGAGCTGGAGGTCGAGCTGGCCGATGGCGTCAAGGTGCGTGTCGTGCAGTCGACCATCGCGCAGGTCCTCAACAAGACCGAGCCCGCCGAGGGCTGATCCGGGCGGGGCCATTTTGGTCCCGCTCTTCGTATCACGGGGCCCGGTGCGGCCCGACTGGGGCAGTTTCGCATGTTGCAGATCGATCTTTGGAAACGTGTGGCCATCTGGCTGATGGTTTTGGCGGGGGTTCTGCTGGCGCTGCCCAACGCCTTCTATTCCCGGGTGGAGCAGTCCAACGACGCCGAGGCGGTAATCGCCGAGGGGATCAGCGATGCCGACCTGCAGGCGCAGGCGGGGCAATGGCCGGCCTTTCTGCCCGATGGGCTGGTCAATCTCGGCCTCGACCTGCGGGGCGGGGCGCATCTTTTGGCGCAGGTCCAGGTCGAAGAGGTCTATGACCGCCGGATCGACGCCATGTGGCCCGACGTGCGCGACGTGCTGGCCGCCGAGCGCGAGACCATCGGTTTCGTGACCCGCGAAGAGAACGCCCCGGCGGGCGAATTGCATGTGCGCATTTCGAATGCCGATGCCATGCCGCGGGCGCTGGAACTGGTGCGTGGGCTGGCCCAACCGGTGCAGTCGCTGACCGGGGCCACCTCTTCCGATCTCGACGTCTCGGCCCGGGACGGCGTGATCGTGGTGCAGCTGTCCGAGGCGGAAAAGGCTGCCAGCGATGACCGCACCGTCCGCCAGGCGCTGGAGATCATCCGCCGCCGGATCGACGAGGTCGGCACCCGCGAGCCGAACATCCAGCGCCAGGGCGCGGACCGCATCCTAGTCCAGGTGCCCGGCGTGGGCAGCGCGCAAGAGGTCAAGGATATCATCGGCACCACCGCGCGGCTGACCTTTCACCCGGTCGTCAGCCGCACCGCCAATGGCGAGGCCAGCCCCGGTGCCGGCAACCTTATCCTGCCCTCGCTGGATGAAGAGGGCGTCTTCTACATCGTCGAACGCACACCCGTCGTTTCGGGCGAAGCCCTGGTCAATGCCCAGCCGACGATGGACCAGAACAACAGCCCCGCGGTGAATTTCCGGTTCAACAGTGCCGGCGCAAGGGCCTTCGGGGATTACACGGCGGAAAACATCGGATCGCCCTTCGCCATCGTTCTGGATGACGAGGTGGTCAGCGCGCCCGTGATCCAGTCGCACATCCCGGGCGGGTCGGGTATCATCACCGGCCAATTCACCATCGAGGAGACCACGGAACTGGCCGTGCTTCTGCGCGCCGGGGCCTTGCCGGCCGAACTGACCTTCCTGGAGGAACGCACGATCGGGCCGGAACTGGGCCAGGACAGCATCGACGCCGGCACAATCGCCTGTATCGTCGCCTTTATCGCCGTGCTCGTCTACATGGTGCTCAGCTATGGGCTGTTCGGGATCTTCGCCAATGTCGCGCTGATCATCAACATGGCGCTGATTTTCGGGGCGCTTAGCCTTCTGGGGGCGACGCTGACCCTGCCGGGCATCGCCGGGATCGTGCTGACCATCGGCATGGCGGTCGATGCCAACGTGCTGGTCTTCGAACGAATCCGCGAGGAACGAAAATCCGCCAAGGGCCCGGCGCGGGCGATCGAACTGGGCTATGAAAAGGCGCTTTCGGCCATCGTCGACGCCAACATCACCACCTTCATCACCGCCTGCATCCTGTTCTTCATGGGGGCGGGGCCGGTGCGCGGCTTCGCCGTGACGCTGGGTCTGGGCATCCTGACCTCGGTCTTCACGGCGATCTTCGTGACCCGCCTGCTGGTCATCATGTGGTTCGAACGCAAGCGGCCCAAGCAGCTGTTCACCGGCAAATACCTGCGCCTGGTCAAGGATGGCACGGCCTGGGATTTCTTCGGTCGCTCCAAGCTGTGGCTGGGCATTTCCTCGGTTCTCGTCGTGGTGGCCTTTGTCAGCTTCCTGTTACAGGGCCTGAATTACGGGATCGACTTCAAGGGCGGCACGACAATCCGCACCGACAGCCCACAAGCGGTGTCCGTGGCCGAGTATCGCGCCGCGCTCGACCCGCTGGAACTGGGCGACGTGAGTATCACCGAGGTCTTCGACCCGACATTCGCCGCCGACCAGAACGTCAAGACGGTGTCAATCCAGGCCCAGGAAGGCGAGGAAAGCGTCACCAACGAAACCATCAGCACAGTTCAAGATGCCCTGCGCGCCGTCGACCCGGATGTGACCTTCCCGTCGGTGGAATCCGTCGGGCCGACCGTGTCGGGCGAATTGATCCAGACCGCGGCCATCGCCGTTCTGTTGGCGATCGGGGCGGTGCTGGTCTACATCTGGATGCGCTTCGAATGGCAGTTCGCGCTGGGCGCGGTTGCAGCGCTGGTGCATGATGTTGTGCTGACCATGGGCATTTTCAGCGAGCTTCAGATCAAGTTCGACCTGGCCATCATCGCCGCCTTGCTGACCATCGTGGGTTATTCGTTGAATGATACCGTGGTCGTCTTCGACCGGGTGCGCGAGAACCTGCGAAAATACAAGAAGAAAGAGCTGAAGGAGGTTTTGAACATCTCGATCAACGAGACGCTCAGCCGGACCTTCATGACCTCGATTACCACGTTGCTGGCCTTGGTCTCGCTCTACGTTCTGGGCGGCGACGTGATCCGAGGGTTCATCTTCGCGATGATCTGGGGCGTGATCGTGGGCACCTATTCGTCGATCTTCGTGGCCTCGACCGTCCTGCTGGTGCTGGGCGTCAAACGCGACTGGTCCAAGAAGGACCCGGCGCAGGTCGCCAACCAGTTTGGCAATATCGACGCCTGAGAGTGGCCCTAGCGCCGCGATGGACCGCTCTGCATTGTCGGGGCGGTTCGCGTTTGCGGGGAACGAATGGAAATCTGGCTGATCCTGACCTGCCTGGCGGCCGGGCTGGTCTACGGCTTTGCGGGCTTCGGCGCGGCGCTGATCTACATGCCGATTGCCGTGGCGCTGGTCGATCCGGTCGTGGCGGTGGCGGCTTTTGCTGTGGCGTCGCTCGGCTCGATCCTGACGGTCGTGCCGCAGGCCTGGCCACAGGCGGACCGTCGCGCGGCCCTGACCATGCTCGCCGCTGCCATCACGCTGGAGCCGTTGGGCGTCTGGTTCCTGCGCACCAGTGATCCCACGGCGCTGCGCTGGGCGGTCTCGACCGTTGTCTTCGTGACGCTGGCGGCGCTGCTGTCGGGCTGGCGCAATCACCGGGCGCCGGGCGTGCCGGCCTGGCTGGGCGTGGGGGCCGGGGTCGGGTTCCTGGGCGGATCGGTGGGCTGAACGGCCCGGTCCTGGTGCTGTTCCAGCTGGGCGGACGTGACGAGGTGGCGCGCACCCGTGCCAATACGATCATCGTGCTGTCCTTTTCCAGTTTTGCCCTGCTGCCGGTCATGGCCCTGCAGGGCGCGATCACGGGGGGCACGATATGGCTGGGCCTGACGATGCTGCCGGCCTACGCGCTGGGCGGTTTCCTGGGCCGTCGGCTTTTCATTCCGGGCCGGGCTGGCCTATACCGGGGCACGGCCTATGCCATCATCGGGGTGGCGGGTCTTTTGGGATTGCCGATCTGGGGGTAAGACATGCGGCTGAACGAAGTTGTGTTCGACGACGCCAAGCCGGTCGATGGCTACGGCCCCGGCTTTTTCCGTATCGGCGGCGAGGTGGTCGAGGGGTCGATCGTGATCTCGCCCAAGGGTGTCGACGGCTGGGACGGGCTGGAGGATATCGACCGCCTGGTCGCACTCGCCCCGCAGATCGACGTTTTGCTGGTGGGCACAGGGGCCGAGATCGCGCCGCTGCCCCGGGGTCTGCGCACCCGTCTGGAAGAGGCGGGTATCGGCGTTGAATTCTGCGCCTCGCCCGCCGCCTGCCGCACCTACAACGTGCTGCTGGCCGAAGGGCGCCGCGTCGGTTTGGCACTGTTGCCGGTCTGACCCTTGGGCTATCGGTAGGCGCATGAGTTTGCACGTGAAGGATCTCGGCGTCGCCCGTGGTGGCCGCCCGGTGCTGGAAGGGGTCAGTTTCGACTGTGCCCCGGGCGAGGCACTGATTCTGCGCGGCCCCAACGGGATCGGAAAAACGACGCTGCTGCGGACCCTGGCGGGCCTGCAACCCGCCTTGGCCGGGGAGGTGGCGTTCCCCGAGGACAGCGGCGCTTATGCCAGCCATGCGGACGGTATCAAATCGCAGCTGAGCGTGACCGAGAACCTGGCATTCTGGGCCGAGGTGCATGGCGGGCAGTTGGCTGACAACGTGCTGGAAGATTTCGACCTCGTCGACCTGCGCGACCGGCTGGCCGGCACCCTGAGCGCCGGGCAGAAACGCCGCCTGGGTCTCGCCCGGCTGGGAGTGATCGGCCGCAAGGTGCTGTTCCTGGACGAACCGACCGTGTCGCTGGACGGATTCTCGGTGAAGATGTTCGCCGACTGGCTGCGCGACACGCATCTGGGGCAGGGGGGCATCGCGGTGATCGCAACCCATATCGACCTTGGCCTCGACGCCCCGGTGCTGGAACTGACACCCTACAAGGCCGCTCAGGACGCGGCGGGCGGCAGCGACGAGGCCTTTCTTTGATCGCCCTTCTGAAACGGGACCTCGCGCTCGCGGTGCGGGCGGGCGGGGGCTTTGGCCTTGGCCTGGCCTTCTTCCTGATCGTGATCGTCCTGGTGCCCTTCGGCGTTGGCCCGCAATCGGAGCTGCTGAGCCGTATCGCGCCGGGGATCCTCTGGGTCGCCGCGCTGCTGGCGGCGCTCTTGTCGCTGGACCGGATCTTCGCGCTGGACCACGAAGACGGATCGCTGCCGCTTCTGGCCACGTCGCCCCTGCCGCTGGAGGCCGTGGCGCTGGTCAAGGGGGTGGCGCACTGGATCACGACAGGGTTGCCCCTGACGCTGGCCGCCCCGGCGCTGGGCTTCCTGCTGAACCTTGAAACGGGCGCCTATGCCTTCCTGCTGATCACATTGTTGATCGGCACGCCGGCCCTCTCGATGATCGGCACGTTCGGTGCGGCGCTGACCGTGGGATTGCGGCGCGGCGGGTTGCTCTTGTCGCTTCTGGTGTTGCCCTTATATATTCCGACGCTGATCTTCGGCGCCGAGGCCGTCCGGCGCGGGGCCGACGGGTTCTCGGCCGCCAATGCGCTGGTCTTGCAGGGCGGCATCACGCTGGGTGTCTTCGCCTTTCTGCCCTTCGCCACGGCGGCGGCACTACGGGTCAATCTGCGGTGATCGGGCATTGAGCCGCCGCGCGGGACAGGATACGAGATACACATGTCGATCTGGGAATATGCCAACCCCAAGAAATTCATGGCCACGACCGCCCCGGTTCTTCCCTGGGTGATGTGGGGGGCCGGTGTGACCCTTGTGGTCGGCCTTGTCTGGGGGTTCTTCTTCACCCCCGACGACTACCGTCAGGGCAGCACCGTCAAGATTTTCTACCTTCACGTGCCCGCCGCCATGATGGCGATCAATATCTGGGTGATGATGCTGGTGACCTCCCTGGTCTGGCTGATCCGCCGTCACCATGTCAGCGCCCTGGCCGCCAAGGCCGCGGGCCCCATCGGGATCGTCATGACCCTGATCGCGCTGTTCACCGGGGCGGTCTGGGGCCAGCCGATCTGGGGCACCTGGTGGGTCTGGGATCCGCGGCTGACCTCGTTCCTTATCCTGTTCCTGTTCTACCTGGGCTACATGGCCCTCTGGACCGCGATCGAGGATGACGACACTGCCGCCGACCTGACCAGTGTGCTGTGCATCGTCGGGTCGGTCTTCGCCGTGTTGAGCCGCTATGCCGTCAATTTCTGGAACCAGGGCCTGCACCAGGGCGCGTCCCTGTCGCTCGATGCCGAGGAGAATGTCGCCGATGTCTTCTGGTATCCCGCGCTGGTCTGTATCGCCGGGTTCATCCTGCTGTTCGTGGGGCTGGTGATCCTGCGGACGCATACCGAAATCCGCCTGCGCCGGGCGCGGGCCCTTGAGGCGAGGATGCGCGCATGATGCCCGACCTGGGCAAATACGTGGTGGAGGTGCTGTCGGCCTATGCCGTCTCGATCCTGCTGCTGCTGGGGCTGGTCTGGCTGTCAGTCCGGTCGGCGCGCAAGGCGCGGGCGACACTTGATGCTGTCGAGAATCGGATGGACAAACGCAATGGCTAGACCGTTGATGTTCATCCCGCCGGTGATCTTCGTCGCGATCGCCGGGCTGTTCGCCTATTCCATGTTTTCGGGCAATCCCGACGACCTGCCCACGGCGCTGGCCGGGCGCGAAGCGCCCGCGCTGGACATCGAGCCGCTGGGCGACAAACGGGTGCTGACCAACCAGATGCTGCGTGACGGCGAGCTCAAGCTGGTCAACTACTGGGCCAGCTGGTGCGCCCCCTGCCGGGTCGAACACCCCAACCTTACCCTGCTGGCCGCCGAGGGGCTGCCCGTCTACGGCATCAACTACAAGGACCAGGATGCCAACGCGCTGGCCTTCCTGCAGGAACTGGGCGATCCCTACACGGCGCTGGGCACCGATTCCAACGGGGCCAACAGCCTGGAATGGGGCGTCTACGGCGTGCCCGAGACCTTCCTGGTCGATGGCGACGGCACGGTCTTGATGCGGGTCGCCGGACCGGTCACCCAACGCGCCATCGAAAGCCGCCTGCGCCCCGCGATCGAGGCCGCCCGCGCCGACTGACCCCCGGAAGGATCCCCTATGTTGACCTGCTTCAAGAGTTACGATGTGCGCGGCAGGCTGGGGGACGACCTGACCGAAGACATCTGCGAAGCGATCGGCCGCGCCTTTGCCCGTGTCATGGGCCCAGGCACCGTGGTCACGGGCCGCGATATCCGTGACAGCAGCGCGGGTTTGCAGGCCGCCCTGCATCGCGGCCTGTTGGCCGAGGGCGTGATTGTCTACGACATTGGCCTGTGTGGCACCGAAGAGGTCTATTTCGCCACCGCCCATTTCGGGGCCGGGGGCGGGCTGATGGTGACGGCCAGCCACAATCCCATCGATTACAACGGCATCAAGCTGGTGCGTGAAGGTGCGCGGCCGATCTCGGCCGATACCGGCCTGGCCGAGATCAGTGCCCTGGCCGAGGCGGACGATTTCGGCCCGGCCGTGTCCGGCGGGGCGATCGAGTCCCGCGATGCGCGCCCGGATTACGTGGCGCACTTGGTAGGCTATATCGACCGGCGCGCGTTGCGGCCGCTGAAAATCGTCGTCAATGGCGGCAATGGCGCGGCCGGCCCGACCTTCGACGCGGTGCAGGCCGCCATGGCCGGCCTCCCCTTCACCTTCGTCAAAGTCCACCATGATCCCGACGGCAGCTTTCCCAACGGCATACCCAACCCGCTTTTGCCGGAAAACCGCGCCGCCACGGCGGACGCGGTGCGCGCGCAGGGGGCGGATATGGGCGTCGCCTGGGACGGGGATTTCGACCGCTGCTTCTTCTTCGACGAAACCGGCGCCTTCATCGACGGGGAATATGTCGTGACGCTTCTGGCGCAGGCCTTTTGCGCCAAGGAGCCAGGGGCGGGGATCGTCTATGACCCGCGGGTCATCTGGGCGACCGAGGATGCGGTGACGCGCGCGGGAGGAACGCCGATCCTGTCGCGGGTGGGCCATTCCCATATTAAGAAGATCATGCGCGACCGCGATGCGGCCTATGGCGGCGAGATGTCCGCGCATCACTATTTCCGCGACTTCAACTACTGCGACAGCGGCATGATTCCCTGGCTCCTCGTGGCCGAACTGGTCTCGCGCTCGGATCGGCCGCTGTCGGCCATGGTGGCCGACCTGCGTCGCGATTTCCCGTCGTCGGGCGAGGTGAATTTTCGCATCGCCGATGTGGACGCCGCCGTTTCCGCCGTCGAAGCGACCTATGGCCCGCAGGCCCTGTCGGAAAACCACCTGGATGGGGTCAGCTACGACATGGGCGACTGGCGCATGAACCTGCGCCGGTCCAACACCGAACCGGTGGTGCGGCTGAACATCGAATCGCGCGGCGACGCGGCTCTGGTGGCCCGCAAGCTGGACGAGATTCGGACCCTGCTAGAGGGCATAGCGTAGCGACATGCAGCTCAGCCCGCCATCGACCAGAGCGGCCTGCGACATGTCGAGCGTCACCACTTCGTAGCCAGCGCGCACCAACCGGTCGGCGGTTTCGGGGTAGCCCGCCGCCAGCATCACCACGCCATTTACCCGGATCGCGTTGGCGCTGGCCTCTTCGCCGGGCGCGGTCTCGATCACGCGCAAACCCGCGAAGGCGCCCGATGCGGCCAGAGCGGGCGTGGCCAGAACGGTTTGAGCATCCAGAAGGGCGCTTTCGGTCTTGAAATGCAGGATTTCCGGCTGGGTCCGCAGCACCTCTAGCCGGTAGCCCTGCGCGGCGACCAGCGGGCGCAAATCCTCGGCCCCCTGCGCATCGGTGCGTGCGGACAGGCCGATCAAGACCCGGTCATCGGTGCACAGGATGTCACCGCCATCGACATGGCCCTCGGTCTCAAGGTCCACCACGTCGCGGCAATGCCCTTTAAGGGCCGGGCGCAGCGCCGCCGCCTCGCCCAGCCGGCTGGGCGCGCCGGGGCGCAAGGCGATCGCGACCCCGTTTAGGACCAGGGCGGGGTCCTCGATGAAGACGCTGTCGGGAAAGGCCTCGTCCCGCCCCAGCACCGTCACCCGGCACCCCGCATCGCGCAGGGCATCCACGTAGGCGGCGTGCTGGCTGGCGAATAGGTCCGGGTCGGGATCGCCCCTGTCGCTTGCGCGCAGCCCCTCGGTCACCGACCGCGCGGGCGCGCGGCACAGCGCATGGGTGAATTCATAACTTCGATGGATCATGGCGCCACGCTACCCCAACCATTTCCCACGTCCAGATTTCTTTGGACGGGAAATATCCCGGGGAGTCCGCCAATGGCGGACGGGGCAGAGCCCCCCAAACAAAAATTGCCGCGCCCCTGGCAGGGGGCGCGACAATTCGGTCGCGGTTCGACCCGAAAAGGATCAGGCCGATTTGGCCAGGTTGCGCAGCACGTAATGCAGCACGCCGCCATGTTCGATATACTCGATCTCGATCGCGGTATCGATCCGGCATTTCAGCGTGATTTTCTTAACGCTGCCATCGGCCATGGTGATCTCGCAAGGCACCTCCTGCAGGGGCTTAATGCTGTCCAGTCCCTTGATCGACACGGTTTCGTCCCCGGTCAGGCCCAGCGTCTTGCGGGTGTCGCCACCGGTGAACTCGAACGGGATCACGCCCATGCCGACCAGGTTCGAGCGGTGGATGCGCTCGAAGCTTTCGGCGATCACGGCCTTGACGCCCAGCAGGTTGGTGCCCTTCGCGGCCCAGTCCCTGCTGGACCCGGCCCCGTATTGTTCGCCGCCGAAGACGACCAGCGGCGTGCCCTGGTCCTGGTAGTCCATTGCGGCCTCGAAGATCGAGGTCTGCTCGCCATCCGGCCCCTTGGTATAGCCGCCTTCGACCCCCTCCAGCATCTCGTTCTTGATGCGGATATTGGCGAAAGTGCCGCGCATCATGACCTCGTGGTTGCCACGGCGCGACCCGTAGGAATTGAACTCGCGCACCGGCACCTGCCGTTCGGTCAGGTACTGGCCCGCGGGCGTTTCGGGCTTGAACGATCCGGCCGGGCTGATGTGGTCGGTGGTGATCATGTCGCCCAGAACGGCCAGCACACGGGCGCCTTCCAGGTTGGCGATCTTTCCCGGGTCCTTGGACATGCCCCGGAAATAGGGCGGGTTCTGGATGTAGGTCGAAGAGGCGGGCCAGTCATAGGTTTCCGCATCGGTCACCTCGACATCCTGCCACTTCGCGTCGCCCTTGAAGACGTCGGCGTATTTCGATTGGAACGCCTCGCGCGTGACGGTTTTCTCGACCAGCGCGGCGATCTCGGCCTGGGTCGGCCAGATATCCTTGAGGTAGACGTCCTTGCCATCCGGGGTCTGGGCGATCGGGTCGGTGGCGATGTTGATGTTCATATCGCCGGCCAGCGCATAGGCCACGACCAGCGGCGGGCTGGCCAGGTAGTTGGCGCGCACGTCGGGGCTGATGCGGCCCTCGAAGTTGCGGTTGCCCGACAGGACCGACGTTGCGACCAGGTCGCCCTCGGCGATGGCCTCGGAAAGCTCCTTCTGGATCGGGCCGGAATTGCCGATACAGGTGGTGCAGCCATAGCCCACCAGGTTGAAGCCGATGGCGTCCAGGTCCTCTTGCAAGCCTGCGGCCTCCAGGTAGTGCGAGACGACCTGGCTGCCGGGCGCCAGCGAGGTCTTGACCCAGGGCTTGCGGTCCAGCCCCAATTCGCGCGCCTTGCGCGCCACGAGGCCCGCGCCGATCATCACGTAGGGGTTCGAGGTGTTGGTGCAGGAGGTGATCGAGGCGATCACGACGGACCCGTCGCGCAGCTCGTACGCCTCGCCCTCGACCTTCTGGCTCTTGCGCGGGTCGACCACCGGGTCGGGGGCCGGGCCCTCGTCGGCCATGTCGGTGGCGGCGGCACTTTCATCGGCGCCACGGTAGTCGGCCACGACGTCGAAGAAGGCGTCGGCGGCGCGGTCCAGCGCCACGTAGTCCTGCGGACGCTTGGGGCCGGAAATGGCGGGCACGATGGTGCCCATGTCAAGCGACAGCGTATCGGTATAGACCGGCGCGTAATCGGCATCGCGCCAGAACCCGTTTTCCTTGGCATAGGCTTCGACCAATGCGATGCGGTCCTTGTCGCGCCCGGTCTGTTCGAGATAGCGCAGGGTTTCGCCGTCGATCGGGAAGAAGCCGCAGGTGGCGCCGTATTCGGGGGCCATGTTGGCGATCGTGGCCCGGTCGGCCAGCGGCAGGTTATCAAGGCCCGCGCCGTAAAATTCGACGAACTTGCCGACCACGCCCTTTTCGCGCAGCATCTCGACGACTTTGAGCACAAGGTCGGTGCCGGTGGTGCCTTCGACCAACTCGCCGGTCAGCTCGAAGCCTACGACCTCGGGGATCAGCATGGAGATCGGCTGGCCCAGCATGGCAGCCTCGGCTTCGATCCCGCCAACACCCCAGCCCAGCACGGCCACGCCGTTGATCATGGTGGTGTGGCTGTCGGTGCCCACGAGGGTGTCGGGATAGGCCACGTCCTGGCCGTCCTGGTCGGTGTCGGTCCAGACGGTCTGGGCGAGGTATTCAAGGTTCACCTGGTGGCAGATGCCGGTGCCCGGCGGGACGACGCGGAAATTGTTGAACGCCGTCTGACCCCACTTGAGGAACTGGTAGCGTTCCATGTTGCGTTCGTATTCGCGGTCCACGTTCATCTGGAAGGCGCGCGGGTTGCCGAATTCGTCGATCATGACGGAGTGGTCGATGACGAGGTCGACAGGGTTGAGCGGGTTGATCTTCTGCGCGTCGCCCCCCAGCGCCTTGATGCCGTCACGCATGGCGGCCAGGTCCACGACGGCCGGAACACCGGTGAAATCCTGCATCAGCACCCGCGCCGGTCGATAGGCGATTTCGCGGGGGTTCTTGCCGCCCTTGGACGCCCATTCGGCGAAGGCCTTGATATCGTCGGTGGTGACCGTCTTGCCGTCCTCGAAGCGCAGCATGTTCTCCAGCACGACCTTCAGGGCGGCGGGCAGCTTCGAGAAATCGCCGAGCCCGGCGGCCTCGGCGGCGGGGATCGAGTAATAGGCGACGGACTGGTCGCCGACGCGCAGCGTCTTGCGGGTTTTTGCCGTGTCATGGCCGACGGTGATGGGCATGGGGGCCTCCTTGAGGGTGCGAGATACAAGCCGAATATCCGGGCAGATCGGATTCGTGCAGTGTATACTATTGTATGCAACCATTTGCCAAGGGTGAAAGACGCAGGCATTCAATCGCAGGCCCCCTGACGATCAAGGGCGCGGCTTTCGATGTGACAGAGTCTCGCAAACGCTTGATTGGCCCTCGCGGGAAGGCTGCGATAGGCAGAGGAACGACAAAAACGGGATAAACCATGCGCGCAGCTCTGACAGCCCTTGCCCTCGCCTTGACCGGGGGCTCCATGCCGCTCTGGGCCGATCCGTCGCCGGTGGTGGTCGAACTTTTCACCTCGCAGGGCTGTTCGAGCTGCCCGCCCGCCGATGCGATGCTGCTGGACCTGGCCGAGCGCGAGGACGTGATCGCCCTGGCACTGCACGTGGATTACTGGGACTACATCGGTTGGGCGGACAGTTTCGCCGACCCGGCCCATACAACGCGGCAGAAGGCCTATGCCCGGGTCGCTGGCCATGACACGATCTATACGCCGCAAATGATCGTTGCCGGACACACCCATGTTGTCGGCGCCAAGCCGATGGAGGTCGGCGATGCCATTCGGGCCCATGCAGGTGTGGACCACGGTATAACGCTGGGCCTGGAGCGACGGGGTGGGGCGCTTCGGTTGACCCTGGCGCAGGAGGGCGAGGCGGCCGGACCCGCGCAGGTGCAACTGGTGCGCTATGACCCGCGACAGGTGGTCGATATCCGCCGGGGCGAGAATGCCGGCCGGCAACTGACCTATGGCAATATCGTCACCGATTGGCAGGTGATAGCGGACTGGTCCGGCGACCGGGATCTGACGCTGGACCTGCGTCTGCCGGGCGACGACCGCGCGGTCGTCATCGTGCAAGAGGCCGGGCATGGCACGATCCTGGCGGCGCGCGAGTTGCGCTAGGCCTCGTCCTCGTCGGGTTCGATCAGCGTGATTTCACCGCGGTCGGCCGCCGCGCGAATGGCCGTGACGACATCCGTTTGGGCCGCTTCGCCATCGGCCTTCTTGATCTTGCCAAGCTCGTCGATTTCTTCGCGCAGGCTGTCGGCCATGCGCTGCGACATGTTCGACAGGATGTGATCGGCGCCGACCGCCAGTGCCCCGCCCGTCGCCTTGGCAGCCCCGAGCGCCTTGACCAGGTCCTCGCCGGGGATGTCGCGGATGACCTTGGGCACGTCCAGCGGCGAAAGGCGCGCGGGGATGTCGGCGAAAGTGAAGATCGCCTTGCGCACGGTGTCCGCGAAGTCCGGGTCCTGCTGTGCGAGGTCCTCGAGCAGCCGATCACGGGTTTCCGCGCCACTGGAATTCAGGATCGCCCCGATGCGCTGACCGGGTGTCTGCGGGAATGCGGGGGCCCCGGCCCCGCAATATTGTGCCGCGAGCGCCTCGCCGATGCGAGCGACGGCGTCGGGTCGGATATCGGCGGTACGCGACACGGCGTGCGCGATCCGCCGGGCTTGCTCACCCGGCAGGCGGGCCAACAGGTCGGCCGCTTTCGACGTGGGCAGCTTGGACAGCAAGACCGCGCCGATCTCGATGCTTTCAGTCTCGAGAACCGGCAGAAGCGTGTCGGGGTCCAGCGCCAGAACCTGTTTCCAGGGATCGGCGCCGGCCTTGCTGGCCGATTCATCGCGAAGTTTCTGCAGGGCCTGCGGGCTGATCTTGCCGTCGAGGCCGGACAGGACCGCTTCGAGGCTGCCCGGCACGGTCATGGCCAGGTTTCCCAAGGCTTCGGCGAATTCGGTGGCGATGGCCTGAAACGTCGCCCGGTCGACCAGGTCAAGCGCGCCCAGTTCCCGTGACAGGCGGACTTGGCTGTCCTCGGGCAGGTCGGACAGCGGCAGGTCCTGCCCGTCATTGAGCAGGTATTGCACGACAAGGGCGGCCTTGCGGGCGCGGGGCAGGTCGGAAACGGACGCGGTCATATTCGGGGCCTTGCAGGTTGCGGGCCCCGGCATGATGACTGCGGCGGTCTTACGATTCCCCTAATCCGGGCCATTCCTCCGGTGAGGCGACGGATGACGTTGCGTCAGCCTTTGCGCCAGTCCGGGTGGGTCATCTGCACCGACAGGTCATGAAGATCCTGACGCAGGTCCGCATCCATGGATCCATCCGACAGGGTCATCTCGTGCAGTGTCGCCAACTGGTCGTGCAGGTCGGCACATTCCGCATCGGTAAAGTCGCGGTCCGAACGGGTGAAACTCGCGAAGCTGCGGCTGCCACCCTGTTCGATGGCCACCGAAACACCGAAATTCATGTCGAATTTTCGGCATTCTTCGAAGATTCCCACCAAGTCCTGGTCAGCCAGTTCAGACCATCGGATACTTCCTTCGTTGTTGAAGCCCCAACTGACCGTCGGATCTTGCATGACATAGCCCCGCTCGGAATAGAGGTCGATCCAGTCGGCCGGATAGGTCTGAAGCAGGAATTCGGGTGTCGTGAACTTGACATGAAACGCAATCGCAAAGCCCGCGGGCGACTGTTCTTCCAGCCGCAACAGGATACCTCGGATGTCTTCTTTGTCAGCCATATGGCGTTTCCCCAACTCGCTTTATGGTTGCCTGCTACCGCTGACCCGACATACATTGTGCAAGGCAGGCAATCCGAACGTAAGACTATTTAGTGCAGAAGAACAGGGAAATCGGTTATCACCCTCGCGGATGAACATCAGATGAGCCAGAACCGGAGTGCAAAGGATGTGCTGGCACCGGCCAGCACGGGGTATTATATCGCGCTTCGGGTCGGGTTTGCCTTTCCGCTCGAGGAATTGAACGAACTGCCGAAGGCGTGGGTCGATCACTATACCCAGAATCGTTTCATGCTTCACGATCCGGTCATTCGCTGGATTTACAGCAATACCGGTTCGATCCGTTGGAGCGAACTGGACCTGCCCGATCCGATGCGCGTGCTGGAACAGGCACAGGTGTTCGGATTGCGCTATGGCGCGGCGGTGGCCTGTTTCGACGGCAACAGGGAAGGGCAGCGATCCTTCGGAACCTTTGTGCGCGCCGACCGCGAGTTCACGGACGACGAAATCAAACAGTTTCAGAAACATGTCGAGAAACTGCATCGGGCCAAGGCGCCACCGACCAACCTGACGGCGGCCGAGATCGAGGCCCTGGGCATGGTCAAGCGCGGGCTGCGCCTGAAACAGGTGGCGCATGAGCTGGGCGTCACCGAGGGGGCCATCAAGCAACGCCTCAAGAACGCAAAGACCAAGCTGAACGCACAGACCAGCGCCCAGGCCGCGGCCATGGCGAGTGAATTCGGCCTGATATAGCGACACAGAAGAATCTTTAAGATTCCATTAATGCGCCCAAATCGCGCCACATTTCGTCAAGTCATTAAAATCCACAGTTAACAGCGCCGGGTTGAGCGGGCTAAATGGACTCTCCAGAAAGGAGAGT
Source organism: Alphaproteobacteria bacterium (assembly GCA_009908505.1). Lineage (GTDB taxonomy): Bacteria > Pseudomonadota > Alphaproteobacteria > Rhodobacterales > Rhodobacteraceae > Salibaculum. Next base: position 128,891 of record JAAAPD010000003.1, on the reverse strand, counting down.
CACAATGGAAAACATCACGTTTCGCTTGTCCGACCTGCATAAACACGGAGACGCGTTCTTCGAGTTTCTCAAACTGAGAAAGCACTTCTTCGTCGACGAACTGGGCTGGGACATCCCCCATGACAATGACATGGAGATGGACCAGTACGACAACCCGACCGCGCATTACTCGCTCGTGCTGCACGAGGGGCGCGTCGTTGGTGGGGCCCGTACCATGGCCACGGATGCGAAATGGGGCCAGCATACCTACATGCTGCGCGACGCATTCGAGAGCAAGCTCGACGACATCCCCACCGATGTCATGCCCTCCCTCATCAAGACGCCCGAGGTCTGGGAATGCACGCGCTTGGTGGTGTCGGACGAATTGCGCACCCAGGCCGATCGCAGCCACTGCCTGTGGTTGATCGTTAACGGGCTGGTGCACGAAGCCGAGATGGCCGGCGCGCGTGAAATGATCTCGTTGTCGCCGCTGTCGCTGGTGCGGGCACTGCGCCAACTGGGGTTTGCGGCCCGCAAGATCGGCCAGGCCTACAAGAACGAGGGCGACGGACGCCGCTACGCGGTGCTGGCCATGCCTGCCCAGATGTCCCTGCCCACGGGCCAGGCCGTTCCGGCCGCAATGCCCGCCGCGTCGCGCCAGAATGGCCGGCCGGCCATCGTGCACGCGCCCGCCGCCTAGGCTGGCTGTTCATGGTGTCGAAAGGGTGGCCTGCGCTTTGGGGGCGCAGGCCCCGACCTCATGTATCGCCAAAGACCCTGGCGAAGATCGTGTCCACATGTTTGGTGTGATAGCCGAGGTCGAATTTCTCGTCGATTCCGTCTTTGCCCAGGGCGGCGACGACCTCTGGATCGCCAAGCAGCTGTTCGCGGAAATCCACCCGCTCTTCCCAGACCTTCAGCGCATTTCGCTGGACCATCGCGTAGGCGTCCTCGCGGCTGACACCCGCCTGGGTCAGGGCCAGCAACACGCGCTGGGACATGACCAGGCCGGGAAACTTGTTCATGTTCTCGAGCATGTTCTCGGGGAAAACGAGCATCTTGTCGATGACGCCGGCAAGACGATTCAGCGCGAAATCCAGCGTCACGGTGGCGTCAGGGCCGATTCCACGCTCGACCGAGCTGTGTGAAATGTCGCGTTCATGCCACAGTGCCACATTTTCCATCGCCGGAATCACTGTCATGCGGACCAGCCGGGCGAGGCCGGTGAGGTTCTCGGTCAGGACGGGATTCTTCTTGTGCGGCATGGCGGAACTGCCTTTCTGGCCCATCGAGAAGAATTCGGCCCCCTCCAGGACCTCGGTGCGTTGCATGTGGCGAATCTCGATGGCGATGTTCTCGATGCTGCTGGCGATGACCCCCAGAACCGCGAAGAACATGGCGTGACGGTCGCGCGGGATCACCTGCGTGCTGATCGGTTCGGGCTTGAGCCCGAGCTTCTCGCAGACATGCGCCTCCACGAACGGGTCGATATTGGCGAAGGTGCCGACCGCGCCGGAAATGGCGCCGGTGGCGACCTCTTCCCGGGCCTGCTGCAGCCGCGCCTTGTTGCGGTCCATCTCGGCATAAAAGCGGGCGAAGGTCAGGCCCATCGTCGTGGGTTCGGCATGGATGCCGTGGGACCGGCCGACGCGGATCGTCGTCTTGTGCTCGTAGGCGCGTTTCTTCAGCGCGGCCAACACCTTGTCGAGATCGGCCAGAAGGATGTCGGCGGCACGCACCATTTGCACGTTCAGGCAGGTATCCAGTACGTCCGACGACGTCATGCCCTGGTGGACGAAGCGCGCCTCATCCGAGCCGACATGTTCGGCCAGGTGGGTGAGGAAGGCGATCACGTCGTGTTTGGTCACGGCCTCGATCTCGTCGATGCGGGCGACGTCGAATTCCACGTCCTTGGCCGTCCATACCGCGTCGGCGTTTTCCTGCGGGATAACCCCCAGCTTGGCCATGGCGTCACAGGCATGGGCCTCGATCTCGAACCAGATGCGGAACTTGGTGGCGGGGTCCCAGACCTGGGTCATCTCGGGGCGGGCATAGCGGGGGATCATGAAGGGCGGCCTTTTCATCGGTGGAGGATCGTCGTCATGCCTCTTAAAAGGGGGGCAGGCAATGGGCAAGGGAGGCGCCGGGAATGCGGCCAAAGGCGTGCCATGGCTGATCGGTTGACAGCGGAGGATTTCCTGCCCGGGTTCCGGTTTGCCCGGGTGATCGAGGATGCCCATGCGGGGCAGGTGGTCCAGGCCGAAGGCGTGGTGCGGTTCCGTCGCGACGACGCAGGCCTGGTCTATGACGAAAATGGGCAGGTGCACCTGCCGGGCCACGCGCCGATGCAGGCCGAACGGCGCTATCTGTGGCGGTTCGATGGCCGGGGCGTCGAGGTTCTGTTCGACGATGGCCGTCCGTTTCACCGCTTCGATCCGGTGGGGCAGGGTGCGGGCACCGATCACCTCTGTGGGCCGGATTACTACCGGGTTGCCTACGATTTCACGGACTGGCCCCGCTGGCGGGCGGTCTGGCGGGTCACCGGCCCGCGCAAGGACTACGAAAGCCGGACCGACTACACACCCCTTTGATACTTTGCAAAATCGAGATTTGGCTTTGCTGAATATTTGCATATTTGCCGGATTGGCGCGGTGAGCCGGCCAAATTTCTTGCACCCGATCCATGGCTGGGGCATTCAGTGCGGTAACGAAACCATGAAAGGAGCCGGAACATGGCTGCAACCGCACGAAACAGCGTTCTGTTCGACACGTTCGGGGCCACCGAGGGCGCCGCCCTGCACGCCAAGCAGGCGGCGATGGTGGTGCTGGGCATCGCCGCGCTGGCGGCTTCGGCGAAAATCCAGTTCTTCCTGCCCGGCAACCCGGTGCCGATCACCTTGGGCACCTTCGGCGTTCTGACCATCGGCGCGGCCTATGGTGCGTGGCTGGGGCTGATCACGGTGGTGGGATACCTCGCGCTGGGGGCGCTGGGCGCCTCGGTCTTTGCCGGGCAAGAGGCCGGGCTGGCCTACATGAAGGGCGTCACGGGCGGCTACCTGGTGGGCTACGCGCTGGCCGCCGCCGCGCTGGGCCATTTCGCCCGTCGCGGCTGGGATCGCAGCATCGCCTGGATGGCCCTGGCCATGCTGATCGGCAACGCGCTGATCTACGTGCCGGGTCTGCTCTGGCTGAACCAGTTCGCATCTGGCTGGGCGCAGACGCTGGAATGGGGCATCACGCCGTTCCTGATCGGCGATGCGCTGAAGCTGGCGCTGGCAGCCCTGTTGGTGCCGGGCCTGTGGAAGCTGCTGGGCCGCGCCCGCGGCTGATCGGCCAGAGATGATCGGTCAAAAATTGAGAAGGGCGGACCGGTCGGTCCGCCCTTGGCCGTTGCGCGGGGGATACCGGTGAGGTGAGCGCCCAAAGTCCGGGTGGGCGCCAGAGGCGCGTGTCACTCGGCCAGAACCGTTTCGATCTCGTTGGCGCGTTCAAGGGTCTGGTGAACCGGGCATTTGTCCGCGATCTGCAACAGGCGTTGGCGCTGGTCGGCGTCGAGGTCGCCGGACAGCGTGATCCGGCGCTGGAACCGGTCGATCTTGGCACCGCTGTCGTCGCCGGCATCCTGCCCGTGGACCTTGTCATGGGTCACGTCCACCTTCACGTGCTCCAGCGGCCAGCCCTTGCGGCGGGCATACATGCGGATCGTCATCGAGGTGCAGGCTCCCAATCCCGCTGCAAGCAGGCCATAGGGCGAGAGGCCGCGATTGGAGCCGCCATAGCTTTCGGGTTCGTCGGCCAGCAGGTGATGGGGCCCGGACTGGATGTCCTGCAGGAAGCCCTTTGGGTCGGCCTCGGACACGCGCAGCACGCCCTCGGGCGCGCCGGGCGGCGGCGCGGGGCGGTCCAGCGTCACGTAGCGCCCGGCCCAGGTTGCGATGACATCGGCGGCATAATGCGCGTCGTCTTCGCGCGACAGCAGGTGGTCCGCATCGTCCAGCGTGACGAAGCTCTTGGGGTGTTTTGCGGCCAGGAAAATCTCGGCGGCATTGTCGATGCCGACGGTCTCGTCGCGCGGCGCGTGCAGAATCAGCAGCGCCGCGCCCAGTTCGGTAAGGGACGGCGTCAGCGACCCTTTCTCGATATCGTCAAGGAAGTCCTGGGTGATGCGAAACGGCCGGCCAGCCAGTTTCACCTCGGCCACGCCATGTTCCATGATATCGGGCAGGGCCTGTTCGAAATTTTGCGCCACATGGGCCGGGTCGAACGGGGCGCCGATCGTGGCGACGGCCTTGATCCCCGGCATTTGCGCGGCCGCCTTGATGACAGCGGCCCCACCCAGCGAATGACCGATCAAGAGCGACGGCGCCATGCCGCGCGCGCCGAGCGCGTCGCAGGCGGCCAGCAGGTCCTGGACGTTGCTGGTAAAGTCGGTGTTGGAGAACTCGCCCTTGGAATGGCCCAGACCGGTGAAATCGAAGCGCAAAACGGCGATGCCCAGCCCGGTCAGCCGGGCGGCGATCCGGCGGGCGGCAGCGATATCCTTGCCGCAGGTAAAGCAATGGGCAAAAAGCGCCGTGGCAAGGTGCGGCCCTTCCGGCAGGTCCAGCCGGGCGGCGAGGTCATGGCCGGAATGGCCGGGAAAGGTGAAACGTTCTGATGGCATGGCGCGACTCCGCTTGGTTGCCCCAAGAGGTGCCCGTCGCGCCGCGCTTTCGCAAGACGGTTGACAGTGGAGTGACGTGAAGGTGACTAGGCCTGCCCCATCAGCGCCGCATCGAAGGGGTATAGGGTCAGGTTCTCGTGGCCGTCCTCGGTGATCAGCACCTGGTCTTCCAGCTTGATCGAGAAATCGCCGCCCACCTCGCCCACCAGCGCCTCGACGCAAAGGACCATGCCCGGTTCCAGTTCGTAGTCGTAGGCGCCCTCGACCATCTGGTCGGGATAGGCGATGAGCGGCCATTCATCGCACAGACCCACGCCGTGCATCAGGCAGCCGTATTTCTGGGCCTGGTAGCGGTCTTCCAGCACATGGGTGTTGCGCGACAGGTCCTGCATGTTCACGCCGGGCTTGAGCATTTCCATGTTTGCCTGGATGTGTTCGACCGCGTGTTGCATGGCATGGATCATGTCGGCACGCGGCGCCTGGTCGCCGATCCACCAACTGCGCGAGATGTCGACGCAGATGCCGTAGCTGCCCACCAGGTCGGTGTCGAAGGAAAGGATCTCGTTTCGGTCGGGAATGCGCGGGCCGCATTCCTGGAACCACGGGTTCGAGCGCGGCCCGGTGGCCAGGAGCCGGGTTTCGATCCACTCCCCGCCGCGCCTGATGTTCTCGGCGTGCAGGACCGCCCAGATGTCATCCTCGCAGGTCTTCCCGTCGCCCATATGGGCGCGGGCGAAATCCTCCATCGCCCTGACCGCGCGTTCGCAGGCATGGCTGGCGCAGCGCATGGCGAGGATCTCGTCGGGGCCCTTGACGGACCGGGCCTTTTCCGTGACCTCTTCGCCTTCCATGATCTCGAAACCCTGCGCCTCCAGCGCGCGCAGCCCGTGCAGCATGATCTTGTCCACTGCCAGGCGCGTGTTGCCGGGGCTGTGTTCGGCGAGCAATTCGCGCACCTCGTTGGAAAACCGGTCGGCGGCCACGTCCAGCTTGTCGCCCCGGTCGAAATAGAACAGGTCGGCGCCAGATCGCTGTTCGCGCACCAGCGGGTTGAATTCGGACAAGAAGGGCGAATTCTTGTAATCCCATATTACCATGTAGCCATCGGCGCAGAGCAGAACGGCCCGGAACGGGTTATGCGTGTTCCAAAGCTGCATGTTCGTGCTGTCGGTGGCGTAGCGGATGTTGAGCGGGTCGAACATCAGCAGGCCGGCATAGTCGCGCTCGACGATGTGGCGTGTCAGGCGGCGCCAGCGATAGTCGCGCATCGCCGGCAGGTCGGGCAGGGTAAGGCCGGCTTCTTCCCATTCCCGCATGGCCAGAAGGGTCGGGCCGATTTCGACCCGGTCGGCGTCGTTGGGCGTGCCGTCCATGAGCAACGGCCCCTTGGCCGGGTCGATCTTGCGCCGGTCGCGGTAATGGGTGTTCATGGGCCGTCCTCCTCCTGCCCGATAGCAGGCAACAGGCGGGGGACGGTTTCCGTCGCGTTTGCGACACGGGCGTGACGATTTTTGACCGGGGAAGACATGCAAGCGCAGCCGATCTTGCAAGACAACCTGCCCGAGGACATGCGGCGGGCCGCGGCAGCCCCCCTGCCGCGGATGCAGCCGGTCGATGGACCGTGGCTTCGCTTCGATGCGGCCTATGCCGCGCAGCTGGCCCTCGGCGGCGGTTGATCGACCAGCGCAGGTCGGAGGTGGTCGGAGAGGTCGCCGGCGCGTCTGCGGCAATGATCGAGTGCCTGGACATGGTGCTGACTGACCTGCCGGACCGGTTTCGACGCGTCGAGGATCGGGTGATCTGCCCTGATGGTGTCGCCATCGAGATCGACCGCGACGACCCCTTGGCCACGATGGGGCGCATGCTGCAGCAGGATATCTGCATTCTGTTGCCGGGGCAGGGCGAACACATGCTTGCAGCGGCGGTGCTGTGCTTTCCGGCCAGCTGGACCCTGTCCGAGAAACTGGGCCGTCCCCTGGGCCGTATCCATGACCCGGTCGCCGAGTATGACGCGGAGGTCGGGGCGCGGGTACAGCGGTTTTTCGACGCGATCGGGCCCGGGCGTCCGCTATGGCGGGCCAATCACCTGCGCTATGACGACCCGGCCCTTTTCCAACCCCGCAGTGAGGCCGACCCGCGCCCGGTCGGCGGGGCCGGCGCCGCCTACGAGCGGGCGGAGCACCAGACGCTGTTGCGCTTGCCCGAGACCGGCGCTGTGGTCTTCGCCATTCATACGGTCGTCGTGCGCGCCTAGACCAGGTGGGACAGAACAGGCAGGCCGAATCCGCTCTGCATCACACCCATGACCGCACCGGTCAGGGCCAGGGCGCGGGCCGGAACGCGTTCGCTCTCGCGGCCTAGGACGCAGCAGGTCAGGGCCGCCATGCCAATGGGGGCCGACAAAAGGATGACACCACCGTTCATCGTGTAGATGGCCAGCCGGCGGGTCAGCCTTCCGGCGATCTGCCGTTCGATCTCTTCCTCGTCGGCCTCGGCGAAGACGGCGGCGCGAAGGCGTTCCGTTTCCTGTTGTTGCCGAAGTATCGAGATCCGGTCGGCGGCCATCGGCGGATGGGTCGGGCGCGAGGTCGGCCGGGCGCTGGCGTGTGCGGGCCGCCGGGGGCGGGTCGGCTCGACAGGAGTGGGGATGGCCCCGGGCTGGCTTTGCACAAGCTGGCGCACCAGGTCGACCAGGCGATCGTAGACGTCGGCATCAACCATCTCGTCACGGTCGAAGACAAGCAGGTGATCGGCCGGCGCGACCCGGTCGATCTCGTGGGCCAGGCCACGGCACAATTCTTCGCGGTTGCGGTAGAGCGGGGTCTCGGCCTGCATGCCGGGGCCGCCGCCGACCGAGACGATCAACGCCTCGCTCGGCAGGCCCGGCAGTGGCGGTGCGTCCAGGTCGTTCTCGAAATCGACATATCCTAGGCAGACCCGCCCGCCCAAAAGGTCGTAAACGATGAAATCATCGTAGTCCGAGGTGATCCGGTAGTCCGCCCCATGGGAGTTGGCGAAGGCTTCGCCAAGGTCGCGCTTGAGGGTCTGAAAGTCTATCCGGGTCGGGTTCGCGAAACACAGCGCGGCAATCGTACTTCTTGCAAACTGGGTCATGGTCGCCTCCTGCAACAAGTCGAGGATCAACAAATCCGGAAAAAATGACGGGTTTGGGATGCAATTGTGTCAAATTGTCAGCAAAACGCACATCCTCTGGGGGTGCCAGGCAACAAAGACGGCCCGCCAAGCCGGACTGTTTCCATAAGCGAACAGACTCATTTTTCGCGCGGGAAACAAAAAAGGGGCGCCCCGGCGGCGCCCCTTTCCATCCATTCCGATCCCCGGGGATCAGCAGCTGTAATACAGCTTGAATTCCATCGGGTGCGGGGTGTGTTCGTAGGCGTAGACCTCTTCCCACTTCAGCTCCATGTAGCCCTCGATCTGGTCGCGGGTGAACACGTCGCCTTCCAGCAGGAAGTCCATGTCGGCCTCCAGTTCCTCGAGCGCTTCGCGCAGCGAGGCGCAGACGGTGGGGATGTCGGCCAGTTCCTCGGGCGGCAGGTCGTAGAGGTCCTTGTCCGAGGCCGCGCCCGGGTCGATCTTGTGCTTGATACCGTCGAGGCCAGCCATCAGCAGGGCGGCGAAGCACAGGTAGGGGTTGGCCGACGGATCGGGGAAGCGGGCCTCGACGCGCTTGGCCTTGGGGCTTTCGGTCCACGGGATGCGGACGCAGCCCGAGCGGTTGCGCGCGGAATAGGCGCGCAGCACAGGGGCCTCGAAGCCCGGGATCAGGCGCTTGTAGGAGTTGGTCGAGGGGTTGGTGAAGGCGTTCAGCGCCTTGGCATGCTTCAGGATGCCGCCGATGAACCACAGCGCTTCCTGGCTGAGGTCGGCATACTTGTCGCCAGCAAAGAGCGGCTTGCCGTCCTTCCAGATCGACATGTTCACGTGCATGCCGGTGCCGTTGTCGCCCGCGATGGGCTTGGGCATGAAGGTGGCGGACTTGCCATAGGCCTGGGCCACGTTGTGAATGACGTACTTGTACTTCTGCAGTTCGTCGGCCTGCTTGGTCAGGCTGTCGAAGATCAGACCCAGCTCGTGCTGGCAACTGGCCACCTCGTGGTGGTGCTTGTCGACCTTCATGCCCAGCCGCTTCATGGTCGAGAGCATTTCGGAGCGGATGTCCTGGCCGTCGTCGATCGGGTTGACCGGGAAATAGCCGCCCTTGACGCCGGGGCGGTGCCCGGTGTTGCCCATTTCGTATTCGGTATCCGTGTTCCACGAGGCGTCCAGCGCATCGACCTCGTAGGAGACCTTGTTCATGGCGATGGAAAACCGCACATCGTCGAACAGGAAGAACTCGGCCTCGGGGCCGAAGAAGGCGGCGTCGCCGATGCCGCTGGATTTCAGATAGGCCTCGGCCTTTTCGGCGGTGCCGCGCGGGTCGCGGTCATAGGCCTCACCGGTGTCCGGTTCGACGATCGAACAGTGCAGGCACATCGTCTTTTCGGCGTAAAAGGGATCGATATAGGCACTGCCGGTGTCCGGCATCAGCTTCATGTCGGACTGGTCGATGGACTTCCAGCCGGCAATGGACGACCCGTCGAACATGAATCCCTCTTCGAGGAAATCCTCATCGACCTCGTCGGACATCAGGGTCACGTGCTGCAGTTTGCCACGCGGGTCGGTGAAGCGGATATCGACATAGTCGATTTCCTCGTCCTTGATCATCTTGAGAACGTCAGCTTTGCTCATGTCTTTCTCTTTCCCCTGGGTAGAAATGGAAGGTTGGGTGCGGATCTAAAGGGCCTCTTCGCCCGTTTCCCCGGTACGGATGCGGACCGCCTGTTCGACGGGCGATACGAATATCTTGCCGTCGCCGATCTTGTCGGTCTTGGCAGCGTTGATGATGGCCTCGACGGCGGCATCGACCTGGTCGTCGGACAGCACCAGTTCGATCTTCACCTTGGGAAGGAAATCGACGACATACTCGGCGCCGCGGTAGAGTTCCGTGTGGCCCTTCTGGCGCCCGAACCCCTTGACCTCGACAACCGAAAGCCCCTGGATGCCGGCCTCTTGCAGGGCTTCCTTCACCTCGTCCAGCTTGAACGGTTTGATGATTGCCTCGATCTTCTTCATCGGCACGACTCCCTTTGCCTCAGGCCTTCTTCGCTTGGTTTCAGATCACTTCCCGTTTGCGGCCTCAATCCGATAGGCTGGTGGAAACGAGGGGGGCAGGCCGATTCCGAGGTTCGTGCCTAAATTTTGTGCAAGCCGCACTCGTGGCGGGCGATATTGAAACGAGAGGGTGCTGAGAACGTGATCGAAGTCGTGACATCCGCCCAAATGCGCGCCATCGAGAGGGGCGCGACAGAGTCCGGCGAAGTGACCGGGCTGGAGCTGATGGAGCGCGCCGGGCGCGGCGTGGTCGAGGCGGTGTTCGCGCAATGGCCTAAGCTGGCAAAGGCGCCGCACCGGGCAGTGGTGCTGTGCGGGCCGGGCAACAATGGTGGCGACGGCTATGTCATCGCCCGTCTGCTCAACGCGCAGGGCTGGGACGTGTCGGTCTGGGCGCTTGCCGCGCCGGGCGATGGAGCGCCGGATGCGCAGGCGATGCGTGCCCAATGGGACGGAGAAATGCTGGACTGGGACACGGTCCCGATGGGGCGCAAGCCCGCCCTTGTCATAGACGCGCTTTTCGGGACGGGGCTTGCGCGACCAGTTCCCGCGAGCGTTGCGAATGTCTTTCGGCATATCCGGGACGCATGGGGGAAGCCAAAAGCGGTGGCGGTTGATATTCCGACCGGAATCTCAGCCGATACGGGGGCACTTCTGCGTCCCGAAGACGACCCGCGCGACACACTGGCGCCGGGGTGGCCGGGCTTCATGGACTGGAGTTTCGTTGCTGACCTTACCGTGACCTTTCAGGCGCCAAAGCTCGGACATTACCTTGGGTTCGGACCGAATGTCTGCGGCAGGATTGCCGTTGTGCATTTGCCCGGAGTGGCCTTGTGTGAAAGCTCGTACGGACTTGATGTGTCGCATCCCGGGCATGTGCGGTTGATCGCGCCCGAAATCTCCGGTCGCCGGCACAAGGAGAGCCTTCATTTCATCGATCTCGCCAAACGGCCCGGCCACAAATTCGACCACGGCCACGCGCTGATCCTTTCGGGCGGCGCGGCCAGGACCGGTGCGGCGCGGCTGGCGGCGCGCGGGGCGCTGCGGATCGGGGCGGGGCTGGTGACGCTGGGCGTGCCGCCGAGTGCGCACCAGGAAGTGGCGTGCCAGGTGACCTCTATCATGCTGCGCCGGGTGGAGGGCGGCGACCATTTGGCAAAGGCCCTGCAGGACGCGCGGCTGAACGCGGTCTGCTTGGGGCCGGGGCTGGGGGGCGAGCGGGCGCGAGAGTTGGTGCCGGTTGCGGTGCGAGCAGAGCACACACCCCACGTGGTTCTGGATGCGGACGCGCTGACGGCGTATGAGGGCGATCCGGAGGCGCTGTTCGGGATGCTGCATGAAGACTGCGTCCTGACCCCGCATGGCGGCGAGTTCGCGCGGCTTTTCCCGGATATTGCCGAGAAGCTGAACGCGCCGGCCACCAAAGGGCCGGCCTATTCCAAGGTTGACGCGACGCGGGAGGCGGCGAAGCGTGCTGGTTGCATGGTGCTGTTCAAGGGGCCCGACACCGTGATCGCCGCGCCCGACGGGCGGTGCAGTATCAATTCGGCGGAGTATGACCGCGCCGCGCCCTGGTTGGCCACGGCCGGCTCGGGGGATGTGCTGGCGGGGTTCATCACCGGGCTTCTGGCGCGGGGACTTGCGCCGATGCAGGCGGCGGAGACAGCCGCTTGGCTGCATGTCGAATGCGCGCGCAGTTTCGGCCCCGGCCTTATCGCCGAAGATTTGCCCGAGGCACTGCCCGGGGTCTTGCGCCGGCTCATGCCCTGAATAGGCAAAAACGGGCCAAATGGCCCGTTTGGTATGCGTGTCTTGGACGTGCCGTATCAGTCCGAGGCCGATGCGACCTCCAGCCCGTCGGCATAGACGATGTGACAGGTATCGAAGACCAGTTCGAACATCCGCGTCTTGCGCGGCTTCGCCTCGATCACGAATTCCCCGTCAAGCAGGCGGCGCGCCTTGACCGTCGCGACCTCGGTCCCGAACAGCGCCTTGGCGCGCCAGTCGCGAATGTGGACGCGCGTATCCGGCCCCAGCACCATGGTTTTGTCCGGGCGGGTATGGCCCAGCGATCCGGCCTTGATCGTGATCGCGGCCACGGTCACGTCGCGGACCCGCAGGTCGCACAGAACGGCGGTGCCGGTATCGCGGGTGATGATCTTGTCACCCAGCGTCAACTGATCGACGGGAAGTTCGCCATCCAGCGTGAGAATGGTGGTTTCAGCGCTCAGGCCGGCGATGGAACCGGCTTTGCCAGCAGGTTCGATGAAATCCTGGAATTGCTGTTGCATCGTTTGGGTCGCCCTTGCTGTCTCTGCCTCTGTTTTTTGACGCAGATTGTGGCAACAAAACGTTTCTGTCAGGCCCATTTTGGCATTTTTGGCAGGCAAAAGGGGTAATTGGGGCGTGACCGTGGCAATTCGGACTCAGAGTGGCGGGATTGTTGCCGGTTTGGCGCCAGTCGTTTGTCGTCCGGCGATGGATGACTACCATGACCTGCAGTTGGGACGCTGGACCGGAACACATGGCGAAATACGATTTCTGGGCACTCGGAGAGACCTCCGTCACCGTTTCTGGCGGCGGAAACCTGGATGGCGTGACCCAAGGCGACGGGTCGCACCTGGTGGGGCTAAACATCACGCTCAACTCGGCCAGTTACGAGGAGATCACGCTAAAGGACAATGACTGGAACGTCGACGACAATGACGGTGGCCAGCGCTTGCAGAAGGCCCAGAGCTTTGACGGTGTGAGCTACGGCAACAACACCGAGGTGGAATTTGAATACCAGATTACGCTGGAGGATCCCAATACCGGGATCGAGTACCAGGCGATCGCGCTGAATTTCGACAATTCCTCGCCCGCCTATGCCACCGTCGAGGGGCTGGTCTTTGTCGATGTTCTGCCGCCCGTGGGCGTCGCGCTGACAGTCACCGGTGCAGCCGAGGGGCCGGGGGATTTCGGCCAGCCCTCGATCGGCGTGGATGAACTGGCCGTGCCGTGTTTCACCCCGGGGACCCTGATCGAAACGCCGGCGGGGCCGCGCCCGGTCGAGACCCTGACGGCGGGGGATGTGGTGAGGACCCTGGACAATGGCCCGCAACCGCTGACCTGGGCCCGACAGACAACGCTGACCAGCCTGCGGGTGGGGCTGCATCCCGAATTGCGGCCGATACTGATCCGGGCACATGCCCTCGGCCGCAACCGTCCGGCACGCGACATGAAAGTGTCGCCGCAGCACCGCATCCTGATCGACGGCTGGCGCGCAGAGATGCTGTTCGCCGAACGCGAGGTGCTGGTCGCGGCGGCCCATATGGTGGATGATCGCATGATCCTGCGCTGTCCGGAGGTGGCCGAGCTCACCTATATCCACCTGCAATGCGCGGCCCACGAAGTGCTGATCTCGGACGGGCTGCCGACCGAGAGCTTCAACCCCGGTCCGGTGGTGGTGCGCCAGATGGACCGCGCCGCGCGGGACGAGCTTCAGGCGCTGTTTCCCGACCACGACCTGCTGGAACGCGCGCCCTACAAGGCGGCGCGTCCCATGCTGCGCCGGGCAGAGGCGGCGCTGTTGATCGCCTGAGGGCATTTTCCTCTCGCATCGCCCGCAGGGCTTTGCTATGCGAGCCGCGCCCGCCTTGGCGGGATACGTGCGGGTGTGGCGAAATTGGTAGACGCACCAGATTTAGGTTCTGGCGCCGCAAGGCGTGGGGGTTCAAGTCCCTCCACCCGCACCATGCATCCTTTCCCGAATAACCCGTTGCGGCCTGAATCGGCTTGCGCCCAAGGATCGCCACCCCTAGAAGGCCGATGATTTTGACCGCCGCGGACGCCTCCGCGGCCCCAATGCAATGGACAAGGACGACATGCAGGTCACAGAGACACAGAACGAAGGCCTCAAGCGCGGATACGAGATCACGGTCACGGCCGACGAGCTTGAGCAGAAAGTTACCGACAAGCTGGTCGAAGCCCAGCCCGAGATCGAAATGAAAGGCTTTCGCAAGGGCAAGGTGCCGCTGCCGCTGCTGAAGAAGCAGTTTGGCCAGCGCCTGTTGGGCGAAGCCATGCAAGAGGCGGTAGACGGCGCCATGGCCCAGCATTTCGAGGACAGCGGCGACCGCCCCGCGGCCCAGCCCGCCGTTGAAATGGTCGATGGCGAGAACTGGAAAGAGGGCGAAGACGTCAAGGTCACCATGACCTATGAGCGCCTGCCCGACGTGCCAGAGATCGATTTCGGCAAGATCGAGCTGGAGCGCATGGTCGTGACGCCCGCCGAGGCAGACGTGACCGAGGCGCTGGAGAACCTGGCCGAAAGCGCCCAGAACTTCGAGGACCGCAAAAAGGGGTCCAAGGCCAAGGACGGCGACCAGATCGTGTTCGATTTCGTTGGCAAGGTCGATGGCGAGGAATTCGAAGGCGGCGCGGCAGAGGATTTCGCGCTGGTGCTTGGCTCGGGCCAGTTCATCCCCGGGTTCGAGGAGCAGCTGGTCGGCGTGAAGGCCGGCGAGGAAAAGACCGTCGAGGTGACCTTCCCCGAGGAATACGGCGCCGAGCACCTGGCCGGCAAGGGCGCGACCTTCGACTGCACCATCAAGGCCGTCAAGGCCCCCGCCAAGGCCGAGATCAACGACGAGCTGGCCACCCAGTTCGGCGCCGAGGATCTCGACGCCCTCAAGGGCCAGATCACCGAGCGGCTGGAGGCCGAATACAGCGGCGCCGCGCGCGCCGTGACCAAGCGCGCCCTGCTGGACGAGCTGGACAAAGCGGTGGATTTCGACCTGCCCGAGGGCCTGGTCGAGGCCGAGGCCAAGCAGATCGCCCATCAGCTGTGGCACGAGGAAAACCCCGAAGTCGAAGGCCATGACCACGGCGAGATCGAACCGACCGAGGAGCACACCAAGCTGGCCCAGCGCCGGGTCAAGCTGGGGCTCTATCTGGCCGAGGTGGGCCAGAAGGCCGAGGTCGAGGTGTCGGACAGCGAATTCACCCAAGCGGTGATGAACCAGGCCCGCCAATACCCGGGCCAGGAACGCCAGTTCTTCGAGTTCGTGCAGCAGAACCAGCAGATGCAGCAACAGATCCGCGCGCCCCTGTTCGAGGACAAGGTTGTGGACCACATCATCGAAAACGCGAAGGTGACCGAGAAAGAGGTCAGCAAGGACGAGCTGCAAAAGGCCGTCGAGGCGCTGGAAGACGAGTGATCAGTCGGGCTTTGCCGGAATGACGGGGCCGCCTTCGGGCGGCCCTTTTTCATTGGCCGGGTGGAGGGGCGGATTCTGCAGAACCGGTCAGCGTGATGCCCAAAGAAAAACCGCCCGCGGCTTGGGCCGCGGGCGGTTCGATCTTTGCGGTACGGGAAGGATCAGTCCTCGTCGGACGTTTCTTCCTCTTCGCCGTTTTCGGGGGTTTCGACCAGTCCAGAGGTGCCTTCTTCGAGGTCTTCCAGCTGCGAGGCGCCGATGTCCTCGAACAATTCCTGGATCTCGAAGTCGGCGGCGGCTTCTTCCTCGGCGGCAAGGTCCTGAATGGACTTGCCCGTGGCCTGAAGCTCGGCCTCTTCGGGCGAGCGGGCGATGTTCAGCGTTATCGTCGCCTCGACTTCGGGGTGCAGGTGCACGGTGATGTCGCGCAGGCCCAGCTCCTTGATCGGGTCGCCGATGACGACCTGCTTTCGGCTGATGTTGTAGCCGTTGGCCTCGGCCTCTTTCTCGATGTCGCGGGGCGACACGGAGCCGTAGAGAGAGCCGCCATCAGACGCCGCGCGAATCACGACGAACTTGGCGCCGTCCAGTTTCGCGGCCAGCGCTTCGGCCTCTTTCCTGGTTTCGAGGTTGCGGGCTTCGAGCTGCGCCTTCCGCTCTTCGAAGGCCTTGAGGTTCACCTCGTTGGCGCGCAGGGCCTTGCCTTGGGGCAGAAGGTAGTTGCGCGCGTAGCCTTCCTTGACGGTGACGACTTCGCCCATCTGGCCCAGCTTGGCGACGCGTTCGAGAAGGATGATATCCATTGGTCTCTCCTTACTTGACGGCGTAGGGCAGCAGGGCCAGGAACCGGGCGCGTTTGATGGCCTGCGCCAGTTTGCGCTGGTTCTTGGCGCCCACGGCCGTGATGCGGCTGGGGACGATCTTGCCGCGCTCGGAAATGTAGCGCTGCAGGAGCTTGGTGTCCTTGTAGTCGATCTTGGGGGCATTCTCGCCCTCGAACGGATCGGTCTTACGGCGACGGAAAAACGGTTTGGCTGCCATGGGTTATGGTCCTTTCCTGATCTTTTGGATTAGCGACGCTCGCGACGGTCGTCGCGCTTTTGCATCTGAACGGACGGGCCTTCTTCGTGCGCGTCGACCTTGATGGTCAGAACACGCATCACGTCGTCATGCAGACGCATCAGGCGTTCCATTTCCTGAACGGCCGGTGCCGGGGCATCGGTCCGCATCATGGCATAGTGACCCTTGCGGTTCTTGTTGATCTTGTAGGCCATCGTCTTGACGCCCCAGTATTCGGAATCGACGAGTTTGCCGCCGTTGTCCGAAAGGACGGTGCCAAAATGTTCGACAAGGCCTTCGGCCTGCGCGTTGGACAGATCCTGACGCGCGATCAATACATGCTCGTAAAGCGGCATGTGCACTCCATTCATGTTTCGGCGCATTTCAAAGGGCAGGGCAATTCGCCTTCCGCACCCGGCCCACGAGAGACTGCGCAGTTCATCAAAGCTACGCGGAAGGATGCGGCCTTATACAGGTTGCGGGCCGGGGATCAAGCCCGGGGTCGCGCCAAACCGCAAGGGGCGGGCTCAACGATCACCTAACGCAAGAATTCCACCTCGCGGCCCGGATTGCGCCACAAATGCCGGTAAGTCTGATGATGAGCCAACGAATGCGGGGCAGGGCCATGACGACCTATACAGACGATCTTCAGACCTATGCCGAGACCAATGATGTGCACGGCGAGACTCGCCTGCAGCGACCGGTGGTCGAGGATCAGTTTTGGGGCTACGAGATCGGCCCCAACCCAGCAGAACGCGGTGCGCTTGCCACGTCGCGCGGCGTGTTGACCCTGATCGCCGCGGCCTTTGCCATGGCCGCCATCGCGATCTGGCTGGTGCCGGTCGACATTTCGGCGGCCGGCGTGCCGTTGGCGCGCCTGCTTGTCTCGGCACTCCTGGGCGGGGCCGCTGCCTTTCTGCATTCGCGGGCCCAGGCCCGTCGGGCGATCACGCTCGAGGTCGATACCGCCAATGGCGAGCTGCGCGAGGTTGTCGGCTCAGGCACCGGGCGCGGCCAGGTGGTCGGGACCTACGGGTTCGACACCGTCGCCGGTGTCGGCCTGCATGAGGCCGGGGCGCGTGGCCAGGTGCAGATTCGTCTCGGTGATGGCGGGTCAATAGCCGCAGGCACGGGCGCGCCTTCTTACCTGGTGCCGCTCAAGGCGCGGCTGGAGGCCGATCTGTGCCTGTCCGCAAAGGGCGACCGGACACCACCGGCCTTTTCCGGGCCGCTGAAGCGCTGAGTCCCCAGAGGCGCCGGAGGGATCGAGCCGCTGCGCCCCGGGCGTGGCGGTTTTCCTTTTCTTGTGCCCCCGGTTTCGTTCCGCTAGGTCAGGTCGATGACAGCAGAAAAGGAACGACCAAAGATGCGGGCATTCGTATTTCCCGGACAGGGCGCGCAGGCGATCGGCATGGGCAAGGCGCTGGCCGACAGCTACCCGGCGGCACGCGCGGTTTTCGAGGAGGTGGACGCAGCGCTGGGCGAGGCGCTGTCTGCCCTGGTCTGGGATGGCGATATCGCCGAGCTGACGCTGACCCGCAACGCTCAGCCCGCCCTGATGGCCACATCCATGGCCGCGATGCGGGCGCTGGAGGCTGAGGGTGTGACGATCGATGCGGCGGATTTCGTGGCAGGGCACAGCCTGGGCGAATACTCGGCATTGGCCGCCGCCGGGGCGCTGAGCGTCGGCGACACGGCTCGCCTTCTGCGCATACGCGGCACGGCGATGCAAGAGGCCGTGCCGGTGGGCAAGGGGGCGATGGCGGCCCTGCTGGGACTGGATTTCGAAACGGCCGTCGCGGTGGCCGACGAGGCCGCGCTGGGCGAGGTTTGCCAGGCGGCGAATGACAATGACCCCAGCCAGGTGGTGGTGTCTGGCCACAAGGCGGCGGTGGAACGCGCCGTGGACATCGCCAAGGAGAAGGGCGCCAAGCGGGCCATGCTGCTTCCGGTCAGTGCGCCGTTCCACTGCACGCTGATGCAACCGGCGGCGGACCGCATGGCCGAGGCGCTGGCGGAGGTCGAGATCGCGGCACCCGCCGTGCCGCTGGTGGCCAATGTGCGCGCCGAGGCGGTCCGCGAGCCGGACGAGATCCGCGACCTGCTGGTTGCACAGGTGACCGGCTCGGTCCGTTGGCGCGAAAGCGTGATCTGGATGGCCGCCCAGGGCGTGACCGAAGCTTGGGAAATTGGCGCGGGAAAGGCGCTGTCGGGGATGGTCAAGCGCATCGACCGCTCGGTCGCCACGCGCGCGGTGGGCACGCCCGAGGATGTCGCGGCGGCGTCCGCGTCCCTGGACGGGTAGGCGATGGTCCCGCCGGTCGGGCGGGGCGGACAAAATTCTGGAATTTTGTTGCCCTCGGAAAAGGGGGCGCGGGAAAGGAAACACGAGATGTTCGATCTGACAGGAAAATCCGCGCTGATCACCGGCGCATCGGGCGGGATCGGTGGCGCGATCGCGAAGGCCCTGCATGGGGCCGGGGCCAATGTCGGCCTCTCCGGGACCCGCGAGGGCCCCTTGCAGGAGCTGGCGGCGGAGCTGGGCGCGCGCGCCCATGTTCTGCGGTGCAACCTCTCGGACCGCGAAGACGTGGATGGCTTGGTCAAGCGCGCCAGCGACGCGATGGGCGCGGTCGATATCCTGGTCAACAATGCCGGCATCACCCGAGACAACATCTTCATGCGGATGAGCGACGAGGAATGGGACAGCGTGCTGGAGGTCAACCTGACCTCGACGATGCGCCTTTGCAAATCGGCCATCCGGCCAATGATGAAATCGCGCTGGGGCCGGATCGTCAATATCAGCTCGATCGTGGGCGCAACAGGCAACCCGGGTCAGGCCAATTATGCCGCGTCCAAGGCGGGTATGGTGGGACTGTCCAAATCCATTGCCTACGAGGTCGCCACCCGCGGCATCACGGTCAACTGCGTCGCCCCCGGTTTCATCGCCACGGCCATGACCGACAAGCTGACCGATGACCAGAAGGACAAGATCAACGCGCAGATCCCCGCTGCCCGCATGGGCACCCCCGAGGAGATCGCTGCGGCGACGCTCTACCTGGCCAGCGACGAGGCGGGTTACGTCACGGGAACCACGCTGCACGTGAACGGCGGCATGGCCATGCTGTAGGCGCCAGGGGGCGGGCCGAAAGCGTTTGCGTTGTGTAGAATCTCTGGTATAGGCCGCACAGATTTCGCGGCGGGGGCATGTCGTCCGCCCATTCGGGTCCTCGAGCAGGGCCGAAAGAGCCGCCCGGCAGCCATCCCCGGCGAGGGCAACCCAAACAGGGGGCATCAGGCCCCGAAGAAGTGAGGAACTATCATGAGCGACGTCGCAGACCGCGTCCGCAAGATCGTTGTGGAACACCTGGGTGTGGAAGAAAGCAAGGTTGTGGAAGGCGCGTCCTTCATCGACGATCTTGGCGCCGACTCCCTGGATACCGTGGAACTGGTCATGGCCTTCGAAGAAGAGTTCGGCATCGAGATCCCCGATGATGCCGCCGAGACCATCCAGACCTTCGGCGACGCCGTGAAGTTCATCAAAGACGCCAGCTGAGCTGAGCGCCGGATCGAATTCGAAACGGGCGGCCCATATCGGGCCGCCCGTTTTCTTTGTGCCGATCCCGCGGGCGCGCACGGTGCCGCCGGTCCGGGCCCCGGGCATGTTCGGCCCTTGCCCCTTTCCCCCGGGCCGGGGTATCAGGCTGCGAGGAAACTGGAAGTCGAGGGGCAGAGCATGCGTCGTGTCGTTGTAACCGGATTGGGGCTGGTCACGCCGTTGGCCGACGGGGTGGAAGAAAGCTGGACGCGGGTTCTTGGCGGGCAAAGCGGGGCGGGCACCATCACCCGTTTCGATCCCCAGGGGTTCACCACCACCTATGCCTGCGAAGTGCCTTATGGTGACGGCGAAAACGGCACGTTCGACCCTGACAGGTACATGGAGCCGAAAGAGGCCCGCAAGGTCGATACCTTCATCCTGTTCGCCATGGCGGCCGCCGAGCAGGCGGTGAAAGACGCCCGCTGGACGCCCGAGACCGAAGAGGCGCTGCTGCGCACGGGCGTTCTGACCGGGTCGGGCATCGGCGGGCTCAACTCCATTGCGAACACCGCCGTGATGATGAAGGAAAAGGGGCCGCGCCGGGTCTCGCCCTTCTTCGTGCCGGGCGCGTTGATCAACCTGATCTCGGGCCAGATCGCCATCAAGTATGGCTTCAAGGGGCCCAACCATGCGGTTGTCACCGCCTGTTCCACCGGCGCCCATGCCATCGGCGACGCGGCGCAGCTGATCAAGGCGGGCCGGGCCGATGTGATGATCGCGGGCGGGGCCGAGGCGGCGATCTGCGAGATCGGCATCGCCGGGTTCAACGCCTGCAAGGCGCTGTCCACCAAGCGCGGTGACGATCCGCAAGCGGCCAGCCGCCCCTATGACACCGACCGCGACGGCTTCGTCATGGGCGAGGGCGCGGGCATGGTCGTGCTGGAGGATTACGAGCACGCCAAGGCGCGCGGTGCGAAAATTTATGCCGAGGTTCTGGGCTACGGCCTGACCGGCGACGCCTACCACATCACCGCCCCGTCCGAGGATGGCGAAGGGGGCTTCCGGTCCATGCAGGCGGCGCTGGAGGATGCCGGGTTGCAGCCCGATGCCATCGACTACATCAACGCCCATGGCACCAGCACCATGGCCGACACGATCGAGCTGGGCGCGGTGGAGCGCCTGCTGGGCGATCACGCTTCCAGTGTCACCATGTCGTCCACCAAGTCGATGACCGGGCACCTTCTGGGGGCGGCCGGCGCGATCGAGGCGATCTTATCGATCCTGGCCATTCGCGACCAGGTGGCCCCGCCGACGATCAACCTGGATGATCCGGCGATGGAGACCCCGCTCGACCTGGCCGCCAACGAGAAAGTCGCGCGCAAGATCGACGTGGCCCTGTCCAATTCCTTTGGCTTCGGCGGAACCAATGCGAGCGTCTTGTTCGGAAAGGTCGACTAGATGTGGCGTCATATCGCCAGCAACGCGCTGACCTTCCTGATCGTGGCTCTGTTTCTGGTGGCGGGTTTGGTGGCCTGGGGCAATTCGCAATATCGCGCCGATGGCCCGCTTGAGGCGGCAATCTGCCTGAAGGTTGAAAACAACTCGAACATGCGTATCGTCAGCGAAAACCTTGCCGAGATCGGCGCGGTAGAATACCCGGCGATCTTCCGCATCGGTGCCGATTACTCGGACAAGGCTGCGCAGTTGAAGGCCGGGTCTTTCCTGGTGTCCGAAGGGGCGTCGATGGAAGAGATCATCGACATCGTCACCGCCAGCGGCCAGAGCACCTGTGGCACGCGGATCATCTACCGCATCGGGGTTGCGCGGGTTCTGGCCGAGGTGCGCGAGCTTGATCCAGAAACCGAGGAATACGAGGAACTGGCGCAGTTCAACCCGGCCCAGGAAGACGCCCCGGAAATCTACCTTGAGAAACGGCAAGCGCCGGACACGCAATACAGCATTGCCGTGGCAGAGGGCGTGACAAGCTGGCAGGTGGCGACGGCTCTCAACAGTCTGGAATTCCTGGACGGAGAGGTGCCCGAAACCCCCGAAGAGGGATCGCTTGCCCCGGAAACATATGGTGTGGCCGCAGGCAGCAATGTGAATGCGCTGATCGCCCGGATGCAGGAACTGCAGACCGAACGTCTGCAAACGGCTTGGTCCGCCCGCGAGGAGGGCCTGCCACTTGAGACACCCCAAGAGGCGCTGATCCTCGCATCCATCGTCGAAAAAGAAACCGGCAATCAGGGCGAATCGGGGCTTGTCGCCTCTGTTTTCGAAAATCGCCTGCGGCAGGGTATGCGCCTGCAAACGGACCCGACAGTGATCTACGGCATTACGGGCGGACAGGGCGTTTTGGGGCGCGGGTTGCGCCAGTCCGAATTGCGGGCGGAAACCCCCTACAATACCTACGTCATCGAAGGCTTGCCGCCGACGCCGATCGCGAACCCGGGCTTGAACAGCATCGAAGCAGTGCTGAACCCGGACGATACCGACTATATCTTCTTCGTGGCCAAGTCGCTGGATCCGCGCGACGGGCACAATTTCGCTGTCACACTGGACGAGCACAACCGCAACGTCGCCGCCTACCGCGCGCTGGAGGCCGAACAGGCCGAGTAAACGCAACGCCCGGTCACCAAGCGGCAAGTTTTGACCGATCGCACGGTCTGACGTAGCTTTCACATATGCTGGACGGGCTGTGACGGCCCCCGGGGATCAAAACCCCGGGGGCCGTTTTTCATGGCGCGCTCGCTGGGCGGAGCAACCAGCGGGGTGAACCCTTATGAGCAACCAACGCGGCGGAAAATCCGCCGATCAGGAAATCGCTGCTGAACGTATCAAGGAGGCTAGGCAGCTTTATCGAAGCATCAACGAGACCCTGACCCGAATCCTGGACGATCTGCACTCCGGGCAATTGGGCGAGGTCAAGGACCTGGCGGCCAAGCAGAAGCAGTTGGAAACGGCTGTGGTCCACGCACAGAAACTGGAGGCGGAGTTCAATGACAAATTCGGAACCGGGCTTGGCGAGGGCGAGATCGACTTCGACCGGGCAAGATACCAGATCGGGTGCAGATTGGCTCGTCTCCGCCGGTGCTGCCGAGAGAAAAGCGTTTCTTCGGGCGCTGGGGCCGGATGAACTGCGGGCCTTGCCATATCTTTTCGAGTTCTGGGCACTGGGCCACCAATTGCTCCCCGAAGGCGATTGGCGAACCTGGGTGATCCTTGGCGGGCGCGGCGCGGGCAAGACCCGCGCCGGGGCCGAATGGGTCCGTTCCATGGTAGAGGGGTCGCGTCCGCGCGACCCCGGCATCGCCCAGCGCGTCGCGTTGGTGGGCGAAACCATGGACCAGGCGCGCGAGGTGATGGTGTTCGGGGAAAGCGGCATCCTGGCCTGCACGCCCGATGATCGCCGCCCGCAATGGATCGCCGGGCGTCAGATGCTGGTCTGGCCCAACGGGGCGACGGCGCGGGTCTTTTCCGCCCATGACCCGGAGGCCTTGCGCGGGCCGCAATTCGATGCAGCCTGGGCCGATGAACTGGCCAAGTGGAAAAAGGTGGACGAGGTCTGGCCGATGCTGCAATTCGGGTTGCGCCTGGGCAAGCATCCGCGCGCTTGCGTGACCACGACCCCGCGCCGGGTCCGGGCGTTGACCGAGCTGCTGTCGCGGCGATCGACCGTGCAGACCCATGCCCCGACCCATGCCAACCGCGCCCACCTGGCCGATACGTTCCTCGAAGAGGTGATGACCGAGTATGCCGGCACCCGGCTGGGGCGGCAGGAACTGGACGGCGTGCTTTTGTCGGATGTCGATGGCGCGCTCTGGACGACCGAAGGGCTGGAGGCCGCGCGGGTCGAGCGGGGGCCGGAACTGGACCGCGTGGTGGTCGCCGTCGATCCGCCCGCCGGACAGGGGGCGAAGGCCGATACCTGCGGCATCCTGGTGGTGGGCGCGCGCACGCAAGGGCCGCCGAAGGATTGGCGCGTCTGCGTTCTGGAGGATGCCAGCGTGCAGGGCCTGTCGCCCAATGGCTGGGCAGCTGCGGCGCTGCGGGCGATGGACCGGCACGGCGCAGAAAGACTGGTGGCCGAGGTGAACCAGGGCGGTGCCATGGTCGAGACGATCCTGCGGTCCCTGGACGAAACGGTGCCCTACAAGGCCGTGCATGCGGGCCGGTCGAAAACGGCGCGGGCCGAACCGGTTGCGGCGCTTTACGAGCAGGGCCGGGTTGCCCATCTGCGCGGCCTGGGCGAGCTGGAAGACCAGATGTGCCAGATGACCGCCCAGGGCTATCAGGGGGCTGGGTCGCCGGACCGGGTCGATGCGCTGGTCTGGGCCGTCACCGAGCTTGTTCTGGACCCGGCCCGGCACCATCGAAGCCCGCGTGTGCGCGGGCTCTGATCCGGTCGCGCCGTCTTGACACCAGCTCTGCGGCTGGTGTGATACCGCCAGGAGCGGACGATAACGAGGCAGAGCCGATGCCGCGCGGAACCGAGATTGTGATCGTAGGTGCGATCGCCCTGGCAAGCGCCTTGGCCATCTGGATCGGCTTCGGCAACAGCTGGCATCCAGACCTCAGCGCGCTCTATTTCGCGGCCCGGTCCTACGGTCTGGGCGAGACCGGCTTGATCTACCTCGCGCCGAACGAGTTTTTCGGTGCCGTAGCCTCGCCAGACTGGCAGACCACGGCCGCCCGGCTGGGACATGGAGAGGAAAACGTTCTGCCATTCGTCTATGCGCCGCTCTGGGCGGTGATACTTGCGCCCCTTGCGGTGCGGATGGACCCCATCGCCTTCTATAACCTTGTCCTGATCGTGCAAATCGGGTTTTTCCTGTGCTCGATCCTTTTGGCCCGCCGGATCGCGGCGCCCGACGCGGCGCCTCTTTGGGCCTGGGTGGTCATAGCCGCGGTGATCGCGGCGGTCAGCACGCCCTTCCTGACCGCGTTCTGGCACAACCAGCCGCAGATCACCGTGACCTTCCTGATTCTGCTGGCCTTCGAACGCTACAAGGCCGGGGCGTGGCGCATGGCGGGGGTCGCGCTGGGCGTCGCGGCGGCGATCAAGATCACCCCGGCCGTCCTGGCCGCGATTTTCCTGATGGACCGGCACTGGCGCGCGGCCGGGGTCGCGGCCGCCACGGGCCTCGCGCTGCTGTTGCTTAGCCTGGCCGTTGCTGGGCTGCCGTTGCACATCGCCTTCTGGGAACAGCTTCAACGCGCCTCGGCGCATATGGTGATCACGCCTTTGAACTTCGGGCTGGAAGGGGTGATCGCCCGCTGGGGTGCGGTTCGGTCCGGTGGCTTCGGGTCGGGCATGGATGGGGCGGCCTTTGCGGTTGTCGAATCCGACGGTTGGGGCGGGCTGGTGGCCATGTCTGTCCTGATCCTTGGGCTGGTCTTGACCTGGCGTGCAACGCGCGAGGCAAGGGCGCCGGTCTATCCGCGGCTGATGGCGCTTTGGGCGTTGGTCATCCTTTGCGGTCCACTGGCCTGGAACCACTACCTGATCGGGCCGCTTTTCCTGCTTCCGGGGGTGCTTTGGCATCTTCCGCGCCGGGTGGCTGTCCCGGCACTGGTCTTGGCCGTCGCGGCCGTATCGCTGCCCGTACAGGCCATGCTGATGGCCGGGCGGGCCGATCCCGCCTGGCTGATGAGCCTTGGCGCGGTAAGTCTTTGCGCCATGTTCGGGCTGGCGCTGCTGACCGTGTCGCGGGGCCGCTAGCCACTCTACCAGGTGTTCAGGGCCGTTGCGCGCGCGGCGAACGGTGCATTTCCCACCCGTTCAAGACTTTCCCCGACAGTGTTCCTCGTTGAACCGCAAGACCGTGGCGGATCGAGGAGATTTGAATGTTCGACTTTCTGAAACGTGGTGAGGCCGATGCCGGGACCGGCGCCCCCGAGGCCAAGGCCTCGGCCACGGGCCGGGTGGCGGCCTGGGGCAGTGCCGGACGCGTTACCTGGAGCGCGCGCGACAGCGTGACCCTGACAAAGACCGGCTTTGCCGCGAACCCGATCGGGTTCCGCACCGTCAAGATGATCGCCGAGGCCGTGGCGGCACTGCCGTTGGTGTTGCAGGACCACGAGCGCCGCTATGACAGCCACCCGGTGCTGGATTTGGTCCGCCGCCCCAATGGCGCGCAAGGCCGGGCCGAGCTGGTCGAGGCGCTGATCGGGCAGCTTCTGCTGACCGGCAACGGCTATGTCGAGGCCGTGGGCGGTGCCGGGGGCGTTCCGGCGGAACTGCATGTCCTGCGGTCCGACCGCATGGCCCTGGTGCCGGGGGCGGATGGCTGGCCGGTCGCCTATGACTACACGGTCGGCGGGCGCAAGCACCGCTTTCACGTCGGCGAGGGCCCAAGCCCGATCTGCCATGTCCGGAGCTTTCACCCCCAGGACGATCATTACGGCCTGTCCGCGATGCAGGCCGCCGCCAACGCGGTGGATGTGCATAACGCGGCCAGCCGCTGGTCCAAGGCGCTGCTGGACAATGCCGCGCGGCCCTCGGGGGCAATCGTCTATGCCGGCACGGACGGGCAGGGACAGTTGAGCCCCGATCAATATGACCGCCTTCTGCTGGAAATGGAGACCCAGCACCAGGGCGCCCGCAACGCGGGCCGGCCGATGCTGCTGGAGGGCGGGCTGGATTGGAAACCGATGGGCTTTTCGCCTTCGGACATGGAATTCCAGAAAACCAAGGAGGCCGCCGCGCGCGAGATCGCCATCGCCTTCGGCGTGCCGCCGATGCTGCTCGGGATCCCCGGCGATGCCACATATGCCAACTATCAAGAGGCCAACCGCGCCTTCTATCGTCTGACCGTGCTGCCGCTGGCCACGCGGGTGACCGGGGCACTGTCGGATTGGCTGGGTGATTTCGTGGGCGAGGAGGTGTCCTTGCGCCCCGATCTCGACCAGGTCCCGGCCTTGGCCAGTGAACGCGAGGCGCAATGGGCGCGGATCGGGGCTGCGGATTTCCTGACCGATGCGGAAAAGCGCCGTCTTCTGGGCCTGCCGCCGCTGGAGGTGGGGGATGGATGACCGCCCCTTCCCGCGCGAGGCCTTCGACTGCGCCCCCGCCATGCGCATCGAGGCGCAGGAACGGCTGGCGGCGCTGCAATTCAGCCAACTGCACACGCAGCTGGGCAAGATCGAGGACATGATGCACCGGCTTGAACGCCGCCTTTGGCTGACGGTTTTCGGTGTGGTGGGGGTGATCCTGGCGCAAGCGGCACAGTCGCTGCTGGCCACGGCCCATTGAGAGGAGAAAGGCATGAACCTGGAACACAAATTCATCGGGCTGGACGCGCAGTTGGTGGTCGATGGTGCCGAGGTGGCGGGCTATGCCTCGCTTTTCGGGGCCGCCGACCAGGGCGGCGATGTCGTCGAGCGCGGCGCTTATGGCCGGTCGCTGGAGCGGCGCGAGAGGAAGGGCGCGCGGGTCAAGATGCTGTGGCAGCACGACCCCGCCCAGCCCATCGGTGTCTGGGACGAGGTGCGCGAGGATGATCGCGGCCTTTGGGTCAAGGGCCGCATCCTGCGCGACGTGGAGAAGGGCCGCGAGGCCGCCGCGCTGATCGAGGCGGGGGCGATCGACGGGTTGTCCATCGGATACCGCACGCTGCGTGCCACCAAGAATGACAAGGGCGGACGCCTCTTGTCCGAGCTGGAGCTTTGGGAGGTGTCGCTGGTGACGTTCCCGATGCTTCCCGATGCGCGGGTCGGGGCCAAGGGGGATGATCCCGAAGCCCGGGTCATGCGTGAACTGGCGAACGTGTTCAACGATGCGCGCCGCCTGCTGGTCCCGAAATAGGCCCGGCGTTTCAACCACTTATCTGAAGGAACATACAGATGAGCAATCCCGACACGAAGGCTCGGGCCGGGGAAGACATGTCTCCGGCCGGGGAACTGAAAACGGCCATGGCCGGGTTCATGACCGATTTCCGGGCCTTTTCGAACGACATTCACCAGAAGCTTCAGGAACAGGACAAACGCATGACCAAGCTTGACCGCAAATCCATGATCGCCGGAGGCCGCCCGGCCCTGGCCACCGCCGCCACCGAAGAGGCGCCCCATCAGAAGGCCTTTGCCGCCTATCTGCGGTCGGGCGACGATGACGGGCTGCGCAGCCTCGAAGTCGAGGGCAAGGCCATGTCCGGTGCCGTCGCCGCCGATGGTGGCTACCTTGTCGATCCGCAGACCTCGGACATGATCCGCGCGACGCTGTCCTCGACCGCGTCGATCCGGGCCATCGCCAATGTCGTGCAGGTCGAGGCCACGTCCTATGACCTGCTGGTCGATCATGCCGACATGGGCGCGGGCTGGGCCACGGAAACCGACCCGGCGACCGAGACCGGCACGCCCCAGATCGACCGCATCAGCATCCCCCTGCACGAGCTGTCGGCCCTGCCCAAGGCCAGCCAGCGCCTGCTGGATGACAGCGCCTTCGACATCGAGGGCTGGTTGTCCACCCGCATCGCAGACAAGTTCGCCCGCTCCGAGGCCGCGGCCTTCGTGGGCGGTGACGGGATCGACAAGCCCGAGGGCTTTCTGACCGCGTCCAGCGTGGACAACGACAGCTGGAGCTGGGGCAGCTTGGGCTATGTCGCCACCGGCGCCGACGGGGGCTTCGATGCGGCCAATCCCGCCGATGCGATCATTGACCTGGTCTATGCGCTGGGTGCCGAATACCGCGCCAACGGCACCTTCGTGATGAATTCCAAGACCGCCGGCGCGGTGCGCAAGCTCAAGGACAATGACGGTCGCTTCCTGTGGTCCGATGGCCTGACCGCGGGCGAGCCGGCGCGCCTGATGGGCTACCCGGTGCTGGTGGCCGAGGACATGCCCGATATCGGGACCGATGCAACGGCGATCGCGTTCGGCGATTTCGGATCTGGCTACACCATCGCCGAACGTCCGGACCTGCGCGTGCTGCGGGACCCGTTCAGCGCCAAGCCGCACGTGCTGTTCTACGCCACCAAACGGGTGGGCGGTGCGATCAGCGACTACGCCGCGATCAAGCTGCTGAAGTTCGGCCTGTCCTAAGGCCTGACAGGACGGGGGGCGGAGATGAAGCCGCCCCCCGGCCCGGGCGCAGGCACGGCGCGGGGCACCCCCCGTGTTGTCCAGCTGCTTCCTTCCGTCCGAGCGATGCGGGGGGCCTGCGCCCGGGCACTAAACCACAGAAACGACAAGCCGTTTTCGGAGAAAGCTGATGATGTTGATCGAAGAGACCACGGTGCCGCAAAGCGCCCTTCCGGTGGGTTTGTTCAAAGAGCACCTGCGCCTTGGGTCGGGCTTTTCCGATGACGGCTTGCAGGACGGGCTGCTGGAAGGGTTCCTGCGTTCGGCCATGGCCGCGATCGAGGCGCGCACCTCGAAAGTGCTGATCGAGCGCGATTTCGCGCTGACGCTGTCGGCCTGGGCCGAACCGGGCCAACAGCCGCTGTCCGTGGCCCCGGTCAGCGCCGTGGCCGAGGTGGTCCTGCTGGACCGGACCGGGCAGGAACATCCCGTGGCGGCCTCTGCCTGGCGCCTGCGCCCGGACATGCAGCGCCCGGCGCTAGTGGCGGCGGGCAGCGAACTGCCGGCGATCCCGCAGGCGGGGTCAGTGCGGGTGCGGTTTCTGGCCGGGTTCGGTCCGGACTGGTCCGACCTGCCCAGCGACCTGCAACAGGCGGTGATGCTGCTGGCCGCGCACTACTACGAATACCGCCACGAAACCCAGTTCGGCGGGGGCTGCATGCCATTTGGTGTCACCGCCCTGATCGAACGCTATCGCAGCCTGCGCCTGGGCCGGGGGGTGGTGTAATGACCATTCGTCTGAACAGAAAACTGGCGCTCGAGGCGCCGATGCGCGTCGCCGACGGCGCCGGGGGGTTCGAGACGGCCTGGCAATCGCTGGGCACGCTTTGGGCCCATATCGAGGCCCGCACGGGCCGCGAGACCGCCGGTGCCGCCATGCCGCTGAGCCGCGTGCGCTATCGTATCACGCTGCGCGCCGCGCCGATGGGCGCGCCGTCGCGGCCGCAGCCCGATCAACGCTTTCGCGAGGGAACACGGGTGTTTCGCATCCTCGCGGTCAGCGAGGACGACACCGACGGCCGCTACCTGGTGGCCGATGCCGAGGAAGAGGTGATCGCATGAGCTATGCCGTTTCCACCGCCCTGCAGACGGCCGTTTTCCAGGCGCTCTCTGACGATGCGGATGTGACCGCGCTGGTGGGCACTGACATCTACGACGCGCTGCCCGCGGGCACGGTGCCGTCGCTTTATATCGCGCTCGGTCCCGAACGGGCCAGCGACGCCTCGGACCAGACCGGCCATGGCGCCCGGCACGATTTCACCGTTTCAGTCGTGACCGACAGTGCCGGTTTCGCCAGCGCCAAGGCAGTGGCCGCCGCCGTGTCCGATGCGCTGGTCGATGCTCCGCTGACGCTGACCCGGGGGCGGCTGGTATCGCTGCGATTCCGCCGCGCCAAGGCGGTGCGGGTCAGCCCCGGCGACGAGCGCCGCATCGACCTGACCTTCCGCGCCCGCGTGGACGACGACTGACCCTCAACACCATTGGAGTAAGACAAATGGCAGCTCAGAACGGCAAGGACCTTCTCATCAAGATCGACATGACCGGCGACGGCCAGTTCCAGACGGCGGCGGGCCTGCGCGCCACGCGCATCGCCTTCAATTCCGAAAGCGTCGATGTGACCAGCATCGAAAGCACCGGCGGCTGGCGCGAATTGCTGGGCGGGGCGGGGATGAAATCCGCCTCGATCAGCGGCTCGGGCGTGTTCCGCGACGCGGACACCGATGAACGCGTGCGCCAGATCTTCTTCGATGGCGAAACGCCTGATTTCCAGTTGATCATCCCCGGCTTCGGCACGGTCGAGGGGCCGTTCCAGGTGGGCGCGATCGAATATGCCGG
The DNA here is from genome assembly GCA_009908505.1 of Alphaproteobacteria bacterium. Taxonomy (GTDB): domain Bacteria; phylum Pseudomonadota; class Alphaproteobacteria; order Rhodobacterales; family Rhodobacteraceae; genus Salibaculum. Next base: position 98,366 of record JAAAPD010000003.1, on the reverse strand, counting down.
CAGCCATGACGGCGAAGCCACCTACGAGCTGTCGCTGGCCTCGGCCGGGGCGGTCGATTTCACGCCGCTGCCGTGATGGTGAACCCGCAGGCAGGCGAGGTGGCGCTGGTGATCGATGGGCAGACCCATGTCTGCAAGCTGACCCTTGGGGCGCTGGCCGAGCTGGAGCATTCCCTGGGCGGCGAGGACTTGCCCGACCTGGTGCGCCGCTTCGACGAGGGGCGCTATTCCGGCGGCGACGTGCTGGCCCTGATCGTGGCCGGTCTGCGCGGTGGCGGCTGGCAGGGCGGGCCCGGTGACCTGGTCCGCGCCGAGATCGAGGGCGGGGTCGTGCGTGCCGCACAGGTGGCCGCCGAACTGCTGGCCCGCGCCTTCGCCGTGCCGGACTAGCGCGATGGACTGGGCGGCATTGATGCGCGCGGGGATCGGCGGGTTGGGCCTGCGCCCGGTTGAGTTCTGGGCGCTGACCCCAGCCGAGCTGTGGCTGATGCTGGGCGCGGACAAGGCGGCGGCGCCGATGGCCCGCCAGCGCCTTGAGGAATTGAGCCGGGCCTTCCCGGATGAAGGAGCAAGAGATGGACGAGATTGAAGGACTGGACGACTTCGAAACCGAGGCCAGGGTGCTGGAACAGACCCTTGGATCGGTCACAACGCTGACGGATGCCTTCGAGGGGCAGCTGCGCCGCACCCAATCGGCGCTGACCGAGACGACACGCGATCTGGGTAACCTGGAACGCGGCTTTTCCGGCGGGTTGCGGCGGGCCTTTGACGGGCTCGTCTTCGACGGGATGAAACTGTCGGATGCGCTGTCGACGGTGGCCGAGGCCATGTCGAAGACCGTCTACAACAATGCCATGCGGCCGGTGACGGACCATTTCGGTGGGCTTTTGGCCGATGGCGTGAATTCGCTGGTTTCGGGGATGATGCCCTTTGCCAAGGGGGGCGCGATTTCCGAGGGGCGCGTGATGCCCTTTGCCCGCGGCGGCGTTGTGAGCGGGCCGACACCCTTTCCCATGCGTGGCGGCACCGGGCTGATGGGCGAAGCGGGCCCAGAGGCCATCATGCCCCTGACCCGCGGCCATGACGGGCGGCTTGGTGTGCGCGCCCAGGGCGGCGGAGCCGTCAATGTCACCATGAACATCCAGACCCCCGACGTGGCCGGGTTCCAGCGCAGCCAGGGCCAGATCGCCGCGCAGATGACGCGCCTGATGGCGCGCGGCCAACGCAACCGCTGAGGAGGCAGTCATGAATTTCCACGAGATCAGGTTTCCCGCCTCGCTTAGCTTCGGTTCAATCGGCGGGCCGGAACGGCGCACCGAGGTGGTCACGCTGGCCAACGGGTTCGAGGAACGCAACACGCCCTGGGCGCATTCGCGCCGCCGCTATGACGCGGGGATGGGGCTGCGCTCGCTCGACGATGTCGAGGCGCTCGTGGCCTTCTTCGAGGCGCGCCAGGGCCAGCTTTTCGGCTTTCGCTGGAAGGACTGGAGCGACTTCAAGTCGTCGCGGCCCTCGCAAGACATCGATGGCGGCGACCAGTTGCTGGGGATGGGGGACGAGGTTCGCAGGGAATTCCAGCTGGTTAAAGGTTATCGTTCAGGTGACAACAGCTATCTGCGTCCGATCGTGAAGCCGGTCGAGGGCCGGGTTCATGTCCAGGTCAGCGGCGATCCCCAGCAAGAGGGGGTCGACTACGAGATCGACGTGACCACCGGCGTTATCACCTTCGCCCATCCGCCGGATTTGCAGGCCGAAGTGACGGCCGGGTTCGAATTCGATGTGCCCGTGCGCTTCGATATCGACCAGATCCGCACCAGTGTCGCGAATTTCCAGGCCGGCGAGGTGCCGGACGTGCCGGTTGTCGAGGTGCGGGTATGACCGGTCTTGGCGATCACCTGGAAACGGGGCTGACGACAACGTGTCGGTGCTGGGCCATAGTTCGGGCCGATGGCGTGACCTTCGGCTTCACCGATCATGACTTGAAAATTGAATTTGAAGGTATTGAGTTCAAGGCACAATCTGGTCTTACGGCCCGCGCAGTCATGGCTGGAAGCGGACTGTCCGTGGACAACAGCGAGGCCATGGGCGCGCTGAGCGATGCGGCCGTGACCGAGGCCGATATCGAGGCGGGCCGTTTCGACGGCGCAGAGGTACGGCTTTGGCAGGTCAACTGGGCGGATCCCGACCAACGCGCCTTGCGCTTTCGCGGTCATATCGGCGAGCTTCGCCGCAAGGCCGGCGCCTTCCATGCCGAGTTGCGCGGTCTGACCGAGGCGCTGAACCAGCCGCAGGGCCGGGTCTACCAGGCGCCCTGCGGGGCGGTCCTGGGCGATACGCGCTGCGGGGTCGACCTGGCCGATCCGGCCTTTTCCGTCGAAGCCGACATCGACGCGATCGACGCGGGGCGGGTATTCGACTTTGCCAGGCTGGACCAGTTCGAGCCCGATTGGTTCACGCGCGGCACGCTCGAGGTGCTCAGCGGGCCGGCGGCGGGATTGCGGCAACATATCAAGCAAGACGACGTCGCCGCCGACAGCGCGCGCCGTGTCGGATTGTGGCAGCCACTGGGGGCCATGCCTCGGGTCGGCGACCGGGTTCGGCTGATCGCGGGATGTGACAAACGTGCAGACACTTGCCGATTGAAATTTAGCAATTTCATGAACTTTCAGGGCTTTCCTCACATTCCGGGTGAGGACTGGCTGATGCGCGTACCGCGTCGGGGGGACAGCAATTCCGGCGGGAGCCTGTCGTCATGAAAACGCTTGTTCCGATCGCGCGGGGCTGGATCGGCACCCCCTATCATCACCAGGCCTGTCGGCGCGGGATCGGCTGTGACTGCCTGGGCCTGATCCGGGGTGTCTGGGCCGAAGCAACCGGAACGCCGCCGCTGGCCGTGCCGCCCTACACGCCGGACTGGTCCGAGCCGCAGGGCGATGAGGCATTGGCCGACGGGTTGGCGGCCCGACTGATCACCAAACCACCGCAGGTGGCCGAACCCGGAGACGTGCTGCTGTTCCGCATGCGTCACGGCGCCGTCGCCAAGCATCTGGGCCTGTTGACCGAGGCCGGAGGCCGGCCGCGCTTCATCCATGCCTACCAGGGGCACGGCGTGATCGAGAGCGATCTTTCGGCGCCCTGGCGGCGACGCCTTGTCGCCGCATACGCGTTTCCAGTTTCCACCGAAGAGGAGTAACCCATGGCCACGATCGTTCTTTCTGCCGCCGGTATGGCGGTCGGCGGCGCCGTTGGCGGCTCGGTGCTGGGGCTGAGCTCGGCGGTGATCGGGCGCGCCGTGGGCGCGACCCTGGGGCGGATGCTGGACCAGCGTCTTCTGGGGGCGGGCAGCGATGCGGTCGAGGTCGGCCGGCTGGACCGTTTGCGCCTGACCGGCGCGAGCGAGGGCGCAGGCATCGCACAGCTTTACGGGCGCATGCGCATTCCCGGCCAGGTCATCTGGGCCACCGAATTCCAGGAGAGCCGCAACCGCAGCGGCGGTGGCAAGGGGGTGCCGCAACGGCCCGCGACGGTCGAGTACAGCTACTCGATCAGCCTGGCCATCGCGCTGTGCGAGGGCGAGGTCGCCCGCGTCGCGCGGGTCTGGGCGGACGGGCAGGAGGTCTCGCCCGAGGATCTGAACCTGCGGTTGCATCCCGGCACGGCCGACCAGCTGCCGGACCCGAAGATCGAGGCGGTCGAGGGCGCGGGCCTGGCGCCGTCCTATCGCGGCACGTCCTATGTCGTGCTCGAGGACCTGCCGCTGGCGCAGTTCGGTAACCGCGTGCCGCAATTCACTTTCGAGGTCATGCGCCCCGACCAGGGCAGCGCGGCGCAGCCGGACATCGACAAGGCGATCCGGGGCGTTTCGCTGATCCCGGGCACCGGCGAATATGCGCTGGCGTCGACGCCGGTCTATCTCGATCATGGGTTCGGCAACCGCAAGGCGGCAAACCTCAACGCGGCCTCGGGCAAGACCGACCTTCTGGCCTCGCTCGATGCCTTGCAACAGGAAGTGCCCAATTGCGGGTCCGCCGCCCTTGTCGTGTCCTGGTTCGGTGATGACCTGCGCTGCGGCGACTGCACATTGAAACCCAAGGTCGACCAGAAAGAGGCCGACGGGAAGGGCATGCCCTGGCGGGTCTCGGACCTGGCCCGGGCGCAGGCCGACGAGGTTGCGGCGCTGGATGGGGGCAAGCTCTATGGCGGCACGCCGGCGGACGCGGGGGTGGTCGAAGCGATCACCGCGCTCCGCGACCGGGGCCTTTCGCCGGTCTTCTATCCCTTCATCCTGATGGACCAGGTCCCGGGCAACACCCTGACCGATCCCTGGACCGGCAACGAGGGCCAGCCGCACCTGCCCTGGCGCGGGCGCATCACCAGCGCCCTGGCCGCCGGGGTCGACGGCAGTCCCGATGGCACGGCCCAGGCCGATGGCGAGGTGGCGGCCTTCCTGGGACAGGCCCAGCCGTCCGATTTCACGATCATCGGTCAGAAGGTCGCGTATACCGGGCCGTCCGAATGGTCCTATCGGCGGTTCATCCTGCACTATGCGCATCTGTGCGCCGCCGCCGGTGGCGTCGATGCCTTCCTGCTGGGGTCCGAGCTGCGCGGCCTGACACAGATCCGGGGGGCCACCGACTTTCCCTTCGTCATGGGGCTTGTCGATCTTCTGCAAGAGGTGCGCGCCATCCTTGGGCCGGACTGCAAGATCAGCTATGCCGCCGATTGGAGCGAATATCACGGCTACCAACCTCCGGGCACGGCCGACAAGCTTTTCCACCTCGACCCGTTCTGGGCCCATCCCGAATGCGATTTCATCGGCATCGACAACTACCTGCCGCTGAGCGATTGGCGCGAGGGCGAGGCCCATGCCGACGCCCGTTGGGGCAGCGTCTACAATCCCGACTACCTGAGGGCCGGGATCGAGGGGGGCGAGTATTACGACTGGTACTATCATTCCCCCGAGGCCGAGGCGGCGCAGATCCGCACCCCCATCACCGATGGCGCGGGCGAGCCATGGGTCTGGCGCGTCAAGGACATGCGCGGGTGGTGGCAGAACCACCACCACGAGCGGATCGACGGTATCCGGCAGCCGGCCGCCACCGCATGGCAGCCGGAAAGCAAGTCGATCTGGTTCACCGAAGTCGGCTGCCCGGCCGTCGACAAGGGCACCAACCAGCCCAACAGGTTCGTCGATCCGAAATCCTCGGAAAGCGGGCTGCCGCGGGGCTCGACCGGGGTGCGGGATGATTTCATCCAACGGCAATACCTTTCGGTGCTGCTCGACCATTACGCCTCCGAGGCGGGCAACCCGGTCTCGACCGTCACTGGCCTGCCCATGGTCGATACCGGGCGGATTCATGTCTGGGCCTGGGACACGCGGCCATTCCCGGCCTTTCCGGGTCGATCCGACCTGTGGTCGGATTCCGAGAACTACACGCTCGGGCATTGGATCAACGGGCGCGTCATGGCCAGGTCGCTGGCCTCGGTCGTGGCCGAGATCTGCACCCGAGCCGGGATCGAGGATTTCGATGTCAGCGAGCTTTACGGCGTGGTCCGCGGCTATAGCGTGACCGATGTCGAAACCGGGCGCGCGATCCTGCAACCGCTGATGCTGGCCCATGGGTTCGATGCGCTGGAACGTGACGGCAAGCTGGTGTTCCGCAGCCGGTCCGGGCGCGAGGCCATGACCATCGATAGCGGGGATTTCGCCCTGGTCGAGGACGATACGGGCGCGATCGAACTGACCCGCGCCCAGGCCCCAGAAACGGTCGGGCGCGTCCAGCTGTCCCACCTCGAGGCCGATGGTGATTATGAGGTGCGTGCGACCGAGGCCGTGCACCCAGGCGATACCACGCCCACCACGGCACGCACCGAATTGTCCCTGGCCCTGACCCGGGGCGAGGGCCTGCGTATCGCCGAACGCTGGCTGGCCGAGGGGCGGCTGGCCAGGGATACGGCGCATTTCGCCTTGCCGCCATCGCGCGCCGAACTTGGTCCCGGCGACGTGGTCCGCTTGCCCGAGGGACAGGGCGGCGGGCTCTACCGTGTCGACCAGGTCGAACAGACCGACCGCCAGGTGGTCGAGGCGGTGCGCATCGACCCCTCGATCTATGCCCGTCATCCGGTCCCGGGCACCGCGCCGCTGCTTTCGCCCTATATCGCGCCGGTGCCGGTTGAACTGATGCTCATGGACCTGCCGTTGATCCGCGGTGACGAGGACGAGATCGCCCCCCATGCCGCCGTCAGCGGCGTGCCCTGGCCGGGCAGCGTCGCGCTCTACGCGTCCGACCAGGACATGGGCTATGGCCTGGATCGCATCCTGCATCACCCGGCGGTGATCGGCGTGACCGAGACCGAGCTGGCCCAGGCGCAGCCGGGCGTCTGGGATCGGGGCGCGGCCCTGCGGGTGCGGCTGATCCGGGGCACGCTGGACAGCCTGGCCCCTGCCCAGGTCCTTGGCGGCGGCAACCTGGCCGCGATCGGCGATGGCAGCGTCGATGCCTGGGAATTGTTCCAGTTCGCCGAGGCCGAGCTGGTGGCCGAGCGGACTTACGACTTGCGCCTGCGCCTGCGCGGGCAGGCGGGCAGCGACGGGCTCATGCCCGCGGCCTGGCCCGTGGGATCGGTCTTCGTGCTATTGGACGGCGTGCCCGAGCAACTGGCGCTGGCGCCGACAGCGCGCGGCACCTTGCGGCACTTCCGCTATGGCCCGGCGACCCGGCCCCTGTCCGATCCCAGTTTCCAGTACCGGGCCGAAACCTTCCGAGGCAACGGGCTGCGGCCCTACCCGGTGGCGCATCTGCGCGCCGATTCCGGCGTGGGCGGCGACCTAGCGCTCAGCTGGATCCGGCGCACCCGGATCGACGGCGACAGCTGGGACCAGGCCGAGGTGCCGCTGGGCGAGACCGGCGAAACCTACCGTGTGCAGGTGCATTCGGGCGCAACCCTGCTGCGCGAGGTGACGCGGTCCAGCCCGGGCTGGACCTATGGCGCGGGAGCCCAGGCCAGTGACGGGGCGACCGGCGAGATCACCATCTCGGTGGCGCAGGTCTCGGACCGCTACGGACCGGGCCCGGCGCGGTCGGTCTCCGTCACGCTCTGATGCGGCAACCGGGATGGCATGACCTCGATGCAGGGGTGCGGGTTCTGCTGGCCCGTCCCCGCGTCGAATGGCCGGGCGTGGCGGCGGCCCTGCTGCGCGAGGCGCACCTCTCCGACCGGTTGCGCAAGCGACTGCGGCGCCCGGTTGCCGGGCGCGGCTGCGGCTCGCTCGCCTCCGAGGCGATGGGATGGCGGCGCAGCCGGGAAAGGCGCGGCTGCGACACGGTCTATTGCGAGGCGCTTATCGTCCTTCTGACGGCGCTGGAGGCGTGGCGCAACGATCCCGACCGCCGCCGCTGATCAGCCGCGCGTGCAGGACAGGCAGCGCGGCAGGGTCGGATCGGCGCGCAGCCGGTCCAGCCCCAGCGCCTCGCCGCAATCAGTGCAATAGCCATATTCGTCCTCGGCCATCCGGGCCAGGGCGGCCGCGATCCGGCGCCGCTCATCCTCGCGCCGGGCGGCCTGGGCCTTCGCCATTGCCTGGTTCTGCAGTGCATCCATCCGGCTGAGTCGCCCGACCGCCTGCTGGTCGAGCTCGACCGTCCTCTGACCGTCCGAGCCGCGCGCATCCTCTTCGTCCAGCGCCGACAGGCGGGCAAGAAGGGCCTGTTTCAATTCGACGATTTCGCGGTCATCCATTTTCGTGACCTTTTCCATCACGGGTTTGTTCTTGGCTAATCCACCCTATCTGGAATAGGACAGTCCGAAAAGGAGGCACGCCATGGCACAGCCGAACCCGAAACTTGCCCAGCTCGATCCTGTCTGGGCCCGGATCACCGCCGAGGCCCAACAGGCCATTCTGGATGAACCGCTGATGGGCGGCCTGATCCATGCCTGCGTGCTGCATCACAAGACACTGGAAAAGGCGCTGTCCTACCGCTTTTCGGCCAAACTCAATTCCAACGAGATGAGCATGGTCCTGCTGCGCGAGATCGCCGAGGACGCCTATGCCGACGACCCCGGCCTGGTCGAGGCCGCCCGCGCGGACCTGGCCGCGATCGAAGAACGCGACCCCGCCTGCCACCGCCTGTTGCAGCCGATCCTCTATTACAAGGGCTTCCAGGCCATGCAGGCCTATCGGCTGGCGCATTATCTCTGGAACAAGGGCCGCCGCGACCTGGCCTATTTCGTGCAAATGCGCAGCTCCGAGGTCTATGGCGTGGACATCCACCCCGGCGCCCGGATCGGCAAGGGCATCATGATCGACCACGCCCATTCCATCGTCATCGGCGAGACGGCCGTGGTCGGCGACAACGTGTCGATGCTGCATTCGGTGACGCTGGGCGGGACCGGAAAGGAAGAGGAAGACCGCCACCCCAAGATCGGCCATGGCGTCCTGATCGGGGCCGGGGCCAAGGTTCTGGGCAATATTCGCGTCGGCTGCTGCTCGCGCATCGCGGCCGGGTCGGTTGTTTTGAACGAAGTGCCCGAGAAGACCACCGTGGCCGGCGTTCCCGCCAAGGTGGTGGGCGAGGCCGGCTGTGCCCAGCCGGCCATCACCATGGACCAGATCCTGAAAGCGGGGCCGTGACGCCGGCGTGGCCGCGCGCGCAAGACGGCCGCGCCCGGGTCGAGCGGCCCTCTGCATTTCGTGGAGCAAATGAGGCTGAGGGGTCGGAACGCAATGTCCGGTCGGAGCCTAAATCACTGGATGCTGCACCATGCACCCGTGCCCGCACTTTGGCGCGTGGCCAAAAACGTGCCCAGGGCTAGGTCTGCCAATGGCTTGTTGCACGGGATTTTCCCATGCTTGCGGGCGCATCGGCTCCAGTGACAAAAACCACCGTTTTTGTCGGGTCTAGACCCCAATAGCAGCCGCGAGTGCGTCCGCAGAGAATTCAACCTTGGGCCGCCAAGCCGGCCTGCGGAGCTGAAGCCTCCCGAAGATGTCGCCGGGGAGTTTTGTCAGACATAGCGTCAGGCCCGCAAAGAGCTTGGCCGCGGTTTGCACCACGACGTGCCAAGCTTTGACCGGGTCGAGCGCGGCCTTTTTTCATTGCGGTCTAGACCCATCAGGCCAGCATCACCATCGGGTTTTCGAGGTTGTCCTTGATCGCGGCCAGAAGTTTGGCGCCGAGGGCGCCGTCGATCACCCGGTGATCGACCGAGAGCGTCGTCGACATCACCGTGGCCGTGGTCAACTCGCCGTCGGCGCCGACCACCGGTTTCTTGACGCCCGCGCCCACGGCCAGGATGGCCCCGTGCGGCGGGTTGATGACCGCGTCGAAATTCTCGATCCCGAACATGCCGAGGTTCGAGATGGCAAAACTGCCGCCGACATATTCATGCGGGGCAAGCTTGCCATCGCGGGCGCGCCCGGCCAGGTCCTTCATCTCGGCGGACAGCGACGACAGGGATTTCTGCTCGGAATCCTTGAGCACCGGCACGAAGAGCCCGCCATCGACGGCCACGGCCACGCCTACGTCCGACGGCTTGAGCTTGAGGATCCGGTCGCCGGCCCAGACGGCATTGGCGTCAGGCACCGTTTGCAGGGCCAGCGCGCAGGCCTTGATGATGAAGTCGTTGACGCTGAGCTTGACGCCGCGCGGCTCCAGCTGCTTGTTCAACTGGCTGCGGAATTTCAGAAGTGCGTCCAGCTGGATATCCCGGCGCAGGTAGAAATGCGGGATGGTCTGCTTGGCCTCGGTCAGGCGGGCGGCGACGGTCTTGCGCATGCCGTTCAGCGTGACTTCCTCGTAGTCACGTCCCTCGAACATCTTGCGCACGGCCTCGGCACCCGGCCCGGCGGGCATGGCGGCGGCAGCGGCCGGTGCGGCGGCCTCCTGCGCGGCTGCGGGGGCCTTTTCGGCCTGGGGCCGGGCATTCTCGACATCAACCTTGATGATGCGTCCGCGCGGGCCCGAGCCGCTGATCTGCGCCAGGTCCAGCCCCTTGTCGGCGGCGATGCGACGCGCAAGCGGCGAGGCGAAGATGCGTTCGCCATCCTTTTCCGGGGCGGGCGGTGCGGCCTGCGCCGGGGTGTCTCCGGCGGGTTTCGCGGGCTCCGGCGCGCTCTCCTCGGCGGCCGGGGCCGCTTCCGGGGTAGGGGCAGGGGCGCCGCCCTCGGCCTGTGCTATGTCCTCGCCCTCTTCGCCGATCACGGCGATGGGGGTGTTGACCTTGACGCCCTCGGTACCTTCCTCGACCAGGATCTTGCCGATGACGCCCTCGTCGACGGCTTCGAATTCCATCGTGGCCTTGTCGGTCTCGATCTCGGCCAGCAGGTCGCCGGCATTCACGGTGTCGCCCTCTTTCACCAGCCACTTGGCAAGGGTGCCTTCCTCCATGGTGGGGGACAGGGCGGGCATGAGGATTTCGGTAGCCATGTCTGACGCTCCTTACCGGTAGGTGACTTGGTTCACGGCCTCGATGACCTCGTCCGTGGTCACCAGGGCGTGGCGTTCGAGATTGGCCGCATAGGGCATCGGCACATCCTTGCCGCAGACATTCAGGACCGGGGCATCGAGATAGTCGAAGGCATGGGTCATGACATGGGCGGACAGATGGTTGCCGATGGCGCCCACGGGCCAGCCTTCCTCGATGGTGACCATGCGGTTGGTCTTGCGCACGCTGTCCAGCACGGTGCCGTAATCCAGCGGGCGCAGGGTGCGCAGGTCGACCACCTCGGCATCGACGCCCTCTTCGGCAAGCTTTTCAGCGGCTTCCATGGCATAGCTCATTCCGATGCCGAAGCTGACGATGGTCACGTCGCTGCCCTCGCGGGCGATGCGGGCCTTGCCGAAGGGGACGGTGAAATCATCCAACACCGGCACCTCGAAGGTTCGGCCGTAGAGGATCTCGTTTTCCAGGAAGATCACCGGGTTGGGATCCCGGATCGCCGATTTCAGCAAGCCCTTCGCGTCGGCGGCGGTATAGGGCATCACGACCTTCAGGCCGGGGATATGCGCATACCAGGCGGCGTAGTCCTGGCTGTGCTGGGCGGCGACGCGGGCGGCGGCGCCATTGGGGCCGCGGAACACCATGGGCGCGCCCATCTGGCCGCCGGACATGTAGAGCGTCTTGGCCGCCGAGTTGATGATCTGGTCGATCGCCTGCATGGCGAAGTTGAAGGTCATGAACTCGACAATGGGCTTGAGACCGCCAAAGGCGGCGCCCACGGCGATCCCGGTGAAGCCGTGCTCGGTGATCGGCGTATCCACGACGCGTTTGGCGCCAAACTTGTCCAGCAATCCCTGGGTGATCTTGTAGGCGCCCTCGTATTCGGCCACCTCTTCGCCCATCAGAAAGACGCCGTCGTCGCGTTCCATTTCCTCGACCATGGCGGTGTTGAGCGCCTCGCGCACGGTCATGGTGGTCATTTCCGTGCCCTCGGGCCAGTCGGGGCTGCGATCCGATTGCGGTGGATCGGCGGGCTGGGCGGCGGCGGTGGGCTGGGCGGACTCTTGCGCCTCTTTCGCGCCGTCGTCCCCTGAGGCGGCGGGGGCCGAGGCTTCGGCCGCGGACATGTCCTCGCCCTCTTCGCCGATCACGGCGATGGGGGTGTTGACCTTGACGCCTTCGGTGCCCTCCTCGACGAGGATCTTGCCGATGACACCTTCATCGACCGCCTCGAATTCCATCGTGGCCTTGTCGGTCTCGATCTCGGCCAGGATGTCGCCGCTGTTCACGGTGTCGCCTTCCTTGACCAGCCATTTGGCAAGTGTGCCTTCCTCCATGGTGGGCGAGAGGGCGGGCATGAGAATTTCGGTAGCCATGTCTGTGATCCTCCCTCAGGCTTCCTGCGGAATTTCGGCCGCGTAGATATCCGTCCAAAGCTCATCGAGCGCGGGCTCGGGGCTTTCCTTAGCGAATTCGGCGCTTTCGTTGACGATTTCCTTGATCTCCTTGTCGATCGCCTTGAGGTCCTCCTCGGTGGCGTGTTCGCCGTCCAGCAGCATGGTGCGGACATGGTCGATCGGGTCGCGTTCCTCGCGCATTTTCTGCACCTCTTCGCGGGTCCGGTATTTCGCCGGGTCCGACATCGAATGGCCGCGATAGCGATAGGTCTTGATTTCCAGGATATAGGGGCCCTTGCCGGCGCGGCAGTGCGTCACCGCCTTTTCGCCGGCCGCCTTGACCGCCAGCACGTCCATGCCGTCGACCATCTCGCCGGGAATGCCGAAGGCCTCGCCGCGCTTGTAGAGGTCAGGGGTCGAGGTGGACCGTTGCTGCGCGGTGCCCATGGCATACTGGTTGTTCTCGATCACGAAGATCACCGGCAGGTCCCACAGCGCGGCCATGTTGAAGGTCTCGTAGACCTGGCCCTGGTTGGCGGCGCCATCGCCGAAATAGGTGAAGGTCACGCGGTCGTTTTCGCGATACTTGTCGGAAAAGGCGAGGCCCGCGCCAAGCGGGACATTGGCGCCGACGATGCCATGGCCGCCGTAGAAATCCTTTTCCTTCGAGAACATGTGCATCGAGCCGCCCTTGCCGCGCGAATAGCCATCCTCGCGGCCGGTCAGTTCGGCCATCACGCCCTTGGGGTCCATGCCGCAGGCCAGCATGTGGCCGTGATCGCGGTAGGTGGTGATGCGCTTGTCACCCTCGTCGGCGGCGGCTTCGAGGCCGACGACGACCGCCTCCTGGCCGATATAGAGGTGACAGAATCCGCCGATCAGGCCCATGCCGTAAAGCTGGCCGGCCTTCTCCTCGAACCGGCGGATCAGCAGCATGTCCTTGTAATAGGCTTTCAGTTCATCGGCTGAAATGTTCGGTTTCGTCGTGGTTTTCTTCGCGGCCATGGGTCCTCCCCCTACGCGGAATGGATAGTTTAGTGTTAAACTATCCCTACAAGAGGGGCGTGCAAAAATCTACCGGCAATATCGGGGCAGGGGACCGGGGGCGCGAAAACCCGCGTTGCGCGCCATGCATGGCTTGGATGGCGTCAGCGGATGACGATCTCGTCGGCGCGGATCAGGCCCAGCACGTCGCGGGCCCGTTCGTCCAGCAGGTCGAGGTCGAGATAGGTATCCGACAGCCGACGCGTCAGGTTCTCCATCCGCGCGACATCGGCCTCCAGAACCGCCAGTTCCTGTGCTAGCGCGCGACCCTCGGCCTCGATCTCGGCGCGTTTGAAAACGCCGTAGTCGCCCTGCACCGCGGCGAAGGTGAAATAGAGCCCCAACAGCAGGAGCGTCGTGAAATAGAGGATGACGCCCAGGGGCGCGCGTCTGCGTGTACTCATGGTTCTGCCTCGGTGCGGCGGGATCTTGCTGTCCCGCTCTCGGATCAGAATCGCATGTTTGATTCGCTTTGTGAATCCCCTTTTTCGGGCCTAGCCTCGGGGCAGGAGGTGCCCCCATGACCCTGCTGCCGCGCGAGACGCTGACCACCCATGACGTGACCAACCAGCCGCCCGCCCTGGGCGATGCTGATCTGTGGGCCGACGACCCGGCGCTGCGCGATCATGCCCGCGGCGGCGATGGCGACGCCCTGGCCACCTATGGCCGGGACTGGGGCAGCGCGGTCCGGCGCGAAGAGGGACGCGAGGCCAACCGCCACCCGCCGGACCTGGTCTTGGTGGATGCGGGTGGGCGGCGGCTGGACGAGCTGCGTTTTCACCCCGCCTATCACGACCTTCTGGGGGCGGGGCTGCGCGCGGGCTATGCCGCCACCGCCTGGGATGGCGGCAGCCATGTCAGCCATGCCGCCATGGTCTACATGACCAGCCAGGTCGAGCCGGGCGTGTGCTGCCCGATGACCATGACCTACGCCGCCGTGCCGGTGCTGGCAGGCACCGACCTGGCCGCGACCTGGGGGGCAAAACTGTTGCGGCGTGACTATGACGGTCGTGCCGTGCCGCTGGACGGCAAGCCCGCCGCGACGCTGGGCATGGCCATGACCGAGAAACAGGGGGGATCGGACGTGCGTGCCAACACAACCCGTGCCGTGCCCGATGGCGGCGCCTACCGGCTGCGCGGGCACAAGTGGTTTTGTTCCGCGCCCATGTCCGACGGGTTCCTGACCCTGGCGCAGGCCGAGGGCGGGCTTACCTGTTTCCTGGTCCCGCGCTGGCCCGAGGACGGGCGCAACGGCATCCGCATCACGCGGCTCAAGGACAAGCTGGGCAACCGGGCCAATGGGTCGGCCGAAATCGACTACGAGGACGCTTTGGCCTGGCGCATCGGCGGGGAAGGAGAGGGCGTGCGCCGGATCATCGAGATGGTCCATCACACCCGGCTGGATACGGCCCTGGCCCCGGCCGGGCTGATGCGCGGCGCCCTGGTCGAGGCGCATCACTGGGTGACCCACCGCAGCGCCTTCCAGAAACGCCTGATCGACCAGCCCCTGATGCGCCGGGTGCTGGCCGACCTGGCGCTGGACTGGGAAGGCGCGTTGGCACTGGGGCTGAGGGTGGCGCGGGCCTTCGACGGCGCCGACGAGGCGGCGCGCGGTTTCGCCCGCATCGGCGTGGCGCTCGCGAAATTCCTGGGCAACAAGCTGTGCCCCAACGTCACCTACGAGGCGATGGAGGTGCTGGGCGGCATCGGCTATGTCGAGGACGGCCCGATGCCATTGTATTACCGCGAGGCGCCGCTCAACTCGATCTGGGAAGGCTCGGGCAACGTGATCTGCCTGGACGTGCTGCGCAGCTTGGCGCGCGACCCGGGCGCAAGCGCGGCACTCGAGGCCGAATTCACGCAGGTTGCGGGGCAGGACAGGCGGTTCGATGCCGCCATGGCCGCCCACCGCGACCAATGGCCGGGCCTGCCGCCCGAGGCCGACGCGCGCGCCTTCTGCGAAAACCTGGCGAGCTTGCTGACGGCGAGCGCCTTGATGCAGCAGGCTCCTTCCGCGGTGGCCGAGGGCTACATCGCCACCCGGCTGGGGCCCCGCGGGCGGATCGCCGGCGCGGTCAGCGGATTGGACGAGGCGGCGATCCTGGCGCGGCTGGGCTCAGGTGCTTGAGGCCGCGTAGATGCTGTCGATCGAGGCCGCGAGCGTCGCGTCGAAATCGGCATCGGACTGCTTGGCCGACAGCCCTTCGGCCAGCGCCCGGCTGAAACTGGCGATCATGCCTTCGTTCCGCGCCAGAAGGGCGTTGGCCTCGTCGCGGCTATGGCCACCCGACAGGGCCACGACCCGCATGACCTTGGGGTGATCGATCAGCGGCTTGTAGTGGTTCGCCTTGGTCGGCAGCGACAGTTTCAGCATCACCTCCTGCCCCTCGGGTAGGGCGTCCAGGCCGGACAGGATCTCGGCCAGCAGGATCTCCTCGGCCTGTTCCTTGTCGGCGATCGAGATCGTCACCTCGGGTTCCAGGATCGGCATCAGCCCGTGGCGCATGATCTGTTCGCCATACTGGAATTGCTGGGCCACGTTGGCGCGGATGCCCGCCGCATCGGCCGCGTCGATGACGGACCGCATCTTGGTGCCGAAGACCCCATGGCTGACCGCCCGTTCGCACAGCGTGTCCAGCGTCGGGATCGGTTTCATCAGGCGCACGCCGTCGGCCTCGTCCTCCAGCCCCTTGTCCACCTTCAGGAAGGGCACGACGCCACGCCTTTCCCACAGGAACTGCGCGCTGGGGATGCCGTCGATCTCGCGGTCCATGGTCATCTCGAACAGGATCGAGCCGATCACCTTGTCGCCGGAAAAGGCCGGTGATTTGACGATGCGGCTGCGCATGGCGTGGATCATGTCGAACATCTCGGTCTCGCCGGAATAGGCGTCTTCCTCGACCCCATACTGGGCCAGTGCCTTGGGGGTGGACCCGCCTGACTGGTCCAGCGCCGCGATGAACCCGGTGGCGTTGCGCATCTGGTCGGCTTGGGCTTGGTCGGTCATGGGAAGGCTCCGTTAGGTCGGTCTGTTCTGTCTTCTAGGCAAGGGCCAGCGGCCCCGCAATCATGGTCGCGCTAACGGTATCACGTTGCCTCGAGCGCGGCCACGCCGGGCAGGGTCTTGCCCTCCATCCATTCCAGGAAGGCCCCGCCGGCGGTCGAGATATACGAGAAGTCATCCGCCGCCCCGGCCTTGTTCAGCGCCGCGACCGTGTCGCCCCCGCCGGCGACCGACACCAGCTTGCCGGCCCTGGACAATTCCGCGGCGCGGGCGGCGGCGGCATTGGTGGCCACATCGAAGGGCTCGATCTCGAAGGCGCCCAGCGGGCCGTTCCAGACCAGCGTTTTCGCGTCCTCCAGCGCCGAGACCACCGCTTTGACCGCCTCGGACCCGGCATCGAGGATCATCGCATCGGCCGGGCAGGCATCGGCGGCGACGACTTCGTGCGCGGCGCCGGCCTTGAATTCGCGGGCCACCACGACATCCGCGGGCAGAAGGATGCTGCAGCCCCCGGCCTCGGCTTTAGCCATTATCTCGCGCGCGGCATCGGCCAGGTCGTGCTCACAGAGCGACTTGCCCACGTCGATGCCCTTGGCCGCCAGGAAGGTATTGGCCATGCCGCCGCCGATGACCAGCGTATCGACCTTTTCGATCAGGTTGCCCAGCAGGTCCAGCTTGGTCGACACCTTGGCCCCGCCCACCACGGCCACCACGGGCCGGTCCGGGTGCCCCAGCGCCTTTTCCAGTGCGCCCAGTTCCTGCGCCATCAGCCGGCCCGCGCAATTTGGCAGCAGATGCGCCACGCCCTCGGTGCTGGCATGGGCGCGGTGCGCGGCGGAAAAGGCATCGTTGCAGTAGATGTCACCGAGGCTGGCGAGGAACTGCGCCATCTTCGGGTCGTTGTCGGTCTCCATCGGGCTGAACCGCGTGTTCTCGATCAGGATGACCCCCTCGGCGGCGTCGATCGCCGCCCGGTCGGGCCGTTCGATGAAGGCCACGGGTCGGCCCAGCACGTCTTCCAACGCGGGCTGGATAAGGCGCAGGGACATGTCGGGATCGGGCTGGCCCTTGGGCCGCCCAAAATGCGCCAGCAGGACCGGCTTGCCGCCCTTGGCCAGGATATCGTCGATGGTGGGCTTGATCCGCTCGATCCGGGTGGCGTCGGTGACCCGGCCATCCTCGACCGGCACGTTGATATCCACGCGGGTCAGCACGGTCTTGCCGTCCAGGTCCATGTCGTCGAGGGTCTTCCAGCTCATCTCGTCTTCTCCCGCTTTGGATCAAGGGTGACTTGGTGATGTGCTTTTCCGCCTGTCGCGTCAACCTCCTGCCTTGGCAAGGGGCAGAGGGCGGCATAGGTTGCCCGATGACAGTCAGTGAAGGAGACCGGCATGGCCGAAATCAAGGACCCCGAAAACACTATCCTCGTCGAGCTTGAAGGTGGCACCGTCACCATCGAGCTTCTGCCCGACGTGGCCCCCCAGCATTGCGACCGGATGAAGGAGCTGGCCCGCGCCGGCGCCTATGACGGCGTGATCTTCCACCGGGTGATCGACGGGTTCATGGCACAATCGGGCGACGTGCAGTTCGGCAATACCAATGACGGATTCAACCTGGCCCGCGCCGGCACCGGCGGATCGGACAAGCCGGACCTGCCGGCCGAATTCTCCAAGCTGCCCCATGATCGCGGCACCCTGGGCGCGGCCCGCGCGGCCAACCCCAATTCGGCCAACAGCCAGTTTTTCATCAGTTTCAAGGACAACCATTTCCTCAACGGTCAATATACCGTCTATGGTCGCGTGATCGAGGGGATGGACCTGGTCGACAGCATCACCAAGGGCGAGCCGCCCATGAATCCCGACAAGATGATCTCCGTGAAGGTGGCCGCCGATGCGTGAACTTGCCCTGATCGCCGCCCTGATGGGCACGCAGGCCGCTGCAGCCGGCCTTGAAATCGAGGTCGCGGGCGAGGCCGACGGCACCATCGCCATCGACCTGTTCGAGGACAGCGCCCCGGGCCATGTCGACCAGATCACCGCCCTGGCCGAGGCGGGCGCCTATGATGGCGTCGTTTTTCACCGGGTGATCGACGGCTTCATGGCCCAGACCGGCGACGTGCAATACGGCGACCGCACCGAAGACGGGTTCGACATGCGCCGCGCCGGCACGGGCGGGTCGGACCGGGGCAACCTGGCGGCCGAGTTCTCGGACGACCTGTCCTTTGATCGTGGCGTGGTCGGTATGGCCCGCGCCGCCGATCCCGACAGCGCCAACAGCCAGTTCTTCATCATGTTCGCGCCCGCGCCGCACCTGGACGGGCAATACACCATCGTCGGTGAAGTGACCGCCGGGATGGAGGTGGTCGATGCCATCAAGCGCGGCCAGGGCCGCAATGGTGCGGTGATCGGAGAACCGGACTGGATGGATTCCGTCACCGTCACGGACTGACGCCCGATCACGTTCCGGTCAGAGGGGCTGGGCCGGCAGGTCAGCCCCTGTCATTGTGGCGCATGAGGAGGATCGTCCCATGCGCCACATTCTTGTTGCCCTGACCCTGTCGCTGTTCGCCGGCGCCAGTCTCGCCAACCCCCAGAACTGGGCGCGGGAATGGCCCGATACGAATTTCCAGACCACCGTCATCGACGACTGGTCCGAGATCATGTCGGGCGGTCCGCCCAAGGATGGCATTCCGGCGCTGACCGATCCCGATTTCATTCCCGCCGCCGAGGAGGACCGCATCGACGGGCGCGAACCGGTCATCACTGTCGAGATCCAGGGTGAGACGCCACGCGCCTACCCGATCCGCTATCTCACTTGGCACGAGATCGTGAATGACGAAGTTGGCGGCCGCCCCATCGCCGTGACATTCTGCCCCTTGTGCAATTCCGGCATCACCTTCGACCGGCGGACCGAGGCCGGGGTGCTGGAATTCGGCGTCTCCGGCAAGCTGCGCCATTCCGACATGGTCATGTACGATCGCCAGACCGAAAGCTGGTGGCAACAGGCGCTGGGCGAAGCCATCGTCGGCGATCTCACGGGCACCGAGCTGGACCGCCTGCCCACCTGGATGGAAAGCTGGTATGAGTTCACCGCCCGCAATCCCGACGGTCTTGTCATGGACGAACCTGCATATCCCCGCAGCTATGGCCGCAACCCGTATGTCAAATATGACAGCTCCCGGCAGCCATTTCTCTATCGTGGCGAAAATCCGCCTCATGATATCCCGCCGCTGGTGCGCGTCGTCGCGATTGACGGCCAGGCCTGGCCGCTGACGCGGCTGTCTCAGGAAGGCCGGATCGCGGAAGCGGGTCATGTGCTGACCTGGTCGGCCGGGCAGGCCTCGGCGCTGGACACCGCGCGGATCTCGGACGCCCGCGACGTGGGCACGGTGCGGGTGCGTGACGCGCAGGGCAATGACGTGGCCCATGACGTGATGTTCGCCTTCGCGTTCCACGCCTTCTGGCCCGAGGGTGACTGGATGCTGGGCGACTAGCTACTTCTTGCCCACGGTCCCGCCGATTTCCTGCAGCGCGTCGTGATCGACCAGCGTCCAGGGCAGGCCCTCGTTGCGGAAGATGCGCTTGCCCTTGCGGGTGTAGTCGCCCACGTCATGGGGCAGGCGCTGGCCCACGACGATGCAGCGGAAGGTCTGATCTCCGGTGTTGACGATGGAATGTGCAAGCCCGCCCCTGCGGTAGCCGATGAAATCACCCGGCCCGATCCGGTGGGCCTCCTCCCCGATATAGGCTGTCGCGATGCCGTCCAGCACGTAGATGCATTCATCCTCGTGATGGTGGCGGTGATGCTCGGTCGTTTCGTCGCCTGGCGCGACCTCGATGATGTGGAACCCGATGCCGGTCAGCCCGGTCAGATCGCCCAATGACTTGTTCACGCGCCTGGCGTTCGGGTTCAGGAAGTGGATCTTCTCCGTGCCCTCCATCTGCTCGATCTCTTCGCGGGTAATCAAATAGCTGTCCGTGCTCATGGCCGTGTCCTCACATGGGGGTCCTCGGGCACAGGCTAGGCGCTTGTCGCGCGGTTTGAAAGCGGCGGGCATTGACATTCGGTGGTCTTCGACATCCCGCCCCGTGATGGGCAAGACGGACCAGATGGACGCGTTCGGCGCGGTTGCGTTGCTCGGCGTTGGCCTGCTGCAGTCGATCTAGCCGGCGGCGGTTGTGGCCTCGTTCAGGGTCCTGACCCCGGTTTTCGGGATCGGACCGGGCTGGCACTTGCCGGACGAGCCGGTCGGGGCGGAATTGGTCGCGGCGGTGCTGGTTCTGATCAACCGTCAGGTGCCGCAGAAGGTCCGCGCGACGCGCTCTTCCGGTGCGGGCCGCGCGGTATATAGCGGATCGGCTTGCGAATAGGGATCGGTCACGACCGAGAGCATCTCGTCGAACGGGGCGAAGTCATCGGTCACGGCGGACTGGATCACAGCCTCGATCCGGTGCAGGCGCGGGATCACCTGCGGGTTGGACCGCGCCACAAGGTCCATGTCCGGCCCGCGCGCCTGCCAGCGCCGCGCCCAATCCTTCAGACCGGCAGGCACGTCCGGCAAGGCGGCGAAGGTATTGGTGAAATCCAGGCCCTCTTGCGCCATGTGCGTCAGGAAGTCCTCGATCAGCGGGCGGTCGTCCGGCGTTGCGTCTGCCAGCCCCAGCTTGGCCCCGAACCGGCGCAGCCAGGCCGCCTCGTAAAGCGGCGGAAAGGCCTTGATCGCCTCGGTCAGGTCCGCCACCGCCTTGTCCTCGTCGCCCATGATCGGCACCAGCGCGCTGGCGAACTGGGCGATGTTCCAATGGGCGATGGGCGGCTGGTTGGCATAGGCATAGCGTCCCTGCCGGTCGATCGAGGAAAACACCGTGTTCGGGTGATAGGCATCCATGAAGGCGCAGGGGCCGTAATCTATGGTTTCGCCCGAAATCGCCATGTTGTCGGTGTTCATCACGCCATGGATGAAGCCGATGGACATCCAGTGCGCGACCAGCTCGGCCTGCACCTCCATCAGCTTGTGCAGCAACCCCATCGGCCCGTGCGCATCCGGGAAATGGCGGGCGATGGTGTAGTCGGTCAACCGTTGTAACGCATCGCGGTCGGCGCGGGCGGCGAAGACCTGGAAGGTGCCCACGCGGATATGGCTGGCGGCCACGCGGGTCAGGATGGCGCCGGGCAGGGGACCGTCCTCGCGCAGGACAGGCTCGCCCGTGGTGACGGCGGCCAGCGCCCGTGTCGTCGGCACGCCCAGGGCCGCCATGGCCTCGGACATCAGGTATTCGCGGATCACAGGCCCGACCCAGGCGCGGCCGTCGCCCATGCGCGAATAGGGCGTGGGTCCCGACCCCTTGAGCTGGATGTCGAAGCGCCCCGCACCGGTTTCGACCTCGCCCAGAAGCAACGCCCTGCCGTCGCCCAGTTGCGGGGAAAACCCGCCGAACTGATGCCCGGCATAGACCTGCGCCAGCGGCGCGGCCCCGTCCGGCAGGACATTGCCGGCAAAGACCTGCGTCAGCGCGGTTCGGTCGTCGAGACCGGATATCCCCAGCTCATGGGCCAAGGGCGCGTTGAAGGCGAAAAGCCGGGGGGCACCCACCGGCGTGGCCGACAGCCGGGTGTAGAACTTGTCCGGCAGAGCGGCATAGGAATTGTCGAAAGGTATCTGCAGGTCCATGACCGCTAGATAGGTTCGATTGCCGCCACGACAAAGCCCCCGCAGCCGTCTTGCTTGCCTTTTATCCGGCCCATCTTAGGTCAAATCGCGACAATAGGTAACAGGAGTGCCGAAATGACCGCATCGACACGCACCCGGATGGCGCTGCGCGACCGTCCCGAATATGCCAGCAAACCCAAACCTTTGACCTTCCCGACCGACACGATGACCACCGATGCCGTGGCCGCCATGTCCGAAAAGGGCTTCGGGTCGGTCGTGGTGGTGGACGGTGACAACAAGGTGACCGGGATCGTGACCGAGCGCGACATCATGAAAAAGATCGTCAATGCGGGGCTGGACGCGGCCAAGACCCCGCTGTCCGATATCATGACGGCAGATCCCCGCGTCGCAAGGGACACCGACGACGTGGTGGACTGGCTGCGCATCATGTCGAACGAACGCTTCCGCCGCCTGCCGGTCGTGGACGAGGAGGGGCGCATCAAGGCGGTCTTCACGCAGGGCGATTTCGTCAGCTACACGTGGCCTGATCTGGTCTACCAGGCCGGGCAGCTGGCCAAGGCCAGCGTGTTCAAGAACTGGCACATCTGGCTGATTGGAGGCGGCATCGCCCTTTATTCCATCATCATGGTGATCGTGGTCGCGACGGCCACCTGAGTGGGGCGCGCGGACGGGCGAGGCTCCGATATGCGGGTCACAGTTTCCGAGACATGAGCGCATAGCGATCGCGCAAGGCAAATCCCGCCCGCCCGTAGAACCGCTGAACCGCCGCATCCTCGCGGTCGACTTCCATGTGCAGCATGGTCACGCCAACGTCGCGCAGGGCGCCCGTCAGGTCGTGCAACGCCTCGGTCGCGAGGCCGCGGCCGCGCACGGCGGGCCGCACGAAAAGCTCGTCGACAAAGGCGTCGATGCCGCCCATCTCGATCGCCCAGCCGAAACTGACCACGACATAGCCCACCGGCGCCCGGCGCGGACCCAACAGCCAGATCGCCCCCAGGGGCGACCCCTCCAGCAGGGGCAGCACGGCGCGTTCGCGGTGTGCGTCGTCCAGGTCGAGGCCGAATTCGGCATGAAAGGCGGCCACGAGGGGCAGCAGCTTGGCCGCGTCTTCCGGCCCGCACAGGTGAAGCTGGGTCATAGCGTTGCGATCCTGTCGGTCAGCAGTGCGAAGAACCGGTCGGCATCCACGTCACCGATGAACAGCGCGTTCGGCGCCCGGTCGGTCACGCGCCACCAATCGGCGACGGTCATGCCGCGGGTCAGGGGGCTGGTGGTTTCGATCTCGACATTGATGTGCCGACCCGAGAACAGGCCCGGTTCCAATAGCCAGGCGATAGTGCAGGGGTCGTGCAGCGGCGCGCCCTGGCTGCCGTATTTCTCCTTGTCGAAGCGTTCGAAGAAATCCGTCCAGGCGGCGACCGCGTCTCCCACAGGGGTCCCCATCTCGCGGAAGCCCCGGATATGGTCGGGCGTGGTCAGGGCCTTGTGGCTCACGTCCAGCGGCATGACCACCAGCGGCATGCCGGCGTTGAACACGATCTCGGCGGCCTCGGGGTCCACGTAGATGTTGAATTCCGCCGCTGGCGTGATGTTGCCCACCTCGAAATAGGCGCCGCCCATCAGCACGATTTCCTGAACCCGGTCAACGATATCGGGCGCGCGCTGAAATGCCGTGGCGATATTGGTCAGCGGCCCGATGGGGCAGAGCGTGACGGTTCCGGGCGGCTCGCGGCGCAGGGTCTCGACCAGGAAGTCGACCGCGTGCTTGTCCTGCAGCGGCATGGTCGGTTCGGGTAGGTCGGGGCCGTCGAGCCCGGTCTTGCCGTGGACATGTTCAGCGGTCACCAGGCTATGGGCCAGCGGCCTGTCACAACCCGCGAAAACCGGCACGTCCGACCGGCCCGCCAGTTCGCAGACCTTGCGGGCATTGGCTTGGGTCAGCTCCAGCGGCACGTTGCCGGCCACGGCGGTGATCCCCAGCAGGTCCAGCTCCGGCGCGGCGAGGGCCAGCAGGATGGCCACGGCATCGTCCTGGCCGGGATCGGTGTCGATTATGATCTTGCGGGGGGCTTGGGTCTTGGTCATGCCCCCTTGTCACCCCGGCGCGGCCGGGGCGCAAGGGCCGATCAGGCCCGGCCCAGCCGGTGCAGCCGATCATGGAGCGCATCGGCAGCCGAATGCCCGACATCCAGTGCGAAGACCCAGGCATGGGTCAGGTAGAAACAGGCCGCGTCCATGTCTTTGGACGCGTTCGCGGCCTCTTCGTAAAGTGCGACCAGCGCCGCCCGGTCATCGCCGGCATGCGCGTCCAGCAGGCGGCGGGCCAGATCACCCATGGCGCTGCAACCGCTGCGCGACCCAGTCATGGAAACAATGGGTCGGGCTGTCCATGGCCGGGCTGAACCGGCCGCCGTCGAAGCCCGGTGCGCTGCGACCCTTCTGCATGCCTTCGCAGACGCCGATGTCTTCCTCGAAGACGGTCTTCCAAAGGGTCGCGTTCTTGGCGCGCATGCCCTCGTCGGTTTTGGGCGTGGCATAGAACAGGTGGATGTGTTCGCGGGTGCGGTCCTGCGCCACCGGTTCCAGCACGATGGCAAAGGCATGGTCGCGCTGCACGCCCAGCAGGACATTGGGATAGAGCGCGACGTATTCGCCGCCTTCGTCCCATTTTTCGGACAAGCCCTCGAAGTCTGGAAAGACCTCTTCGTTGACGCCGCGCAGCTGGCGATAGACCAGCGTGCCCTGTCCCGAATACCGGCCCGACACCTCGATATTGTAATGGTCCTCCAGCCGCGAATAGCTGTTCAGGCCGGGATGGACCCAGGGCAGGTGGTAGCTTTCGCAGTAGTTTTCCACCGCCAGTTTCCAGTTTGTGCCCACGTCCAGCATGAAGGTGCTGTCGGCCCCGCCATGGTAGAGGGGTTTGTCATGTTCCTTCCAGCGCTCGATCAGGTCCGCGTGGACCTCTTCGAAGGGCGGGGCGCTGCCGTCGACATTGATGAAGACCACTTCGCGCCAGACATGGCTGGGCACCTCTATCAGGCCAAGGTCCTCCTTGTTGATCGCCTCGTGCGTATTGTGGCCCGGCCCGCCCACATGCGGGGTCGAGACCAGCCGGCCCTCGGTCGAGTAGCACCAGGAATGGTAGGGGCAGCGGATCGCGCCCTCGATCTTGCGCGGCTCGGGGACCAGGACCATGCCACGGTGGCGGCAGATGTTCTGGAACACCCGCACCTCGCCCTCCTTATCGCGGATCAGCAGCAGTGGCATGCCCAGGAACTCCATCGGCACCGCGTCGCCCGCCTCGGGCACGTCCGCCGTCACCGCGAGCCCGGCCCAGGTGGACATCAGCAGTGCCTGCGCCTCGGTGCGGAACATGTCCGGATCGGTGTAATGGGCGTTGGGCAGGCCGTTGGCGGTTTCGACCGGGCGGCGCACCGCCTCCAGCGCATCGAGCTCGATATCCTTGGCCATCGGGCGAATCTCCTGTTGTCGCGTACTGTCCAAGATTAGCCCGTGCCGGGTGTTCGGGCCGCCATGGCAGCGACACACGGTTTTCCCACTGCGACATGGCCACGGCGAGTCGGGCCTGCCCGCGGGCGGCGGATTGCCGGTTGCGCAGGGCCGCACTGACGGATTTCCGCCCATGGGTCGGGCTGCGCCGAATTCGGGCCAAGCTTTGCCGACCCGGACACACCGGCGGGGCGGAGCGTTGCGCAAAACCGCCCGCCGGCAGGGTGGCTGTCGCGCGGCCGGGCAGGGGGTGCTGATCTGTCGGGGCCGGGGTCGTCCCGGCGCGTAACGTCACAGGAGAGTCCCAATGACCAAGACCCCCATTCTTGCCGCCGCCCTCGCCGTGGTTGCCGGTGCCGCCTTCGCCCAAGAGGTCGACCCGGCCATCGATGTGAACGGTGACGGCTTCTACAGCTTTCCCGAACTCAGCGCGGCCTACCCCGAGCTGAGCTCCGAAACCTTCTCGGAGATGGATACCACCGGCGACGGCCTGCTCGACATGGCCGAACTGGCCGACGCGCAAGAGGCCGGTCTGATGCCGATGGAAGAAGACAGCGAGGGCTGAGCGGCGTAGATGCCACCGGCCCCCGCATCGGGGCGCAGGCCAGGCAGCAAACCCAACCGGTCCCCCCAAGCCGGGCTGCCGCTACGCCCCCGATCCGCCCCGTCCCGGGTTCGCCCCGGGGCGGGGTTCGGGCCTAGTGCGATCCGCGCGAAAGCGCGGCGACGCCGGTGCGTGCCATTTCCACCAGGCCGATGGGGCGCATCAGGTCTGCAAAGGCGTCGATCTTTTCCGGGGTGCCGGTGATTTCGAAGACGAAGCTTTCCAGCGTGCTGTCCACCACGCTGGCGCGGAAAACGTCGGCCAGGCGCAGCGCCTCGACCCGGTCCTCTCCCTTGCCGGCCACCTTGAACAGGGCCAGTTCGCGTTCGACGCTGCGGCCCTCGACCGTCAGGTCATGGACTTCGTGCACGCTGACGATGCGGCCCAGCTGGGCGGTGATCTGGTTGATCACCTGCGGCGTGCCGGTGGTGACGATGGTGATGCGGCTCAGATGCCCGGTATGGTCCACCTCGGCCACGGTCAGGCTTTCGATATTGTAGCCCCGCCCGGAAAACAGCCCGATGACGCGGGCCAGAACGCCCGGCTCGTTTTCCACCAGAACGGCCAAGGTGTGCCGTTCCTCGTGGTCGGAAAAGGTGGGCCGCAGGTTATAGGCGGAGTGGCTCGTGGAGCCTTTTTTGATTTTTAGCGCGGACATGTTCGTTCCTGTCTTTCCTGTCGCGGGGCCAAAATTGCAGAATTTTGGCGGCGGCAATCCGTGTGTTCCTAGTTGGTTAACTCGCAAGAAGTCTGCAGACTAGTGCTTCCCATTGATTGGTATAGCGCTGCCAACCGTTCGCACTCGATGGCATTGTCCGGATATCCAAAGAAAAGGACTGTTGGTGCTTCTCCGATAACAATCCCTGACGTTGTTCCTTCAACTAGCCAGACCGGTTCAACGCTCGTCCTACTCGACAAATCTGAAGCTGCTTCAATGATTATTTGCTCACCCTCAGGCTTGGTCGCCCAATAAAAAAGGAAGACCGCGCATGCTCCCGTCAAAAGGCCAAAGACGAAGTTAGTCACACCAACACCGATCCCTTGCTGTCGATCACGCCCTGGGTCTCGGCCTCGCCCAGCAGCATCTCGTTATGGGCCTTGCCCGACGGGATCATCGGGAAGCAATTCTCGTGCTTCTCGACCAGGCAATCGAAGATCACCGGCCCGTCATGCTCGAGCATTTCCATGATCGCGTCGTCCAGGTCGGCGGGGTCGTGGCACTGGATGCCCTTGGCGCCGAAGGCCTCGGCCAGTTTCACGAAATCGGGCAGGGCCTCGGACCAGGACGAGCTGTAGCGCTCGCCATGCAGCAATTCCTGCCACTGGCGGACCATGCCGAGGCGCTCGTTGTTGAGGATGAACTGCTTGACCGGCAGGCGGTATTGCACGGCCGTTCCCATTTCCTGCATGTTCATCAGCCAACTTGCCTCGCCCGCCACGTTGATGACCAGCGCGTCCGGGTGCGCCAGCTGCACGCCGATCGAGGCGGGAAAGCCATAGCCCATCGTGCCCAGCCCGCCGGAGGTCATCCAGTGGTTGGGGTCGTCGAACCCCATGAACTGGGCCGCCCACATCTGGTGCTGGCCGACCTCGGTGCAGATGAACCGGTCCTTGCGGTCCTTCGTCAGCGCCTCCAGCCGTTCCAGCGCGTATTGCGGGCGGATGGTCTTGCCCTCTTGCGCATAGGCCAGGCAGTTGACCTTGCGCCAGTCGCCGATCTGGTCCCACCAGCCGGCCAGCGCCTCGCGCTCGGTCTTGCGACCGCGCGATTTCCAGACCTTCAGCACGTCCTCGAGCACGTGGCCCACATCGCCGATGATGGCGATATCGGTCTGGATCACCTTGTTGATCGACGAGGGGTCGATATCGATATGGACCTTTTTCGACTTGGGGCTGAAGGCGTCGATCCGGCCGGTGATCCGGTCGTCGAACCGGGCACCGATATTGATCATCAGGTCGCAATCATGCATCGCCATGTTGGCCTCGTAGAGGCCGTGCATGCCCAGCATCCCCAGCCACTTGTCGCCCGAGGCGGGGTAGGCCCCAAGGCCCATCAGGGTCGAGGTGATGGGAAAGCCCGTGGCGTCGACCAGTTCCCGCAAGAGCTGGCTGGCCGCCGGGCCGGAATTTATGACGCCGCCGCCGGTATAGAAGATCGGCTTCTTCGCCTTCTCGATGGCCGCGACCAGGTCGGTGATGCCCTCGATATCGCCCTTGACCTGCGGCTGGTAATGCGAGGCCATCGCCTTGGGACCGGTATACTTGGCGCTGGCGAACTGCACGTCCTTGGGCACGTCGATCAGCACCGGGCCGGGGCGGCCCGAAGCTGCGACGTGAAAGGCCTCGTGAATGGTGTTCGACAGTTTCTCGGTGTCCTTGACCAGCCAGTTGTGCTTGGTGCAGGGGCGGGTGATGCCCACGGTGTCGGCCTCCTGGAAGGCGTCCGAGCCGATCATGAAGGTCGGCACCTGGCCGGTGAAGACGACGAGCGGAACGGAGTCCATCAGCGCATCGGTCAGCCCGGTCACCGCGTTCGTCGCGCCGGGGCCCGAGGTGACCAGCGCGACACCGACCTTGCCGGTCGAGCGGGCATAGCCCTCGGCGGCATGGATCGCGCCCTGTTCGTGGCGCACCAGAACATGCTTGATCGAGTTCTGCTGAAAGACCTCGTCATAGATGGGTAGCACCGCGCCGCCTGGATAGCCGAATACCGTGTCCACACCCTGATCAATCAGGGCCTGAACCACCATTTTCGCTCCGGTCATCTGTGCTGACATCGTCTTTTCCTCATCTCTGACGTCATTTGCCTTGCGCATAAAAAAGCCCCCGGGAAAGGTCCGAGGGCGCATGGGTGTCCGTTATGGCGACACCGTTACCGGCCCATGCGCGTTGTCCCTACAAGTACCAGGATGTCGGTCATTCTCGTTGGCGTCCTTGATGCGTGCGCGCCAGTTTGCATGGGCGCGCCCGGGGGTCAACCGGGAATTCGGATAAAATGTCGCCCTGGGGGCGCTTTTTGGAATTATCTTTCCGGGCGCAGGCTCCGTCACGTGATGATCGTGCTGGGAAATGGTTTGTTTCCAATTGGGAAGCGACCACCGGCTGTTCTTAAGTACAGGTTCCGCGATGCGCCGCCCCCTGTATCGTTTCAAACTGTGGGGGATGTTCTGCCGAGGGTATTGGACCTGTTTCGGACATCCATATTTGGTTTGCCGCCCGGTCGGGCGGCCAAGGGGGGAGTCCGACATGACGAAATTGATAGACCTGATCGAGGGCCGGGCCGCACTGGACGGGTTCGGGAAAGGCTACTTCGCCACCGCGAATGACGGCAGCGAGGTCGCGCTCTGGCTCGAGGCGACGGCCGGTGATCCCGAGACCTACGAATGGGTCTTCGCGGCCGCCGATGACGACGGCAACGTCGTGCCGCAATCGGGCGGCGTCGAGGCCGTGGCGCTGGGCGTGCTGATCGACGATCTCGACGACACAGCGATCACGCTGGCCTATTTCAACGACGGGATCGGGGTGGAATTCGGGATGCCGGGCGGGGACCAGACCCGCGTGAACCTGACCGTGGCCGATTCCACCATGCTGGGCTCCCTTGTCTATGACGGGTTGGAAGGCACGCCGTTCCGCGATGGCCTCTTCGGGCGCGACGGCGACGACTACATCGTCGGCGGCCATGCCCATGACTTTATCGCGGCCGGGTCCGGTGATGACGTGGCCTATGGCGGGCGCGGGGGCGACACGATTCATGGCCACCAGGGCGATGACAGCCTGTTCGGCAACAAGGGCGACGACATCATCCGCGGCTATACCGGCCATGACTACATTCATGGCGGCGAGGGGCACGATTTCATCAATGGCGGGATGGGCAACGACGAGGTCTATGGCGGGCACAACGACGACACGCTTTACGGCAACCTGGGCGAGGACAGCCTGCATGGCGGCGACGGCAACGACACGCTTTACGGCGGGGCGGGGGCCGACAGGCTGCATGGCAACAAGGGCGACGACCTTCTGTATGGCGGCCGCCAGAACGACTTCCTGATCGGGGCCTCGGGCAATGACACGCTCTGGGGCGCCAAGGGACATGACACGCTGATCGGCTCGGAAGGTGATGATGCGCTGTTCGGGGGCACCCAGGGCGATACGCTGAGGGGCGGCGAGGGCGACGACCTGCTGCGCGCGGGCAATGGCTGGGACCATGTCTATGGCGGCGACGGCGCCGATACCGCCTGGGGCGGCGGCGGCAACGATTACATCGACACGGCGGGCAACGTGGACGCGGTCTTCGGCCTGTCGGGCAGCCCCGACCGGGGCTATCCAGGCCTGTTCGAGGCCGATGACGACCCCGCCGATGACCGCGACATGGTGAATGCCGGGGGCGGCAACGACACGGTCATCACCGGCGACGACGACGACACGATCCGCGCCGGGCAGGGTGACGACTACATCGATGCCGGTTTCGACGATGACCTTGTGCGCGGCAACGAGGGCGATGACACGATCATCGGCGGCGAGGGCAGCGACACGCTGATCGGCGGCACGGGCGACGACACCGTCTATGGCGGGCTCGACCCGTCCTTACCCGATGCGCTGAACGTGGCCGACGACATGGGCGACCTGGTGACGGACAACGGCAGCGATATCATCCGGGGCCATGCCGGGGATGACAGGTTGTTCGGCGCCGATGATGACGACATCATCCATGGCGGCAAGGACGACGACTATATCATGGGCGGGGTCGATGACGACGTGCTGCGCGGCGGCGATGGCGATGACGTCTTCGCCTATGCCGCGGGCGACGGGTCCGACGTGATCGAGGATTTCGGAAACGGCGCCGACAAGATCGACCTGTCTCAGACCGGGCTGACCTTCGACGACCTGTTCCTGAGCCAGGAGGACAGCGCCGCGATCATCGCCGCGGGGGACGTGACAATCCGGCTGGACGGCACCGATGCCGAGGACCTGGACGAGGACGATTTCGTGTTCTGAATGATCGCGGGGCGCCGGGCGCTAGCGTCCGGTGCCCTGCAACACGCCATGTTCCAGCGCATAGCGCGTCAGCCCTGCGGTCGAGGCGATGCCCAGCTTACGCTTGAGGTTCTTGCGGTGGGTTTCCACCGTGCGCACCGAGATGTCGAGATCGGCGGCGACCTGCTTGTTGGATTTGCCCTGGGCCAGTTCCAGCAGGATCTGCTGCTCGCGCCCGGTCAGCGGCTCTCGCCCGTCGGCGATGCGCGGCTGCAACGCGCGGGTGGTGCCGGTGCACAGGTATTCCCCGCCGCGCATCACCGCGTCGATGGCGGTCTTGATCTCGTCCGTCGGCACGTCCTTGAGCACGTAGCCCCGCGCCCCGTGGGCCAGCGCGGTCGAGATATATTCCGGGCTGTCATGCATGGACAGGACTAGGATGCGGGTTTGCGCCCGCCGTTCGAGGATCATCTCGGTTGCCGACAGGCCGCTGACGCCGGGCATGTTCAGGTCCAGAAGAACCACGTCGGGGGCCAGCTCCGTCACCCGGTCCACCGCGTCCTGCCCGGCATTAAGGACTCCGACGATCTGCAGGTCGTCGTAGGTTTCCAGAAGGGCCTCGATCCCCTCGGCCACCATGGGATGATCATCGACGATCAGCACGCGGATCATGTGGTTTCCTTTTCAGTCATCCCGTTCGTCCTGCGCCCGGGGCGCAGCATGTGGCTCAGCGGGACCAGCGCCTCGATCACCGTGCCCCGATCCGAGGACGAAACCGTCAGCGTCCCGTCCAGTTGTTCGATCCGTTCGGCCATGTTGCGCAGGCCCAGCCCGGCGCCGGCCTGGCCGCCACGGCGGTCGAACCCGGCCCCGTCATCGGCGATGCGCATATAGGCGCCCGTGCGGCGCCCGCGCAACTGGATCGACACCGAGGCGGCATCGGCGTGGCGCTCGACATTGGTCAGCGCCTCCTGGGCGACGCGGTAGAGGGCGATGCGCGCCTCCTCGTCGAGACGGCCGCGGAAAACCACGGTCTCGAATTCTGTGGCAATGCCCGTGCGGGCGCTGAAATCGTCCGCCAGCGCCTTGATCGCAGGCCCAAGCCCAAGGTCGTCCAGCGCGCCGGGGCGCAGATCCCGGCTGATACGGCGCACCTCGGAAATGGCCCCGCTCAGGGCCTCGGTGCCCTTGGCCAGGCTGTCGCCGGCGCGCGCATCGCCCTTGGCCAGACGGCGCTGGGCAAGGTCGAGGGCGTAGCGCACCGAAACCAGGATCTGGCTGATCCCGTCATGCAATTCGCGCGCGACCCGGCCGCGCTCCTCTTCCTGGGTGTCGATGATCCGTTCGGTCAGATCCTTGAGCTTGGCATCGGCCAGCCGCCGTTCGCGGATATTGAGGACGATGCCGGTGGCGAAGACGGAAAGCAGCGCCACGATGGTGATCCCCAGGATCAGGTAGGTGGTGGTCTGGATGCGCGCCTCGACCTCGGCGCGGGCGGCGGCGACGCTTGCACGGATGTCGTCGACGAAGATGCCGGTGCCGATGGCCCACCGCCAATCCTGCAAACCGATCACATAGGCGATCATCGGGGCGGTCTCGTCGCTCGAGGGTTTGGGCCAATCGAATTCGTGATACCCGCCGCCCGACCGGGCGATGCGGATCAACTCGCCGGTGACGGGGACGCCGTTGATATCCTCCAGCCCGGTCCAGTCGCGCCCGATCAGCTGGGTCTGGCGGGGGGCCACAAGGTTGGTGCCGTCGTAGTCGAACACGAAGAAATACCCGTCCTGGCCGTATAGCATGGCCGCCAGGATGCGCGTGACCTCAAGCTTGGCGCGGTCGTCGTCAGGCGCGGCGCGGCCATAGATGTTGACGAAGGCGGTGCGCGCGATGGACATGTAGTTCTGGAGTTCGTCGCGCTTCGCCTCGATCAGCTTGGTCTCAAGCGCGGCGATCTCGCGGTCGGCCAACTGCCGCGACTGGTTGGCGACGAGGATCGCGATTGCCGCGACCGACGCCAGCAAGGGCAAGGTCGCCAGCAGGAACAGCTTCTGGCCGTAGGTCGGTTTCAGCCGGGGCCGGATCGCCTTGGCGCGTTTCATCATGGGGCGATTCGATACTTTGGAATCGGCGGCCTGCCTAGGTGCATCTTGTCGAATCCGCCGCGATCGGGCGGGTTTACCGCTATCATTGGTAAGGTTTTCTGACGAAGATGGCCCGACTACGTGGCATTGGGTATTTCGCCTCGCTGTCGCCATGTCTAAGCTTCGCCCACTGCAAACGATCCGCCATGTTCCGGGAGGGGACAGGGTGAACAACTTTTTGGGAGGACCAACATGGATCGTCGTTCTTTTCTGAGAAAGGGTGCCGTCGGCGGCGCCGCCGCAGCCGCCACGTCCGCGCTGGCCGCACCGGCCTATGCGCAGGGCAAGCGGACCTTGACCCTGGTGACAACCTGGGGGCGCGGCCTTGCTGGCGTGCATGACGCCGCCCAGCGCTCTGCCGATACCATCACCGCCATGACCGACGGCCAGCTGACCGTCGATCTCAAGGCCGCGGGCGAACTCGTGGGCGCCTTCGAGGTGTTCGACGCCGTTACCGCCGGCCAGGCCGACATGTATCACGGTGCCGACTACTACTTCGTCGGCCAGCACCCGGCCTATGCCTTCTTCACCTCGGTGCCCTTCGGCATGACCGCGCAGGAGTTGGTGAACTGGTATTACCATGACGGCGGCCACGAGCTGCATGACGAGTTGGGCCAAATTTTCGGGCTCAAGTCGTTCCTCGGCGGCAATACCGGCGCCCAGTCGGGTGGCTGGTTCTCCAAGGAGATCACCGGCCCCGAGGATTTCCAGGGTCTCAAGTTCCGCATGCCCGGCCTGGGCGGCGAAGCGCTGGGCCGCATGGGGGCCTCCGTGCAGAACCTGCCCGGGTCCGAAGTGTACCAGGCGCTGGCCTCGGGTGCGATCGACGGCACCGAGTGGATCGGCCCTTGGGCCGACGAGAAGGCCGGTTTCCAGGAAATCACCAAGTTCTACTACACCGCCGGCATGCACGAGCCGGGCGCGGGCCTGTCGCTTGCCTTCAACCGCGAAGTCTTCGAGAGCCTGACCCCGGCCCAGCAGAAGATCTGCGAGATCGCCGCCGGTGAAGCGCACCAGTGGAACCTTGGCCAGTTCCTGATGAACAACGGTTCGGCGCTGCAGCGTCTGCAGGCCGGTGGTGTCAACGTGCTGGAATTCCCCGACTCGGTCTGGGATGCCATGGGCGTTGCCGCGAATGAAACCATGGACCAGTATGCGGGCGATGACATCTATGACCGCGTGCGCGAAAGCTACAATGCCTCCATGGCGGCGTCCTCGGGCTGGCTGACCCAGTCCGAAGGCACCTACCGTGCACAGCGTGACCGCGTGATGGGCGGCTGATCCGCCTGTCCGGCCGGGCCCGTCCCGGCTGGTCGACGCGACCCGGGCCTCGCCATGCGTGCGGGGCCCGGACCCGCCCGGGCTGTCGGGCGGTTTTCCCAAATGTGACAACCGGGGGCAGGGACATGGAAGAGGACGCCGCGCAAGCCGGGTTCTGGTCATCCTATGAAAACGGGTTCACGCGCTGGGTCGAACGGCTGCAGGGCAACGCGCCCGAGGGGGCCGAGCCCATCGCACCGGCCGAAACCGCGCTGGGCGCGTTCTGGGACGCGATCCTCTGGGTGATCGGCAACATCCTGGAATCGCTCTACAACATCCTGTTCGCTGTCACGCACCCGGGCAGTTGGCTGGACTGGCTGACCTGGAACAACACGACCGAGGACAAGGAATCGCTGATGCGGGTCATCTATTACGGTGGCTCGACGGAACTGTTCTTCGCGGTCTTCACGATCTTTCTTGTCGTCACCGTCATAGGCTTCCGGAACCGCGGCTTCATGTGGGGCTGCGTGCGCTTTCTGGAGGGCCTGGCCAATCGCACGGGCCGCACCTTTGCCTGGGCGGGCCTGCTGATGGTGCTGATCCAGGTTGTCATCATCTTCATGCAACGGGTCTTCGCCGTGGCCGAGATCCCCGGTTTCGGTCTGCCCAGCTTCGACGTGAGCTGGTGGGCCGAAAGCCTGAAGCTTTACAACGCCATGATCGTCACGCTCTGCGTCACCTACACCTTCGTCCAGGGCGGCCATGTGCGCGTCGACCTGGTCTATTCGGCGGTCGGGCACCGCACCAAGCGGGTGATCGACATGTTCGGATCGCTGTTCTTCATGGTGCCGGCGGCGGTGCTGACCTGGATGTATGGCTGGTATTTCCTGTGGCGCCATCTCGTGGTGCCCAAACCCTCGGCCAGTGACACGCTGGATCGTCTGCTGCTGAAGGCGCGGGCGCTGCGCTGGAATGTCGAGACGATCAGCTTCTCACCCAACGGGTTCAACGCCTATTTCCTTTTCAAGGTGCTGCTGGTGGCCTTCACCGCCCTGGTGCTGCTGCACGCGGTGGCCTTTTTCTACCGGTCCTGGCTGGAATGGGTCGAGGGCGAGGACAGCGCGGGCAGGTTCCTGGACAAGGACAGCCTGGGCGCGGGCGAAGAAGCCTATGAAGGCACTCACTAGAACATAGGGGCAGGACACATGCTTTTCGGACTTGATGGCGTCGAGATCGGCCTGATCATCGTCTTTCTCTGCCTCTTCGCGGGCATTCTTTCGGGCTTTCCGGTGGCCTTCGCCATCGGCGGGGCGGCCGTGGTCTCCTTCGCGATCATCGCGGCCCTGGATTCGGGGGGCTACCTGATCCACCAGGCCATCGACACCGGCTCGGCCGGCTACGCGGCGCTGATCGCCGAGGGCGTCCGGCCCGACTCGATCTCGATATTCCGATACCCGGACTTGCCACGGATCGGCGAAAGCCTCTTTCCGGGCGGCTGGGAAATGGCGCTGGACCGCAATATTTCCTTCATCGTCAACCGCATGAACGAACGGGTGCTGGCCGGCGCCTCGATCGAGACCCTTCTGGCGGTGCTGATGTTCGTGATGATGGGCATCACGCTGGAACGATCCAAGATCGCCGATGACCTGCTCAAGACCATGAGCCGAGTTTTCGGTCCGCTGCCGGGCGGCCTTGCCGTCTCGGTCGTTGTGGTGGGGGCGTTCCTCGCCGCGTCCACGGGGATCGTCGGCGCCACGGTCGTGACGATGGGGCTGCTGTCGCTGCCCACCATGCTGCGGGCGGGCTATTCCAAGGAACTGGCGACGGGGGTGATTTCCGCCAGCGGCACGCTGGGTCAGATCATCCCGCCCTCGATCGTGATCGTCCTTTTGGGCACGCTGGCCGGGGATCTCTATTCCACCGCCCAGGAGGAACGCGCCCAACTGGCCGGCTGCACCGATGCGCTGACCTATCTGGGCGAACCGGCGGTGGTGTCGGTCGGCACCCTGTTCCAGGCGGCGCTGCTGCCGGGGATCATGCTTGCCTTCCTCTATGCCGCCTATGCTTTCGGCTACGCGCTGCTGAACCCGCGCAAGGCGCCGCCGGTGGAACTGGGCCATTCCAACCACGAGATCATCACCCGCAACGAGGGCCTGACCTGGTTCCTCGCCGTGCCGGGCGGCATGATCGTGGCGCTGGTCTTCCTGATGAACCTGAACTTTGTCGGCACCCAGTCGGTCATCGTCGACAGTTTCACCGATGCCGGCCAGACCGCCAGCTTGCGCACCAGCGTGTCCGAGGAATGCCAGGCCTCGATGATCGATCTGCACGGGCAGGAGGCCTGGGACACGGCCGTCGCCGAACAGGAGGCCATCGAGGCTGCCGGCGGCGTGACCGAGGCGCGTGAACTCAGCGACGCGGAACGCGCCGAGCGGGTCGAACAGCGCGTGGCCGACGCCCCGCCCATCGGCACCGGCATCGCCATCGCCGCGCTGTTGCTGGCGCTGATCCTGACCACGGCGCGGGGCGTGGCGCCCTCGGCCGACCCGCGGCCCCTGGTGATCGGTGCGGCGGGGCTCGGCCTGATGCTGTTGGCCGATACCGTCCTGATCGGGCCGTTGACCACGCCGGGGATCACCACGCTGATCATCGCCCTGCCGCTGATGCTCGTGGCCTACGGGCTGTGGCATGCCTTCGGGCGCCTGGCACGCAACGAGTTGCTGCGCGTGGTCTTCCCGCCGCTGGTGCTGATCGTCGCCGTGCTCGGCTCGATCCTGGGCGGCATCACCAACCCGACCCCGGCCGCCGCGCTGGGTGCCGCGGGTGCGATCATGCTGGCCGCCTATCGCAAGTTGCAGGACGAAGAGCGCTCGGGCCGCCTGATCCTGATGACCACCGGGGCGGTTCTGCTGATGCTGCTGGTCGGGATCAACTTTGACATGCGCATCGGGCAGGAAGACCTGTCGCTGGAGAACTGGATCGCCTTTTTCGTGGCCATGGCGGCCTTCCTGTTCTCGCTGTGCGGGTTGCTCTATGCCTGTTGGGTGCTGTTGCGCTCGAAGGTGCTCACGCCCGTTGTCCGCGAGAGCGCCAAGGTGACCTCGATGGTCTTCACCATCCTGATCGGGTCGCAATTGTTGAACCTGGTGGTGATCTCCTTCGGGGGCGAGCATTACATCCAGCAGTTCCTGCGCAGCTTCGACAATCCGGCCACCGCCTTCCTGATCGTGATGCTGGTGCTGTTCGTGCTGGGCTTCGTGCTGGACTTCCTGGAAATCATCTACATCGTCATCCCCATCGTCGGCCCGGTGATCTACGGGTCCTACTTCGATCCCAAATGGGTGACGATCATGATCGCGGTGAACCTGCAGACCAGTTTCCTGACGCCGCCTTTCGGGTTCGCGCTGTTCTACCTGCGCGGCGTGGCCCCGAAGGGGGTGACGACCGCGCATATCTATCGCGGCGTGATTCCCTTCGTGCTGATCCAGGTGGTCGGGCTGCTACTGCTGTGGTGGTTCCCGCAGGTGGTGACGATCGTACCCGCCCTGCTGGGGTGACGACCGGGCGGGCAACCGGACAGGCAAACGAAAAGGGCGCCCCCGGTGGGCGCCCTTTTGCACAAGTTGCAGCCAATTGGGGCGCAACGCCCAGACAGGTCGCCGGGCGGCGGTGTCAGCGGTCCCCGTCGGGCAGGGTGATGCGGGCCACCTGGTCGGCGATCGGGTCCACTTCCAGCGGGTGGGTTTCGGCATCGTAGGCCGCGGGGTCCTGCAGGTCTTCCCAATGCCCGCCGCGATACACCTCCAGCGCGGCGAACTTGGCCTTGTAGCCCATCTTGTCCGATCCCGGCACCCAGTAGCCCAGGTAGACATAGGGCAGGCCCAGCTCGCGCGCGATCTGGACATGGTCCAGGATCAGGTGCGTACCCAGGGAATCCCGCGCCAGGTCCGGATCGAAGAAGGAATAGACCATGCTCAGCCCGTCATCGAGCATGTCCGTCAGGCTGACCGCGCGCAACTCTCCGGCGCGCCCGGTGCCCCTGTCGGCATATTCGATCAGCCGGGTGCGGATCGGCGTTTCCTCGACCATGGCGGCGAATTCGAACAGGTCCATATCGGCCATGCCGCCATCGGCGTGGCGACTGTCGAGATAGCGGCGGAACAGCGCGTATTGTTCCTCGGTCGCCCAGGGCGAGGACGCGGTGCGCCGCAGGTAGGCATTACGTTTCCACACCCGCCGCTGGCTGCGCGACATCTTGAAATCCGCCACCCGGATCCGGGCCGAAAGGCAGGCTGTGCAATCCGCGCAGGACGGACGGTAAAGCACGTTCTGCGACCGCCGGAACCCCTGCTTCGACAGGGTATCGTTCAGCTTTTCGGCATTCTCGCCCTGCAGGGCGGTGAACAGTTTCCGCTCCATCCGGCCCGGCAGATAGGGGCAGGGTTGCGGTGCCGTCACGTAGAATTGCGGCGCGATGGGAAGTGAGTGGCGCATGTGGCTTTCGGTTGCAGCTTTCTCGAAAGCCTAGCAAGGGCTGCAGCGGGGGCCAAGCCCCCAACGCCCGATCGGCGCTAGAGCGCGCGGTTGAGCGCCACCGTGCCCAGAAGCAGATCGTGCAGCCCCTGTTTCTTGGGCGTCATCAGGGTTGCGACGGCCGAAACCAGAAGGCCCGGGGACACGATCATCAAGCCATAGTGCAACGCCACGTGCCAGAAGGCCGTGCGCCCGTCCAGGCGGAAGCCTTCCGCGTCGCGCAGCTCGACCGCCATCAGGCGCATACCCCATGTGGCCGAGCCGCCCGCCAGCGTGGACCAGCGATAGAAGAAACCGACCACGGCGACCATGATTGGAAAGACGAAAAGGCCGATGAACAGCGTCAGCGGCAGAAGCAGCGCCGAGATCACGGCGGCCACGGTCCAGTCGATTGCCCAGGCGAACAAGCGCTTGAGCGGCACGCCCGCGTAGAATTCGGGCAGTCGCTCGGGGTTCGGGTGGCCGGGGGTGTTGGGGCGGCGCGGGCTCATTCGGGGTCTCCGTCTGCGGGATGTGCGAAACAGGGGTGGCCGCCCGCAGGGACAGAACGGGCGGCCGGGGACGCGGGTGATCGGGACGGATCAGGCCGCGTTTTCGCTGTCGTCGCCGTCGTCGTCGCGACGTTTGGCGCGGTCTTCCATGAACTGGTCGAACTCGGCCTTGTCCTTGGCCTCGCGCAGGCGCTGGAGGAAATCCTCGAACTGCTGCTGCTCGTCTTCCAAGCGGCGCAGGGTGTCCTGCTTGTAGGCGTCGAAGGCCGTGTTGCCGCTGGACTTGGTGGCGGCGCGATAGGAATGGCGGGTGCGCTTGGCGGCGCAGTTTCCAGAAAACATGCGTTTGCTCCAGATCATGTAGGCGAGGATGGCAAGGCCGACGGGCCAGACGAAGATGAATCCCAGCACCATGGCGGCGATCCATGCGCCCTTGCCCTTGTCGTCCAGCCAGGCTTCGGCCCGGGTGAACCAGTTGCCCGGCCGCACGTCGCGGACATAAGGCGCGGTGTAGTCGATATTCGTGGTCGAGGTGGACATTTCGGCTCCCAAGGTTTGCGTTTTTGGATGTGAATGCTTTTCACATGAACAAAGATGGGCAAACCTTTCCCGACCTTCAAGGCAAGATGTGAATGTTTTTTACATTTTTTCGAAAGCCTGCCGGTTCAGGCTGTGAAATCAGCTACTTGCGCCTTGGCCAGCGGACGCAGGTCTTCCGGTGCAATCGGAAAGACGTGACGCGGGGTGCCGGCAGCGGCCCATATTTCCGGGAAGTCGGACAGGCGCGGATCCCAGTAGGCGCGCATTGGGTTGAGGTGGCCGACAGGGGCGACCCCGCCGATGGCGAACCCGGTCTGGGCGCGCACCGCGTTGGCTTCGGCGCGGTCCAGCGCCTCGCCCGCGACCCGGGCCGCCTTGGCCGCGTCTACCTGGTTGCCCCCGGCGGTCAGGAACAGGATGCAATCGCCGCTGTCATGCCCCTGGAAGATGATCGACTTGCAGATCTGGTCGATGGTGCAGCCGGCTGCGGCCGCCGCCTGTTCGGCGGTGCGGGTCTCGGCACCCATTTCCATCGGCTCGGCATCGATACCGGCCGCCGACAGGGCGGCTTTGACGCGTTTCAGGCTCTTGCTCATGGTCTTCGCCCTCTCTAGCTTCGCGCCGAAGGCTAGTGATCCCGGCATGAAGGGCAAGAGGATGGATGATCTTTTGCAGGATGTGCTGACCATGGAATGCATGGTCTGGGATGCACTGGTGTCCGGTGACACGCGTAGCTATCGCGCGGCCCTGTCCGAGGATTTCATGGGCGCCTACCCCGATGGCTTTTTCGGACGCGAAGACCAGATCGCCACGTTGACGACCGGTCCGACCGTGGCCGCCTATGCGCTGTCGCAGGAACGGGTCCGGGCCATCGGCGACGATCATGCGCTTTTGACCTATCACGCGCGGTTCCAGCGGGCCGGGCAAACCGCCTGGGAAGAGATGCGCGTCTCATCGCTCTGGCGGCGCGAAGGGGCGGGCTGGGTCAATCTGTTCAGCCAGGACACCCCTGAAGGACGCCCCGTCCCATGAGCTTTGCCAATCGCATCGCCCGGTCGCCGCACCCTTTCGATGCCGAGCGCGGCGCCGATGGCCGGGCGCTGTTCCCCGAGTTCCCCCCCGAGCTGATGCAGGTCATCGAGGGCACCGCCGGCTGCAGTCCCTACCTGCTGGGCCTGATGCACAAGGAACGCGACTGGCTGCCCGGGGCCCTGGACGACCCCGAGGCCGCGCTGGAGGCGGAGCTGTCGGACAAGGCCGCGCTGGAGCTGTCGAAGCTGGGCGACGGTCTGCGGCAGGCCAAGCGGCGCGTGGCCCTTCTGGCCGGGCTGGCCGACCTGGCCGGTGTCTGGCCGCTGGAGGATGTGACCGGCGCACTGACCCGGCTCGCGGACATGGCCGTGGACACCGCGCTGAAACGCCTGGTGGCCGCCGAGATCAAGCGCGGCAAACTGCCGGGGCTGGCCGAGGCGGATGCCGAAACCGCCGGTGGCATGGTGGCGCTGGCGATGGGCAAGGGCGGTGCGTATGAGCTGAACTATTCCAGCGATATCGACCTGATCTGCCTGTTCGACGAAACGCGCTTCGACCCTGACGACTATCACGAGGCCCGCGCCGGGTTCATCAAGGTGACCCGCCGCATGTGCGCCCTGATCGGTGAAAACACCGCCGAGGGCTACGTGTTCCGCACCGACCTACGCCTGCGCCCCGATGCCAGCGTCACCCCGGTCTGCCTGTCCATGGAAGCCGCCGAACGCTATTACGAAAGCGTCGGGCGGACCTGGGAACGCGCCGCCTATATCAAGGCGCGAGCGGCGGCCGGGGATATCGCGGCGGGGGCGCGGTTCCTGGAAACCCTGCGTCCCTTCGTCTGGCGCAAGCACCTCGATTTCGCCGCCATCCAGGACGCCCATGACATGCGCCTGCGCATCCGCGCTCACAAGGGGCTGGGCGGGCCGATCACCCTGCCGGGGCACAACATGAAACTGGGCCGCGGCGGCATCCGCGAGATCGAGTTCTTCACCCAGACTCGCCAACTGATCGCGGGCGGACGCGATGAAAGCCTGCGGGTGCGCGGCACGGGCGAGGGGCTGTCCGCGCTGGCCAGGGCGGATTGGGTGCCCGAGGCGGATGCCGAAACGCTTTTCGCCCATTACCGCGCCCATCGCGAGATCGAGCACCGGGTGCAGATGATCCGCGATGCCCAGACCCACGACCTGCCGCAAACGGACGAGGAGTTCGACCGACTGGCGGCCTTCTGCGGCACCGATGCCGACACGCTGCAGGCGCAGCTGAGGGATAGGCTGGAAGAGGTCCACGAGCTGACCGAGGGGTTTTTCGCCCCCACCGAACCCACCGCCGCCGCGCCCGATTTCGGCGAAGAGATCACCGACCGGTGGCTGACCTATCCGGCGCTGCGCTCGGACCGGGCGGTCGAGATCTTCAACCGGCTGAAGCCGATGCTGCTGTCGCGCCTGCAAGAGGCCGCCAAGCCCGACGAGGCGCTGCTGGCCTTCGATGGGTTCCTGCGCGGGCTGCCGGCCGGGGTGCAGCTGTTCTCGCTCTTCGAAGCCAATCCGCAACTGACCCGGCTGATCGTCGATATCGCCGCGACCGCCCCGGCATTGGCGCAATACCTAGGCCGCAATTCGGGCGTTCTGGACGCGGTGATCGGCGGCAGCTTCTTCGAGGAATGGCCCGGTGTGACCGCCTTGGCCGAGGGGCTGGGAAACGTGCTGGACCAGGCCCCGGACTACGAGGCCCGGCTCGATACCACCCGCCGCTGGGCCAAGGAGTGGCATTTCCGCACCGGCGTGCATCACCTGCGCGGGCTGATCGACGCGGCCGAGGCGGGGCGGCAATATGCCAACCTTGCCGAGGCGGTGA
Source organism: Alphaproteobacteria bacterium (assembly GCA_009908505.1). Taxonomy (GTDB): domain Bacteria; phylum Pseudomonadota; class Alphaproteobacteria; order Rhodobacterales; family Rhodobacteraceae; genus Salibaculum. The sequence continues at coordinate 55,865 of JAAAPD010000003.1, read as the reverse complement.
TCGCGGCGCTCTACCCTCATGTCGTGGCGCAATTCGCCGAAAAGCACGGGCCCCCGCCAGGACGCGGCGCGGTGGTTCTGGGCATGGGGTCGCTGGGGGCCGGGCGCATCCATGCGCAATCCGACCTGGACCTGATCGTGATATATGACGCGGCCGGGGAAGAGGCCTCGGAGGGGCCCAAGCCGCTTTCGGTGCGGCCCTATTACGCGCGGCTGACGCAGGCGCTGGTCACCGCGCTTTCGGCCCCCATGGCCGAGGGGCGGCTTTACGAGGTGGACATGCGGCTGCGGCCCTCGGGCAAGCAGGGGCCGGTGGCGACCGCCTTTTCCAGCTTCGAAAGCTACCAGATGGACGAGGCCTGGACCTGGGAACACCTGGCGCTGACCCGGGCGCGGGTGGTGGCGGGGCCCACGACCCTGGCGGAGGATGTCGAGGCGAGCCGGGCGCGCGTGCTGGCGGCCAAGGCCGGGGGCGGCACCGTGCGCGCGGACGTGGCGGCCATGCGGGCGCGCATCGCTGCCGCCAAGCCGCCCCAGGGCATCTGGGATGCCAAGATCGGCCCGGGGCGGCTGCAGGATGTGGAACTGGCGGGGCAGGCGCTGGCGCTGCTGGCGGGCAGCACGGCCCATGCCACGACGGACCAGCTGTCTCAGGCTGTCGCGGCCGGAGTGATCGGGGCCGGACAGGCGGAAAAGCTGCGCAGCGCAGTGGACCTGTCCTGGACCTTGCAGGTCTGCGGCAAGCTGCTCAGTGGCGGGGTGATCGACCCCGCCGCCCTGGGCGAGGGAGGGCGCGCGATGATCCTGCGCGAGACAGGCGAGGAAAACATGGAATCATTGGCGGCACGGATCGCGGAGGTCTCGGAGAAGGCCGCCACGACGATCGCCGCAATAGTGGGAGAGGCGGATGAGACCAGTTGACGAGAACGACCCCAAGGGCCTGATCTACGAGGCCTACCGCATCGATGGCATCACCATCGAGGAATGCCGGACCATCTTCCTCGACTGGGCGCTGAGCCTCAAACAGGTCGAGGCCGATGCGGCGATCCCGGTTCTTCTGGACCGGCATGGGCAGGCGGGGCACCCGATGACGGAGGTGCTGCGCGAAGGTCTGGACACCACAGGTGCGGCCCGGCGGCGCGGCGGTCGCAAGGCACGGCTGAGCTGACCCGAAACAAATACGCCGGTCATCGCGCCGCCCTTGCCCTTGAAGTGGGCCATGGGGCATTCCACCTGTAAACTAGTTAGAATGCAGCACCGTTTCTGCACGACAAGGAGGATCAAACGATGGATCGTGACGTTTACGTCGAGAAGATGAAGGCGAAACTTGACGAGTGGAATGCCGAAATCGACAAGCTTCAGGCCCAGGCCAAGGCCGCCGAGGCGGATAACAAGGCGAAATACGAAACGCAGCTGTCCGAGATGCGCAAGCAGCGCGACGAGGCCCAAGCCAAGATGAACGAAGCCCTGGCCGCGAGCGACGCGGCATGGGACGACATGCAAAAAGGCTTTCAAGAGGCTTGGGACAATATCTCGAGTTCCTTCCAGAAGGCCTGGAGCCGCTTTCAATAGCGGCGCTTTCGCCCTGTCCCGCGGCGGTTCGGCTGAGAGGCGGGGCTAGCGGGGCAGGGTGGCCGCCTCGGCGGCCAGAGCCGTAATGCCGTCCCAGTCGCCCGCCGTGACCAGTTGCGCCGGGGCGACCCAGCTGCCACCGACGCAAAGCGTGTTGGGCAGCGCAAGGTAGTCTGATGCATTTGCGAGGCTTACGCCCCCGGTGGGGCAGAATTTCACCTGTGGGATAGGCGCGCCGATCGCCTTGAGCGCCTTGGCCCCGCCATTGGCCTCGGCGGGAAAGAACTTCTGCACCGAGTAGCCGCGTTCCAGCAGGGCCATGGCCTCGGTCGCGGTGGCCACGCCGGGCAGCAGCGGCAGGTCGTTGGCCTCGCAGGCATCGAGCAGCCGGTCGGTGGCGCCCGGCGAGACACCGAAGGTCGCGCCGGCCTCTTTCGCGCGTTCCACGTCATTGGTGGTCAGCAGGGTGCCGGCACCGACTACGCCGCCCTCGACGCCGGCCATCTCGCGGATCGCGTCCAGCGCGGCGGGGGTGCGCAGAGTGACTTCCAGCGCAGGCAGGCCGCCCTTGATCAGGGCAAGGGCCAGGTCGGCGGCGATCGCCGCGTCATCAAGCACCAGCACCGGCACGACGGGGGCCAGGTCGCAGACCTTGGCGGTGAGTTCGGAGGCGTGTTCGGGGGTCATGCGCGCGACTTTCGAATGAAGGGATCAGAGGATGACCGAGGCGCCCTCGGTCGACAGGCCGCAGCTTTGACGGAAGGTCTCGAACAATTCGCGGCCCACGCCGTTGCCATTGCCGGTCAGGTCGGCCTCGGCCGGGTCGCGGCCATCGAGGCTGGTCAGGCACTCAAGGCGCCCGTTGGTGGCATCGAGTCGCAGCATATCACCGTCTTGCAGCAGCGCGATCGGCCCGCCGCGCGCGGCCTCGGGCGCCACGTGGATCGCCGCGGGCACCTTGCCCGAGGCCCCGGACATGCGCCCGTCGGTGACCAGCGCGACCTTGAGCCCGCGATCCTGCAGCACCGACAGCACCGGGGTCAGGGCGTGCAGTTCCGGCATCCCGTTCGAGCGCGGCCCCTGGAAGCGGACGACGATGATCGTGTCGCCGGTGAACTCGCCCGCCTTGAAGGCGGCCTTGACCTGTCCCTGGTCGTGGAAGACGCGCACCGGCGCCTCGATCACGTGGCGTTCGCGCGCCACAGCCGAAACCTTGATGACCGCGCGGCCCAGATCGCCCTCGAGCTGGACCAGCCCGCCGGTGGGCTGGAACGGGTCCGAACAGGGGCGCAGGATCTTGTCATTGCCGGTCTCGCTGGGGCCGTCCGCATAGGTGATCTTGTCCCCCTCCAGCTTGGGGTCGCGGGTATAGAGCGACAGTCCGTCGCCGGCCACGGTCTTGACGTCCTCGTGCAGCAGTCCGGCATCCAGCAGCTGACCGATCATGTATTGCAGCCCGCCTGCGGCATGGAAATGGTTCACGTCGGCCAGCCCGTTGGGATAGACCTTGGCCATCAGCGGCGTCAGCGCCGAGATGTCCGCAAAATCCTGCAGGTCCAGCACGATCCCCGCCGCCCGCGCCATGGCGGGCAGGTGCAGCACCAGGTTGGTGGACCCGCCGGTGGCCATCAGACCGACCATGCCGTTGACGAAGGCCTTTTCGTCGAGGGTCTCGCTGACCGGGCGGAACTCGTTGCCAAGCGCGGTGATCTGCAGCGCGCGTTCGGTGGCCGCGCGGGTCAGGGCCTCGCGCATCGGGGTGCCGGGATTGACGAAGCTGGCGCCGGGCAGGTGCAGGCCCATGACCTCCATCAGCATCTGGTTGGTATTGGCGGTGCCGTAGAAGGTGCAGGTGCCGGGGCCGTGATAGCTCTCCATCTCGGCCTTCATCAGTGCGTCGCGGCCGACCTCGCCGGTGGCGAATTGCTGGCGCACGCGGGCTTTCTCGTCGTTCGGCAGGCCGCTGGTCATCGGGCCGGCGGGCACGAAAACGCCGGGTATATAGCCGAAGGTGGCCGCGGCCATGACCAGCCCCGGCACGATCTTGTCGCAGACGCCAAGATAGAGCGCGGAATCGAAGGTGTTGTGCGACAGGCCCACGGCAGCGGCCAGCGCGATCACGTCGCGCGAGAACAGCGACAGCTCCATGCCGGTCTGGCCCTGGGTGACACCGTCGCACATGGCCGGAACGCCGCCCGCGACCTGCGCGGTGCCGCCGGCGGCGCGCGCGGCCTGGCGGATCAGATCGGGGAAGTGTTCAAAGGGCTGATGCGCCGAGAGCATGTCGTTGTAGGCGGTGACGATCCCGATATTGGCGCGCCGTTCATCGGTCAGTGAGGCCTTGTCCTCGCCCATGGCCGCATAGGCATGGGCCTGGTTGCCGCAGGACAGGTGTGCCCGGCGGGGCCCCTCGGCCGCCGCGGCCGCCATGCGGTCCAGGTAGGTCCGGCGGGTCGGCTCGCTGCGCGCGATGATCCGGTCGGTCACGTCCTGCAATTGCTGTCGAACACTCATGGGGTCTCTCGCTTTGTCGCATGCGGTCGGCACCTGCCTACCACAAGGGGTTAGCGCTAACAAGCGCCCTCGACGTCGCATCTACGCCGCGTTGCAGCCCCCGAGTTACCCGACGATCGCCCCGATCGCATCACAGTTTCGCCGTGTTTATAAAGGAATTATTTACCACCAATCCAATCGAAACAATCCGGTCCGGGCGGCGCGATGTCGTTGATATGGACCAGGAGGACCTGAGATGAAGAAGATCAAACTCGCACTCTTGCTGGGCCTGGGCATGTTGGTCTCGGCCTGTTCGACCTTCGAAGGCCCGACCCGGAACGCGCCCCTGCAGGCCCCGCAACTGACGACGACCGCCCCCGAGGTGCAGCCGCGCGACTACCGGCTCGAAACCGTGCGCTTTGCCGCGCCGGCCGACCTGACAGTGTCCGAGGCCAATTCCTTCTACCCGGTGGCCGATATCGTGTGGCGCGGCGACCCGTTCGGCGACCGCAAGATGCAGATCTCCGAGATCTTCGAGACCGCCATACGCCAGGGTGCCGAGGGGCTGAACGGTGACACCCCGGTGATCGTCGACGTGACGCTGGCCCGGTTCCATTCCCTGACCGAACGGACCCGCTATTCCGTGGGCGGCGTGCATTCGATCAAGTTCGACCTGACCATCCGCGACGCCGAAACGGGCGCCGTGCTGGAACCCACCCGTCGCATCGATGCCGACCTGCCGGGGCTGGGCGGACAGTCCGCGATCATGGCCGAACAGCGCGGCGAGACGCAAAAGGTGCGCATCCTGGCCCATCTGACCGCCGTGTTCCGCGACAACCTGACCGGCCTTTCGGGGCAGGGCGCCAGGCCGGACCAGCCGCCCAGCTGACCCCTTTCCCAAGACGACCGAACCGATTAGGAGGGCTGCCATGACGCAGCCTTCCTTGCCGTTCGCGCGGCTTCTTCCCAAGGCGAAACCCCAGGCGATCCGGCACGGATTTCCCTGGGTCTATGCCAATGAACTGGTCCTGGACCGCCGCACCAAGGCGCTTGCGCCCGGTAGCCTGGCCATCTTGCAGGATGCCGAGCGGCGCGACCTGGCGCTGGTCACGGTCAACCCCGCCTCGCGCATCGCCGCGCGGGTGCTGGACCGCGACCCCGCCGCGGTGCTGGACGAGGACTGGCTCCGCGGACGGCTGAAACGGGCGCTGTCCATGCGCGCGGCGCTTTTCGATGCGCCCTATTACCGCCTGGTCCATGCCGAGGCGGACGGCTTGCCCGGTGTGATCATCGACCGGTTCGGCGACGTGGCGGTGGTGCAGCCCAACGCGGCCTGGGCCGAGGCGTATCTGGACCTTTTGGTGCAGGCGCTGGTGGCGGAAACCGCCGTCTCTTGCGTGATCAAGAACGGCACCGGCCGGGCGCGGCGGCTGGAAGGGCTGCCCGAGGAGATGGCCGTGGTTCATGGCACGGCCCCGGGTGGCCCGGTGCCCGTGCCGATGAACGGCGCGACCTACATGGCCGACCTGATGGGCGGCCAGAAAACCGGCCTGTTCTATGATCAGAGGCCCAATCACGCCTTCGTCGCGGACCTTTCGCGCGGCGCGCGGGTGCTGGACGTGTTTTCCCATGTGGGCGGGTTCTCCCTTGCTGCGCTGGCGGGCGGGGCGGGATCGGCCGTTGCCGTGGACGGGTCCGCCCCGGCGCTGAACCTTGCCCGGGCGGGGGCCGAGGCGGGCGGCATGGCGGGCCGGTTCGAAACCCGGCAGGGGGACGCGTTCGACGTGCTGGCCGCGCTGGCCGGGGCGGGTGAAGTCTTCGACGTGGTCATCTGCGACCCGCCGGCCTTCGCACCCAGCAAGAAGGCGCTTGAGCCCGGCCTGCGCGCCTATGAACGCATCGCGCGCATGGCCGCCCCGCTGGTGGCCGAGGGCGGCTTCCTGACCTTGTGTTCCTGTTCCCATGCGGCGGATCTCAAACGGTTCCGCGACGCCAGCGCGCGCGGCATCGGCAAAGCCTGGCGGCGCGGGCCGCTGATCCATACCGGCTTTGCCGGGCCGGATCATCCGCAGCTGCCGCAACTGGCCGAAAGCGGCTATCTCAAGTCGCTGGTCTTCGCGCTGTGAAGGTCCTGATCGACGCCTGCGTGATGTATCCCACGGTGATGCGCCAGATAGTGCTGGGCGTGGCCGAGGCGGGGGCGTTCACGCCGCTCTGGTCCGGGCGCATAGAAGAGGAATGGGCCCGGGCCGCCCGCAAGATCGGCCCCAAGGGCGAGACCATCGCGCGCGGCGAAATCGCGGCCCTGACCTTGCGCTTTCCCGACGCCGTTGTGCCCGTGCCGCAAGGGGCCGAGCGGCGCTTCTGGCTGCCGGACCCGGCGGACATCCACGTGCTGGCCGCCGCTGTCGGGGCCTCGGCCGATGCGATCATGACGCTGAACGCCCGTGATTTCCCGCGCGACGTGCTGGCCGAGGAAGGTCTGGCACGGGTCGACCCGGACACGTTCCTCATGGGCATCTGGCAGGCCCGGCCCGACCTGGTCCGGCCGGTCGCCGACGCGGTGCTGGCCGAGGCCCGCCGCCTGTCGGGCGAAGACTGGGACATTCGTGCGTTGCTGCGCAAGGCGCGGCTGCCACGGCTGGGCAAGGCGCTGGCGAGCCAGGCGGCTTAGCCGCCCCACTTGGCCTCGTTCGCCTCGATCGCCTTGATCCGCTGATCCGTCTTGGGGTGGCTCATCAGCCAGGCGGGCATCGCCGCGCCGCCCGCGCCGGTCATGTTGTCCAGCTTCTCGAACAGGGATTTCTGCGGGCCGGTGCCGATCCCGGCCTTCAAGAGCAGGGCCGAGGCATAGCTGTCGGCCTCGTATTCATCCGACCGGCTGAGTCGCGCCATCAGCAGCGACATGGTCGAATTGGCGATGATCGGCCCGATCCCGGGCAGAAACCGCGACAGGATCATCGCCAGCGCCGTGCGCAGAGCGTTCTGGCCGGAAAAGTCGATCATCCGGCGCCGGGCATGGCCCAGGGCCACGTGGCCCAGCTCATGCGCGATGACGCTGGCCAGTTCCCCGGCCGTGACCTCGCCCGCGCGATACTTGTTGTAAAAGCCGCGGGTGATGAAGATCCGCCCATCCGGCGCGGCCAGCCCGTTCACCGCGTCCACCTCGTAGATATGCACCTTGATGCGGGGCACATCGACCACGCGGGCCAGATCGTCGGTCAGCCCCTTGAGCGTCGGATCGGCCAGTTCGGTCGATTTCGCGTCGAGCTCTCGCTTGGTCCGCCAGACGGAAAAGCGATAGAGCAGCAGCCCGTAAAGAATGGCCAGAAGGATCGGGGCGAAGCGAAGCATGTACCTGAGATAGGCGCGCGGGGCGGGGGCGGCAAGCTCCTATGCTTCCAAGCCGTCCTCTAACGTGGGTCGCGCGATTTACACACCGCGGGATGGCGATCCCCCGATTGGCCGACGCGCTCTATCCTTACCAAGTCCGCAAAAGCGTTGATCGGCGCGCAAGCACCATAAGATCGCCAGCCCGGGGGACGGTCTGGCGATCGCTCGGCGCCTTCGGCGCTATTCGCGCGATGCGGAATTTCCAAGGCCTTGGCAAACTCAGCTACCGGTGCAAAAGTGCCGTTAGGTCGTCTGGCCGACCGATATGCGGCAGCCCGAAACCAGCATCCTTCCTATCCGTCGGCCACCGCTACCGTCCCAGCACCTTCATCCCGCGCTCGATCCCTTCCAACGTCATGGGCACCATGCGCTCGGGGCCTATGACTTGACGGATCATGCCGATGGACTGGGTATAGCCCCAATAGCGTTCCGGCACCGGGTTCAGCCACAGCGTATCGGGCCATTGGTCCAACGCGCGGGTGATCCACACCTGGCCCGCCTCTTCGTTCCAGTGCTCGTTCGCCCCGCCCGGATAGGCGATCTCGTAGGGCGACATGGACGCATCGCCCACGAAGATGCACTTGTAATCCGGCCCGTAGGTGCGCAGGACCTCCCAGGTTGGGGTCTGTTCGTTCCAGCGGCGGCGGTTGTCGCGCCAGACGCCCTCGTAAAGGCAGTTGTGGAAATAGTAGTATTCCAGGTGCTTGAACTCGGCCCGGGCGGCCGAGAACAGCTCTTCGACCATCTTCACATGCGGGTCCATCGAGCCGCCCACGTCGAGAAACAGCAACACCTTGACCGCGTTGCGCCGCTCGGGGCGGGTTTTCACGTCGAGATAGCCATGTTCGGCGGTGGCCTGGATGGTGCTTTGCAGGTCCAGCTCGTCCTCGGCCCCGTCGCGGACCCATTTGCGCAACCGTTTCAGGGCGACCTTGATGTTGCGGGTGCCGATTTCCAGGCTGTCGTCGTATTCGCGGAATTCGCGCTTGTCCCAGACCTTGACCGCGCGCTGGTGGCGGGATTTGTCCTGCCCGATGCGCACGCCCTCGGGGTTGTAGCCGTAGGCCCCGAAAGGCGAGGTGCCGGCGGTGCCGATCCACTTGTTGCCGCCCTGGTGCCGGCCCTGCTGGTCCTTGAGCCGTTCCTTGAGTGTTTCCATAAGCTTGTCGAAGCCACCCAGCGCCTCGATCTCGGCTCGTTCCTCGTCGCTCAGGTGCTTCTCGGCCAATTTTTCCAGCCACTCGGCAGGCAGGTCCACCGCCTCGACCATGTCGGCGGCGCTGATCGCCTCCAGCCCTTCGAAACTGGCGGCGAAGGCGCGGTCGAACTTGTCGATGTTCCTTTCGTCCTTCACCAGGGTCGCGCGGGCCAGGTAGTAGAAGGCCTCGATATCATAGGTGGCCAGCCCGGCGGCCATGGCGTCGAGGAACGACAGATGTTCGCGCAGGGACACCGGAACCCGGTGCGCGCGCAGCATCTCGAAAAAGCGCAGGAACATGGCAGGCTACACGGCGGCCCGGGTGATGAACACGGTGATGAACAGACCCATCAGCCCCAGGATGATCGCAAGCACCGCCGCCCATTGGGCCATGTCCAGCGCGCCGCCCCCCTTGCGCCGGGCCATCAAGGCCCCGGCCAATGCGCCGATTATCAGGCCGCCGAGGGGGTAGATCATCGCCTATAATCCTTGTTCTGGTGACAGCGCCCGTATTTCCCGCATCCGCGCGCGCACATTGGCATCCGAGCCGAACCCGTAGCGCGCCCATCCGAAAGAGTCCATGCGCAGCGCCTGCGCCTCCGCGTCGCGGCCCTGCAGCTGCAGCGCCTCGGCCTTGAACATCATTAGCGTGGCCATCAGCGCGGCGTTCTCGTGGGTGCGGGCCACCGGAATGGATCGGTCGGCCAGGTCGATCACGGTGCCCGCATCGCCCGCCGACAGGGCGAAAGCGGCCAGTTGTACCGCGACATGGGCGGCATGCAGCCGGGTTTCGGGCGCGCGGCCATAGACCTGCATGGCACGCTGGAAACTGGTCAGGGCGATCTGCGGATCATGGCCCACGTTCAACCGGCCGAAGGCGTAATGGGCAAAGCCGTCGCGCGGGCCCTGCCAGTTCATCGCGCCGGCCAGGCTGATCGCCTCGAAGGCGGCGTTGCGGCGCCGGGCGGGGGCGGGGCCGGCGGACAGGGCCAGTTCTATATTCTCGACCCAGTCGCGCGTCGTGTCGTTCTGCGGGCGCACGGGGCGGGCCTGTCCTGCCAGGTTCAACCGCGCCAGGATCGCCGACAGCCGCGCCGCGACCTGGCCGCGAGTCATGCCGTTTTCCAGCGCCGGGTCGTAATAGGCGCGCAGGATCAGCATGTCGAAACTGGTCAGAACGGCGTGGATGTTGTCGTCGTTGAAGGTGCTGTCGGGCAGGCGGTATAGGTCGTTGAGCGGCCCCAGCGCCTGGGCCAGTTCCTCGTGCAGGCAATCGCGGATTTCCTGCGGGGCCACGTCCGAGGGCAAGAAAACGGCGGCGCGATCGCGCCGTTCCAGCGTGGTCCAGTCCACCTGCGGTGTGCGGCGCGCGCGCTTGAATTCCTCCCAGTTGGACACGCGGGGCACCACGAAGCAGGCCGCGCGCGGCACGGCCTCGTTCAGCACAGCGCGCGGGATCGCCTGGATCGTGATCGCGGCCCGCGGGGCGCCGGTCAGGAAGATGTCGATATCGGCCTCGTTCCGCAGCCGGGACAGGAGGTCGCGCAGGTCGCGGGGCAGGCTGGCCGGCACGTCGCCGGTGACGCGCACGCTGATCGGTTCGACGAAACGGGTCAGTCGGGCCACCGGGCGCCCGCTTTCCATGCGAAAGGACAGGTCCATGAAATCCTTGGCAATTTCGCGGTTCGAACGGGTCGGCGTGGCGACGCGCCGGCCCGGAAAGGACCGCATTGCCGGCATGGTGTTGTCGGTCATGCCGATGGCCCGTGTCGGGGTCACGGGGTCTTGCGGGACCGGGGTGCAGGCGGTCAGGAAGGCCACGGAGACGGCCAGAAGGCGGCGCACGTTTCGGCCCATCATGGCGCGGGCCTTTGATACTTGATGAAGGGTGTCAGCGTGGCGACGCGGTCATAGAGGCGCCGGGCGGTGTGGTTGAAGTCCTGGGTCAGCCAATAGACCGAGGGTGCACCGGCGGCATCGGCGGCGGCATAGACGGCCTCGATCAGGGCCCGCCCGACGCCCAGGCCCCGCGCCTGCGGGTCGGCATAGAGATCCTGCAGGTAGCAGACATTCTCGATCCGCCAGGCATGGCGGTGGAACAGGTAATGCGTCAGGCCGACAGGGCGGCCGTCGATCCAGGCCAGCAGGCAAGTGAAATCGGCCGGATCGTCCCCCAGCAGGCGGGCAAAGGTGCTGGTATAGACAGCGTCGTCGACGCTCGTCTGGTAAAAGGCCAGATAATCGGTCCACAGCCTGCGCCATTCCGCTTGGTCGGCGGAGGTCAGCGGGCGGATCTCGACCGGCATTTTTGCCTTGGTCAAACCTGCTCTCCTTCTTGTCACAGTGCCGACCTGCCAGCGGACTGCGGCCCCATTGGGGGCGAATTTGGGCGATTCGACGACCCCCGGCGTGGCCCGTCCATCTAGACCGCAAGACGGACCCCCGGGGCGACCGGAAATCGCCGGGTCGACCGGGATCGCCCCCGAGTGTGATTCAAAAGACTCAACGGGTTAGTGGCCGGGTTTCACGCGACCACAATATCTGGACGGGGCCCCCTAGCGGCCCGAGCGCGCCATGAAAGCCAGCCGCTCGAACAGGTGCACGTCCTGTTCGTTCTTGAGCAAGGCACCATGCAGCTTGGGCAGGGCCGAGGCCCCGTCGCGTTTGAGGTCCGCCGGGTCCAGATCCTCGGCCAGAAGCAGCTTGAGCCAGTCGAGCACCTCCGAGGTCGAGGGCTTCTTCTTCAGCCCCGCCTGGTCGCGGATTTCATAGAACTGCGTCAGCGCCGTGGTCAGAAGCGCCTCCTTGATGCCGGGGTGATGCACCTCGACGATCCGCTTGAGGGTCTCCATGTCCGGAAACCGGATGTAGTGGAAGAAACAGCGCCGCAGGAACGCGTCGGGCAGTTCCTTTTCATTGTTCGAGGTGATGATGACGATCGGGCGCTGCTGCGCACGCACCGTCTGGCCGGTCTCGTAGACATGGAATTCCATCCGGTCGAGTTCTTGCAACAGGTCGTTGGGAAACTCGATATCGGCCTTGTCGATTTCGTCGATCAGCAGAACGGTCCGGCCCTCGGCTTCGAAAGCCTCCCACAGCTTTCCGCGCTTGATGTAGTTGGCCACGTCATGCACGCGCTCGTCGCCCAGCTGGCTGTCGCGCAGCCGGCTGACCGCGTCGTATTCGTATAGGCCCTGTTGCGCCTTGGTGGTGGACTTGATGTGCCACTCGATCATCGGCAGTCCCAGCGCCGCGGAGACCTGGCGTGCCAGCTCGGTCTTGCCGGTGCCCGGTTCGCCCTTGACCAGCAGCGGCCGTTCCAGCGCGATGGCCGCGTTCACCGCCATTGTCAGGTCCTCGGTCGCGACATAGGAATCGGTGCCTTGGAAATGCATGTTTTCTTGGCCTTTCGCGCAATTCGTGAACAAGGGCGGAATGGTAACGGTATCAGGTCGCGCGGCACCTTCAAGCCATGATGAATTGGCCCAGATCAGGGGGTGACAGCGTCCCGCGATGGGGGTAAAGACCCCGCAAAGGAGGCCGGACATTGTCACACGATCACGACGCTGCGGCGCCCGTCCTTTCCAGGGGAGAGACGATGAAAGCAGAAGTTTTCCTGCCGGAGGATTACAAGCCGGCCGAAGATGAACCCTTCATGAACGATCGCCAGCTGGAGTACTTCCGGCGCAAACTGATCGAGTGGAAGTCCGAGATCCTCGAGGACAGCCGCGACACGATCGAGGGCATGAAGGACAGCACCCGCAACATTCCCGATATCGCCGATCGCGCCAGCGAGGAAACCGACCGCGCCCTGGAACTGCGCACAAGGGACCGCCAGCGCAAGCTGGTCGCCAAGATCGACAGCGCCCTGCGCCGCATCGAGGAAGGCGAATACGGCTATTGCGAGATCACCGGCGAACCGATCAGCCTCAAGCGGCTGGATGCCCGTCCGATCGCGACCATGAGCCTGGAGGCCCAGGAACGCCACGAGCGGCGCGAGAAGGTCCATCGGGACGACTGACGTGACGAAACCTGTCAAGACATCACGCGGCGGCCTCAACCGGGGCCGCCGCGTTGCCGTTGTGGGGGCCGGGCTGGGCGGCCTGGCCGCCGCGCTGGCCTTTGTTCGGGGCGGGGCGAAGGTCGAGGTTTTCGAGCGCGCGCCCGAGATCACCGAGGTCGGCGCGGGCATCCAGGTGTCGCCCAACGGCGCGCGGGTCCTGGCGGCCCTGGGTCTCGAGGCTGCCGCGGCCGAGCGTTCCATCACCGCCGAGGCGGTCGAGCCGATGGACGCGGTCTCGGGCCGGCGCCTGACGCGTTTCGACCTGGCCGGGCGGGCCGGGCCGGTCTATCGCTTCTTCCACCGGGCCGACCTGATCGACATCCTGTTGACGGCCTGCCGCGACGCCGGTGTCGCCATCCATACCGGGTCCGAGATCATGCCCGATACGCTGCCCGCGGCCGACCTCGTGGTGGGGGGCGACGGTATCCGGTCGGTGCTGCGGCCGATGCTCAACGGCGAGGATGCGGCGTTCTTCACCGGGCAGGTGGCCTGGCGCGCGGTGATCGACCACCCCGATACCGCGCCGTTGGCCCGCGTCTGGATGGCGCCCGGGCAACATGCCGTCACCTATCCGCTGACCGGCGGGCGCCTGAATATCGTGGCCGTGCAGGAACGCCAGCAATGGGCCAAGGAAGACTGGAACATCCATGACGATCCGGGCAACCTGCGCCATGCCTTCCGGGGGCTGTCGGGGCGGTTGACCGGGCTTCTGGACAAGGTCGAGGCGGTGGGGCTTTGGGGCCTGTTCCGGCACCCGGTGGCGGGCCACTGGCACCGCGGCAACATCGCCATCCTCGGAGATGCCGCGCATCCGACGCTGCCCTTCCTGGCGCAGGGCGCGAACCTGGCCTTCGAGGATGCCTGGGTGCTGGCGGCCTGTTGCGACGCGGCAGAGCTGCCCGAGGCGCTGCCACGCTACCAGCAGATGCGTCGCGCGCGGGTGCAGCGGGCGATCTCGACGGCCAATGGCAACGCGGTCAAATACCACCTGGACGGTCTGCCGCGCCGGGTGGCGCATCTGGGTCTGCGGGGCATCGGGGCGGTGGCGCCCGGGGCCTATATGGACCGGCTGAACTGGCTTTACGACCACGACGTGACGCAGGGCTGACAAGGGAGTGACGGGGACGCCGCTGTTCGGGCCTGTCGGCCCGAAGGCGCCCCGCCCGCCGTCCCGCTCAGCGCATCAGCACCACCGGCACCTTGCACGACCGCAGCATTTCGGTGGTGGTCGAGCCGATCAGCAGGGACCGAACGCGGCTGTGGCCATAGGCGCCCATGACCAGCAGATCGAACCCGTCGTATTCCGTCATCTCGGCCAGCACCTTTTCCGGCTCGCCCGGCCGGGTCTGCGTATCGGCCTCGAAACCGCCCGCGCGCAGGGTGGCCGCCGCGTCCTCCAGCGCCTTGTCCACCTGGGCATTCGCGCCCCCGGCAAAGACGAGCGTCACCTGCAGCCCCGCGAAAAGCGGGCTGCGGGCGATGTAATCCACCGCCTTGAGCGAGGAGGCCCCGCCGTCGAAGGCCACCAGCACCTTTCGCGGCACCTTGAAGGCACGATTGGCCACGAAGACCGGGCGGTGACTGGCCCGCACGATCCGTTCGAGGTTGGACCCGAGATGGTCCATCGCGACGCCCGCCGCCTCGCCGCGCTTGCCGATCACGATCATGTCGCCGGTGTCTTCCTTGGCGGTGATCGTGTCCACAAGGTCGCCCTGGCGCAGGCGGGTTTCCACGGTGATATCGCCGTCGCCCTCGATGATCGCCTTGGCATCCTCCAGGATCGCGCGGCCATGTTCATGGGCCAGCTTGGCGCGTTCGGCATCCAGTTCCGAAAGCTGCTCCAGCAGCCGGCTGCGTGCGCCCAGGCGGATGGCGCCGCTCAGGTCCTGCTTTTCGGGGGCGTCGCGGCGGCCCATGACATGATAGACCTTGACCTTGGATCCGGTCTGACCCGCGATCCAGGCCGCGTGGTGGCAGACGCTTTCGGAATAGGCCGAGCCATCGACGAGGGCGATCAGGGTATTGGTGGTCATCTTGTCTCTCCTCAATGGCCCAGCAGGTCTTCCATGGCGCCGGGCTTGTCATGCACGCCCAGCCGGTCGACGATGGTTTCGGACGCCTCGTTCATGCCGATCAGCTCGACCTCGGCGCCTTCCCGGCGGAACTTGAGCACGGCCATGTCCATCGCGGCAACCGAGGAAATGTCCCAGATATGGGCGCGGCTGACGTCGATCGTCACCTTGTCGGGGGCTTCCTTGAAGTCGAAGGCCTTCATGAAATCCTCGGACGAGGCAAAGAACAGCTGCCCCTCGACATGGTAGGTGCGGTGGGTGCCGTCGGGCGTGATCTCGGAGCGTACGCGGAACAGCTGTGCGATCTTCCAGGCAAAGAAGATGCCCGACAGCAGCACGCCGACCAGAACCCCGATGGCCAGGTTGTGCGTGTAGATCACGAAGAAGACCGTCGCCAGCATCACGATCGAAGAGCTGCGGGGATGGTCGCGCAGGTTCTTGATCGAGGACCAGCTGAACGTGCCGATCGACACCATGATCATGATCGCCACGAGGGCGGCCATGGGAATGATCGCGACGATATCGCCCAGCCCCACGACCAGGATCAGCAGCACCAGACCGGCGGTGAAACTGGACAGCCGTCCGCGGCCGCCCGATTTCACGTTGATGATCGACTGGCCGATCATGGCGCAGCCGGCCATGCCGCCGATGAAGCCGGTCGCGGTATTGGCCAGACCCTGGCCGATGCATTCCTGGTTCCGGTCGGACGCGGTATCGGTCAGGTCATCGACGATCTGCTGGGTCATCAGGCTTTCCAGAAGGCCGACGACAGCCACGGCAAGCGCATAGGGAAAGATGATCTGCAGCGTCTCGAAATTCAGCGGGATGTCGGGGATCAGGAAGACGGGCAGCGTGTCGGGCAATTGCCCCATGTCACCCACCGTGCGCACGTCCCAGCCCATCGCGACGGTCAGCACGCTCAGCACGATGATGGTGACCAGCGGCGAGGGCACGGCTGTGGTCAGGCGCGGCAACAGGTAGATGATTGCCAGCCCGGCCGCCACGAGTGCATAGGTCAGCGGCGGCACCGTGCGCGGGTCCAGTTCGGGCAACTGGGCCATGAAGATCAGGATCGCCAGCGCGTTGACGAAGCCGGTCATGACCGACCGCGACACGAAGCGCATGACATAGCCCAGTCTCAAAAACCCGGCGGCAATCTGCAAAAGCCCGGCCAGAACCGTGGCGGCCAGCAGGTATTCAAGACCATGGTCGCGCACCAGCGTCACCATCAGGACCGCCGTCGCCGCCGTCGCCGCCGAGATCATGCCGGGGCGGCCCCCAGTGATCGCAGTGATCACGGCAATGGAAAAGCTGGCATAGAGGCCGACCTTGGGATCGACGCCCGCGATGATGGAAAAGGCGATGGCTTCGGGGATCAGGGCCAGCGCCACGACGATACCGGAAAGCAGGTCGCCACGAATGTTCGAGAGCCATTCGTGCCGATAGGCAGATAGGGACATCATGAAGTCAGTTTTTCCTTGGGCCGCGCCGGGGCGCGGTCTTGGGGCAGGCGCGCGGCCTGATGGATTATCCGGCGGATAGGCGGCCGGAAGAGCCATTCGGACGCAGCCAAGCGTCCGAATCCATGTTCGCTGCAATGCAGCGTATAGGCGGCATGATGTCGAACTGCAACTGCGTTGTCCCCTGGCCGGGCCGCCACGTGGCTCAGACGGCGAGATCGACCCAGACGGGAACGTGGTCCGAGGGTTTCTCGCGGCCCCGAACCTCGGACTCGATCCAGCAATCGCGCATCAGGTCGGCGCATTGCGGGGTCAGCAGGAAATGGTCGATACGGATACCGTCGTTCCGGTTCCAGGCCCCGGCCTGGTAGTCCCAGAAGGTAAAGTGCCCCGGCCCCGGGGTGCGGGCGCGAAACGCCTCGGTGAACCCAAGGTTCACGATCCGGCGGAAGGCGGCGCGGGATTCGGGGCGAAACAGCGCATCCTCGCGCCAGGCATCGGGGCGGGCGGCGTCCTCTTCCTGTGGGATGACGTTGTAATCCCCGGCCAGAAGCGCAGGTTCCTCGGCTGCCAGCAAGTCCGCCGCGCGGGCGCGCAGCCGGTCCATCCAGCGCAGCTTGTAGTCGAATTTCGGACCCGGCGCGGGGTTGCCATTGGGCAGGTAGAGCCCACTGATCCGAACGGCCCGATCGCCCACGACCGTCGCCTCGATATAGCGGGCCTCCGCGTCATCGGCCCCGTCGCGGCCCGTGCCTTCGCCGCCGGGCAGGCCACGGATCACGTCCTCCAGTGGGTATTTTGACAGGATCGCGACCCCGTTGAACCCCTTCTGGCCGTGGGTTTCCACGTTGTAGCCCATGTCTTCGAACAGCTCGCGCGGGAAATTCTCGTCCACCGACTTGATTTCCTGCAGCAGCGCCACGTCGGGCTGGCTCTCGGTCAGCCAGTCGGTCAGGGCCGTGATCCGGGCCTTGACCCCATTGATGTTGAACGTGGCGATCTTCATGGGCGGCGCTCCTTTGGCAGCCTTTGTCGCCGAAGGTCATCCGCGTCGCAAGACCCGCATGAAACGGCGGCGGCCCTGAGATGGCCGCGCAAGGCGGTCAGATCGAGAAGGAGGTGCCGCAGCCGCAGCTACTGGTGGCATTGGGGTTGTCGATGACAAATCGCGCGCCGATCAGTTCCTCGGAAAAGTCGATCGTGGCATCGGCAAGAAAGGGCAGGGACACGCTGTCGACCACGACTTTCTGGCCCTTGCCTTCCAGCACCAGGTCATCCTCGCCCGGGTTGTCCAGGTCGATCTCGTATTCGAAGCCCGAACAGCCGCCGCCCTTGACGCCCACGCGCAGGGCCTTGCCCTGGTCGGCGGCGCCGATCTCGGCAAGCCGGTTGAAGGCGCGGTCGGTCACTTTGGGTGGAACGGTCAGCATGGTCGGCCCTGTCGATTTGCAATCACTTGGAATATAGGGGGCACAGGCAAGGGCGACAAGGCAGGTCGCCCGACGGACTCGAAGATGGGGGCAGAGCGATGGCAGCGCCGTTTGCATGTGATCCGGGCACGACCCGGGGCCGGTTGTACGCTGAAGTGGAAAGTGCGCATCGCTCGCCGTTCCAGCGCGACCGCGACCGGATCATCCATTCCAGCGCCTTCCGGCGGCTCAAGCACAAGACGCAGGTCTTCGTGGAACACGAGGGGGATTATTTCCGCACCCGCCTGACCCATTCCATCGAGGTGGCGCAGGTGGCCCGGACCATCGCCAAATCCTTCGGCCTGGACGAGGAGCTGACCGAGGCGGTGGCCCTGGCCCATGATCTTGGCCACACCCCCTTCGGCCATACCGGCGAAGACGCGCTGGCAGCGCTGATGGCGCCCTATGGCGGCTTCGATCACAACGCCCAGGCCATTCGCATCGTCACCTCGCTGGAACGGCACTATGCCGATTGGGACGGGTTGAACCTGGCCTGGGAAACCCTTGAAGGGATTGCAAAACACAATGGCCCGGTGGGCGATCCGGTGCCGCTGGCGCTGGCCGAGTACGACGCCCGTCACGACCTCGAATTGCACAGCCATGCCAGCGCCGAGGCCCAGATCGCGGCCCTGTCCGACGACATCGCCTATAACAACCACGACATCCATGACGGGCTGCGGGCAAAGCTGTTCACCACCGAGGACCTGATGGAGCTGCCCATCGTCGGCGATTGCTTCCGCGAGGTGGACAAGACATATCCGGGTTTGGACCCTTACAGGCGGCGGCACGAGGCGTTGCGGCGGTTCTTCGGCGTGCTGGTCGAGGACGTGATCGCGGCGACCCGCGCCAACCTGGACGACCTTGGCCCGCAAACCGCCGCCGATATTCGCGGCGCGGGGCGAATGATGGTGCGGTTCTCGCCCGCGCTCTGGGCGGATCTCAAGCAAGTTCGCAGCTTCCTCTTCACCCGCATGTATCGCGCCCCCAGCGTGGTCGAGATGCGCGCGCAGGTGACCAATGTGGTCGACGAGCTGTTCCCGATCTTCCTGTCCGCGCCCGAGCATCTGCCACGGCAATGGCAGGGCGACGTGGCGCAAGCCGGCAACGCGGCGCAACTGGCGCGGATCGTGGCCGACTACATCGCGGGGATGACCGACCGGTTCGCCCTCAAGACCCATGCGGCGCTGACCGGGCGCCGCGTTTCCATCGCCGGAGAATTCACCAATGGCAGCTGATCCCGCAACCGTCGATGGTGCCCTGAGCACCGTGAACGCCATCGCCCTGGTGGGCGCGCTGGGCGTTGGGGCACAATGGCTGGCCTGGCGGCTGAAACTGCCGGCCATCGTTCTGATGCTGCTGGCCGGCGTGCTGGTGGGGCCGGTTCTGGGCCTGTTCGATCCGGCCCGTGACATCGGGCCGATCACCGCGCCGCTGATCTCGCTCGCCGTGGCGGTGATCCTGTTCGAGGGCGGCCTGACGCTGACCCGGTCCTCGCTGGCCGATGCTGAACCCGGCGTGCGGCGGCTGGTCTTCGTGGGGGCGCCACTGGGCTGGCTGACCTCGGTGCTGGCCTTGCACTATGGCGCCGGCCTGGGCTGGGAAAGCGCGGCCGTCTTCGGCGGTATCATGATCGTGACCGGGCCCACGGTGATCGCGCCGCTTCTGCGCCACGCGCGCCTGTCGAAACGCCCCGCCGCCCTGCTGCAATGGGAGGCGATCCTGAACGACCCGATCGGCGCGCTGGCCGCGGTTCTGGCCTTTGCGGTGGTCTCGGTGCTGCACACGACGACCACGGCCACCGAGGCGGCGTTGGATCTGGCGCTGGGGATCGGCGTGGCGACGGCTCTGGGTCTGGCCGCGGGCTACGGGACGGCGCGGGCCTTCTGTGCCGGGTCGGTGCCCGAATACATGAAGGTGCCGGTTCTGTTCGCCACCCTCATCGCCATCTTCGCCCTGTCCGACAGCGTGCTGCACGAAAGCGGGCTTTTGGCGGTGACGATCATGGGCGTGGTGATCGCAAATGCCAACCTGCCATCTTATACCGAACTGCGGCGTTTCAAGGAACATGTGACGGTGCTGCTTGTCTCGGGCGTCTTCATCCTGCTGGCGGCGGGGCTCGATTTCGCGGCCCTACGCGCGCTGGACTGGCGCGCGGCGGTCTTCGTCGCGCTGGTGGTTCTTGTCGCCCGGCCGGTGACCGTGCTGCTGGCCTTGATGGGCACCGATCTGCCGGCCCGCGAACGCTGGCTGGTGGCGCTGACCGGGCCGCGTGGCGTGGTGCTGGTGGCGGTGGCGGGCCTGTTCGGCGAAAGACTGAGCGCGATGGGCGTGGCCGACGCGGCGCTCATCGGCCCGCTGGCCTTCGTGCTGGTGGCTGCGACCGTGGCGCTGCACGGTTTCACGCTGAAACCGCTGGCCCGGGCGCTGCGGCTCGTGGGGGCGGAACGGCCAGGCGTTCTGCTGGTGGGCGGGTCGCGCTTTACTACCGCCCTGGCCGAGGCGCTGAACCGTGCCGAGGTGCCGGTGACGCTGGCCGATCCCAATTACGGCCACCTGGCCGAGGCGCGCAAGGCGGGGCTGGGCACCTTCGCGGGTGACATTCTGTCCGAGGCGGCGGAGCACCGGCTGGACTTCGTGCGCTACGACGTGGCCATTGCCGCCACCGACAACGACGCCTACAACACCCTCGTGGCCACGCAGATGGGCCATGAGATCGGTCGCGACAACAGCTACCAGGTGACCCGCGCCCGCAACCAAAGCCCGCGCCACCAACTGCCTGCCACGCTGGGCGGCAAGGCCTTCGGCCAAGGCGAGGGTCATGACGGCTGGGATCGGCTGATGCGGCAGGGCTGGCGCGTGGCCATCACGGGCCTGAGCGCGGAATATGGTCAGGATGACTGGCAGGCCGACAATCCAGAGGGGCGCATCCTGGGCCTGATCGACACGGCGGGGCACCTGACGCTGCTGAACGGCGAGGACGCGCCCGAGGCCGGCCCCGACACCCGCCTGCTGACCCTCGTGCCCCCCAAAGAGGGGCGCGGTGACGCAAGGGATGCGCGTTGACCTCTGGCGCGCACCTGCTAAACCGCACTCGATTTCCTGAAGGGATACGCAGATGAACCTGTTCGCCGATATCCGGTCGCTCGTGATCGACTGTCTCGATGTTCTGGCCGCCGAAGGGCAACTGCCCAAGGGGCTGGCCTATGACAATGTGACGGTCGAGCCGCCGCGAGACCCGGCCCATGGCGATATGGCGACCAATGCCGCGATGGTGCTGGCCAAGCCCGCAGGGTCGAAGCCCCGCGATATCGCCGAGGCGCTGGCCGCGAAACTGGGGGCCGACGACCGGATCACCGCTGCCGACGTCGCCGGGCCGGGCTTTCTGAACATGCGGCTGGCCCCGTCCGTCTGGCATGGCGTCATCAAGGCCGCCCTGACCGACGCGGGCTATGGCAGGTCCGCCATGGGGCAGGGGCAGAAGATCAACGTGGAATACGTATCGGCCAACCCCACCGGCCCGCTGCATGTGGGCCACACGCGCGGCGCGGTCTTCGGCGACGCGCTGGCCAGCCTGCTGGACTATGCCGGCTACGACGTGACCCGCGAATACTACATCAACGATGGCGGCGCCCAGGTCGATGTGCTGGCCCGGTCGGTCTACCTGCGCTACCTCGAAGCGCACGGACAGGAGGTCGCCTTCGAGGATGGCACCTATCCCGGCGATTACCTGATCGAGGTCGGCGAGGCGCTCAAGGCCAAGGTCGGCGATGCCTTCGTCGACAAGGGCGAGCAGTTCTGGCTGGACGAGATCCGCGCCTTCGCCACCGAGAAGATGCTGGAGATGATCCGCGCCGACCTGGCCGCGCTGGGCGTCGAGATGGACGTGTTCTACTCGGAAAAGTCGCTTTACGGCACGGGCCGGATCGAGGCGGCGATCGAGGATCTGCGCGACAAGGGGCTGATATACAAGGGCACGCTGGAGCCGCCCAAGGGCAAGCTGCCCGAGGATTGGGAGCCGCGCGAACAGACCCTGTTCAAATCCACCGAATACGGCGATGACGTGGACCGCCCGATCATGAAATCGGACGGGTCATGGACCTATTTCGCCCCGGACATCGCCTATCATTTCGACAAGGTTTCCAGGGATTTCGACGCGCTTATTGACGTGTTCGGCGCGGATCACGGCGGCTATGTCAAGCGGATGAAAGCGGCCGTCGCGGCGCTGTCGGACAATGCCGTACCGCTGGACATCAAGCTGACCCAACTGGTCAAGCTCTACAAGAATGGCGAACCTTTCAAGATGTCAAAGCGGGCGGGCACCTTCGTGACCCTGCGCGACGTGGTCGACGCGGTGGGCAAGGATGTCACGCGCTTTCACATGCTGACCCGCAAGAACGATGCACCGCTGGATTTCGATTTCGACAAGGTCACGGAACAGTCCAAGGACAACCCGGTCTTCTACGTTCAATACGCCCATGCCCGGGTGCATTCCGTTCTGCGCAAGGCGGAGGTGGACGTCTCGGATGCCACGCTGGCGGGCGCCGACCTGGCCGGGCTGAGCCATCCGGCGGAACTGGCGCTGGCGGCCAAGCTGGCCGAATGGCCGCGCTTGGTCGAGATCGCCGCGCGCACGCATGAGCCGCACCGGGTGGCCTTCTACCTTTACGATCTGGCGTCCGAACTGCACGCCCTGTGGAACCGTGGCAACGACGAGACCAGCCTGCGTTTCATCCAGGAGGGTGATTCTGAGGCAACACAGGCGAAAATCGCCCTGATCCGGGCCGTTTCCGTTGTCATTTCGCACGGGCTTGGTATCCTTGGCGTGACCCCGGTGGAAGAGATGCGCTGAAGCGCACAATGCGCCGGGGCCGTGAAGGCTAGGCAAGAAACCGGCGCTCAAGCCGGGCTATGAGGCGCAGATGGCAGAGATGACAGCGGGGTCGCGCGCGGCCCCCAATGGGACTCAAGCAGGCACTATCGTCAATATTTTCGGCGCGGTTCTGTCCGTCGGCCTGATGGTCGGCGTGGGCGTCTGGGGCTACAAGCTGCTGATGCGGGACGTGACGGGTGTGCCGGTCGTCCAGGCCATGCAGGGCGAGATGCGCGTGGCCCCGGAAAACCCGGGCGGAGAGATCGCCGCCCATACCGGCCTTTCGGTCAATGCCGTGCCGGCCGACGGTGGGGCGGCCGACCCCGAGGACCGGCTGGTCCTGGCCCCGGTCTCCACCCAGTTGCAGGACGAGGACCTCGAGGTCGCGCCGATGGCCGAGGCGGGCGAAGTCGCCCCCGCCGATCCGCCGCCCGAAACGTCTGATCCGACCCCGACCGTGGCCGATGCCGACGAGGTTGCGGCCACGGCCCAAACCCCGTCCGAACCGCTCAGTGCAGAGGACGTGCTCGCCCTGGCCGACCAGATCGCCGCCGGCGCCGCGCCCCTGACCGACCTGGCCGAGGGCGAAGACGTGCCGGTTTCAGTGGCGGTGAACGGCGTGGAGATGGCCGATTTCGTCGATCCCAGCGTGCCGGGGGTCTCGACCTCGATGCGCCCACAGATCCGGCCCGCGCGGCTCGTGCCCGCGACCGCGCCGGCCCCGCAACCGGCCGCCACCGCCACCGAGGCCCCGCAACCGGCCGCCCCCACATTGACCGGCGACTTGCCGGCGGGCACCAAGCTGGTTCAGCTCGGCGCCTTCGACAGCGCCGAGATCGCGGCGCGCGAATGGACCCGCCTTTCGGGCCGGTTCGGTGACTTCATGGGCGACAAATCAAGGGTGATCCAAGAGGCCCAATCGGGCGGACGCACTTTCTATCGGCTCCGCGCACAGGGCTTTGCGGACCTGAGTGACGCGCGCCGGTTCTGTGCCGCGCTGGTGGCCGAAGACGCGCCCTGTATCCCGGTTGTGGTGCGCTGAATGGCGCTGGGTGCGGCCATCATCGGGCCGCAAGGGACAGCGATCACGGATTGGGAGCGAGGCTTCTACGCGGATTATCAACCGCTCGGTTTCATCCTGTTCGCCCGCAATGTCGACAACCCCGACCAGCTGCGCCGCCTGACAGATGACCTGCGGGCCGCCGCTGGCCATGAGGCGCTTGTGATGGTCGACCAGGAAGGCGGCCGTGTTCAACGCCTGCGCGCGCCCCATTGGCGCGAATGGCTGCCGCCGCTTGATGATGTCGCCCGCGCCAGAGATCCCGAACGGACCATGGCGCTGCGCTACCAGATCATCGGGCAGGAATTGCGCGACGCGGGCATCGACGTGAACGCGGTGCCCTGCGCCGACCTGGCCCGCGCCGAAACGCATCCCTTTCTGCGCAACCGCTGCTACGGCGAGACGGTCGAAACCGTCACCCGGATCAGTCGCGCCGTGGCTAAGGGCTGCCTTGCGGGTGGGGTTCTTCCGATCCTCAAGCATATGCCTGGCCACGGGCTGGCGCAGGTGGACAGCCACAAGGCCCTGCCGCGTGTGGATCTGCCTCCCGCGGAGCTGGAGGCGCTGGATTTCGCGCCGTTCAGGGCGCTGGCGGACCTGCCGCTGGGCATGACCGCCCATATCGTCTTCGACAGCCTGGACCAGCACGCCCCGGCCACCCAATCCCCCGCGATCATCCGCCTGATCCGCGAGGGGATCGGCTTCGATGGTCTGCTGATGAGCGACGATATCGGCATGGAGGCCCTGTCGGGCACCGCACCCGCGCGGGCGGCGGCGGTCCTGGCAGCGGGCTGCGACGCGGTGCTGCAATGCAATGGCGGCCCACAGGTGGTAGAGGCGGTGGCCCGGGCCAGCGGCACGTTGACCCAAGAGGCGAGGCGGCGCGCCGAGGCGGCGCTGAACGGCCGCCCAACCCCCGCATCCATTGACATTTCGGCCCGTGTTGCGGAGTTTGAAGCCCTTGTCGGGGAGGGTTCCGGCCGAGGGACAGGATGAACGACGCGGATTTCGGCGAAAACACCGTCACCAATGTCAGCGACCGGCTTGCCGCCGAGGCGCTGATCGTCGACGTGGACGGGTTCGAAGGGCCGCTGGACGTGCTGCTCACCATGTCGCGCACCCAAAAGGTGGATCTGCGCCAGATCAGCGTCCTTGCCCTGGCCGAACAATACCTGACTTTCATCGAAAAGGCCCGCGACCTGCGCATCGAACTGGCCGCCGATTACCTGGTGATGGCCGCCTGGCTGGCCTTCCTGAAATCGCGACTGCTGCTGCCGCCCGACCCGGCCGAGGAAGGCCCGTCGGGCGAGGAACTGGCCGCGCACCTGGCCTTTCAGCTGGAACGCCTTCAGGCCATGCGCGAACAGGCCGCCAAGCTGATGGCGCGCGACCAGCTGGGCCGCGATTTCTTTGCCCGCGGCATCACCGAAGATGTGACCCGGACCCGCCGCGTGACCTATACCGCGACGCTGCTGGACCTGATGCAGGCCTATGCCCGCATTCGCACCAAGGACGAATTCCGCCCCTACACCATGGACCGCGACGCGGTCTTCACCATGGAAGAGGCGCTGAGCCGTCTGCGCCCGCTGATCGGGTTCGCCGGGGACTGGACCGACATCCTGTCCTACCTGCCCGAGGGCTGGGAGGACGACCCGGCCCGGCGGCGCAGCGCCACGGCTTCGACCTTTGCCGCCTCGCTGGAACTGGCCAAGGAGGGCCGGATCGAGATGCGTCAGGGTGAGACCTTCGCGCCGATCCAGATCAGAAGGAAGCAGGATGGCTGAGGCAGACACGGAAACCGGTCAGGAGACCGAGACCGATGAGACCCTTTTCGAGGCGCCGCTCATCGCCGAACAGGAACGGATGGTCGAGGCCATCCTGTTCGCCAGTGCCGAACCGGTCACGATCAAGGACCTGGCGGGCCGGATGCCGCACGGGTCCGACCCGGCCGAGGCCATGGTGCATCTGCGCAAGCGTTACGATGGGCGCGGCGTGCGCCTGGTCAAGGTGGGCGATGCCTGGGCCTTTCGCACCGCGCCGGACCTTGGCTTCCTGATGCAGAAGGAAACCGTCGAATCCCGCAAGCTCAGCCGCGCGGCGATCGAAACCCTGGCGATCATTTCCTACCACCAGCCCGTCACCCGCGCCGAGATCGAGGAGATTCGCGGTGTCAGCGTCAGCCGGGGCACCGTCGACCAGCTGATCGAGATGGAATGGATCCGCTTCGGCCGCCGCCGCATGACGCCGGGCCGGCCCGTGACATTCGTGGTCACGCAGGAATTCCTGGACCATTTCGGCCTCGAAAGCGCCCGCGACCTGCCGGGGCTCAAGGAACTGCGCGCCGCGGGCCTCTTGGACAGCCGCCCGCCGCCGGGGCAGGGCGCCCCGGACGACGAGGACACACAGGACGACGACGACCAGGGCGAGATGTTCGACGAGGAATGAGCGTCAAATTCTCGCCATCCTTGCCGGCTAGATTGCCCGGAAAGGCGCGATCCCCTATATTGGGCAGAGCAGGAAGGAGGCTCGCATGAACCTCGAACGACTGATAAACATGGTCATCCGGCGCGTCATCGGGCGCGGCATAAATGCCGGGATCAACGCCGCCGTCAAGCGCGGCCAGAAACCCCGTGACCAGCAAAGCCCCGAGGACCGCCAGCAGGCGAAATCGGCGAAGAATACCGCCAAGAACGCCCGCCGCATGGCGCGGGTGACGCGCCGCGCCGGCAAGTTCTGAGGTCTCAGCCCGCCGGGCTGCGGAAATGCTTGGACAGTTTCAGCCCCTGTCCTTGGTAGTTCGACTTGATCTCGCGCCCATAAAGGGCGGTCGGACGTTCCGACATGTGTTCATAGACCAGCCTGCCGACGATCTGGCCGTGTTCCAGCACGAAGGGCGCCTCGTGGCACCGCACTTCCAGCACGCCGCGTGATCCGGCCCCACCGGCCCCGTCCCAGCCGAAACCGGGGTCGAAGAACCCCGCGTAGTGCACCCGGAATTCACCGACCATGGCCAGGTAGGGCGCCATTTCGGCGGCATAATCGGGGGGAATGCAGATCGCCTCGCGGCTGACCAGGATATAGAAGGCGCCGGGGTCGAGGATGATCCGGCCCTCGGTCGTGCGGACCTCTTCCCAATACTCGGCCGGGTCGTAATGGGCGAGCTTGGCCAGGTCGACCACGCCGGTATGCCGCTTGGCGCGGTACCCCACCAGGTCGCCCGTTTCGGGCCGCAGATCGACAGAGAACCCCAGCCCTTCGGAGATCACCGGCGCGCCATTGACCACCGGGGTCCTGGCATGGACGGCGGCAAGGTCCGCGTCGCTTAGGAAGGTGTGTCCGCGGCGAAAGATGATCTGGTTGAGCAACTGGCCCGGCTGGGCCACGACCGAAAAGCTTTGCGGGCAGATCTCGGCGTAAAGCGGGCCGTCATAGCCCTCGGGCACCCGGTCGAATTCGACGCCGTTGTCGGTGATGACCCGCGTCATCAGGTCCAGCCGTCCGGTTGAGCTTTTGGCGCTGGCCGCGGCGGTCATGCCTGGGGGCAGGGACAGCCGCTCCATCAGGGGCACCACATAGACACAGCCCTTTTCCAGGACCGCGCCGCCGGTCAGGGTGATCCGGTGCATCGTCAGTTCGTCCAGCCGGTCCGTGACGCTGCGATCCTTGCCCGCCAGGAACGAGGCGCGTACGCGGTAGGCCGTGTCGCCCAGCCGCAGGTCGAGCGAGGCCGGTTGCACCTGGTCATTGAGGATCGGGGACGAGGCCGCGATGCTGCCCTCGGCGATCATTGCCCGGATCTGGTGGTCGGCCAAAACGCCATTTGTCATCGTCGTCCCCCGCAGCCACATGCCGGTTGCAAAAACGCCCGCCGCGCGGATGCGCCGACGGGCGATTTTGTTGGTCGGGCTAGCAGGACTCGAACCTGCGACCTTCCGTCCCCCAGACGGACGCGCTACCAGGCTGCGCCATAGCCCGACTAGGCGCTCTACATACTGAATACAATTCGCACTGCAAGGGCGAAATCGCCAATTCGCCCGTCACCGTGCCGGGATGCGATCGCGCAGGGCCTGCATCCGGTCCAGCAACGGTGCGATCTCGGCGGCGCGGGCGCTCAATTGGCTGTCGGGGTCGCGCAGCCGGGGCAGAAGGTCCAGCAAGCGCGCCGGAGCCTTGGACGCAGAATCGGAAGGGTCCACGGGAATCGCGGCGAGGATCGCGGCAGCGGCGGGGGCCGGGTCGGCCTCCTCCGGCGCTCGCTCTTCCTCTTCGGCCTCTGCCCCGGGCGCATCGGCGGCCACGGGGCTATCGTCCGGCCCGCTATCCGGCCGGGGCGTGTCGCCGGCGGCGGGCAATGGCACCACATTGTCCGGCTGTGCGGGCGCTGTGGGGGCCGGGGTGTCCACCGGCGCCGTGCCGGGTGTCTCCGGTGCCCGCGGGTCCACGTGTTCGGGGATCGTATCGACATCGGGCGGGGCCCGTGTCGCGGCGTGTTCTGCGGCCGCCTCCTGATCGGCCGCGTCCTGATCGGCGGGTGCCGGATCGGCGGGGGCCGCGTCGACCGTGTTTTCCGCTGCCAGAGCGTGGTCTAAGGACAGGCCCATCGCGGCAACGTGCTTGATGCCCTTTTCGCGAAGCAGCTTCTGCACGCCCTTGATGGTCATGCCGTCATCGTGCAGCAACTTCTTGATTCCGCCCAGCAATTCCATGTCCTGCGGGCGATAGTAGCGGCGCCCGCCGGCGCGCTTCACCGGCTTGACTTGGCTGAACTTGCTTTCCCAGAAGCGCAGCACATGGGCCGGGGTGTCCAGCCAGTCGGACACCTCGGAAATGGTTCGGAACGCGTCGCGGGATTTGCTCATCCCCGCGGCCCCCTACGACTTGTTGCCATGGGCGACCCGGTCTTTCATCAGGTGACTGGGCCGGAAGCTCAGCACCCGGCGGGGCGAGATCGGAACCTCTTCGCCGGTCTTGGGATTGCGGCCCAGACGGGCGGCCTTGTCACGGATCGAGAAGGTGCCGAAGGACGAGATCTTGACGTTTTCGCCGCGCACCAGCGCATCGGACATGTGCTGCAAAACGGACTCGACGAGATCGGCACTTTCGTTGCGTGAGAGCCCCACTTCTTCATGGACGGCCTCGGCAAGGTCCATCCGGGTAAGCGTCTTCTCTGACATACCGTCCCTCTCTTATTTTCAGCGACTTTAGGCCCTTGGCAAAAAGAGAGTCAATAACAGGGACTTGGGAGCCGCAATTGGACGGCATTCCGCCTACCAGCGCAGCACGACCGCACCCCAGGCCAGGCCCCCGCCGATCGCCTCGGTGACGATCAGGTCGCCGGGCGTGATCTGGCCGCGTTCGACGCCCACCGACAGGGCCAGCGGGATCGACGCGGCCGAGGTATTGCCGTGGTCTTGGACGGTGACCACGACCTTGTCCATGGGCAGGTCCATTTTCTTGGCAGTGCCCTGGATGATACGGATATTGGCCTGGTGCGGTACGATCCAGTCCACGTCGGCATGGCCCAGCCCGGCCTTGTCCAGCGCCGCATCGGCAGTTTGCGCCAGTTTCTCGACGGCCTGCCGGAACAGGGCGTTGCCCTGCATGACCACAAAGCCGGTCTTTTGGCTGACCATGCCGCCATCGACATAGAGCAGGTCGCGGTAGCGCCCGTCGGAATTGAGGTCGATTCCCAGCACGCCGCGATCCTCGGCACGGCCGGTGCCCTCCTGCGCTTCGAGGATCAGCGCCCCCGCGCCGTCGCCGAACAGCACGCAGGTGGACCGGTCAGTGAAATCGAGGATGCGGCTGAAGGTTTCCGCCCCGATGACAAGCACACGTTTCGCCTGGCCGGAAACGATCAGCCCGTTGGCATTGGCCAGTGCATAGATGAACCCGGCACAAACCGCCTGCACGTCGAAGGCGAAGCCCTGGGTCATGCCCAGCTTCTGCTGGATCATCGTGGCCGAAGAGGGAAAGGTCAGGTCCGGGGTCGAGGTCGCGACGATCACCGCGTCGATGTCATCGGGGGCCAGCCCGGCATTGTCCAGCGCGGCCCGCGCCGCATGGGCGCCCAGGTCGGAGGTGTATTCATCCTCGGCGGCGAAGCGACGGCTCTCGATCCCCGAGCGCGTTCGAATCCATTCGTCGGACGTATTCAGCGTTTTCTCGAATTCCGAATTCGGAACGATGCGTTCGGGCAGGTAATGCCCGATGCCCCGTACGACAGCCCGGCGTGTCATGTGCTTTTTTGGTCCTTTGGCCCCGGCGATGCGGATGATGCGCGCGCCCCCCCGGCGTCATCCGTCGCGTCCTCGTCGGGGCCATCTTGCGCAAGGGCCGCGGCGGATGCAACCCGCGCGGCCAGGCGCCGGGAAAAGCCCGACGCGGCCAGCTGATATGCCATTTCCATGGCGGCGCGCACGCCGGTCGCGTCGGCCGAACCGTGGCTTTTGATGACCGTACCGTTGAGCCCCAGAAACACCCCGCCATTGACCCGGCGCGGGTCGATGCGCTTGCTCAGCCGGCGCAGAGAGGTCGCCGCCAGCAGCGCCGCGATGCGCGACAGCGGTGTCTTGCGGAACGCCTCGCGCAGGCGTTCCGAGATCAGGTTGGCGGTGCCTTCGCCGGTTTTCAGCGCGACATTGCCGGTGAACCCGTCGGTGACGATCACGTCGACCCGGTTCGACGGCAGGTCGCCCCCCTCGACGAAGCCGACATACTCGTATTCTCCGCGCGGCGCGGCCCGTGCGATCAGGTCCTGCGCCACCTTCAACTCGGCCCGGCCCTTGTGGTCCTCGACCCCGACATTAAGAAGCCCGACCCGCGGCCGCGCCAGCCCCATCGCGTTGCGTGCGTAGGAGGCCCCCATCAGCGCATACATGAGCAGATCGTCCTGGTCGGCCCGGATATCGGCGCCGGCATCCAGCATGATGTTGAAACCACTTTCGTTGCGCGACGGCCAGAGACAGGCGATGGCGGGGCGGTTGACGCCCTCGACCTTGCGCAGCCGGATCATCGACACGGCCATGAGCGCCCCGGTATTGCCGCAGCTCACGCAGACCTGGGCTTCGCCGTTGCGCACCGCCTCGATGGCCGACCACATGGAGCTCGACTTGCCGTGGCGCATCACGTTGCTGGGCTTGTCCGACATCGCCACCACGTCGGGGGCGTGGCGAATCTCGACCCGGTCGGACAGCCGGCGCTTTTGAACCTGCGGACGCAGTCGCGATTCATCGCCGTGCAGCAGCACGCGCGCGCCGGGCCGCTTGCGCAGGAAATGCGAAAGACCCGCAACGATCGGTGCGGGTCCCTTGTCGCCGCCCATGGCGTCGACGGATAGAACGATGTCCCCGGAGGAAATGCCCTCAGCCTCGGTCTGGTTCGACGTGCGAGCCGTGGTCATGTCACCCGATCCGGACCGCCGCTTACGCTGCGTCGTCTTCCAGATCGATCTCGTCGGCCTGGGCCACCACTTCGCGGTCGGCATAGTGGCCACAGGACGGGCACACGTGATGCGGACGCTTCAGTTCCCCGCAGGAGGGGCATTCGTTCGGGTTGGCACCTTCAAGCGCGTGATGCGACCGGCGATTGTTCCGACGCGACTTGGATACCTTGTTCTGCTGGACAGCCATGTCTCAACCTTTGCTTAGCTCGGGGCACCGGGGCGCCCCACGTGAAATCCGGGTTCCGAAAGGAAACTCTGGCGGGGTCTAGTGCATACGCCCCGGCCTGTCGAGCCACGATCCGAAAGAGGCCGCGAAAATACTGCGATTCCGGTGTTTGGCAAGCCCTTTTTGGGGACCGCTACGGAGGCTGGTTCAGTCCTCGTCCCCGGCATCCTTGTCGAGCGCGTCGCGCAGCCCCGCCAGGCCGGCGAAGGGCCGCAGATCTTCGTCGCGCAACGGGGTCGTGCCGGGTTCGGTAAAGACCGCCTCGCCTGTCTGGGCACCCGGGGCGCGCGGATAGGTGGGCAGAGCCAGCGCCAGCGCCTCGATCATGACCCGGCCCAGATCCAGCGTGTCGGGCAGCGGTTCGGTCGCGTCGTCCTCGGGCATCTCGACCTCGGTGCCTGCCGGGTCCTGGAAATCCGCGCTGTAGGTGCGCTCGACCGGCTCGTCGATGCGCGTCGAAACCGGCTCCAGCGTGACCACGCAGTCCTGCACCACCGTGGCGCCCAGCTGGGCGTTCAGGTGCCAGTCCTGCCTGCCCATCGGGCGCAGATCGCCGGACAGGCGCAGCTTGCGCACGCCGCGAATCCCCAGCGCCCCGGCCACCGCATCGCGTCCCGCCGCATCGGGTTCCAGGGTGAAATGGTGCGGTTTGCGCCCCGCGAGGTCGGCGAAACGGATCATTTCTTGCGGCAGGGCGGTCGAGTCGGACATGAGGTCAAAGCCTTGAACAGGGCAGAGGGTGTAGTGTAACTGCGTTAAAAGCCATGGCCGCCCGACGCAAGGCCATGCGCGCGGCCCAGAGGCGTCCGACGGGAAGGGAAGGCAGCATGAGCAGCACCGCGAAACGGTTCAGGACCGCGATCCTGGTGGCGGCCCTCGGGGTGTCGGTCGGATGCACGGCGAACTACCGCAATCACGGCTATATCCCCACCGACGAGGATCTGGCCGAGGTGGTCATCGGCCTCGATACCCGCGCCAGCGTGGAAGAGGTGGCCGGCCCGCCCACCACGGGCAGCGCCCTGGGGGACGGCAATTACTACTACGTGCAAAGCCGGTTCCGCCATTTCGCCTTCACCGAGCCCACCGAGGTCAGCCGCGAGGTGCTGGCGGTCAGCTTCGACGCCGACGGTGTGGTCCGCAACATCGAGCGGTTCGGCCTGGACGACGGCCGGGTCGTGCGACTGTCGCGGCGTGTCACCGATGACGGCATCCAGGACACGACCTTCCTTGGCCAGCTCTTCGGCGCCTTCGGGAACTTCGATGCGGGCAGCATCGTGAACCCGCCGGGCGGCTGACCTCTGGGCTTTGTCGCCTTGCACCGCTAGGCTGGTCGCGACGCGGGACCGGAGCCGGTGAGATGTCGAATGTACCCTTGATCGACCGGGGATTGGACGGCGGGCGCTACGGCGCCCGGATGGCACGGACGGCAGAGGACCTTGCCTCGGCCCAGGCCCTGCGCGCGGCCTGTTTTCGGCAACGGGCCGGCGGGGGGGTCGATGCCGACCGCTTCGATCCGCTTTGTCAGCATGTCCTGATCGAGAACCATCGGGACGGCACCTTGGCCTGCACGTTCCGATTGCGGGTTTTCGCCGATGGCGGCGCCCTCGATGACAGCTACTGCGCCGATTTCTACGACCTGTCCGCCCTGGCGCGGTATCGGGCGCCGCTGGTCGAACTGGGGCGCTTCTGCATACGGCCGGACGGGGCGGATGCGGATATCCTGCGGGTGGCCTGGGGCATGCTGGCAGCGATCGTCGACCGGGCCGGGGCCGGGATGCTGATTGGCTGTTCCTCTTTTCCCGGCACCGACTCCGCGCCCTACGAGGCGGGATTCGCCCACCTGGCGGCGCGGCACCTTGCGCCCGAGGCCTGGCGCCCCGGCCGCAAGGCCGCGCGGATCGTGCCGTTGCAGCGCGGCGGTGCGCCGCCCCCGGCGTCGGCGGCCAAGGTGTTGCCATCCCTCCTGCGCAGCTATCTCGGCATGGGCGGACGGGTCAGTGACCACGCGGTGGTGGACGAGGCGATGGGCACGCTGCACGTCTTCACCGGGCTGGAGGTCGCGGCGATTCCGCCCGCCCGGGCGCGGGCCTTGCGGGCCCTGGTCGGGTAGATCGAAGCCCCGGTCGTTCGATGTGCAGGCGGAATGTCCGGAAAATCGGGCCCCTTGCATGACTGGCGCGCCGGGGATAGCAGGCTGGCATGGCCCGTCCTCCTTTGCTGCAATTGTCCGACATTTCACTGACCTTCGGCGGCGATCCCGTTTTCGATGACCTGTCGCTTGTGGTGCAGCCCGGCGACCGGGGCGCGCTGGTGGGGCGCAACGGGTCGGGAAAATCCACACTTCTCAAGGTCATGGCCGGTCTTGTTGAACCGGATCGCGGCACGCGCGTGGTGCCGCCGGGCCTGTCGGTGGGCTATATGGAGCAGGATCCCGACATGGCCGGCTTCGCCACCCTGGGCGATTTCGCCGCCGCCGGGCTGGCCCCGGGCGAGGCCTGGCGCGTCGAGGCAGTGGCCGAGGGGCTCAAGGTGCGACTGGACCACGCGCCGGGCCTTGCCTCGGGTGGGGAACGGCGGCGCGCGGCGCTCGCGCGGCTGATGGCCGAGGCGCCCGACCTGATGCTGTTGGACGAGCCGACGAACCACCTGGACATCCAGGCAATCCGCTGGCTGGAACATGAACTGTCCCAGACAAGGGCCGGATTTGTATTGATTTCCCACGACCGGGCATTCCTGTCGGCGCTGACGCGCGCAACGCTCTGGATCGACCGGGGCCAAGTGCGGCGCCAGGACCGCGGCTTCGCCCATTTCGAGGAATGGCGCGACAAGGCCTGGGAGGAAGAGGATCAGCAGCGCCACAAGATGGACCGCAAGATCAAGGCCGAGGCGCGTTGGGCGGTCGAGGGCATCTCGGCCCGGCGCAAGCGCAACATGGGCCGCGTGCGGGCCCTGCAGGACCTGCGCGCCGAACGGGCCGCCATGATCCGCCGGCAGGGCACCGCCGCCATGGCGCTGGACGATGGCCCCAAAAGCGGCAAGAAGGTGATCGAGGCCGAGGGGCTGGCCAAATCCTATGACGGCACCCCCATCGTCAAGGCGTTCGACCTGACGGTGCAGCGCGGCGACCGGGTCGCCTTCGTCGGCCCGAACGGTGTCGGAAAAACAACACTTATCAAGATGCTGCTTGGCGAAATTGAACCGGATGCCGGAACGGTCAAGCACGGCACCAACCTGTCCGTTGCGGTGTTCGACCAGGCCCGCGCGCAGCTGGACCCCGACATGAGCCTTTGGGACAGCCTGACCGGTGATCCGACCATGCGGGTCAGCGGCAAGGCCGACCAGGTGATGGTGCGTGGCCAGCCCAAGCACGTGGTGGGTTATCTCAAGGAGTTCCTCTTCGACGAGGCCCAGGCTCGCGCGCCGGTGCGGGCCCTGTCGGGCGGCGAAAAGGCGCGGCTGCTGTTGGCCAGGCTGATGGCGCGGGAATCGAACCTGCTGGTTCTGGACGAGCCCACGAACGACCTGGATATCGAAACGCTCGACCTGTTGCAGGACATCCTGGGCGACTATGCGGGCACGGTCCTCCTGGTCAGCCATGACCGGGATTTCATCGACCGCGTTGCCACGACCACCGTTGCGATGGAGGGCGACGGGCGCGCCACGCTCTTTGCCGGGGGCTGGAGTGACTACCAGGCACAGCGGGGCAAGGACGGCGCGCCGGCCCCGGCCGAGAAACCCAGGCAGAAGGCCGGCAAACCGGCTTCGGCGCCGCCGCGAAAGCCGGACGGCCTGTCCTTCACCGAGAAGCACCGGTTGGCGGAACTGCCCGCCGTGCTCGACCGGCTCGAGGCCGAGATCGCCAAGCTGGAAGAGCTGCTGTCGGATCCCGACCTCTTCACCCGCGAACCGGTCAAGTTCAAGAAGGCCACCGAGGCGCTGAGCGAACGGCAGGACAAGCTCGCGGCGGCCGAAGAGGAATGGCTGGACCTCGAAGAAAAGGCGGAACATGCTGACTGAGGCCCCGCACCGGGCCAGGGTGCGGGGGCGTGTCGAAAGGGGAGGCCCGCATGGCTGAAGAACGCCCGCTACGCGACAGGGTCCGGCTGCTCTACGAGGGGCGCAGCAAGCGCGCCTCGCGATTCCGCTACGGCTTGCTTGTCTTCGACCTTGTCACCATCGTCTTCTTCCTGGCAACGGCGACCATGCCGATGACCCGCGAACTGCTGATGGCGGATGCCGTGATCGGTGGCCTGATCGCGCTTGACCTGGTGCTGCGGTTCTGGATCGCCGAACGCAAACTGCGGTTCCTGCGCCGCTTCTATGTGATCGTCGATGTCGTCGTGCTGGCCGCCCTGGTGATGGCGCCCTTCATCGGGCAGGGGCTGGTGGTGCTGCGGGTGCTGCGGGCCCTGCGGCTGGTGCATTCCTACCATCTGATGCGTGACCTGCGGCGCGATTGGCTGCTGTTTCGGCGCCACGAGGACACGTTAATCGCCGCACTCAACCTGCTGGTCTTCATCTTCGCCATGACCGCGCTGGTCTTCGTGCTGCGCGGCGGCGAGGAGCCGGGGATCGGCAGTTATGTGGACGCGCTCTACTTCACCGTGGCGACGCTGACGACCACGGGCTTCGGCGACATCACCATGACGACGCCGGCGGGGCGGCTTTTGTCGGTGGGAATCATGGTGGTGGGCGTCGGCCTGTTCCTGCAATTGGTCCGGGCGATCTTTTCGCCGGCCAAGGTCAAGCACACCTGCTCCAATTGCGGGCTGACCAAACACGACACCGACGCAATCCACTGCAAGCATTGCGGCGAGGACCTGAAGATCGAAACCGAGGGCGCGACCTGAGCGGTCAGGGCATACGCAGCGCGCCGTCCAGCCGGATCGTCGTGCCGTTCAGGTAATCGCATTCCAGGATGAACCGGGCCAGGGCCGCGAATTCATCCGGGTCGCCCAGGCGCTGGGGATAGGTCACGTCGCGGGCCAGAGTCCGCATGACCTCTTCGCCCAGCCCTTCGAGCATCGGCGTGCGGAAGATGCCCGGCGCAATGGCCATGACGCGGATTCCGTTGCGCGCCAGGTCGCGGGCCATGGGCAGCGACAGCCCCGCGATTCCGGCCTTGGAGGCGGCATAGGCGGGCTGGCCCTTTTGCCCGTCAAAAGCGGCGATGGAGGCGGTGTTGACGATAACACCGCCCTGGTCCATGCGCACCGCCGCAAGGCGGGCGATGTTGAAGCTGCCGGTCAGGTTGATGTCCAAGGTGCGGCGGAAGCTGTCCAGCGCGTGTGGGCCGTCGCGGCCAAGGGTCTTTTCGCTGGTGGCGATCCCGGCGCAGTTGATGGCCGCGTTGAGCCCGCCCATTTCGGCCTTGGCGCCATCCAGCGCGGCGGTGACGGATCCCTCGTCGGTCACGTCGACCTTTTCGTAACCGGCGTCGATGTCCCGTGCCAGCGCGGTGGCGTCGTCGCGGTCCAGAATCGTGACACGCGCCCCGTGGGCGCGCAGGTGCCGCGCGGTGGCCGCGCCCAGCCCGGAGGCGCCCCCGGTGACAACGGCCTTGGCCTGCGTGATCTGCATCGAAAAACCCCTCATGTTGACCAGACGGGGTTTGCCAAGTCCTGCGCGCGGGCGCAAGCGGCCAGGGTCAGGCTCGGGGTCAGGGCCGGGCGAGGATCACCATAAGCGCCATATGCACCGGCACATAGGTCAGGGCGATCACGACCAGCGCGGGCAGGCCCCAGGCGGCCACGGACAGGATCACGGCGGTCAGCACGATCACCAGGAAATACCAGATGTTGTCCTTGTCGCCGAACACCAGGTCACGGGCCATCCAGCCGATGACGGGCAGGCGATAGAAGGCCCTGGCATACCAGGGCTGGGCGGGGGGAATTGGGGTCAGGATGCTCATACAGTCGAGATATAGAGGGCGGCGCGCGGCGCTATGCGCCAAGCTGCCGCAGTCAGGTCTTTTCCGTGCGCTTCGCGGCATTCCAAAGCGCGTCCATCTCGTCCAGCGTGCTTTCGCCCGGGGTCTTGCCATTGCGGGCCAGCGCGTCCTCGATGGCCTCGAACCGGCGCTGGAACTTGGCATTGGCGCGGCGCAGGGCGGCCTCTGGGTCCACATCCAGGTGACGGGCAAGGTTGGCCATGACGAATAGCAGATCGCCCATCTCCTCCTCGACTTCGTCTTGCGAAAGGCTGTCGCGCGCCTGGGCCAGTTCGCGTGATTCCTCGGCGATCTTGTCGATCACCTGGGTCACCTCGGGCCAGTCGAAGCCGACCCGCGCGGCGCGCTTTTGCAATTTCAGCGCCCGCAGCAGGGCGGGCAGGCCGATGGCCACCCCGTCGAGCGTGCGGGTCTCGCCGCGCCGGGCGCGTTCCGCGGCCTTGACCGCCTCCCAGTCGCGGGTCTGTTGTTCGGCGGATTTCTCGCGGTTGTCGGCGCCGAAGACATGCGGATGCCGCGCCACCATCTTGTCGGACATGGTTCGGGCCACGTCGGCGAAGGAGAAATGCCCGGCCTCCTCGGCCAGTTGCGCGTGAAAGACGGACTGGAACAGCAGATCGCCCAGCTCGCCCTTGAGGTCGGCCATGTCGGCGCGGGCGATGGCATCTGCCACCTCGTAG
The DNA here is from genome assembly GCA_009908505.1 of Alphaproteobacteria bacterium. Lineage (GTDB taxonomy): Bacteria > Pseudomonadota > Alphaproteobacteria > Rhodobacterales > Rhodobacteraceae > Salibaculum. Next base: position 17,916 of record JAAAPD010000003.1, on the reverse strand, counting down.
GCCTCCTCGATCGTGTAGGGGGCGATCGTGTCGAAACTCTGTTCGATATCCCAGGGGCAGCCCGTGTTCGGGTCGCGCAACCGGCGCATGATCTCCAGCAGGCGATCCATCTGGCGGGTGGAGTCGGTGCTGCGGATCAGGTCGTCGCTCATGCTTATGCCCCCTTCGTTGGCGGGACCCTATCAGACCGGACCGGGGGGCCAAGGGGGGGGTGGCGCATCAGGTGCCTTTCGCCGCAAGCCTGTTCGATCCAACCGACAGGCCCCTTTCGCCGGGCCGAACGGCGGAGTAAGCAACAACAAGGCAGAAAAACAATCTGCAAAGGACAGCGTCGTGCCCGTCATCAACCGCATCGCCGGCTTCGCCGAGGATATGGCCGCATGGCGGCGTCATATCCATCGGCATCCCGAACTCGGGCAGCAGTGCCACGAGACGGCGGCCTTCGTGGTCGAGCGCCTCAAGACCTTCGGGGTCGACGAAATCCACGAGGGGATCGCGGTGTCCGGTGTCGTGGCGATCATCGAGGGTCGGGGCGCGGGGCCGACGGTTGGCCTGCGTGCCGACATGGATGCGTTGCCCATCGAAGAGGCGAGCGGCGCCGCCTGGGCCAGCACACGGCCCGGCAAGATGCATGCCTGCGGCCATGACGGGCATACGGCGATGCTGCTGGGGGCCGCGCGCTACCTGGCCGAGACGCGCAATTTCGCGGGTCGTGTCGCCCTGGTCTTCCAGCCCGCCGAAGAGGTCGGCGGCGGTGCCGAGCTCATGGTGCAAGAGGGCGTGCTGGACCGGTTCGACATCTGCGAAATCTATGCCCTGCACACCATGCCGGGCGTGCCGTTGGGCCAGTTCTACACTACGCGCGGCGCGGTTATGGCCGCGGTCGATACCTTTCACGTCAATATATCCGGCAAGGGCGGCCACGGTGCCTATCCCCATGAAGCGCTGGACCCGATCCCGGCGGCTCTGTCCATCGGTCAGGCCATGGCGACCATCGTCAGCCGCAATCACTACGCGCTCGATGACCTGGTGGTGTCGGTGACGATGGTCCATGCCGGCAGCGCCGACAACGTCATCCCCGCCACGGCCTACCTTGGCGGCACCGTGCGCACCTTCGACAAAGAGGTTCAAGCCATGGTCAAGCGCCGCATGGCGGAGATCGTGGCGGGGCAGGCGGCCAGCTTCGGCGTGACAGCGCAATTGGACTATGACGAGGGCTATCCACCCACGATCAACGACCCCGAGGCGGCGGGTTTCGCCGTGTCCGTGGCCGAGGAAATCGTCGGGCCGGATTCGGTCCAGGGCGACGGGGTCAAGGAAATGGGGGCCGAGGATTTCGCGTTCTTCCTCGAAAGAGTGCCCGGCGCCTACCTGTTCCTGGGCAATGGCGACACAGCCATGGTGCATCACCCTGCATATGATTTCGACGATCGCGCGGCCCCTGTCGGCGCCAGCTTTTTCGCAAGGGCGGTGGAACGGGCCCTGCCATTGCCGGCCGAGCGGGATTGACGCCGTGTCGGGTCTGGCGTCAGATGCCGCCATGACACAGCAAAATGACCTCGCCGCGCTCGACAAGGCGCATGCCCTTCATCCCTGGACCCATTTCGACAGTTTCGAACGGGACGGCCCCATGGTCATCACCCGTGGCAAGGGCTGCGACCTGTGGGACGTGGATGGCACGCGCTATCTCGATGCCGTTGGGGGGCTTTGGTGCACCAATATCGGGTTGGGTCGCAAGGAAATGGCGCAGGCCATCGCGGACCAGGCAGAACGTCTGGGCTTTGCCAATACCTTCGTCGATCAGAGCCATGATCCCCAGGCGCTTTTGTCCGCCAAGCTGACGCAGATCGCGCCCGAGGGGCTGAACCGGGTGCATTTCACCACGGGCGGCTCCACCGCCATCGACAGCGCCTATCGCATGGTGCAATTCGTCCAGGCGGCGCGGGGCTTCGAGGGACGCACCCATGTGATCGCGCGCCGCCATTCCTACCATGGCTCGACCTTCGTTTCGATGTCCCTTGGCATGCGCGACGGCGACCGGTCACCGGAATTCACCTACAAAAGTGACACGATCCACCACATCGAGGCGCCCTATGTCTATCGCCGCCCCGAGGAGATGAGCGTCGCCGAGTTCGAGGACAGCCTGATCGTCGAATTCGAGGCCAAGATCGAGGAGGTCGGCGCCGAGAAGATCGCCGCCTTCTTCGCCGAGCCGATCCAGGCCTCGGGCGGGGTCCTGGTGCCGCCGCCGGGCTATCTCAAACGGATGTGGGAGGTCTGCCAGCATCACGGCATCCTCTTCGTCGCCGACGAGGTGGTGACAGGGTTCGGCCGCTGCGGCGAATGGTTCGCCTCCGAGGCGGTCTACGGCGTGACGCCGGATATCATCTGCTGCGCCAAGGGATTGAGCTCTGGCTATCAACCCATTGGCGCAATTATATTTTCTGATGATCTTTGGCGCGACATGTCCGGCGATCGCTGGTATACGTCGGGCTTCACCTATTCTGGGCACCCGGTGGCCTGCGCCGCCGCGCTCAAGAATATCGAGATCATCGAGGACGAGGGGCTACTGGCCCATGCGGCCGAGATGGGCGCGCTGTTCCAGGACGCGCTGCATGGGCTGGAAGACCTGCCCATCGTCGGCGACGTACGAGGGCATACCCTGATCGGCTGCGTGGAGAACGTGGCCGACAAGGCCACCCGGCGGGATTTCGACGAAGGCATCGACATCGGCCGCCGGATCACCGACGCGGCCGAGGCGCGGGGCCTGATCGTGCGGCCCATGGGATCGCTCAACGTCATGTCGCCGCCGCTTGTCATCACGCCGGACCAAATCGGCTTCGTCGCCGGAACCCTGCGCGCGGCGATTGCCGAGGTGACGGATAGCCTCGTCCGAGAGGGCGTGAAGATCGGATAAGGATCACGCCACAAGCTGTTGAAAAGAGGGGACATGCCCAACCAACCGATCAGTGGCAACGACCTGGCGCGCTTTTCCGGTCCGCAAAGTTTCATGCGTCTGCCCGAACAGTCCGATGCGGCGGGTCTGGACGTGGCCTTTGTCGGCGTCCCGATGGATATCGGCACCAGCTGGCGTTCGGGCACGCGGTTCGGGCCGAAACAGGTCCGGCAGGAAAGCGCGATGATCCGGCCCTATAACCTCCAGACCGGGGCCGCGCCCTTCGACAGCCTGAACTGCGCCGATACGGGCGATATCCCGATCAACACCTTCAGCCTGTCAGACAGCCTCAAGATCATCCAGGCCCATTTCGACACCCTGCTGCAGCACCCGGTCATTCCCATGGCCATCGGCGGCGACCATTCCCTGACCCTGCCGATCCTGCGCGCGATGGCGCGCAAGCACGGGCCCGTCGCGCTGGTCCATGTCGATGCCCATGCGGATGTGAATGACGAGATGTTCGGGATGCGTGAAACCCATGGCACCGTGTTTCGCCGAGCATATGAGGAAAGCCTTATAAACCCCCAAAAAGTCTGGCAAATCGGACTTCGAGGCACCGGCTACTCGGCCGAGGATTTCACCGAAGCCGCCGGCTGGGGTTTCAACCAGCGGCTCGCGCTGGACCTGTGGCACCAATCCTTGACCGGGCTGGGCCAGGAGATCGTCGCGCAAATCGGCGACCAGCCCTGCTATGTCACCTATGACATCGACAGCCTGGACCCGGCCTACGCCCCCGGCACCGGCACGCCCGAGATCGGCGGGCTGACCACCCCGCAGGCGATGCAGCTGATCCGCGCGCTGCGCGGGCTCAACGTGGTGGGTTGTGATCTTGTCGAGGTCTCGCCGCCCTATGATCCGTCGGGCAATACCGCGCTGACCGGGGCCAATATTCTTTACGAACTGCTGTGCATCCTGCCCGGCGTGTCCTATCGTTGATCCATGCGCTGGCTGATTGCCCTTCTTGTTCTGCTGATCCTGGCCGTGGTGATGGGGGCGGCCTATGTGCGCCTTGCCCCCAGCGACCCCGACCGCTGGCACCGTTTCGCCGATCCCAAAGGGCCGGGCGACTATCCCTTTGCCGGCGGATTCGAGGCCCGGCGGGTCGTCGCGGGCGATCCGGACGCGGTCATGGCGGCGCTGGCGGGGGCCGCGCAGAACACGCCACGCACGCAGGTCTTGGCTGGCAGCGCCGAGTCGGGATTCGTCACCTTTGTCACCCGGTCCGCGCTTTGGGGCTTTCCCGATTACACCACGATCTACCTGACCCGCGATGACCCGCAGGCCAAGGGGGCCACGACCCTGACGATCCATGCCCGGCTGCGCTTCGGCCAGTCCGACCTGGGTGTGAACGCGGCCCGCGTGCGCGCCTGGCTGGAGGCCGTGCCCGAGGGGGCCTTGCAAACCCCCGGCGAATAGGCAAAAGCAGCGCCATGATCCCACAGGACCGCTTGCACCAGATCACCGACCGGTTCGAATATCTCGAGGCCCGCATGGCCGAGGGGTTGTCCGGCGACGACTTCGCCAAGGTCAGCCGCGAATACGCCGAACTGCGTCCGGTTGTCGAAACCGTGCGGGCCTACCAGGCGCTTGTCGAGGAGATCGAGGGCGCCGAGGCGATGCTCGATGATCCCGAGATGGCGGAACTGGCCGAGGCCGAACTGCCCGAGCTGCGCGAGAAACTGCCCGAGCTGGAACAGGCGGTGAAACTGGCGCTGCTGCCCCGCGATGCCGCCGACAGCCGCCCCGCCATCATCGAGATCCGCCCCGGCACGGGCGGGGAAGAGGCGGCGCTCTTCGCCGGTGATCTTCTGCGCATGTATCAGCGCTATGCCGAGGGCAGGGGCTGGACATTCGAGGTGCTGGACGAGGCCCAGACCGAACTGGGCGGCATCAAGGAGGTCACTGCCCGGATCAGCGGCGACAGCGTCTTCGCCCGGCTGAAATTCGAAAGCGGCGTGCATCGAGTGCAGCGCGTGCCCGAGACAGAAAGCGGCGGGCGCATCCATACCTCGGCGGCCACCGTGGCCGTCCTGCCAGAGGCCGAGGATGTCGATATCCGCATCGATCCCAACGACTTGCGCATCGACACGATGCGCAGCTCCGGATCGGGCGGGCAGCATGTGAACACCACCGATTCGGCAGTGCGGATCACCCACATTCCCACCGGCATGGTCGTGACCTCGTCCGAGAAATCCCAGCACCGCAACCGCGAGATCGCGATGCAGGTGCTCAAGACCCGGCTGTTCGACATAGAGCGCCAGAAGGCCCATGACGAACGATCCGAGGCGCGGGCCTCACAGGTGGGGTCGGGCGATCGCAGCGAACGTATCCGCACCTACAACTTTCCGCAGGGCCGCATGACCGACCACCGGATCAACCTGACTCTCTATGCGTTGGACAAGGTGATGGCGGGCGACCTGGACGAGATCATCGACGCGCTGATCCAGGACGCCCAGGCGACCATGTTGGCGGAGATGGGCGGGTGACAGGGGCCGAGGCCGCGGCGCGACTGGCGCAGGCTGGCATCCCCGATCCCCCCCGCGAGGCGCGCAAGCTGGCGCGCGCCGCCGAAGAGCACGGCGCCGACTTGGCCGCGCTGGTGGGGCGCCGCGTGGCGGGCGAGCCGATGTCGCATATCCTGGGCTACCGCGATTTCTGGGAACACCGTTTCGAGGTAACGGCGGATGTGCTGGACCCGCGCCCGGAGACCGAAACGCTGGTGGCCGCGGCGCTGGAGGCCCCGTTTTCGCGGGTTCTGGACCTTGGCACCGGGTCGGGCTGCATCCTTCTCAGCCTGTTGGCGGCGCGGGACGGGGCGGCAGGCCTGGGCACTGACCTGTCCGAGGCGGCGCTGGCCGTGGCCGGGCGCAATGCCGAACGGTTGGGGGTGCGGGACCGGGCGGCGCTGATCCCCTCGGACTGGTGGCGGGCGGTCACGGGCCGGTTCGACCTGATCGTGTCGAACCCGCCCTATATCGCGGCGGACGAGATGGCGGCGCTGCAACCGGAACTGTCCCACGAGCCGCGTATGGCCCTGACGGATGAAGGCGACGGGCTGTCGGCCTATCGCGTTCTGACTGGTGGCGCGCCCGCGCATCTGGCCCCCGGCGGGCGGCTGATGGTCGAGATCGGCCCGACGCAAGGGGCGGCAGTGGCCGCGATGTTTCAGGCGGCGGGGCTGACCGCGGTCGAAATTCGCCTCGACCTGGACGGTCGCGACCGTGTCGTGATCGGCACAATGGCGCGCTCAAAGGGGTGAATTACCGCATTTCGGGTCCTTTTCAACCGAATCCCCTTGCGGACCCCGCCCCCCAATGCTTAGTCAGGGGTGTCGGATGGATGTGGGTGCGCCCGCTCTTCGATCATAGCCAGAACATCGCAGGCCATTGAACCCAAAGACCCCCGCATGAGGCGGGGTCGGGCCGCGACAAGAAACACAGCTGGAACCAGACGTTCATGAAATCCTCACGATCCAGGTCGCGGAAGAACCGCAACAACCGGCCCTCGGGCGGCAATATCATCAACCGGGTCTTCGACAGCTCGGGCCCCGAGGGCAAGGTGCGTGGCACGCCGCAACAGATCATCGACAAGTACCAGCAGCTGCATCGCGACGCGGTGCTGTCCGGTGACCGCGTGAATGCCGAGAACTTCGCCCAGCACGCCGAACACTACCTGCGCCTGCTGGCCGAAGCCCAACGCGAGGTCGAGGCCAAGCGCGAAGAGCAGGAACGCCAGAACCGCGAACGCCAGGCCGAGCGGGACCGCGAACGCGCCGAACGGCTCAAGGCGCAGGAAGCGGCCGCCAACGAGGGGAGCACGGACCAGGGCGGCGAAGGATCCAGCCTGGTCGAAACCCCCGAGAACGCGCCCAAGCCAAAGCCCAAGCGCAAGCCGCGCAAACCCAAGGCCGCGGATCAGTCCGACGGCGGCAACGGTGGTGGCAATGGCGGCGGCAACGGTGGCGGCGAAGAGGGTGGCGACAAGAACGGCGGCGCAACCGAAGCGGCCGAATAGGCCTGCGCTCCGGTTTAGCCGTCAAGCGCCCGTGCCAGGGCACAGAACCTTTCAAGATCCACTTGTTCGGCCCGATCGGTCGGGGCGATCCCGGCCGCGATCAGCCGATCCTCGATATCAGGGCACAGGCCCTTGAGGGCCGCGCGCAGCATCTTGCGACGCTGGTTGAACGCCTTGGCCACGACCGTTTCCAGCGTCTTCGGGTCAGCGGGATACCGCGGCGCGGGCAGGGCCGTCAGGTGCACCACGGCACTATGAACCTTGGGCGGCGGTGAAAAGGCCTCGGGCGGCAATTCCATGACGATTTCCGCATCGGTCCGCCACTGCGCCAGGATCGCCAGCCTGCCATAGGCCTTGGATCCGGGGGCGGCCACGATCCGCTGCGCGACTTCCTTTTGAAACATCAGGGTCAGGCTGTCCCAGAAGGGGGGCCAGTCCGGCGGCGTCAGCCAGCCCACCAGCAATTCCGTGCCCACGTTGTAGGGCAGGTTGGCCGCGATGCGGATGGGCGGGGTCAGATGCGCGCCCGGGTCGATGTCCAGCGCGTCGGCATTGAGCAGCTCCAGCCGCCCAGGATAGGCGGCGGCGATCTCTTGCAGAGCGGGCAGGCAGCGGGCGTCCTTTTCCACGGCTACCACGTGCCGCGCCCCTTCGGTCAGCAAGCCCCGGGTCAGGCCGCCGGGGCCCGGGCCGATCTCCAGCACGTCATGATCGTCCAGTGACCCTGCCATGCGGGCGATCTTGGCGGTCAGGTTCAGGTCCAGCAAAAAATTTTGTCCCAGCGCCTTGCGGGCGGACAATCCGTGGGCCTCGATCACCGCGCGCAGCGGGGGCAGGTCATCCATGGGGCACCTTGTCGCCCTCGTCCGTCGCCGCCGGGCGGTGCCGGGCCTCGGCCATCTGCGCCGCCATGCGAAGCGCTGCGATCATCGAGGCGGGGTTGGCCACACCGGTGCCGGCGATGTCGAAGGCGGTGCCGTGATCGGGCGAGGTGCGGATGAACGGCAGCCCAAGGGTCACGTTGACACCCTCGTCGAAGGCCAGCGTCTTGATCGGGATCAGCGCCTGGTCGTGATACATCGCGATCGCCGCGTCATAGCTGGCGCGGGCGGCGGCATGGAACATCGTGTCCGCCGAAAGCGGGCCGGCGATGTTCAGCCCCTCGGCGCGCAGGGCGTCCAGCACCGGGGCGATCATCTCGATTTCTTCATGGCCGATCTTGCCGCCTTCGCCCGCGTGGGGGTTGAGCCCGGCCACCGCAAGGCGGGGGGCGGGAACGCCGAAATCGCGGACCAGGGCGGCATGGGTGATCAGGAGCGTATCGGTCAGGGTGCGGGCGGTCAGAGCCCGGGGCACCTCGGCCAGCGGGATATGGATCGTGGCGGGCACCACGCGGAGCGCATCGCAGGCCAGCATCATCACCGCCCGGTCGGCCCCGCCCAGATGGGCCAGGAATTCCGTGTGACCGGGATAGGCGAAATCGGCGCCGTCGATCAGCGCCTGCTTGTGAATGGGCGCGGTGCAGAGCGCCGCGCAATCCCCGGCCTCGACCAGGCGCACGGCCTCTTCGATGGCAGCGATCACGTGGTGCGCATGGGCGGGGTCCGGCCTGCCGGGGCGCCGCGGCGCCGCGAAGTCGCGGGCCAGCACGGGCAGGGCCGTCGCGGCGGCTGTCATGGCGTCTGCCGCGGTTTCAACCGCCTGCCAGGGCGTGCCCTCTGGCAGGTGGGCCGGGTCACCGATCCACAGGATCGGCACCGTGTCGCGCAGGGCGGTCCAGGCGGCGGCGGCGATTTCGGGGCCGATTCCGGCCGGTTCGCCGCAGCTGACCGCGATGGGCCGCATCAGTTCTCGACGATGCGGGCCGAGGCGCGCAGTTCCGCCAGCAGCGCGTCCGCATAGCCCGCCAGTCGCTGCGAGCGCAGCTGGTTGCGGATCGCGTCGCGGTCCTGCTCGGTCTCCAGCGCGGGGGTGCGCCCGCACAGCATCAGGAAGACCAGCGTTTCGCCATTGGCCCGGGTCAGCCCGTAGGAGGTTTCCCCGGCATCCAGCTTGGCCAGTTCCAGTGCCACGTCCTGCGGAATCTCGGCCGGCGGCAGCGCGTCGCGTTGCAGAACCTCGGGGGGCTGGCCCTGGGCCACGCCGTAAAGATCGTCGCAGGTATCGACCTGTCCGGCGATCCTCTGTGCCCGGGCGATGGCCTGGTCCGACAGGCCGCCATCGATGAAATAGGCGGCGTATTCGATGGCCGCCGGGGCCGCCTCGGTGCGGGGCACCTCGCGCACGTCGCGCAGCTGGAACAGGGCGACGCCGTTCTCGATGGGCAGCGGGTCGGTCACTTCGCCCGGGGCGAGTCCCAGGAAGATCGGCCGCAGCGCGGCGGGAAAATTGCTGATCGGCAGCCAGTTCAACCGCCCGCCGCGGTCGCGCGAGGGCAGGGCCGACACTCGGCGCGCCTCGGCCTCGAAGGCGGCGAAAGAGGTGATCTCGCTGATGCGTTCGGCAGTGGCCATGGCGCGGGCGGCCTCGGGCGGCGGGGCGGGAATGATGATCTCGTTCAAAAGCACCTCGATCCCGGCGCCCCCTTCGGACTGGCCCAGGGCGCGGTCGACCTCGGCCTCGGTGATCTGGGCGCGATCACCGTAGCGCGACCGGATGAAGTCGCGCCATGTCACGTTGATGCGCACGAAGTCGCGCAGCGTTTGCTCGTCCACCCCGTTCTGGGCCAGCACGGTCAGGAACTGGTCCAGCTCCTGGTTGGCGCGGCCGGCGAATTCCTCCATCGCCCGTTGCAGGCCCTCGTCGGTCAGGCGCAGCCCGGCCTCGTCCAACGCCTGGTCCTTCAGACGTTCCTCGACCAGCTGTTCGCGGGCCAGCTCGGCCACGTTGCCGGGGCTGCGGAACACGCGCAGCATCCGGGCGCGCTGATCGATCTCGTACTGGGTGATGACCTTGTCATTCACCGTGATCGCCGGCGAGAACTGCGCCAGGGCCGGCAGGGCCAGGGTGGCGAAAAGGGCGATCAGCGACAGAAGGGCACGCATTGGAACCTCTTGGTTTGGTCAGTGTCTCAGTCCTGGCAGGCCCGGGGCGCGGCGCCCGTGCGCCCGGTGGAAAACCCCGTAAGCCCAACCAGCAAGCCGAAATCGGTTGTCGGTTGCACACTAGTCGAAGACGTGAAGCGGCGCGACACCGAAAAATCGACCGTGACGCATTCATTGCGCCAGCCGATATCCAGACCCGCCCGGGATGGCGACCCGGCGGCCAGATCATAGCGCATCTCCAGCCCGGCCGACCAGTTGTCGTTGAACCGGTAATCGCCGTCGAAGCTGACCTCGCGGACCGCGTCCGTCCGGTTTTCCCGGGTGTCGGGGGGCAGAAAAATGTAGCCGGCGCTCAGGTTGATCCGGGCATTGGTCCAGTCCAGCAGGGCCTCGGCGCGGGTGACCTGGGCCGCGTCGTCCAAGAGCGTGCGGCCCTCAAGCGCTAGGCCGTCGGGGCTTTGCAGCGCGGCGGCGATCAGCCAGTCCGAGGCGGTGCCGTCCAGGCCGGAGGTATGGGTGAACCCCGGCGCGGCCCGGTCCCGCAGCACGCGGCCAAAGGTCAGACGGCTGTTCCAGCCGCCTTCGCCGCGCCGCGCCCAGCTCAGCCCCAGCGCCGCGCGGGCGCCGGTTTCGGTGGCATCCTCGCCGGGAAACCGCGACAGCGACAGCAGGCTGGCCCGGTCGAACTCGGCGGTGGTGCTGTCCTCGTTGGGCACGGCGCCGCCCGACAGGTCGGACCAGGCCAGCTGCACCACCGGTTCCAGGACATGGGTGGCCCGCGGCCCCGGCCGGATCAGCGGATAGCGAAGGGTGGTGGCCAGCTGAATCGCGGCACGGGTCGTGTCGTCGGCCAGCGCATCGTCGGAAAAGGTGTAATGGTCCACCCGCAGCCCGGCCCGTGTCTCGACCACCAGCCCGGGGCGGGTGACGGTGGCGCGGTGCCAGTCCAGCGTTGCCCCGGCCCGCAGGGTGTCGCCCAGCCCGTCGGGCCCCGCATCGAGCGTGCGCAAATGCCCCTCGAGCGTGGCGCCGAAGGTCAGCGTGCCGCCGATCGGCGGGGTGGTGCGGCGTTCCCAGGCCGCCTCGGCCACCAGTGGTGGCAGGCGGTCGTTGTCCTCGGCCGCGCGCAGGCTCTGGTAGACCGTCACGTTGGCGCGGCGCAATTGCCGATCCTCGACCCGGGTATAGCTGAGGGCGCTGTCCAGCCGGTCGGCGCCGCTGATGCCGTAATCCAGCAGGTAGGCATCATCCGAGGCCGATTCCACGTCGAAGCGCAGGATGCCGCCATTCTTCAGCCGGAAGGCGCCGTCGGCGAACAGGTAGCCGCGCGGCGTATCGAACAGGGTATCGTTCGTGACTCCGCCGCGGACCTCGATCGCGCCATTCAGGAAGGCCTGGCGATAGCGCGCCTCCAGCGTCATGGTCTCGGGCGACAGGTAGGGCGTCAGCGTCAGGTCGCGGTGATCGCCCAGCCGGATGAAATAGGGCAGCTTGATGCCCAGCCCCAGCTGATCCGTGGCGCGCGGCTCGGGAATCAGAAGCCCCGTGGCGCGGGTCAGGGTCGGGTCCGGCAGGCGCATGCGCGGCAGCCAGAAGATCGGCATGTCGTATACGCGGAACTGGGCATTATCGAAATAGAGCTGGCGCGCCTCGCTGTCATGGATCACGCGCTGGGCCCGGATTTCCCACAATGGCGGGCGTCCGTCGTCGCAGACCCGGCAAGAGGTCGCGGCGCTTCGGGTCAGCTGGGTATAGCGGCTATCGACCCGGTCGATCCGGTCCGCCGCCAGTTGTAGCCGCTCATCCAGGATCAGCCGGGCGCCGCGCAGCAGGCCGCTTTCCAACCTTGCATCCAGGCTGGCGCGCTCGGCCGTCAGGATCTCGCCCCCGGCGGTGCGGATGAAGATCGGCCCGGTGATGGTCAGCCGGTCGCTGGCACGGTCATAGGCGATGCGGGCCGCAGACAGGCGCGTGCCGTCATGAAAGACCTCGACATTGCCCTCGGCGATCAACTGGTCGCCGCCGGCGGGCACCAGCACCCGGTCGGCCACCAGCGTGGCCGGCTCTTGCGGCTGCGCGGCCCCCGGCACGGCCCAGAGCCAAAACACCAAGGCCAGCAGATGCCGCAACATCATCCGTCCTCCAGGTGCAATAGCAGCCCCATCGAGGCCGCGATTCCCGCCAGCGGTGGCGCCCAGGCGGCCAGCGTCACGGGGATCTGGCCGTTATCGCCCAGGATCTGCGCGAAATTGCGCAGGAAATAGAGCCCGAAACTCAGGATCACCGCCGTCAGCACCAGAAGGCCCACGCGACGCCCGCGCTGGTGGCGCATGGTGAACCCGGCGGCGATCAGCACCATGGCGCACAGGAAGAGCGGCTGGGCCAGTTCCATCTGGAACCACACCCGGTGGCGCAGCGCGGAAAAGCCCGCCTGTTCCAGCCGGTCGATGAAGGCCGGCAGGTCCCAGACCGGGATCGAGCTGGGTGTGCCGAAACTGTCGCGGATCTGGTCGGCCGACAGGGTCGAGGGGATGCGCAAGCTGGGATGCGTGGTGGCCCAGCGTTCGGCCACGCGGCTGTCTGAGAGCGGCCAACTCTTGGCCTCGGTCAGGTCCCACGCCCCGTCGGTCAGTTCCGCCGCCGCCGCCTCGATCCGGCGGACCGGCCCGCCGGCCCTGGTGAAGGTGATGAAGGTCACATCCTGCAGAACCGTGCCATCAAGGTTGGTCGCCTCGGCGCGGATCACGGTCTGCCGGTCCGCGTCGCCCTGGCGCAGCCAAAGCCCGTCATCGGAGATCGACAGGATGCTGGATGGGTTCTGGCGTAGCCCCGAGGACCGGTCCTCGTATTCCTTCAGCGTCGCCGCAACGATGGGATTGAAGAGCGCGACCGCCGCGATGCCGATCACCAGGGTCACCAGCAGCGGTCCCTGCAATGCGCGCAGCGCAGACCGCCCGGCGGCCCGTGTGACCACCAGTTCCGAGGTTCGCGACAGCCGAAGAAAGAGCGCGATCGCGCTGAGCACGGTGATCAGCGGTAGCATCTGGTAGAGGGCCTGGGGCAGGTTCAGAAGGGTCAGGCCGAGGATCTGCGCGAACCCGGCCTCGGTCCGCGCAAAGCGCCGGCCCTGTTCGACCAGGTCGATGAAGCCGTTGAGCAGCAGGAAGACCGCGAAGGTGCTGCCGAAGGTGATCAGAAAGCGGCGCGAGAGGTAGCGGAACAAGATCATGCACCGGCCCCCGCGGGCAGGGTGGGCCGGCGGCGCAGCAGGTAGGGTCGCGTGCTGACGAAAAGCAGCACCAGCCCCGCCGCAATGCCGAACGCGACACCGGCATAGGACAGCGGCCAGGCCGAAACCGAGGCCCGCGCCGCGCCCATTCCAAGGCTTTCGATGGATTTCATGACCACCACCAACGCCACCGCGCCGAGGATCTGCTGCCAAAGGCCGAACCGGCTGAAGCCCCCCACCAGCAGCGCCGCGAACCCCAGGAATGCCGCGGCCAGCGCGGTGAACGGCTGGGCGAAACGTTCATGGCCCGCATGGAGCAGGTAGGCGGCGCCGCGCCGGGTTTCCTCTTGCAACGCGGCATCGGGCGACAGCAGTTCGAAGGTGGCGACCTCCTGCACCGCGCGCCGCCTGTCGCCGACCTCGGGGATCAGGGCCGACACGTCATAGGCGAAATCGTCGAACCGCGTCGTGAAAAGGCGTTGGCTGTCATGGTCGAGTGTCTGGGCCAGCCCGTCGATCATCACAAGCTGCGGCCCCGCCTCGGCCCGCACCAGGAAGGCCCGGCTGGCGGTGTAGCCGATATGGCGGTCCTCGCGGCGGCTGTCGGACAGGAAGACGTCGCGCAACTCGCCCTCGGGGGTGACGTCGCGCACGAAGAGCGTGACACCGGCCGAGGGCGACATGAATTGCCCCTCGGTCAGCAGCCGGGCCGACAGGCTGCGCGAAATCTCGGCCTGGCGCTCGATCAGCCGGCTCTGGCTGAGCGGGACCAGCACATGCGACAGGATCAGCAGCATCCCGGCCACGATCGCCCCGAAGATCAGTACCGGCCGGGCCAGCCGAAAGGCCGAATACCCCGTGGCCTGGACCACGACCAGTTCGCTTTCCGAGGCCATGCGGTTGGTGACATAGACCGAGGCGGCGAAGGCCGCCAGCGGCAGGACAAGCTGGATCAGAGCGGGCAGTGACAGCGCGGTCAATTCCAGAAACACCCAGGCCGATTGCCCGTCCGCGATGATCTGGTCGAAGAGCTGCACCGCCTGGTTGATCCAGTACATCAGCACGAGAACCAGAGAGAAAAAGCCGAAAACGGTGAAGAATTGCGACAGCATGTAGCGGTCGAGTCGCGGCACCTGGTTTTCCCCCGTTTCGTCTTGGGCGCGCGGCCCTTCCTGGCAGTGGCCGGACGCTATATCAGTTTTCCGGGCAACCCAAGTGCTCTCTGGCCATCCGGCGGGGGGCAGGCTACCTATTGCGCAGCATCCCACATCCCCAGCACAGGAGAGGCCCCATGTCCCGACCCGCCGATATTCGCTTTCACGAAACCGACCTTGAGGGGCTGGCCGACCGCGCGGGCCGCGTGGCGGTGATCGTGACACCGGACGGCAAGCTGGACCAGGGCGCGCGCAAAGTGAATTCCCTGACGAAAAAGGCTGTCGCCCGGCTGGCTGAAAGCGAGCGTTTCGAGAAGGCCAGGGTCGGGGACGTGCTGACGCTGGCCTGGCCCGCCGGCATGACGGCCGAGGCGGCACTGGTGGTGAAACTGCCCCGCCGCGCCAGCGTGGACGAGGCGCGCCGCGCCGGTGCCGAGCTGGCAAAGGCGCGCGGCACGGGCGATCTGCTGGTCATGCTGGGCAGCACCGGACGGGGCGCCGACCTGTCGCTTGGCCTGGCCCTACGCGGCTACGGGTTCGAAACCCACAAGAGCGATCCGGCAGAGGCGCCCGGCCCGGTGGATATCATGGCCTCCAAGCCCGAGGATCTGGCCCGCGCCGCCGCCCCCATGGCCGCCGTGGCCGAGGGCGTGTTCTTCACCCGCGACCTGGTGAACGAACCGGCCAACGTACTGACCACCGACGATTTCGCCGGCCGCCTGGCCGCGATGCAGGAAATCGGACTGGAGGTCGAGATCCTCGAAGAGGCCGACATGGAAAAGCTGGGGATGGGGGCGCTGCTTGCCGTGGGGCAGGGCAGCGTCAGCCCCTCCAAGCTGGTGGTCATGCAATGGAACGGCGGCGGGGACGAGGCCCCCTTCGCGCTGGTCGGCAAGGGGGTCGTCTTCGATACCGGCGGGATCAGCCTGAAGCCGGCCGCCGGCATGGAAGAGATGACCATGGACATGGGCGGTGCGGGTGTTGTCAGCGGCGTCATGCGCACGCTGGCGCTGCGCAAGGCCAAGGCCAACGTGGTGGGCCTGGTCGGGCTGGTGGAAAACATGCCCTCGGGCAATGCCACGCGCCCCGGCGACGTTGTCACATCCATGAAAGGCGACACGATTGAGGTGATCAACACCGATGCCGAGGGGCGCATGGTCCTGGCCGACGTGCTCTGGTACGCGCAGGACCGGTTCAAACCGTCGGGCATGATCGACCTGGCCACCCTGACCGGCGCGATGATCATCGCGCTGGGCCATGAAAACGCGGGTGTCTTCGGCAATGACGACAAGCTGGCGCAAGATTTCATCAAATCCGCCGGGGCCGAGGGCGAGGGCGCCTGGCAATTGCCCATGGGGCAGGCCTATGATGACCAGCTGAAAAGCCGCATCGCCGACATGAAGAACGTGGGCGGGCGCCCGGCCGGGTCAATCACCGCCGCGCAGTTCCTCAAACGCTTCGTCAAGGACGAGGTGCCCTGGTGCCATTTGGACATCGCGGGCGTGGCGCTGCAGAGCAAGGACACGGCGCTTGCCCCCAAGGGCGCGACGGGTTGGGGGGTGATGGCGCTCAACCGGCTGATCGCGGATCGCTTCGAAAGCTAGGACCATGGGCGCGGCCTATTTCTATCACCTGACGACGCAGCCTCTGGAACGGGTTTTGCCAATGCTGCTGGGCAAGGCGCGCGAGGCGGGCTGGTGCATCGAGGTCCGGGGCGTCGAGGCCACCCGGATGGAGGCACTGGATGCCGCGCTCTGGCTTGGCCCGGAGGAGGGGTTCCTGCCGCACGGGCTGGCCGGCGGTGATCACGATGCCGACCAGCCGATCCTTCTGACAACCGGACAGGGCGCCGCGAATGCCCCGACCTGCGTGATGAGCGTGGACGGCGCAGAGGTCAGCCCCGAAGAGGTGCAGGCGATGGCACGGGTCTGCGTGATCTTCGACGGCCATGACGGCGCAGCGGTGCAGGTGGCGCGCGACCAGTGGAAAGGGCTGACCTCTTCGGGCTGCGCCGCGCAATACTGGTCGCAGGAAAACGGCCGCTGGGAAAAGAAGGCCGAGGCGGGCGGGTGATACCTGGTCCGCCGTTTTTGTATTCGGGGCAGCGTGCGGCATTTGCAGAGAGTGGCGAAGGGCGCAAAGCGCCGTTCGCGGGTATCACGGGAATGGCGGCTCTGCGCAGGGAGCGGGCTTTGCATAGTTGGGCCGAACGATTACAGATCATACATATTTCATGGGAGACCAATGCCAGAGTTTTGTAGCTTCCTTGTGTTTAGACCCAATGAAATTGATTTGATCCATTCAATTTGCGCCACTGCAAAATGGTCCACACGGGACATTCCTGACCCATCGATGCGATATGCCTTCTCCGCAAGGGGAGGGATTAGCGAACTATCCCAAGCCAGTGCGTTAAAGGACATAGGTGTCCGGCGCAAAGGACAACAAGGCGGGAGGTTGCTTCTGTTTCAGACAGAGAAGACCGAGGCTGATAATATTATTCAATTGATCGCCGCAGCGAATGTCATTCTTGAGGGGTTCCCTGTTATTAAAAACCCACCTACTGCCGGGTTCGAACTCTCTGACGACGAAGCAGATCGGGAGATAACCTTTGAGAACCTTTTTCGGAGAGATGGCCTCTTTCAACGGTTTACCTACCATCATACGCTGCCAGTCGCGGTTGCCATCGCTGCTGAGGCTTGGGGGAACAAGAAACTTGTTTATGCCATTCACAAGTTGGCACAGAGTTACGAAACCGAATGTGTGACGCCGTGGTCAATGCACCCTCGTCATGGGCAAGTTTTTGAAAAACACACCGACAATTTTGCCTCGCACGTGGGAACGTCTGTGGCGATAAACCTTGCATATTCGGCGATCGAAGAACTTGATCTCGGCGTCAAAGCGAGCCCTGAGGTGCCGCGATCAATTGGAAAAGGGACTTTTGTGTGGAACCCGGAGGTTTTGGAGCCTTTCAAGGCACGCTTGCGAAAGGCTGGCATTGATCCGGAAAGAACGATTGATTGGGTAACCCGTGGTGATCAATCCGAAGTGCCGGTATATGAAATGCTCAACCAGCTTTCGGAGCATTCGGATGGTTTTGAGGTCCGAGATCGCCAGATTTCAGTGCCGGACGCGATCAATTTTTGTGAGTACTTGCGCAGCAAAATGACTGCTCACGCGTTTTCTTCCAAGACCAATCGTCTCGGGCCTTATGAGGTCTACAACGTTCAGCAAGTCGCAAGATTTCTGATTTTGTCCAAGTGCAACCTTTGGAACACTTGGACCGAGGAACTTAGAAAACGTTACAACTAAGCTCTCAGGTCGAAGCCGGAAGCTGCGAGACGCGACGATGGCCAAATCTACTCCGAACTGATAGCCGGCATCTAGCCATGACAGCTCGGCGGCCCTTCCACGCCCCTCCGCCCTAGCGCGTCAGCAGCAGCCGGTCGTTCTGGATCTCGATCCGTTCGAAGCGGTTCAGATAGGTCATCCCCAGCAAGGATTGCTCCATCTGTCCGCTAT
>JAAAPD010000061.1 GCA_009908505.1 Alphaproteobacteria bacterium | reverse complement strand
TTCCGTCAGAACCCTGACGGACCAGAACGACGATTCGGATTTCGACCGGTTCGACAACGACAACATCAACGGCATCGACATAACGGCCTCTTACGCGGGGGACTCGGTAACGTTGAACGTGCCGGGCGTCGGCAACGTGACCTATACAGGCGTCACCTTCTACCTGGCGGACGGTTCGCGGGTCTTCACCCCCAATGACGGTCAGGTGCTGCAGAACGGGACTCTTGTCAGCACAACCTGGGTGTCGGGCGAGGGGCCTTTGCTCGCCTCTGAACTTGGACCGCCTTGTTTCGCATCCGGAACGATGATCGAAACCGACAGGGGCGCGGTGGCGGTCGAACGGATCACCGAAGATGACCTTGTTCAGACGCTTGACAGTGGGCTGCAGCCGGTGCGCTGGCGGGGCGCCCGGACGGTATCCGGATTGACGGATTTCGCGCCGATCCGATTTGCGCCGGGCGCGATGAATAATCACAGGGCCATGCTTCTTTCGCCCAATCACAGGGTTCTGGTCACGGGTTGGCGCGCTGAACTTCTTTTCGGACAAGACGAGGTGCTGGTTGCGGCCAAGCATTTGGTCAATGGGGACACGATCAACCGGGTCCCGAGCCGGTCGGTGACATATCACCACCTGATGTTCGACCGGCATGAAGTTGTTTTCGCCGATGGGCAGGCTTCGGAAAGCCTATATCCTGGCGATTTCATCCGGTCGGAACACCCGGAAATGCACGACGAAATCGCGGCGCTGTTTCCGGAACTGGTCGGCACACCAACACAACAATGGCAGACCGCGCGCTACGTTCTGAAGCGGCCAGAGGCCGAAGTGCTTTGTTCGAGACAGTTTTCGCAGCCGATCAGAGCCGCTGCTTGACCGGTTCGGTGGAACGGTGTGAATGGGCCTCATGGCCAGGAAGACTGCATCCCGCAAGCAAGACACAAGCAAGGAGCCGCGCCTGCGCAGGCTGCGCTTGTTCCTGCGCCGCTGGCTTCTGAGGGGAGGGCTGATCGTGCTTGGGGCTACGGTTCTGGTGGTCGGGCTTTTCACGGTGGTGAACCCGCCGACCACGCCATACATGTTCTCGGAAAGCAACCGTCTGGATGGGGTGGACCATACCTGGGTCCCCTTGGAAGAGATCGCGCCGGTCATGGCCCGCGCCGCCGTCGCCGCCGAGGATGCCGATTACTGCCTGCACTGGGGTTTGGACCTGTCCGCGATCCGCGCCGCCATGAATGACGGGACCGGGCGCGGGGGGTCAACGATCAGCCAGCAGACGGTCAAGAACGTCTATCTCTGGCACGGGCGCAGCTGGTTCCGCAAATCCCTGGAGGCGTTGCTGACCCCGGTGGTCGAGGCCGTTTGGTCCAAGCGCAGGATCCTGGAAGTCTACCTGAACGTGGCCGAGTTCGACGAGGGCGTCTTCGGTGTCGAGGCGGCGGCGGTTCACTATTTCGGTGTCCATGCGCGGGATCTGACGCCGACCCAGGCGGCGCGTCTTGCCGCGGTGCTGCCCGACCCCAAGGGGCGTTCGGCGGCGCAGCCGTCTTCCTTCGTGCGGTCACGGGCGGCCAGCATCCTCGACGGGGCGGCGACGATCCGCGTGGATGGCCGCGCGGACTGTTTCGAAGGATGAGCCGGGATTGAACAAGACCGGCCCTTCGGGCATTGAAGGGAGAATAGCCCTTGCAGAGACCCGTTCATGAACCGCCTTTACCATTATCCCCTTTCGCCCTTCTGCCGCAAAGTGCGCCTGAGCCTCGCGGAAAAGAAGATCGAGGTGGAGCTGGTCGAGGAACGCTATTGGGAAAAGGACCCTGATTTCCTGCGCCGCAATCCGGCCGGAAAGATTCCGGTGCTGAAGATGGGCAACCGCACGATGGCCGACAGCACCGCCATCTGCGAGTATCTGGAAGACGCCCATCCAACCCCGGCCCTCCTTCCCGGCACGCCCGAGGGCCGCTACGAGGTGCGGCGCCTGGTGGCCTGGTTCGATGACAAATTTAACGCCGAGGTAACGTCCAAGCTCATGGGTGAGCGGGTATTTCGCAAGGTCATGGGCACCGGCTATCCCGACAGCACCAACGTCAAGGCCGGCGCCAAGGCGATCAAGTATCACATCGATTACATGACCTGGCTTCTTGACCAGCGGCGCTGGCTGGCGGGCGACCAGATGAGCCTGGCCGATTTCGCGGCCGCGGCGCATCTGAGCTGCCTTGACTATATCTCGGATGTGGACTGGAACCGTTCCGAGGTGGTCAAGGACTGGTATGCCAAGATCAAGTCGCGGCCTGCTTTCCGGTCGATCCTGGCCGACCAGGTGCCGGGCTTTCCGCAACCGGCGCATTATGCCGACCTCGATTTCTGACTCGATTTCGTCGCCTTCGGCGCCGACCCGGGCGAGGGGCGTTGCCCCTCGCGCTCCCCACGGTATTTTCAACCCAAAGAAGCGGGGGTGGTTTGGCGGATCTTAAGGCCCGGCTGATCGAAAGGGCGCTTGCCGAAGGGTTCGCCAAGGTCGGTGTGTGCCGACCCGATGCTGTGCCGGAATTGGCCGCGCGGCTGGAGCGGTTCGTGGCTGAGGGGCGGCATGGCCAGATGGGCTGGATGGCCGAGCGCATGGGTTGGCGCGGCGATCCCTCGGCGCTCTGGCCCGAGGCGCAGTCCGTCATCATGCTGGCCGAACCCTATACGCCCGATCACGACCCCCTGGAGATCTTGCAGCAGCGCGACCGGGCGGCGATTTCGGTCTATGCGCAGAACCGGGATTACCACGACATCGTCAAGAAGCGCCTCAAGCGCGTCGGGCGCTGGCTGGTCGAGGAAGAGGGCTGCGAGATCAAGGTCTTCGTGGACACCGCCCCGGTGATGGAAAAGCCGCTTGCGCAGGCCGCCGGCCTTGGCTGGCAAGGTAAGCACACGAACCTGCTGAGCCGCGAGCTGGGCAACTGGTTCTTTCTGGGCGCGATCTTCACCACAGCCGCGCTGGAGCCGGATGACCCGGGGCAGGAAAATTGCGGGTCCTGCACTGCCTGCCTCGATATCTGCCCGACCGATGCCTTCCCCGCGCCGTTCCAGCTGGACGCGCGGCGCTGCATTTCCTACCTGACCATCGAACACAAGGGGCCGGTGGACGAAGAATTGCGCCCGCTCATGGGTAATCGCATCTATGGTTGCGACGATTGCCTGGCGATTTGCCCCTGGAACAAGTTCGCCCAAGAAGCAACGGAGATGCGCTATGTCGGGCGCGGCGACCTGCGTGGACCGGGACTGGCCGAGTTGGCGAAACTGGACGATGAGGGATTTCGCGCCATGTTTTCGGGTAGCCCGATCAAGCGTATCGGACGCAATCGCTTCGTGCGCAATGTCGCCTACGCGATCGGCAATTCCGGCGACCCCTCCCTGCTGCAGGTTGTGCGGGCGCTGTGCACGGACCCCGACGAGGCGGTCGCGGATGCGGCCAGATGGGCGGTGGGGCGACTGACCGAACGGAGGTTTGAATGATACGACTGGTGATGCTGCTTGCCCTTCTGGCCACGCCTATATCGGCGCAGGTGGAACAGGGCGCGCCCAACGCGAATTTCGAGCCGGCCTTCCCGGCGCAAACCCGCGCCCCGGCGCTGGAGGAGACCGCTGTGCGCGCGGACTGGATGGTGCGGGGCCTCGCCCATCCCTGGGGCATCGCCATGCTGCCCGATGGGCGGATGCTGGTCACCGAGCGCCCCGGGCGTCTGCGGCTGATCGGACCCGAGGGTGCCTCGGATCCTGTTGCCGGCCTGCCCGAGGTCGATGCGCGGCGGCAGGGCGGATTGCTGGACGTGGCTGTTCGGGCGGATTTTGGCCAGACCCGCCGGGTCTGGTGGACCTATGCCAAGCGTGTTGACGGCGGCACGGTGACCGCAGCGGCGACCGGCACTCTCAGCGACGATGGCACCCGGATGCAAGACGTTCAGGACATCTTCGTGCAAAAGCCGCCATCGCCGAACCCCATGCATTACGGCAGCCGCATCGTCTTTGGCCCGGACGGAATGGCCTTCATCACCACGGGAGAGCATTTCAGCCGATCCGAGCGGCAACTGGCGCAAGATCTGAACACCACCTACGGCAAGGTGGTGCGTGTCACGCCGATGGGCGAAGTGCCGCCGGATAATCCATTTGTTGGGCGCGACGGGCTGGATACGATCTGGTCTTACGGTCACAGGAACATGCAGGGCGCGGTGATCGGGCCGCAAGGCCGGCTCTGGACGATCGAACATGGTCCGGCGGGTGGCGACGAACTGAACCGCCCCTTGCCGGGGCGCAACTATGGCTGGCCGGTGATTTCCTATGGCGTGAACTACAACCGCACCAGCGTCGGATCGGGCGAAGCCGTTCGCGAAGGCATGGAGCAGCCCGTCTATTACTGGGATCCGGTCATAGCGCCGGGGGGCATGATGTTCCATAACGGGCGTGGCGGCTTCGAGGATTGGGATGGCGACCTGCTGATCGGGTCGCTCAACCCCGGCGGACTCGTACGGCTGCGTTTCGCCCAAGGCCGCGTCGCAGGCGAGGAACGCCTGCTGCCCGATATCGGCCGGGTCCGTGATGTCGAGGTGCTTGGTGACGGGTCCGTCTTGCTGCTGATCGATGCGCCCGATGGGGGCATCTTGCGGGTGCGTCCAGAGGGCTGACTGGCCATTGGCCTGATCGGGGCGTAAGCAGGGCGCATGTTCGCCGCGACACCCGCAACCAGCCCCGTCCGGGGTATTTTCCTTATGGTCTCCGCCGTGACGGTGTTCACGGTCATGTCCGCCTTCATTAAGGCCGCTCCGAACGTGCCCGCGGGCGAGGCGATGTTCTTTCGGTCGATCATGGCAATGCCGATCATCCTGGTCTGGTTGATCTGGCAGGGGGAATGGCTGGGGGGCATCCGCACCAATAGCGTGCGCAATCACGCGGTGCGCGGATTGGTCGGGTCGGCGGCGATGGGGCTGGGTTTTGCAGGGCTGAAATACCTTCCATTGCCCGAGGTCACGGCGATCCGGTTCGCCACGCCCGTGGTTATGGTCATTCTGGCCGCCATGATGCTGGGTGAACGGTTGCGCGTGATCCGGATCAGCGCCGTGGCGACAGGTCTCGTGGGCGTCCTGATCATCATCTGGCCGAGGCTCAGCATCGGTCTGGACACGACCGAGGCGCTGGGCGCGCTGATGGTGCTGGGCTCGGCCTGCCTTGCCGCGCTGGCACAGGTGTTCGTCAAGGGCATGAGCGGGTCCGAGACGACCGCCGCCATCGTCTTCTGGTTCTCGCTCACCTCGACGCTGGCGTCGCTACTCACCTTGCCCTTCGGCTGGGTCTGGCCAGACATGGCCGAGGCCGCCTTTCTGGTCGGCGCCGGCCTTGTCGGCGGCATGGGGCAGATCCTGTTGACCTCGTCCTATCGCCTTGCGGATGCGGGGGTTCTGGCGCCCTTCACCTATGTCTCGATGCTCTGGTCCGTGGTGATCGGCTATATCTGGTTCGACGAGGTGCCGACCCTGCCGATGCTGTTCGGCGCCGCGCTGGTGATCATGGCCGGAGTCGTCATCGTGCTGCGGGAACGCCAGTTGGGCAGCAATGCAACCGCCCGCCGCAAGGTCAGTGCCAAGGGCCTGCAATAGGCCCCCGGGGGTTGAAAGGGTGCATTTCGCACCCCCACATGGTATGGAGAGACCCAGTGCATTTGAGAGGAGGTGTTCATGACACGCCATGTCATCGACCATCGGAAATCCCAGGATCACGCGTCCCGGGCCCGGGCTTTCCTGAAGATCGAACGGGAAGAGCGACCCAGCGATGCGACCCGTCGCCTGCAACGCGAACCGCGCAAGCAGGGGGCCGGGCGGCTACGGCAGTTCCTGCGGATCGAGAAAGGCCAAGAGGCCTGATTCAACACGAAAAGCCCCCGGAACACGTCTCCGGGGGCTTTGCTTCGCCGCGTGGTGCGTTCAGTTGCGCACCAGCGTCTCGTAGCCCTCGACCATGTCCTTGGTCAGTGTGCCCACGTCGAAGTTGTAGTCGCCGATCTGGCCAACCGGCGTGACCTCTGCGGCGGTACCGGTCAGCCAGCATTGTTCGAATCCCTCCAGCTCTTCGGGCAGGATGACCCGCTCGTGCACCTTGACCTGGCGATCCTGCAACATGCCGATCACGGTCTGGCGGGTCAGGCCATTGAGGAAAACATCCGCCTTGGGAGTATGCACCTCGCCGTCCTTGACGAAAAAGATGTTGGCACCGGTGCATTCGGCGACATGGCCGCGATAATCCATGAACAGGGCATCGGAACAGCCCTTGGCCTCGGCCGCATGCTTGGAGATGGTGCAGATCATGTAAAGGCCGGCCGCCTTGGCGTGCACGGGTATGGTCTCAGGGCTGGGGCGCTTCCATTTGGCGATGTCCAGCTTGGCGCCCTTGAACTTGGCATCGCCGTAATAGGCGCCCCATTCCCAAGCGGCGATCGCCAACCGGACCGGATTGCGCGCCGAGGCGACGCCCATGTCCTCGCCCGCCCCGCGCCAGGCAACGGCGCGCACATAGGCATCGGTCAGGCCGTTGGCGGCGAGAACCTGCTGCTTGGCGGCCTCGATTTCATCCACGGTATAGGGGATCTGGAAATCCAGTTCGCCGGCCGAGAAATGCAGGCGCTCGGAATGTTCGCGGCTCTTGAAGATGGTCCCGCCATAGGCCCGCTCGCCTTCGAAGACCGACGAGGCATAGTGCAGCGCATGGGTCAGGATATGAACATTTGCATCACGCCAATCGACCAGCTGGCCGTCCAGCCAGATTTTCCCGTCACGATCATCATAGGCCCCTGCCATAGCACCCTCCATCAGCTTTGCATTTGTTGCGCAATTTAGGTCCGAACCGGACACAAAATTTCGCAAAATCCTTGATTCGATACTGATCACGCCTTGGAATGTCAACAACACTGACGTATTATTACGGCAAGCGTGATGAGGAGGCGGGGTATGGCTGAGGGGCCTGAAAGCGGACAGGCGCTGTTGTTCCTGACGGATGACCAACTGCGCAAGGGCATCGAGGCGATGTTCTTCGCCTATCGCGGCTTCACTGCGGACCCCGACCGCATCCTCTCCGAACTGGCCTACGGGCGCGCGCATCACCGGGCCATCCATTTCATCGGACGCAGCCCTGGCACGACCGTGAACAACCTGTTGTCGATCCTGGGTGTTACAAAGCAATCTCTGAACCGTGTGTTGCGCACGCTGATCGAAGATGGCCTTGTGACCAGCGAGGTCGGCAAGACCGACAAGAGGGAGAGGAACCTCTACCTGACCGAGGAAGGCCGGGCACTTGAACAACGCTTGTCGGACGCCCAGAGGGACCGAATGCGCGCGGCCTATCGCGCCGCCGGGCCGGAGGCGGTCGCCGGGTTCCGGCAGGTCCTTGAGGCGATGATGGATGAGGACCTGCACCGCCATTACAGGGCGATGAAGGACGCGAAGGTGTGACATGATGAGTGACAATCCGCATCTGCTGGTGGTCGATGACGACGAACGCATTCGCGCCCTGCTGCAGAAATTTCTGGTGCGAAACGGGTTCCTCGTGACCTCGGCGCGCGATGCGGACCATGCGCGCCGTATCCTTTCGGGTCTGGACTTCGATTTGATCGTGCTTGACGTGATGATGCCCGGCGATGATGGAGTGACCTTGTGCGGCGAACTGCGCCGGCAACGTGACACGCCGATCCTGCTGCTGACCGCCAAGGCCGAGACCAGCGACCGGATCGCCGGCCTGGAAGCGGGGGCGGACGACTATCTGCCCAAGCCGTTCGAGCCCAAGGAATTGCTGCTTCGGATCAATTCGATCCTGCGCCGCATGCCTGCCGCCGATACTGGCGTGAGCCTGCCCAAGGTGCTGCACCTGGGGCCGTTGCGCTATGATATCGAGCGCGGAGAGATGTGGCGGGGCGAAGACCTTGTGCGGTTGACGGCGACGGAAAACCAGCTCTTGCAGATTTTCTCGGGCCAGCCGGGTGAACCGGTCAGCCGTACCGACCTTGTCGAGAAACTGGGCCGCAGCGGCGGCCAGGCCCAGGAGCGGGCGGTGGATGTGCAGATCACGCGTTTGCGCCGCAAGCTCGAAGAAGACCCCAAGCAGCCGCGCTACCTGCAAACGGTGCGGGGCGCGGGCTACATGCTGGCGCCGGACTGACGCTCGCGGCGCCCATGGTTTGCCGGGCCAAAGTGAACTGGGCCCTTGTGCGGGCTGGGGATATGCGGTTTTCCTGACGCCATGAGCACCGCGCTGATCACCCATCACGATTTCTTCGATCATGTCACGCCGCCGGGTCATCCCGAACAGGTGGCTCGGCTGGATGCCGTCTATGGCGCCTTGGAGGACATGGACCTGACCCGCGTGGTTGCCCCCATGGCCGCCGAGGCGGACCTGCTACGGGTTCACCCAAAGGCCTATCTTGATCGGATCGCCGAGGCGATTCCCGAAAAGGGTATCCGTGCGCTGGATGCGGACACCCATGTGTCGCCCGGGTCGTTGGCCGCGGCCTGGCGTGGGGCCGGGGCCGTTTTGCGGGGTGTCGAAATGGTGCTGTCGGGCGAGGTGTGCAATGCCTTTGCCGCGGTACGCCCGCCCGGGCACCACGCCGAGACCGAAACGCCGATGGGGTTCTGCCTGTTCGGCAACGTTGCGGCGGCGGCCAAGCATGCGCTGGAATATCACGGCTTGTCCCGCGTCGCTGTGGTCGATTTCGACGTGCACCACGGCAACGGCACGCAAGACCTTCTGTGGGACGAGGCGCGAACCCTGTTCGTCTCGTCGCACCAGATGCCGCTTTGGCCCGGCACAGGGCGCCCCGATGAAACCGGTGCCCATGACAACGTGATGAACCTCGCCCTGCCACCCGAGAGCGACGGCGCGCATATGCGGCGGGTCTACAAGACCGAGGTCTTCCCGCGCCTGCGCGAATTCGCGCCAGAATTGCTTCTGATCTCGGCCGGGTTCGATGCGCATCGCGCCGATCCGCTGGCCCAGTTGAACTGGGAAGTTTCCGATTTCGTCTGGCTGACCGGAGCGCTGTGTGACATCGCCGACGAGATTTGCGGCGGACGTGTGGTGTCGGCGCTTGAGGGTGGTTATGATCTGGAGGCCTTGGGCCACTGCGTGGCGGCCCACGTTAATGTTTTGATGGAGAGAGCCCGATGAGTGACCGACCCGTCGCCGAGATGAGTTTCGAAGACGCCCTGCGCGAGCTGGAAGAGGTAGTGGGCAAGCTGGAGCGCGGCGAGGTGCCGTTGGACGAGAGTATCGCGCTCTATGAACGTGGCGCGGAACTGCGCAAGCGCTGCGAGGCGAAGCTGAAGGAGGCCGAGGAAAAGGTCGCCAAGCTGACACTGGACGGCGACGGCACCCCGACCGGAACCGAACCGCTGGACGCGGGCTGATCCATGTCGTTCAAAGCGGCGGTCCAGCGCGCCCGTGACGCTGCCGAGGCGCGGATTGCATCCGCGCTGGCCGATGTCGATCTGCCGGTGGCTGACGCCATGCTGTATGCCGTGCGCGGGGGCAAGGGGCTGCGGGCCTTTCTGGTCGTCGAAAGCGCCCGGTTGCACGGGATCGAGGATGCGATCGCACCCGCCGCGGCGATTGAGTGCATTCATGGCTATTCGCTGGTCCATGACGATATGCCCTGTATGGATGATGACGCGCTGCGACGCGGCCGGCCCACCGTGCATGTCCGTTGGGACGAGGTGACAGCGGTTCTGGCGGGGGATGCGCTGCAATCACTTGGTTTCGAACTGGTGGCCGAGGCAAAGGGCGAACCGGCGCATGTTCTGGCCCTTGGCCGTTCGCTGGCGCGGGCGACCGGGGTGCGAGGCATGGTTGGCGGTCAGGCGATGGACATCGCCGCCGAATGCGCAGCGCAGCGCCTTGATCTGGGCCAGGTCGAGGTATTGCAGGCGGGCAAGACCGGTGCGCTGATCCATTGGTCCGCGATGGCGGGCGCCCTGCTGGTCGGCGCGGATACCGACCCGTTGGCGCGCTACGGCGATGCACTCGGCCGGGCCTTCCAGATCCAGGACGATGTGCTGGATGTCGAAGGCGATGCCGCCACTGTAGGCAAGGCCTTGGGCAAAGATGACGGGGCCGGCAAGGCGACGTTCGTGTCGCTTCTGGGTCTGGATGAGGCCAAGCGCCGCGCCGCCGCCCTTGTGACAGAGGCTTGCGATGCCCTATCTGTTTATGGTGAAGACGCGGACGACTTGCGGGACTTGGCCCGCTACGTGATTGCGCGGGACAAGTGATGAGTCAGCCACCCGAAACACCCCTGTTGGACAAAGTCCGGATTCCGGCAGACCTGAAAGGTCTATCCGACGCCCAGCTGCACCAGGTTGCCGATGAGTTGCGGACCGAAACGATCGCCGCCGTGAGCGAGACCGGTGGGCATCTGGGCGCGGGCCTGGGTGTGGTGGAGCTGACCGTGGCACTGCATTCAGTCTTCGATACGCCGAAGGACAAGGTAATCTGGGATGTCAGCCACCAATGCTATCCGCACAAGATCCTGACCGGCCGGCGCGACCGGATCCGCACCCTGCGCCAAAAGGATGGGCTATCCGGGTTCACCAAGCGCAGCGAGTCGCCTTACGACCCGTTTGGTGCTGCCCATTCCAGCACCTCGATCAGTGCCGCGCTGGGCTTTTCCGTCGCCCGCGACCTCGGCGGGGAGGGCGGTGATGCGATCGCGGTGATCGGCGATGGCGCGATGAGCGCCGGAATGGCCTTCGAGGCGATGAACAATGCCGGGCACCTGGGAAAGCGGCTGATCGTGATCCTCAACGACAACGAGATGTCGATCGCCCCGCCGGTTGGCGCGATGTCTTCCTACCTGTCGCAGCTCTATGCCGGCGCGCCTTTCCAGGACCTGAAAGCCGCGGCCAAGGGCGCGGTGTCTTTTCTGCCGCCGCCCCTGCAAGAAGGCGCGCGCCGGGCCAAGGATATGCTCAAGCACATGACCGTCGGCGGCACATTGTTCGAGGCGCTGGGCTTTTCCTATGTCGGCCCGATTGACGGGCACGACATGGACAGCCTGCTTTCGGTGCTGCGCACGGTCAAGGCCCGCGCGACCGGGCCGATCCTGATCCACGCGATCACCAAGAAGGGCAAGGGCTATGCGCCGGCCGAAAGCGCTCAGGACAAGGGCCATGCGACAGCCAAGTTCGACATGGTCACGGGCCAGCAGAAAAAGGCCCCGTCGAACGCGCCCAGCTACACCAGCGTCTTCTCCGAGGCGCTGATCAAACATGCCGATGCCGACGACAAGATCGTCGCGATAACGGCCGCAATGCCGGATGGGACCGGGCTGGCCCGGTTCATGGAACGTTATGCCAGCCGCTGTTTCGACGTGGGCATCGCTGAACAGCACGCCGTGACGTTCGCTGCCGGGATGGCCGCCGGCGGGATGAAGCCGTTCTGCGCACTCTATTCCACCTTCCTTCAACGCGGCTTTGACCAGGTCGTGCATGATGTGGCGATCCAGCGCCTGCCGGTGCGCTTTGCCATCGACCGGGCCGGGCTGGTCGGGGCCGATGGGGCGACCCATGCCGGGTCCTTCGATATCGGGTTCTTGTCGAACCTTCCGGGCTTCACCGTGATGGCCGCCGCCGACGAGGCGGAACTCGTGCGCATGGTGGCCACGGCCGCCGGCCATGATGATGGCCCCATTGCCTTCCGCTTTCCGCGTGGCGAAGGGGTCGGGGTCGAGATCCCCGAAGACGCCCAGCCGCTGGAGATCGGCAAGGGCCGCCTTGTGCAAGAGGGCAAGGGGATCGCAATCCTGTCCTTCGGCACCCGTCTGGCCGAGGTGGAAAAGGCCTGCGAGGCCCTGCGCGGCAAGGGGATCACCCCCACTGTGGCCGATGCACGTTTCGCCAAGCCGCTGGACCGTGACCTGATCCTGCAACTGGCGGCGGACCACCAGGCGCTGATCACCATCGAAGAGGGCGCCGTTGGCGGCTTCGGCTCGCATGTGGCGCAGCTTCTGGCCGAGGAAGGCGTCTTCGATCACGGGCTGAAATTCCGGTCCATGGTGCTGCCCGACATCTTTATTGACCAGGCCAGCCCGCGCGACATGTATGACGTGGCCGGCATGAATGCTGAGCATATCGAGACCAGGGTCTTGGACGTTCTCGGCGTGGACGTTCTCGGCAAGCGGGCGTGATCCTATCGTGCGGCTGCGCCGCGCAGGTTGGCTGGGGGCAACTGTGTCACGATGCTCAGCCCTTTTCGGATAACCGTTTCTCGATCGCGTCCAGCCGTTTGAGCACCTCGTCGCGATAGGTGTCGGTGGCGGCGTCGGCCTCTTCGTGGTGGGCATCCTGCATCGAATTCACGATCAGGCCGACCAGTAGGTTCACCACCGCGAAGGTGGTCAGCAGGATGAAGGGCACGAAGAAGACCCAGGCATGGGGATAGACCTCCATCACCGGACGTACGATCCCCATGGACCAGCTTTCAAGGGTCATGATCTGGAACAGGGAATAGGCCGACAGACCCAAGGTGCCGAACCAGTCGGGAAAGGCGTCCGAGAAGAGCTTGGTCGAGATGACCGAGCCGATGTAGAAGATCAGCGCCATCAGCAGGAAGACACTTCCCATGCCCGGCAGCGCTGTGATGAAGCCCTCGACCACGCGGCGCAGGCGCGGTGCGGCGGATATGACGCGAAGCACCCGCAGGATGCGAAGCGCACGCAGCACCGAAAGGGTCTGTGCCGCCGGAATAAGGGCAATTCCGACAATCACGAAGTCGAAGATATTCCAGCCCGAGGCGAAGAAGCGCAGCCGAAAGGCAAAGAGCTTGCCCGCGATCTCGATCACGAAGATCACAAGGCACAGCGTATCAAGCGCATAGATCAAGGCCCCCCATTGCGCCATCACCCGGTCCGAGGTTTCCAGGCCGAGGATGATCGCGTTGAAGATGATCACGCCGATGATGAAATTGCGGAAAAACGGACCGTCTATATAGGTGCCGACTTTGTGTCTCAGGGTCATGATGCGCAGCTTTGAAATGGAACGGGGTTAGGTGGAGCCGGGTTCGGCGGTTTCATCGGCAAGCAGGGCTTGCAGCCCGCTTCGGTAATCCGGGTAGAGCAGTTCGACACCGAGCTCTGACTTGATCGTGTCGTTACGGACCCTCTTCGACTCGGCGTAGAAGCTGCGGGCCATGGGCGACATCTCGGCCTTGTCGAAATCAACCGCCGGCGGCTCGGGCAAGTCCAGCAGATGGGCAGCGTAAGAGATCACGTCCTGTGGCGGCGCCGGGTCATCGTCGCAGACATTGTAGACCGCGCCGGGGTTGGGCCGGTTGATAGACGCTTCGAGTACCCGGGCGATATCCTCGACATGGATCCGCGAGAAAACCTGCCCCGGTTTGATGATGCGTCGCGCCGTGCCGTTCCTGACCTTTGCGAAGGGGCCACGTCCGGGCCCGTAGATGCCGGCAAGCCGGAAGATGTGCAGCGCAAGGTCCTGCTTTGCCCAATGCGCTTCGGCTTCGACCCGGCGCTGGCCGCGCTCAGTTCCGGGGGTCAGAGGGGTGGCTTCATCGACCCAGGCGCCGCCATGGTCGCCATAGACACCGGTGGTGGACAGGTAGCCAACCCAGTCGAACTGCGCCGCGCGGGCGCGCAGGGCATCGCCCATAAGCGCGAGGGTCGGATCACCGGACTCGGTCGGGCCGGTCGAGATCAAAAGGTGCGTCGCGCCCTCCAGCGCGGCTTCGATCGCGCTCCGATCCCAGGGCACGGGCACGACCCCTTCGCCGCGCAACCGTTCGGCCTTTTCAGGGTCGCGGGTGGTGCCGGAGATCGTCCAGCCCTGCGGCAACAGCCTGTGCGAGAGCGCCCGCGCCGAAAACCCGTGGCCGAATGAGATGAGCTTTGCCATGCATCCTAGGTGGGACAAGGCGACCAGCGTGGCAAGGGCCATTCGAATCCTCGGTCGCCTTCTCCCGGCCGGTTTTCGTCAATTGCCCTTTTTCAGGGCCTTCGCGATTACTTTCCCTTCCAGACCGGGTCGCGTTTCTCGGCAAAAGCGCGTGCGCCTTCCTGCTGATCCTCGGAAGCGTAGAGCACATCGACACTTCGCAATTGCCGCCCGGTGATACGGTTCATCGTGTCTTGGAACTTGCTGTCCTCGGCATCGCGCACGATCTCCTTGATCGCCGCGTAGACAAGCGGTGGACCCGAGGCCAGCAGGTGGGCCATCTCCCAGGCCTTGTCCATCAGCTGATTACCCGGGTGGACCTGGTTCACGATTCCCCAGCGATGGGCTTCGTCCGCATCGAGCCAGCGCCCGGTCAGCAGCAGCTCCATCGCGATATGATAGGGGATACGCTTGGGCAGCTTGACGCTGGCCGCATCCGCGACCGTGCCCGACCGGATTTCCGGCAGGGCGAACTGCGCGTGACCGGCGGCCAGAATGATATCGGCGGACAGGGCCAGTTCCAGCCCGCCACCGCAGCAGATGCCATTCACCGCGGTAATCACCGGCTTGTTCATGTCGCGCATTTCCTGCAGGCCGCCAAATCCGCCCACGCCGTAATCGGCATCCACTGCGTCGCCATCGGCGGCCGCCTTGAGATCCCATCCGGGGCAATAGAATTTCTCGCCCCCGCCGGTCAGGATCGCCACGCGCAATGCCGGGTCGTCGCGGAAATCGCGAAACACCTCGCCCATGCGGCGGCTGGTTGCGAGGTCGATCGCGTTGGCCTTGGGACGATCCAACGTCACCTGGAGGATCGCGCCATCGCGGTGCAGTTTCACGGGGTCTGTCATGGGGTTCTCCGGATCAGGGCGTCGGCGACGACGGTTTGGCTGGGGGTGCAGATCAAGGGGTTCACCTCAACCTCGTGAACATGGGCGACGTTGGCAAGAACATAGGACTGAACGGCCATGATCGCCTCCAGAACGGCGTCGAGGTCGGCGCCAGGTTTGCCGCGATAGCCCGAAAGTAGCGGCGCGATGCGAAGGGAAAGCAGGGTCTGTTTCACCCTGTTT
>JAAAPD010000019.1 GCA_009908505.1 Alphaproteobacteria bacterium | reverse complement strand
GCCCACCGACACGGTCGAGGGCGCGAAGTTGCCAAGGCTCATCTGCACCTGGCTGTGCATGCCCGCGATCATGTCGCCCATGAAGATCAGCACGGTCGAGGGCGGGATGATCTGCCCCAAGGTGCCGCTGGCACAGATCGACCCGCAGGCCAGTTTCGGGTCGTAGCCCGCGCGCATCATCGCGGGCAGACTGATAAGCCCCATCGTGACCACGGTCGCGCCGACAACGCCGGTGCTGGCGGCCAGAAGCGCGCCCACAAGGATGACCGAAATGCCCAAGCCGCCGCGCAGGTTGCCGAACAGGCGGCCCATGGTGGACAAGAGCTGCTCGGCGATATTGCTGCGTTCCAGCATCACCCCCATGAAGATGAACAAGGGCACCGCGACCAGTACCTCGTTCAGCATGTAGCCGGTGTAGCGGCCGGCCAGCGAGCGCAGGTTCGACATGTCGAACACGCCGAAATACAGGCCCGCGAAGGCGAACAGGATCGACGTGCCCGCCAGCGTGAACGCCACTGGAAAGCCCAGCAGCAGGAAGCCGATCACGCCAAGGAACATTGTCCCGGCGAGGATCTCGCCAATCAGAACCGGGTCCATGTCAGGCTTTCTCCACGTCGTATTGGTAGCGGTAGTCCGCTGGCACAAGGTCGTCGCGCCCGCCGATGATCAGGATCGACCGGATCGCCATGGCCACGCCCTGCAACCCGATCAGCGCGGCGAACACAAGAATGAAGCTTTTCAGCACGAACAGGCCGGGCATCCCGCCGGGGTTGGCAGAGGCCTCCAGCAGCCCGATGGAGCGGTTCACGAAGGTGAAGGAATAGACCCAGACCACGATGGCGAAGGGCATCAGGAACGCGCAGACGCCGATCAGGTCCATCCACGCCTTGCGCAGGATGCTGGCCGGGCGAAAGAAGATATCCACGCGCACATGGTCATTGCGATACAAGCCATAGCCCGCCACCGCGGTGAACATCACGCCGTTCAGCCATGGGTACAGGTCCTGCATCCACAACCGCGTATTGGCGAACAGGTAGCGCTCCACTACCACCCAGAAACAGACCAGCACAATCCCGACCGACAACCACATGAAGGTATTGCCGACCAAACGGTTCAACGCGTTGATCGCTTTCATTATCGCGGCGAGTGCGGTCATCGTGGCCCTCTTGGTGGGGAATGTGACTGTCCAAAAGGCCCCGGATCATGTCCGGGGCCTTCGGGAGTGTTTCAGCGGATGGCCTTAGCCGAGGTCCGAAATATCGAAATATTTCTGACGGGCCAGCGCATAGGTCAGGTCGGTCTGCTCGGTCCGGGTGCGCAGCATGTTCAGGTTCGTGACATAGCTTTGCGCGACCTTCTTGGTCATGTCGTCGCCGCCTTCCAGGATCTCGGTCAGCAGTTCCTTGGCCGAATTCGCGCCAGCTTCCCAGATTTCATCGGGCCAGTTTTCATGCACGATCACGCCGTGGTTTTCCACCATGTCAGCCAATGCGATCGGGTCGTTGGCGTAGAATTCGCTGGGCACCTGGTCGTATTCGGCCTGGCAGACATTGCGCACGATGGTTTGCAGGTTTTCCGGCAGCGCCTGGTACTTGGCCTTGTCCACGACAACCTCGGTCGCCAGCCCCGGTTCGTTGAACGAAGACGTGTAGTAATGCTTGCGCAACTGGTGAAAGCCCAGCGCGCGGTCATTGTAGGGGCCGACAAATTCGGCGGCGTCAAGGTTCCCCGATTGCAGCGCCTGGAAAATCTCGCCACCGGCCAAGTTGGTGACCGACGCGCCCATCTTCTGCCAGACCTGACCGCCAAGGCCGGGGGTGCGGAAGCGCAGGCCCTGGATGTCGGCCAGCCCGGTCAGTTCCTCGTTGAACCAGCCACCGGCCTGCGTGCCGGTGTCGCCGGACAGGAAGCCCTGAACGCCGAACTGGTCATAAACCTCGTCCCACAGTTCCTGGCCGCCGCCATAGCGCACCCATGCCGCCAATTCGCGGCTGGTCATGCCGAAGGGCACACCGGTGAAGAACGACAGGCCGACGGATTTGTTCTGCCAGTAATAGGCGGCGCCGTGGCTCATCTCGGCAGAGCCGTCGATGACCGCGTCCAGCGATTGCAGCGCCGGGACCATTTCGCCCGCGGCGAACACTTCCACCGTCAGCGCGCCATCGGATGCGGCGGTAATACGGTCGGCCACGCGCTGCGCGCCCGTGCCAAGGCCGGGGAAATTACGCGGCCATGTCGTGACCATGCGCCAGGTGATGTTGCCTTGCGCCACGGCGGGCGCGGCAAGGGTCGATGCGGCCGCGGCAGACCCGCCGAAAGCCGATGTCTTCAGAAATGAACGACGATCCATAGTAAGTTTTCCTCCCATGTATTCCGCGGGCGTTTCACCGCCCCTGCGCGGTGTTAGAGCATAGCCCGCGCCCCGAGTGAACAAAAAACCTGACCAATGTTATCGGTAACGTGACGCTGGGCGGCGCTTAGCCGCCAAAATGCGACACGCCGCGCTGCGCTGCGAGCCTGATCTGCCGTTGCCGTTCGCGAAATCCCTCGCGACGCTCGGGGGTGAATTCGTCGACGCAATGGTGGCATTGCACGCCGT
>JAAAPD010000046.1 GCA_009908505.1 Alphaproteobacteria bacterium | reverse complement strand
CGTCAGGCTGAGCGCGCGGGCGTGGCTCTGGAGATCGACGGGCTGGACGCCGCCCCCGCCTGGGGGCTGGACCGGGATGACGCCGCCCGCACCTTTCGCGTGCAACAGGACGGGCGCATCGTCGAAGGGCTGGACGCGTTCCGCCTGCTCTGGGCGCGGCTGCCAGGGTGGCGTTGGTTGGCGTGGCTGACCGGGCTGCCCGGCATTCACTGGCTGGCCGATCGCGGCTATCGCCACGTCGCGGCCCCGGCGCTCTTTGCCCTGCATCGCCGCCGCGAGCGCCGCGCAGCTCAGAGCGCGTCCAGGTAAACGCGCACCGCCTCTTGCACATGGCGGAACCTGTCGCCGCCCAGGTGCTTGCCGCCGAACCAGCGCGTGACGCAGACCAGGTGCCCCTCCACCCCGTCGCGCTCCAGCATCCGGACGATCACCATCCCCGCACCAGCCTCGCCGTCATCGTTCTTGAGCGGCCCGTTCGGCAGCAGAACGGCCCAAGTATTGTGCGTCGCCTTGGCGAATTTCTTCTTGCGGCACAGCGCCTTGATGAACGCCTTGGCCTCGTCGGCCGAGGCCACCGACCCGCCGGAGACCGCGTATTTCGACCCCCGGTCGGTGATGACATTCTCGATGATCCGCATGGGCCGGACAATGCACAGGACTTGCGCCATATCAAGGCGCCGCGTGGCAGTCCCCGATAAACTCCGCCGCATCAACACGGACAGGAGATACCATGACGGACACCGCTGCACCCGCCAAGCAGAGCCCCGCGCCCAAGGCCCGGGCCAATACCGCCAAGCCGGCCGCCCAACCGGCGGAAAAACCCGCCGATAGCCGCACCCTGCTACCCAAGCTGGGCCGCAAACCCTACGAAGAGGAAAAGGCGAAACTGCAGGCGGAACTGCTCAAGGTTCAGCTCTGGGCGCAGGAGACTGGGCAAAAATTCGTCCTGCTGTTCGAGGGCCGCGATGCGGCCGGCAAGGGCGGCACGATCAAGCGCTTCACTGAGCACCTGAACCCGCGCCAGGCCCGCGTCGTCGCACTGAACAAGCCGACCTGGGAAGAAAAAGGCCAGTGGTATTTCCAACGCTACATCACCGAATTGCCCACCGTCGGCGAAATGGTCTTCTACGACCGGTCCTGGTACAACCGAGCAGGGGTGGAACGGGTCATGGGCTTCTGCGAGCCCAATGACTACCTGGAATTCATGCGCCAGACCCCGGAATTCGAACGCATGCTCGTGCGCTCGGGCATCCGGCTTTACAAATATTGGTTCTCGGTCACGCAGGGCGAACAGCAAAACCGTTTCAAGTCGCGTGAAACCGACCCGCTGAAACAGTGGAAGCTGTCGCCCATCGACAAGGCGAGCCTGGACAAGTGGGACGACTATACCGAGGCGAAAGAGGCGATGTTCTTCTACACCGACACCGCCGATGCGCCCTGGACGGTGGTGAAGTCCAACGACAAGAAGCGGGCCCGCATCAACTGCATGCGCCATTTCCTGTCGACGCTGGATTATCCCGACAAGGACCCCGAGATCGCCCGCGCCCCCGAGCCGGAAATCGTCGGCCCCGCCGCGAGGGTCATCCACAGCGCGGACCATATCTTGGGCAAGTCCCTGCATCCCGATTCGCGCCACGTGCAGGGCTAAGACAGTTTGCGGGCCGCCGGTATTGCCCACCGGCGGCCCGTTCAACTCGTTCTGATTCGACGAAAGATCGCGGCCGCGCTGCGCCGGGTCAGTCCAGCAGTTCGGTCAGCCTGTCGCGATTGACGCAATAGGCCGGGCCGGTCGCCAGCGCCTCGTGCGTGTCCAACAGGGCCCTGCAGCCCCCGGCTTGGATGCAGCTGCGGCAGGCCGTGACCATTCCGGCATAGCCCGTGGCGCTCAGACGCCCCTCGGCCATGGCCTGGCCAAGGTCCACGCCCCGTGCACGGGCCATGCCCTTCATCAGCCAGTAATGCGTGCGCGCGTCGCCCAGTTTCGTCATCGGTCAGCTCCTCCAAGGATCATGCCGCACCAGGCTGGCGCCTTCGGCCACCCCCCGCCTTGCGCCAGATCAAAGCGGCAGGACGGCACCGGTCCCGGACGATTGACGCGACGTTTCCTGTGACAGACGACGGGGAATTGCTACCCTTGGCCCATGACCGACCGCGCCCACAGCCGTGCCGAAGTGATCGCCGACGCAACGCTGCATGCGCTCGGGATCGGCTTTGCCGTGACCGGTACCGCGCTGCTGCTGGTTTTCGCCAGCGCCCATGTCGATGGCGGCACGCTGGCGGGGCTGGCAATCTATGGCGGGGCGCTGATCGCCTCTTTCGTCATCTCGGCCTTCTATCACCTTGCCCCGTGGGAGGCCCTGCGCGACACGCTGCGCCGGATCGACCAGGCGGCGATCTATTTCAAGATCGCGGGCACCTATACCCCTTTCGCCATCTTCATCGGCAGCGGTTTCGCCTATGGCGTGCTGACCCTGGTCTGGGTGCTGGCCAGTATCGGCGCGGTGGTCAAGCTGGCCCTGCGCAAGCGGCCGGGCAAATGGGCCGCCGTGATGTACCTGGTCCTCGGCTGGATGAGCCTGCTGCTGGCCTGGCCCCTGGTGCAGCTTCTGCCGGTGGCGGCCTCGGTGCTGATCCTGGCCGGGGGCATCACCTATTCGGTTGGCGTAGTGCTGTTCTATTGGGCCGAGCTGCGCTTTGCCAACGCGATCTGGCACGGCCACGTCCTGGCCGCCTCGACCTGTTTCTTCATCGCCATTTCAATGGGCGCCTTCGCCCTGCCAGGCTAAAGCCCGGCGGCCACCTGTTGCACTGCCGCGATCCGGTCCGCATTGGCCGGGTGGGTGCCCAGGAACATGTCGCCGGGATCGGGCACGCGAAAGAAGAAAGCCGCTCCCCGCAACGGGTCGAACCCGGCCCGCGCCGCGATGATCGTCCCCAGCCGATCGGCCTCGAGCTCGAACTCCTTGGAATAGCTCCGCGCACCCAGTGCCGCGCCCAGTTCCTGCGCCACGCCCACATCGCTGCCCGTCGCCCCTGCAAGCTGGCCGAAGACGATGGCGCCCAGCGTGGCGTTGCGCTGCTGGCGTTCGATATGGCCGGCGATATGGTGGGCGGCCTCGTGGGCCATGACGAAGGCCAACTCGTCCCGGTTGCGGGCATCGGCAATAAGCGCCACCGTGAACCCGATGACGGGCCGGCCCGTCCGGTCGATGGTCTGAAAGGCATTGGCCGGCTGGTCGACGCGGTCATCCACCACGATCAGGAAATCGCAATTGCGCCCGGGCGTCGCGCGGCGGCATTCGGCCTCGGCCACCGGTTCGACCCGGTCGATGACCTCGACGAATGCCCGCTGGATGGCACGCGGATTGCGCGGGATTTCGAAACCCGTATCGTCCGGGATGACCGCTGCGGCGTCTGGACCCGTCGGCGACGGCGGGGGCGCGGCCTGGTCCAACGGCGGCATGGTGCAGCCCGCCAGAACCAGTCCCGCCAATATCATCAGCGCCCGTGCCATCATGGCCTTGTCACTCCACCTTGAATGCCGTGCCGCATACTTAGCATCCAAGCGCGCCCGCGCCAGACCTGCCTGCCTTGACATTGCGGCCATGGGCGAAAGACTGCCCCGGCATGCGCCAACCGAGGAGCCGCCGATGTTCACCATCGAACACGATTTCGACGCCACAGTCGTCACGCTGGTCGACGAGGGGGCCAGCCACCTGCAAGAGGACGTGACGATCAACGCCTTCGACGATTGCGTGACGGTCGAACAGGTCGACCCGCGCCGGGACGAGGTGGTGCGCATCACGCTGTCGCTGGCGCAACTGCGCGACCTGGCCATGGCGCTGGACCTGCCCGAGGGCGTCTATCGCATCCGCCCCGAAAACGGGACCGGCCAGGGTTAGCGCGCGGTGCCGGCCAGCCGGTGATAGAGATGGGTGAAGGTCGCTGCGCCCAGGATTGGAATGAACAGATTCATGATAGGGATGGTCAGCGGAAGCGCCATCAGCACGCCGGCCATCCATATTTCCGGCAGGTTGGCCTTGCGCATGGCGTTCGCCCCTTCGCGCCCCTCGCGGCGCATGGCCGCCACGGTGAAATATTCGCGGCCCAGCAGAAACCCGTTGAGCCCGTAGAAAATGAACGGCGTGGCAAAGGGCAGCATGACATAGGCCACGATCGCCAGCAGGTTGGCCCCGATCAGAACGCCCAGGAAATTGACCGTGTCGCGAAACGCATCCCACAGGCTCTGTTTGCCCAGCGGCGGCAGGTGGGGATAGTGGTGGTCCTCGACCGCCTGGGCCACGTCGTCGAGGAACATCGACGTGATGGCCGAGGCGACCGGGATCATCAGGAACACCGACAAGAAGAGCATAAAGACCGCGCTGCCCCAGGTCAGAAGGTCGCCGATCCAGGTGACCGGACCGATGCCGGGGATCGAGACCGAACCGGGGTCCAGCATGTCGACCAGCTGCAGCAGCCCCGCATAGGCCGCCACCAGCAGCGCCAGCGTCAGCCCCACGCCCCACCAGAGCACCCGCCGAAAGCGCGGATCGCCGATCTGGCCCAGGGCCTTTGCGAAATCCGACAAGATCATTCCAGAAAGGTCACTTTCTGGCCCAGGTCCGGGCGGGGCCGCTCGGGCGGGGCATTGGTCTCGGTCCCGATATGGACGAGGCCCACCACCCGTTCGGTCGGGGTCAGGTTCAGGTAGGTTTCCACGAAAGTCCGGTCATGGACCGGCCAGCCGGTCAGCCAGTTCGCGCCCCAGCCCGCTGCAAGCGCGGCATTGAGCAACGCCAGGCAGGCCGCCCCGGCCGAATAGGTCTGTTCCACCGCCGGGATCTTGTCGGACAGGACCGGGCTTTCGATCACCGCCACCGCCAGGTCGCCATCGCGGAACTGCGCCACGCCCTTTTCCAGCTGTTCTTCGGGCAGGCCGATGGCGGCGTGCCGATGGGGGATGACCTCGGCCAGGCGCCTCAGCACCGCGCGCTCCAGCACGATGAAGCGCCAGGGTTCCAGCTTGCCATGGTCGGGCGTGCGCGCCGCCGCCGTCAGCATTTCGTCCAGTTCCAGCTTGTTGGGCACCGGTGTGGTCAGCGTCTTTGCCGGGCGCGACCGCCGGGTCAGCAGAAAGTCGAGCGCGGCCTGGTTGCGGGGCGGCATGGGCGGTGTCCTCCGAACTGTTCCAGACCCCAGATAGGCGCTTTGCGGGGCGGATGCCAGAGGGCGGGGGCCGCCACGCCGAGTGGGGGGCGGCGGCCCTTTGGTCGGGGCCCGCGATCAGGCCGCGAGACCCAGCTTGTAGACGTGGATCTCGAAGGTCGGGTGCTGCTCGGCGCCCAGCACCTCGGGACGCGCATGGCGGTAGGTCGAGCGCCAGTAGGGCTGGACAACGACACCCTCGTCCTGCATGATCCGCTGCATCTTTTCCGACAGGGCCCGGCGGGTATCGGCATCGGCGATGGACAGGGCCTCGGACAGGGCCGCGTCGAACTCGGCATTGGAAAAGCCGGATTCGTTCCACGGCTCGCCGGACCGATAGGCCAGCGCCAGGACCTGTACGCCAAGCGGCCGTTGCGCCCAGTCCGTCGCCGAGAAGGGATAATCCGTCCAGGCGTTCCAGAAGGTCGCGCCGGGGATCACCGTGCGCTTCACCGGGATGCCCGCGTCGCGCAGCTGGGCGGCGACCGCGTCGCAGGTGGCGCGCCGCCAATTGTCCTCGATCGAGATCAGGTCATGCTCGTAATCGGCCATGCCCGCCTCGGCCATGAGCGCGGCAGCCTCCTCGGGGTCGTGTTGCGGCGCCGGAAGCTCGGCGTATTCGGGATGGATCGGGCAGACATGGTGGTTCTCGGCCAGTTCGCCGCGCCCGTCATAGCCCAGGTCAAGACAAACGGCATTCGACACCGCCATGGCCAGGGCGCGGCGCACGCGGGCGTCCGCATAGGGGCGCTGCCCGTCCACCTCGGCCTGCTGGTTGGGGCGGATGACCACGGTATTTGCGGTCACGGCCTCGGACCGGGTCCAGCCCAGCGTATCCATCAGGTCGACGAACTCGCCCAGGGATTCGTAGACCATGTCCACCTCGTCCGATTGCGCCGCAGCGAAGTGCGAGGCCTGGTCGGTGCCGAAATCGACATACTCGATCCGGTCCAGATAGGGGCCGCCGAAGACCTGCGCGCCCCACCAATCGTGATCTGTATTGCGCACCAGCGCCGAGCGGACCCCGGCCGACAGTTCTTCGGGCAGGTAGGGGCCGGTGCCCTTCGGGTTGGCCATGGGATCGCCGGTGAAATCCTGCGGCACGATGGCCGCCGGGTAATCCGAGAACCCCGCGATCAGGGTGATGTCGGGGGCCGACAGGTTCAGCGTGACCGTCAGATCGTCGGTGACCTCGATTGCGCCGTCGCGGGCCACGCCGGTCTCGGGATCGATGAGCGGCGTCATGCGCGAGGCCATGGAATTGCCCTCGACCGCCTGTTCGCACCAGCGGGTGATGTTGTGGGCCACGTCGGCGGCGGTGAAATCGGTGCCGTCGTTCCAAGTGACTCCGGGGCGCACGCGCAGGGTATAGACGGTAGCGTCCGCGTTGACCTCCCAGCTTTCCAGCAGCATCGGCGTGATCGATCCGTCGCGCTGGTATTCGACCAGGTATTCCAGCCACCCGCGCGAGAAGTTCGACATCTGCGGCCAGTCATAGGTGCGGGGATCCTTGAGCGCACGCACGTCGGACTGGATTCGAAGGGTGCCGCCCTGGCGCGGCTGACCCTGGGCGCGGGCCGCCTCGGGCGCCGCCAGCCCGATCAGGCCGTAGGCAGCGCCGGCCGACAGACCAAGAGAGGTCGCGCGGGTCAGGAATTCGCGTCGAGAGAGCTTGCCCGCGCGGTGTTCCTCGGCAAGGTCGCGTGTGACGGGATGGGGGGTATGTATATCCATGACGTGTCCGATTTTGTGGGAGAATGTCGCACCGGCGCGGTCGCGACCAGGTGCTTGAATGGCTTGTCCGTCGGCAAGCAACGGAGGGCGCGGCTCGTCCGCACCGTTCATCAATAGTAGGTGACCTTGGCCCGGAGCCAAGAAAAATAACCACCCCGGCCCGCAACCTGCGCCGGATCGGAAGGCCGTTTTCTATCTCTGGCTGGTATCGCCCAGCCGCCCGGCCCAGTCATAATCGCTGACGGTGATCAGGCCGGACCAGATCACCCCGGCCAGCACCGCCCAGATGATCAGGGCCCAAAGCGTCGTGATCCTCACCTTCTTCCTGAGCTGCGGATCGGCCGGCGCGCTCTTGTGGGTGCCTGGCACGACGTCGCCCGCCTCGCCTTGCGTTGTCAGGCGCAGGGGCAGGACCACGAAGAAGACCATGAACCAGACCACGGCCAGAAGGACCAGGGACGAGGTGACACCCATCAGACCTGCTCCAGTTCGGTCAGCGTGCCGTTCATGT
The DNA here is from genome assembly GCA_009908505.1 of Alphaproteobacteria bacterium. Taxonomy (GTDB): domain Bacteria; phylum Pseudomonadota; class Alphaproteobacteria; order Rhodobacterales; family Rhodobacteraceae; genus Salibaculum. The sequence continues at coordinate 96,668 of JAAAPD010000046.1, read as the reverse complement.
CCTTGGGATGCAGGAAGAGGACCGGTTTGCCATGGGCGCCGATCTTCGGCTCGCCATCGCCCAGTACCCGCAGGCCGGCCACTTTCAGCTTGTCGCGGGCTGCGATGATGTCCTCGACCTCGTAGCAGACATGGTGGATGCCGCCCGCCGGGTTCTTTTCAAGGAAACCGGCAATCGGGCTATCTTCGCCCAGCGGGTAGAGCAGTTCGATCTTGGTATTGGGCAGTTCGATGAAGACGACCGTCACGCCGTGGTCGGGCTCGTCCTGCGGCGCGCCCACCCTGGCGCCAAGCGCATCGCGATACTGCGCCGCGGCGGCCTCCAGGTCAGGCACGGCAATGGCCACGTGGTTCAAGCGTCCGATCATCTTCGCCTCCTGAAAAACGGATGACGTCTATATGGGCCAAGGCAGCCGTCGGGGCAATGCACGGCCCGCCTGCGCCCCCCGCGCCCCAACGTCGCGGGCGTTAACCCGTCATTCACCAAGCTGTCGCTTAATGAGTCGCAGCCACACCGAAACCTTCCTGGGGGATGCAGCATGGACAGCCTTGACGATTTCATGATGACCCGGCCGCCGACGGCCAAGCGCCCGCTTCTGGGCCTGACCGTCCTGGCGGTCGAGGACAGCCGCTTCGCCTCCGAGGCGCTGCGCCTTCTTTGCCTGCGCTCCGGCGCGCGGATCCGGCGGGCCGACACGCTGCACCATGCGCGCCGTCACCTGCGCGTCTACCGCCCCTCGGTCGTGCTGGTGGACTTGGGCCTGCCCGATGGGTCCGGCGCGGGGCTGATCGCCGACCTGGCCCAGGCCAGTCCGCGTGTCGATGTCCTGCTAGGGATGAGCGGTGACCCCGATGGCCACGCGGCCGCCCTCAAGGCCGGGGCCGACGGGTTCCTGGAAAAACCGATCGCGAATATCGGCCAGTTCCAGTCACTGATCCTCGAACACCTGCCGGCGGATCGCCGCCCGGCCGGCCTGCGGGTTCTGACCGACGACCGGATCGAACCGGACACGATCGCCCTGCGCGATGACCTGTCGGCCGCCGCCGATGCACTGTCGGGCGCGGTCGACCGCCGCCGCCTGCGCTACCTGGCGCAGTTCCTAGGCGGGGTCGCCCGCAGTGCGCGTGATACGCCCCTTTGCGACGCGGTCGAACGCTTGCAGGACCAGCTTACCAACGGGCAGTCCACCGCCGGCCAGCGCGCCCGGATCGCCGCCATGGTGCAGGACCGGCTGGCCCGGGCCAGCGCGTTCTAGGCGGCGAATGTTGCGGCGCGCTGCTGAAAAAATACCCCGCGCCCGTCGCCTCTGCGTCGAATTCGGGCCCGATTTGGGGGCCAATGTCCAGACTGCAACAACAGTATTGGACAAGTCACATGGAACGGTTCCTGACCAAATTCTGGTCCGAAGAGGACGGCAACACCACGATCGATTGGATGGTCCTGACGGCCGGGCTCGTCCTGCTCGGGGCCGCGGTCATGGCCGCGGTCGGCCCCCAGACCCAGGCCCTGGCCGACGACACCTCCACGGTGATCCAGGACGTCGACACCGGCGGCGTGTAAGTCCGCGCAAGACAAGGCATTCGGCCCGTCGCCGCGCGCCCGCTACCGCAGCAGGCCCGGCGGCGGGCCCATTTCCATCCCCGGGAAGATCGCGCCTTCCAGCTCATCCCGGTTCAGGCCCATCAACCCGGCCATGACCCAGGCCGCATGCGCCCGCACATCGCGGGTGGGCATGAGATCGCGGCGGGCGTAGAGATCGGCCTCGGACAAGCCCGGCCAGTCGCCCAGCACCTGCCCGCCCCGCAAGGCCCCGCCGGCGAACAGCATCGCGCCCCCGGTCCCGTGATCGGTACCGCCTGTGCCGTTTTCGGCCGCAGTGCGCCCGAACTCGGTCAGGCAGAGCACGGCCGTCTTGTCCCAGACCGTGCCCAGCCCCGCTTTGAGCGTCAGGATCGTGTCGGACAACGCCGCGCCGCGATGGCGCAGCCCGCCGGCCTGCTTGGCATGGGTATCCCAGCCATTGATGGAAAATGAGGCGATCCGCGTGTCCCCGCGCAGCCGCGACGCCGCGAATTCCGCCAGTTTCACATGGGTCCGGTTCAGCGACACGCCTTCCATCATCGGGCTATCGGCCATCATCTCGCCGGTCTGCTCGGCCATTTCGGCATCCAGCGCCAGGCTTTCCGCGATCTCGATCGCATCGGCGCTGGCGTCGCGGAACAACGGATCGTCGTGATGCACGATATTGAGCAATTGCCGCGCATTGGCCGACACTTCCAGTTCGGCCTCGGGCGACCAGCGCGCCGTGGGCGCCTCGCCCGACAGGACCAGCATGCGTTCGCGCCCGATCGCGTAGGCGATCTCGGGCTCCAGCTCGGACCGCAGCTGCAGCATGCGATTCAGCCAGCCGTCGCGCAGCCCGCCGCCCTGCAACCCCGGCAGCCCGGCCTCAAGGATATCCTGGCCGTCGAAATGACTGCGCTTGTCGCGATAAGGTGTCGACACCGCCTGCACCGCGCCGAATTCGCCGGCCTGCCACAGGGGGTGCAGCCGCTCGAAACCCGGATGCAGGCCGAAGAACCCGTCGAGGTCCAGCGCCCCCGGGTCGCCCGCCCCGCCCAGGCCGGGGCGCAGCGCGGCGAAATCCGCATCGCCATGGGGGCGGATCACGTCCAGCCCGTCCATCGCACCGCGCAGGATGATGACCACCAGCCGCGTATCCCAGGGCGCCGCGGCCATTGCCACGGGCGTGACCAGCGGCGCGGCGGCCGCCGAACAGCCCAGGGCAAGGCTGCGCATAAGGAAATCACGTCTTTGCATCCTCACCTCCTGTGAAAGGCCGCCGAGGCCAGGATCACCCCGACCCCGTCGCTCCGCGTTTCGGCAGCGCGGGCGGCGAAGGCGACCGGCTCGGGCGGCTCCGGGCCCAGCGCGTGATGCACGAAATCGCGCGGGTCGGGCAGCGCATCGACCAGACGTTCGGGCGCCTGCATCGCCCAGGAAATCCGGCCCGCCATGCCCTGCGGCGTAATCCATTCCTCGGCCGCTTCCGGCCAGCCATCGGGCCCGGTCGGCGCCTGCCAGGTCTGGCCCATCACGCGCATGGGGAACTGCACGACATGGCGCACCTGTTGCAGGCTGGCCCCGGCGACCACTTCGGGCGGCACCGCCAGCGCCCGCAAACCGGACGCGATGTAGTCGAAGGGCAGTTTCACATTCCGCGCGGGGGGCGACCAGGCGGCGGGGTGCAGCAACATCCCTTCGACCATGGCCAACAGGTCGCCGTCTGCCGCCAGGTAGCGCGCCGCCATGGTTTCGACCAGCATCGGGTCGGGATCGGGCGCGATGAAATGCACGGCCAGCTTGCGCGCCAGGTGCCGCGCCGTGTCAGGATGCAGCGCAAGGCCCTCCATCGCGTCCAGGATGTCGTCCAGCGACGGCGCCCCGCCGCCATAATCGACGCCCAGCACCGTTTCGGCCCCCGGTTCGGCGCTGTTGGGGCGAAACCGGAATCCCCGCCGCGCCGACCAGCCCAGCCCGGTCAGCAATTCGGCCAGTTCGCGCACATCGGTCTGGGTATAGGCCCCGCCCACGCCCAGCGTGTGCAGTTCCAGCAATTCGCGTGCCAGGTTCTCGTTCAGCCCGCGCCCCTGTTTGCGCGCGGCCTCGCTGTTGGGGCCCAGCGACAGGTGCTGGTCGAGATAGAGCAGCATCATCGGGCTGACGATCACCGCGCGCAGCATGTCGGCGAAACGGCCAGTCACGTGCGGGCGGATCGCCTCTTCGATATAGGGGGACACCAGGTGGCGCACCGCGCCACTGACCGCGCGCACGGTGAAATGATCGGCCCAGAACCGGGTGAGCCGTTCGCGCATCCCGTCGGTGGTATCCACCGTTCGGGCGACCTCGGTGGCAAGGTTGGCGGCATACATCTCGCGCCCGTTCTCGCGCAACTGGTCGCGATGGGCCATGGCCCGCGCCTCGGCCTCGGCATCGGGCGCGTCGCGCACGGCCAGCGCGGCGGCCCGGATCGAGGCGAAGGATGGCTCGGCCGCCGCGAAACGGGCGATGGGCCAGGCCCGCGCCATCCGGTCCGGCCCGGCAAGCGCCGTCAACATGTCATCGACCGATCCGGGCGGGGCCCTGTCAGGCGACAGGCCCACGCCGAACCGGATTTCCGCCATGACGGGATCGAATGTCACCGCAGCCTCCGCGTTGCCGTTGTTCCGATCCTATACGGATCGGCGGCCGATGTCCGTCGCGAATTCGCAATGCCGGCGGGGAATTGCGTGGGGCGCTCAGTGCTCCTGCGGGATCACCCGCAGGTGCAGCTCGCGCAGCTGTTCGTTGGTCGGATCGCTCGGCGCGTTCATCATCAGGTCTTCGGCGCGCTGGTTCATCGGGAACATGATCACCTCGCGGATGTTCTGTTCCTCGGCCAGAAGCATGACGATCCGGTCGATCCCCGCCGCGCAGCCACCGTGGGGCGGGGCGCCGTATTGGAAGGCATTGACCAGCCCGCCAAAGCGCTTCTTCACCTCGGCCTCATCATAGCCGGCCTTCTCGAAGGCCTTGATCATCACGTCGAGCCGGTGGTTCCGGATCGCGCCCGAGACCAGTTCGTAGCCGTTGCAGGCCAGGTCATACTGGTAGCCCAGCACCGACAGCGGATCACCCGACAGCGCATCCAGCCCGCCCTGGGGCATGGAAAACGGGTTGTGGCTGAAATCGACCTCGCCGGTTTCCTCGTCGGCCTCGTACATCGGGAAATCGACGATCCAGGCAAAGGCGAACCGGTCGTGGTCGGTGAGGCCCAGTTCCTCGCCGATCACGTCGCGCGCCTTGCCCGCGACGCGTTCGAAGCCGGACGGTTTGCCACCCAGGAAGAAGGCCGCGTCGCCCTTGCCCAGCCCCAGCTGGGTGCGGATCGCCTCGGTCCGTTCGGGGCCGATGTTCTTGGCCAGGGGACCGGCGGCTTCCATGCCGTTCTCGCCCTCGCGCCAGAAGATATACCCCATCCCCGGCAGGCCCTCTTTCTGGGCGAAACTGTTCATACGATCGCAGAACTTGCGGCTGCCGCCGCCGGGGGCGGGGATCGCGCGGATCTCGGTGCCGTCCTGTTCCAGCAGCTTGGCGAAGATGGCAAAGCCGCTGCCGCGAAAATGCTCGGAAGCATCCTGCATCTTGATCGGGTTGCGCAGGTCCGGCTTGTCGGTGCCATACCACTTGGCGGCATCGGCGAAAGAAATCTGCGGCCAATGCTTGTCCACCTTCTTGCCGCCGCCGAACTCCTCGAACACCCCTTCGATGACCGGCTGGATCGTGTCGAACACGTCCTGCTGTTCGACGAAGGACATCTCCATGTCGAGCTGGTAGAAATCGGTGGGCGAGCGGTCGGCGCGCGGGTCCTCGTCGCGGAAACAGGGCGCGATCTGGAAATACTTGTCGAAGCCGCTAACCATTATCAGCTGCTTGAACAGCTGCGGCGCCTGGGGCAGCGCGTAGAACTTGCCCGGATGCAGGCGCGAGGGCACGAGGAAGTCGCGCGCGCCCTCGGGGGACGAGGCGGTGATGATCGGCGTCTGATATTCGCGAAACCCCTGGTCCCACATGCGCCGGCGCATCGCCGCCACCACGTCCGAGCGCAGCGTCATATTGCGCTGCATATCATCGCGGCGCAGGTCCAGGTAGCGATAGCGAAGGCGGGTCTCCTCGGGGTATTCCTGGTCGCCGAAGACCATCAGCGGCAATTCCTCGGCCGCGCCCAGAACGTCCATGTCGCGGATGAAGACCTCGATCTCGCCGGTGGGGATCTTGGGGTTGATAAGCTCGGGGTCGCGGGCCTTCACGGTGCCGTCGATGCGGATGCACCATTCCGAGCGGACCTTCTCGACCTCGGCGAAGACCGGGCTGTCGGGGTCGCATAAGACCTGGGTCACGCCGTAATGGTCGCGCAGGTCGATGAACAGCACGCCGCCATGATCGCGCACGCGATGCACCCAGCCAGACAGGCGAACGGTGTCGCCGACATTGTCCTTGGTCAATCCGGCGCAGCTATGGGTGCGATAGGCGTGCATGGGGGATCCTCTTGCGATGGGCGTATCTATCGCGGGGCCGATACACCGTGGCACAGGCGGGGGCAAGGGCGGGCAGCCGCCCATCGCGGGCCCGCCGCGGCGGGGATTTGGCCAGAATCAAGGCTTGGCGTATGATCGGGGGGCATTTTTCATTGTCGCGCATGGGGCAAAGGGGGGTGCCATGTGGAAAAGCACGCTCGACAGGCTGCTGGCCAGGCTGGTGGTCGAGGGGCGATTGACGGTCACCTGGGCCGATGGATCGGTCAGCGCCTTTGGGCGCGAGAGCAACGTCGTGGCCCCGGCGCGGATGCATCTTGTCGATCCCGGCCACTACCGTGCCCTGTGCCTGCGGCCGGTCATGGCCTTTGGCGAAGGCTACATGGACGGGCAGATCGAGGTCGCGCCCGATGGGCTTTACGACCTCGTCGCCCTTTTCACCCGCAACATGCATGGCCGGGGCCGCATGCCCGGCTGGTTCCGGGCCGTCCAGGGGCTGCGCCAGCGCCTGAACCGCTTTGTGCAACGCAACGATCCGCGCCGGGCGCGGCGCAACGTGGCGCATCACTACGACCTGTCGGACGATCTCTATCGGCTGTTTCTGGACGAGGACATGCAGTATTCCTGCGCCTATTTCGCCCGCCCCGACATGACATTGGAAGAGGCGCAGGCCGCCAAGAAGGCGCATATCGCGGCCAAGCTGCGGCTGCAGCCGGGGTGCAGGGTTCTAGATATCGGCTGCGGCTGGGGCGGTCTGGCGCTGACGCTGGCACGCGACCATGGCGCGCGCGTGACCGGCGTGACCCTGTCGGAAAACCAGCTGGCCACCGCGCGCCGGCGGGCCGAGGCGGCGGGCCTGTCGGACCGTGTCGCGTTCCGCCTGATGGACTACCGCAAACTGAACAAGAGCTTCGACCGGATCGTCAGCGTCGGCATGCTGGAACATGTGGGGCTGCCGCAATTCGACACCTATTTCAGCAAGGTCCATGACCTGCTGGCCCCGGACGGTGTGGCGCTGATCCACACGATCGGCCAGGTCGCGCCGCCCCGGCCCACCTCGGACTGGCTGGAAAAATACATCTTTCCGGGCGGCTACGTGCCGTCACTGTCAGAATTGGTGCCGCCCATCGAACGCTCGGGGCTCTGGGCCACGGATATCGAGGTGTTGCGCGGCCATTACGGCCCCACGCTGAACCATTGGCGCCAGCGGTTCGAGGCCGCGCTGCCACAGGTGCGGGCGATGAACGACGAAAGGTTCATCCGGATGTGGCGGTTCTACCTCGTGGCCTGCGAGGCGACATTCGAACAGGCCCGCCAGGGGGTGTTCCAGATGCAGCTGAGCCACGCGCAATACGCCGTGCCGGTGACGCGCGACTACCTTTACCCCCCGCCCGAAGCCCGGACGCACGCGGCGCAGTAGGCGGGATTCTGGCAAACCGATCAGAGCGCCGCGAACCGCGCCTTCCACAGCGCCTCTTCGTATTCGCTTTCGGCGGTGCTGTCCCAGACCACGCCGCCGCCCACGTTCAGGACCGCCGCATCGTCTTCGCGCATCAGGGTGCGGATGGCCACGTTGAATTCCGCCCGCCCGTCCGGCGCGGCCCAGCCGATCGTGCCGCAATAGGCTTCGCGCGGCGTGTCCTCCAGCGCGTGGATGATCTCCATCGCGCGGACCTTGGGTGCGCCGGTGATCGAGCCGCACGGAAAAAGCGCCGCGAACACGTCGCCCAGGCCGGTTCCGGCGCGCAATTGCCCCACCACCCGGCTGACCATCTGGTGCAGGGTCGCATAGGTCTGGACATGGAACAGTTCCGGCACCCTGACGCTGCCGATCTCGGCGATACGGCTGAGATCGTTGCGCAGAAGATCCACGATCATCAGGTTCTCGGCCCGGTTCTTCACGTCCCCCGACAGGTGCGCCTTGTTGAGCGCATCCTGCAGGTCGGTCTCGCCGCGCGGCAGGGTGCCTTTCATGGGCAGGGTTTCCAGCCGCCCGTCGGCATGGATGCGAAAGAACAACTCGGGCGAGCGCGACAGGATGTCGGGCAGGCCGTCCTGCAGGACCAGGACGCCATGGCCCACCTTCTGGCGCGCGCTCAGCGCGGCGTAAAGCGCCTCGCTCTCGCCGGTGACCTCGGTGTCGATGGGAAAGGTCAGGTTGGCCTGGTAGATGTCCCCGGCCCCGATCCAGTCATGCACCCGGGCAAAGGCCGCAGCATAGCGGTCCGCATCCCAGCGCGGGCGCAGTGGCCCGATCCGGGCCGGACCATCCGCCAGCGCTTCTGCCGAGCGCGGCCCGTCATAGACGCCGAAACACAGCAGCGGCAGACGGCGCGCTTCGGGCATCCTGTCGGCCAGTTTGGCCTCGAGCGCATAGCCCAGCTCGTAGCTGGCATAGCCCGCCAACCACTTGCCCGATGCGCGCGCCCGGTTCAGCGCCTCCAGCGCCCCGGGCACCTCGCCGGGAGTATCGGCGCGGATCAGGTCCGAGGCGCCGTCGAACCACACCGCCGCGCCGGTTTCCACCAAACTGTCGAATCTCAGCCGCAAGGGACACACCTTTCGCCGTTTCGCGCCTTCGGGCGGATACATAGATTGACCGCCCACCGCCGAACAGGGCAGAAAACGCCCCATCAGGAGCGAAACACGCAATCGCGGGGCAAGGATGGGCAGAACGATCAGACCGGGCACCGCCCTGCTGGCGCTTATCCTGGTGTTCACGGCCCTGTCCTTCGCGCGCCACGGCCATGGCCATTCGCCGGACCTGATGGCCACCTGGCTGGCCGGGCATTTCTACGGCCAGGGCGCGACGGACCAGGTCTATGCCGGCTACGAGGGGCTGTTCACCATGCTGCCGCCGTCCGAGTGGTGGCCCTACCTGGTCGGGCAGGGCCGCACGGAGGCGGTCTACCCTTACGTCTATCCGCCGCTCTGGGCGGTGCTGGCCAGCGCCCTGACCCCGTGGGCCGGGATCGACGGGTTCCAGGTGGCCGCGAGCCTTCTGAACCCGGTTTTCCTGGCCGTTATGGTGCTGCTGGCCGGGCGCGCCTGCGGCCAGGCGGGCTGGACCCTAGTGCAATTCGTGGCGTTCGGCCTCGCGCTGATGTTCTTCACCCTACCGGGGTTGGTGGCGCTGGCCCAGAACCAGCCGCAGATCCTGGTCAGCCTGTTGATCGTCGCGGCCATCGAGCGTGACCGCGCCGGGGCCGGACCGACCGCCGGAGCCCTGTTGGCACTGGCGGCCGCGATCAAGCTCTACCCGGCCGTGCTGGCCCTTCTTTGGCTGGCCGGACGGCGCTGGTCGTCGCTGTCCGCCTTCGCCGTTGTCGGCGGGGCCCTGGGCGGGCTGTCGCTGCTGCTGGCCGGCTGGCCGCTGCATGCCCAGTTCCTGAACGATGTTGCGGCCATCCGGCAGACCGTGCTGATGAACCATTTCACCTATGGATTGGACCCGGTCATCGCCCAGCTTGCACCGGTGGGCGAGGCCGATTTCGTGACCGCCCCCGATAGCGCGACGACACAGGGCTTCGCGACTGGTTGGCGGGTGCTGGAAAAACCGCCGCTTTGGGCCGGGCTGTCGACACTCGCGCTGTTGGCCCTTGTGGTGTTTGGCGCCTGGCGCTGCCGTCAGGGAGTGGATGTTCTGTTCTGGCCGGTCTTCCTGGTTGCGCTGGCGCTGATCCTGCCGCTGAGCTGGGGCTATCATTACCTGCCGGCGCTGGCCTTCCTGCCGGTCCTGCCTGTGCGCTGCGGGCTGCACCTGGGCCTTGGTTTGCTGGTCTGCCTTGCCCTGCCGCTGACCGTGCCCGCCTTTGCCCTGTTCCGCGACGTGCCGATCACCGACCTGTTCCCCCAGATCGCCGGCACCGCGACCATGATCGCCTGCGGCCTCGCCCTTGCGTTGGCCCCGAGGGGCCAGACCGGGTGAGCCGCCCCCGCAAACAGTCCTTGCACCGGCGCACACCATCCCTATAACCCACGACAATTTGGGCGCGCCGGGGGTGCCTGAATCGCGACATTTGCAAGCAAAGGGGCTGCCGCCATGCCGAAGAGAACCGACATCCAGTCGATCATGATCATCGGTGCGGGGCCCATCATCATCGGCCAGGCCTGCGAATTCGACTATTCCGGCGCCCAGGCCTGCAAGGCCCTGCGCGAAGAGGGCTATCGCGTCATCCTGGTCAATTCCAACCCGGCCACGATCATGACCGATCCGGTCTTGGCCGACGCGACCTATATCGAACCCATCACCCCCGAAACCGTGGCCAAGATCATCGCCAAGGAACGACCCGACGCACTGCTGCCCACCATGGGCGGGCAGACCGGTCTGAACACCTCGCTGGCGCTGGCCGACATGGGCGTGCTGGAGGAATACGGCGTCGAGATGATCGGCGCCAAGCGCGCGGCCATCGAGATGGCCGAGGACCGGCACCTGTTCCGCGAGGCGATGGACCGGCTGGGCATCGAGAACCCCAAGGCCACCATCGTCACCGCCCCCAAGGATGACGAGGGCCATATCGACCTCGAGGCCGGGGTTGCCGTCGCGCTGGAGGCGTTGGAAGACATCGGCCTGCCCGCCATCATCCGCCCCGCCTATACCTTGGGCGGCACCGGCGGCGGCGTGGCCTATAACCGCGAGGAATATATCCATTACTGCCGCACCGGCATGGATGCCTCGCCCGTGGGCCAGATCCTGGTGGATGAAAGCCTGCTGGGCTGGAAAGAGTTCGAGATGGAGGTCGTGCGCGACCGCGCCGACAACGCCATCATCGTCTGTTCCATCGAGAACGTGGACCCGATGGGCGTGCATACCGGCGATTCCATCACCGTGGCCCCGGCGCTGACGCTGACCGACAAGGAATACCAACTGATGCGCACGCATTCGATCAACGTGCTGCGCGAGATCGGCGTGGAAACCGGTGGCTCCAACGTGCAATGGGCCGTGAACCCCGAGGACGGCCGCATGGTCGTGATCGAGATGAACCCGCGCGTTTCGCGGTCCTCGGCGCTGGCGTCCAAGGCCACCGGGTTCCCGATCGCCAAGATCGCCGCGAAACTGGCGGTGGGCTACACGCTGGACGAGCTGGACAACGACATCACCAAGGTCACACCCGCCAGCTTCGAGCCGACCATCGACTACGTCGTCACCAAGATCCCGAAATTCGCCTTCGAGAAGTTTCCGGGATCCGAGCCCCACCTGACCACGGCCATGAAATCCGTGGGCGAGGCCATGTCGATCGGCCGGACGATCCATGAATCGCTTCAAAAGGCGCTGGCCTCGATGGAATCGGGCCTGTCCGGCTTCGACGAGATCGACATTCCCGGTGCCGACGACCCGGCGAATGGCCGCGCCGCGATCACCAAGGAACTGGCCAAGCAGGCCCCCGACCGCCTGCGCGTGATCGCCCAGGCCATGCGCGAGGGCTTCTCGGATGACGACATCCAGTCCATCACCGCGTTCGACCCGTGGTTCCTGGCCCGCATCCGCGAGATCATCGAGGCCGAGCACGACGTGGAATCGAACGGGCTGCCGGGCGATGCCGATGGGCTGCGGATGCTCAAGATGATGGGCTTCACCGATGCCCGCCTGGCCAAGCTGACCGGCATGGACGAGACCGAGCTGCGCAAGGTCCGCCACGCCGCCGGCATCACCGCCGTCTTCAAGCGGATCGACACCTGCGCGGCCGAATTCGAGGCCCAGACGCCCTACATGTATTCCACCTACGAGGCCCCGATGATGGGCGAGGTCGAATGCGAGGCGCGCGCCAGCGACCGCAAGAAGGTCGTCATCCTGGGCGGCGGCCCGAACCGGATCGGGCAAGGCATCGAGTTCGATTATTGCTGCTGTCACGCCTGTTTCGCCCTGACCGAGCAGGGCTACGAGACCATCATGGTCAACTGCAACCCCGAGACCGTCAGCACCGACTACGACACCTCCGACCGGCTCTATTTCGAACCGTTGACCTTCGAACACGTGATGGAAATCCTGCGGGTCGAGCAGGAAAACGGCACCCTGCACGGTGTCATCGTGCAGTTCGGCGGTCAGACCCCTCTGAAACTGGCCAATGACCTCGAAAAGGCCGGCATTCCGATCCTGGGCACCTCGCCGGATGCCATCGACCTTGCCGAGGATCGTGAACGGTTCCAGGCGCTGGTCGGCAAGCTTGGCCTGAAACAGCCCAAGAACGGCATAGCATCGACCGACAGGCAGGCGTTGGAAATCGCCGAAGGCATCGGCTTCCCGCTGGTGATCCGCCCATCCTACGTTCTGGGGGGGCGCGCGATGGAGATCGTGCGCGACATGGCCCACCTGGAACGCTACATCGCCGAGGCGGTGGTGGTCTCCGGCGACAGCCCCGTGCTGCTGGATGGCTACCTGTCCGGCGCGGTCGAGGTGGACCTCGACTGCCTGTGCGACGGCGAGAACGTGCATATCGCCGGCATCATGCAGCATATCGAAGAGGCCGGCGTGCATTCGGGCGACAGTGCCTGCTGCCTGCCGCCGCATTCGCTGGACCCGGCCATCGTGGACGAGATGAAGCGCCAGGCCGAGGCGCTGGCCAAGGCGCTGCAGGTCAAGGGGCTGATGAACGTGCAATTCGCGGTCAAGCATGGCGAGGTCTACCTGATCGAGGTGAACCCGCGCGCCAGCCGCACGGTGCCCTTCGTCGCGAAGGCCACCGATAGCGCCATCGCCTCGATCGCCGCGCGGCTGATGGCGGGCGAGCCGCTGTCGAATTTCCCCATGCGCCCGCCCTACCCCGAGGCCGAAGACCCGATGGACGTGCTGCCGCTGGGCAACCCCTTCACGCTCGCCGATCCGCAGACCCCGTGGTTCAGCGTCAAAGAGGCGGTCATGCCCTTCAACCGTTTCCCGGGTGTCGATACGATCCTGGGCCCCGAGATGCGCTCGACCGGCGAAGTGATGGGCTGGGCCCGCGATTTCGGGCGCGCCTTCCTCAAGGCGCAGATGGGCGCCGGGCAGGATCTGCCGACCTCGGGCATGGTGTTCTTTTCCATCAAGGATACCGACAAGGGCGCAGTGCTGCGCGAGACCGCGCAGATGGTCACCGATCTGGGGATGACGATCTGCGCCACCCGCGGTACCGCCGCCTGGCTCAGGGAACAGGGCTTCGAGGCCGAGATCGTCAACAAGGTCTACGAAGGCGGCCGCACGGTGGTCGACCGGCTCAAGGATGGCGACATCGCGCTGGTCTTCAACTCGACCGAAGGGTCCGCGGCGGTCGAGGACAGCCGCTCGATCCGCGCCGTGTCGCTGGCCGACAAGATCCCCTATTACACCACACTGGCCGGATCCCACGCCGCCGCCCTGGCCATGACGGCCAAGGTCAGCGACGAGGTGCGCGTGCGGGCATTGCAGGGGTGATCGCCGGGTCCCGACCGCGCCAGAGAAGGGACCCTACTGGACCGTAACGGCCGCCTGGCTGTCGCCCGCGCGCACGTCATCGTAGAAGATGACCTGGCGTGGCGCGTCGCCATTGAGCCGGCCACGGCCGGAGCGATAAAGCCCGAACTTGAAACTGGGCGCGACGTCGCGGTTCAGGTTCGGGCCGTCATGGCTGTGCACCAGCCGATCATTGATCCAGACCCGGATGCGGCCGTCCGACCGGGCGGACCAGACCGCCTGAACCCGCAGATCATGCCAGCGACCATGGATCTGCGACCGGGGAATGACATATTGCATCACCATCGGGCGTGGCGGGTCGCCATCATCTGTCTGCTGCGTGGTCGGATCGTCCTGCACCAGCTCGATCCCGTCACGGTAGTAGGTCAAGCCCAAAGTGATTTCGCCGCTGCCCTTTGTATCCTGCCATTGCATCAGGCCGGTTACCGCCGGGTCGATGGCCTCGACCCCGGGCGGGATAAGGAAGGACGCGGCATACCAGTATTCCCGCCCCGTCGAGATGCGGTTGCGGTCGACGATTTCGGCGCGTTCCCGCCCATTGGCGCAATCGTCGTAAGTGCGGTTGCCCGCGCATTGCCCCGGCGCCACCTGGAACGCAAGCGCGGTCGGACCGCTGCGCGTGGGGTAGTCCGGTGCATTCACCGTGATCGCCTTGTTGCGCGAATTGGCATGATCCACGCGCAGCCCGTCGATATCGGCCTGTGCAGCCACCTGCCCAGCCCCGGTCACCGCCAGCAAAACGGCGACGGCCAATCCAATTCCCTTCATGTTCTTCCATTCCTACGCTCTCGCAATTTCCGCTCCATTGGGAGCCAGGGGTCCCGCCCGGTCAAGTCCGGGCCTCCGACGCCCCGTCACCCTTGCCTTGGCCCGGCCCTTTGCCCATCCTGAAGCGCAGCCAAGGGGGAACCGACATGCACCGTGCAGCGATCACCGGAACCGGGGTTTTCACCCCCGAGCACAGCATTTCCAACGACGAGCTGGTCGCGGCCTTCAACGCCTATGCCGACCGGCAAAACGCGGCCAACGCCGATGCCATTGCCGCCGGCGAGGCCGAGGCCGTGCCGCACTCGTCCTCGGATTTCATCGATGCCGCCTCGGGCATCGAACGCCGCTACGTGCTGGACAAGGCGGGCGTGCTGGACCCCGACCGCATGTTTCCGAAACTGCCGCACCGAACCGATGACGAACCCAGCCTGATGGCGGAAATGGCGGTGGATGCCAGCCTGCAGGCCATGGCTATGGCGGGCCGGTCGTCGGACAGTGTCGACGCGGTGCTGTGCGCGGCCTCGAACCACGAACGCGCCTATCCCGCCATCGCCGTGGAAATCCAGAACATGCTGGAAATCGACGGTTTCGCCTTCGACATGAACGTTGCCTGTTCCTCGGCCACCTTTGGCATCCTGACCGCCACCGACATGATCCGCGCGGGCACCATCCGGTCCGCGCTGGTGGTGAACCCGGAAATCTGCTCGGCCCACCTAGAATGGCGCGACCGGGATTGCCATTTCATCTTCGGTGACGTCTGCACAGCCGTTCTGGTCGAGCGCGACGAGGCGCTTGACGGCCCGCATTTCAAGATCCGCTCGACCCGCGCGGCGACGCAGTTCTCCAACAACATCCGCAACAACGACGGCTTTCTGCGCCGCACCCGTGACCAGATGGAAGACCGCCGCGACATGCAGTTCATGCAGGAGGGCCGCAAGGTCTTCAAGGAGGTGCTGCCGCTGGTCAGCCGCCACATCGCCGCCCACATGAAAGACGAAGGCGTCACCGCGGACGACCTCAAGCGGCTCTGGCTGCACCAGGCCAACAAGACCATGAACGACTATATCGGCAAGAAGGTTCTCGGCCGCACGCCGACACCGCAGGAACAGCCCAACATCCTGCAGGACTACGCCAACACGTCCTCGGCGGGATCGATCATCGCCTTCGCCCAGCATTCGGACGGCATGGCCAAGGGCGATACCGGTCTGATCTGTTCCTTCGGGGCCGGCTATTCTGTCGGGTCGGTGATCGTCGAACGGGGCTAAGCGTCAGGAATTCACCCGGGTGTGAACGGACTCCAGGCTTTCGACGCGTTCGGAATAGCGGTCGACCAGCATCTCCTTGCGGCCGCGCACCATAAGGGTGAAGCGGGCCAGTTCCTCCATCACGTCCACCACACGGTTATAAAGTGGCGACGGTTTCATCCGACCCTTGTCGAATTCGCCCCAAGCCTTGGGCACCGAAGACTGGTTGGGGATCGTCACCATCCGCATCCAGCGGCCCAGGATGCGCATCTGGTTGACGGCGTTGAAACTTTGCGAGCCGCCCGAGACCTGGCACAGCGCCAGCGTCTTGCCCTGGGTGGGGCGGATGCCCCCGATCGGGGCCAGCGGCAGCCAGTCGACCTGCGTCTTCATCAGCCCGGACATGGCGCCGTGACGTTCCGGGCTGGACCAGACCATGCCCTCGGACCACAGCGCCAGGTCGCGCAGCTCCGCCACCTTCTCATGGCGCTCGTCCACGCCGTGATCGTCCACCTGCGGAAGCCCATGGGGGTCGAAGAACCGGGTCTCGCAGCCCAGCGCGCGCAGCACGCGCGAACCTTCCTCGGCGACCATGCGCGAATAGCTCTGTTCGCGCAGCGACCCGTAAAGAAGCAGGATGCGCGGCGGATGGCCCGGATCGCCGGGCGCCGTCAACGCGGCGTAATCGAGCGCACCCAGAGCGCCGGGCACGATATTGGGCATATCGCCGGTCTCAGCCACTTTCGTCCTCAAGATGCAGCTTCATGTCGATCAGGACCCGTTGAAGCGCCACGGTCTCGCGCAACAGCCGCTTGGCCTCGTTGATCGAGATGATGCCGTCCTCGATGGATTGCTGGTATTCCGCCATCAGCACGGCGAACCGTTGCGACAGGGCGATGACGTCCGAATTGATCCCGCCCTCGGCATTCTTCTGCGAGGAATCATAGCTCAGCGATCCGCCACCCAGTTCCGCCAGCGCCGCGGTCACATGCGGGTAGGAGGCCGCCGCCTCCAGCCGCGCGACCGCATCCACCGGGATGAAGCGATCGCCGTGTTCGTCAGCATCCGAATAGTAGCGCCCGAGCGTGGCCTTGGACTTGCCCGTCAATTCGCAGGCCGGTTCGATCCCGACATCCTTGACCAGGGCCTCGGTGTGTTTCTTCAGATAGCTTCCGACACTGTCCATGCTGATTAACCCTCAAGTTTCCCCGGGGGAACAGCCCCGGGGTTTTCCCATACATACCCCATTCGATTGCCAGCAATATAGGGGCATCCCAGCGTTGGGAAGGGTAAGAGTGACGGCGTCCCCAACGCCGTAGGGTCAGGGGCCCTGGACCCCATCCTGGCGTGGCCGAAAGGTCACGCACCGGGCTCCTGACCCGCTGTTTCCTCCGGTGCCCGGGCATCGGAACCACTCAAGAACCGGCCATCGGCCCGGGTTTTGGGCCGATGGCCACCCCAATCGGCCCATTAACCCTTGCACAGATGCATGGTTATGGCACAGGTCAGGGCCACTTCCTGTCCAAACGGGGCCCCGGGGCCATGGCCAAGCTCTATTTCAACTACTCGACGATGAACGCGGGCAAATCGACCGTCCTGCTTCAGGCCAGCCACAACTATGTCGAACGCGGCATGCAGACCTACCTGCTGACCGCCCGGGTCGACTCCCGCGCCGGCGAGGGTCGCATCGCCAGCCGTATCGGTATCGGCAGGCCTGCCGACACCTTCACCCCCAAGGACGACCTGTTGCGACTGATCCAGGCCCGTCTGGACCAGGGCCCGTGTGCCTGTGTCTTCATCGACGAGGCGCAGTTCCTGTCCAAGGCCCAGGTCTGGCAGTTGGCCCGGGTGGTCGACGATCTGAACGTGCCGGTCATGTGCTACGGGCTGCGGGTCGATTTCATGGGCGAGCTCTTTCCCGGGTCGGCCGCCCTGCTGGCCCTGGCCGACGAGATGCGCGAGGTGCGCACGATCTGCCATTGCGGCAAGAAAGCCACGATGGTGGTGCGCATGGATGGCGACGGCCGCGTGCTGACCGGGGGCGAGCAGGTCCAGATCGGCGGCAACGAATCCTATGTTAGCCTGTGTCGCCGCCACTGGCGCGACGCCGTCGAGGGCGACGACGCCCCGCTGGTGTGATCGTGTCGTCCCTGGCCGCGTCGCCCATGGCAGGCCAGCCGATTCAATTCACCCGTTGCGGCGGCGCGCGGCCCTCGGTCCAGGCGATGATGTTGTCCAGCGCCATCTGCCCCATGGCCTGTCGCGTTTCCGCCGTGGCCGAGCCCAGATGCGGCAGCAGCACGCAGTTTTCCAGCGCCCTCAGACGTTCGGGCACATGCGGTTCGGCCGCGTAGACATCCAGGCCCGCCCCGGCGATGGCGCCCCGTTCCAGGGCCTCGATCAGCGCCGCCTCGTCCACCACCTCGCCGCGCGAGATATTGACGAAGATGCCGCCCGGTTTCATCGCCGCCAGCGCCGGCGCGTCGATCAGTTTCGCCGTCTCGGCCCCGCCAGGCACCGTCACGACGACGAAATCCGCCTGCGCCATCAGCTCGTGCAGATCGTTCACCTGCCGGGCCGGCAGGTCCACATCCTTGCGCGAGCGGTTGTAGTACAGCACCGGCATGTCGAAGCCGTAATGCCCGCGCCGGGCCACGGCCTGGCCGATCCGGCCCATGCCCACGATCCCCAGAACCTTGCCAGTCACATGGGTGCCCAGCATGGATTTCGGGCCGAACCCGCCCCATTGACCGGCCCGCACGATTCTCTCGCCCTGGCCCGCGCGGCGCGCGGTGGCCAGCAGCAGCGTCAGGCCGATATCCGCCGTGGCATCGGTCAACACATCGGGCGTGTTCGTCACAACGACGCCCGCGGCGGTGGCGGCGGCCACGTCGATATGGTTGTAGCCCACGCCGAAATTGCCCAGGATCTTCGCGCGGGGCGCTCCGGCCTTTTCGAACGCGCCAGCGGTGAACGCGTCGCCCAGCGTCGGCAGGATCGCGTCATAGGCGGCCAAGGCCAGTGCCGCGTCATCCTCGGACAACGCGGCTTCGCCCAGGGTCACGTCGAACCGGGCCCGGGCCTGGTCCAGCACCGGCGCCGCGATCGGGCGGGTGATCAATAGTTTCAGCACATCCGCGCTCCGTCCGGGACATCCTTGTCGGGCGACAGCAGGACCACGCCGCCCCCTGCATCATGCAGGCCAAGCACAAGCACCTCGGACATGAACTTGCCGATCTGCCGGGGCGGGAAATTGACCACGGCGATCACCTGTTTGCCGGGCAGGTCCCCTAGCAGGTAGTGGTCGGTGATCTGGGCGCTGGTCTTGCGCTCGCCGATCTCTGGCCCGAAATCAACCCAGAGCTTGATCGCGGGCTTGCGCGCCTCGGGAAACGGCTCGGCCCGGGTGACGCGTCCGACCCGGATGTCCACCTTCAGGAAATCGTCGATGGTGATTTCATCCCCCATTGGCCAGCTCCTTGCTGCGATCGGCGGCCGCCTTGACCGCGCGCCGCAAAAGCGGCGGGAACCCTGCCGCATCGTCCATCAGGACCCCAAGCGCGGCCTGGGTCGTCCCGTTGGGCGAGGTGACGTTGATGCGCAACTGGCCCGGGTCTTCCTCGGCATCCTCGGCCAATTGCCCCGCGCCGCCCACCGTGGCCTTGGCCAGCCGCAGGGCCAGCTCCGTGGGCAACCCCTCGGCCTCGCCTGCCGCGGCCAAGGTCTCGATCAAGTGAAAGACATAGGCCGGGCCGGACCCGCTGACCGCGGTGACGGCGTGCATCTGGTCCTCGTGCTCCAGCCGGACCACCTGGCCCACCGCCGTCAGTAGCGCCTCGGCCAGGTCCATGTGGGCCGCGCTGGCATGGGCATTTCCGACGATCGCCGTGATGCCGCGCCCCACCGCCGCCGGCGTGTTCGGCATGGCCCGGATCACCGGCGTGCGGTCGCCCAAAGCGTCCTCGAAGGCGGAAATCGGCGTGCCGGCGGCCACCGAAAGCACCACGGTCGTGCCATTGCCCAGCGCCTGCATGGCCGGCAGCGCCTCGCCCATCATCTGCGGCTTGACCGCCACCAGGGCGACGGCCGGGTCGGGCGGCAGGTCGGCATTCAGATGCACCCCCTGCGCCCGCAGCCAGTCCGACGGGTTGGGGTCGATCACCCAGACCGAACCGGTCGGCAATCCGCCTGCCAGCCAGCCAGCCAGCATCGCCGACCCCATCTTGCCGCAGCCAAGCAGGACCATGCCCCGGCGTTCGATTTCTGTCATGTCCATGAATGATACCCCCTGTCTGCCCCCGAGTGTTAGGGACAGCCGCGCGGGGGTTCAAGGCCGGGCCTTTGCGCCCGGCCCGTCGGCCCTCAGGCGGTGCCGTAGGCCTCGGCGATAGCGACCTGCAACGCATCGGCGGGCGAGCGCTCGGCCCAGGTGACCAGCTGGAAGGCCGGGTAATAGCGCTCGGCGCTCAGCACAGCGGCGGAAATCATCGTGTCAATCTGCTCGGGGCTGGCGATCTGGTCGCCCGCCAGGACAAGGCCGTAGCGATAGACCATCAGGGTCTGCTCGGCCCAGTAGGTGAAGGCGCCCGCCCAGCACATGTCGTTGACCCGGTTGAGCGCCTCGTAGAGCGCCGGCACCCGGTCCTCGGGCGGCTCCATCTCGAAGGTGCAGATCAGGCGGAGAGTCTGGTCATAGGCCGACCAGGCAAGCGTGATCGAATAGGTCCGCCACTGCCCCTCGACCGCCATGGCGATCTGGTCATCGGCGATCCGGTCGAATTCCCAGTCGTGATGCTCGGCGATGTGTTCGACCAGGTCGATCGGGTGAATATCCTCGGCGTCGTGGAAATGCTCAGTCAGTGCCATAGGGCCTCCTGTACTGCTAGCGGCGGGGCCTGGCAGAGCCCCCTATTGCTAGCTGCCTGCTCTAGGGACAGCGGTTCTTCGCCACACCCCTTACTAAATATGGTGGGCGCATCAAGGGCGATCTGTAAAGCACTTTCTTGGGGATAACCGCAAAAAGCAGGGAATATGGCGTTCGCGACCAACCCGGACAGGCAGGGCGGGTTGCACCTGGCGGGCCGCTTCGACAAGCTGCGCCCATCCACCGATCCAAGAAAGCGAACCGATGAATATCGATCTCTTGCGCCGCCTGTGCGAAACGCCGGGCGTTCCCGGCCACGAAGACCGCGTCCGCGCCCTGATCCTGGATGAAACCAAGGGGCTTTTCGACGATATCACGACCGACCCCATGGGATCGCTGCTGTGCCGTCGCGATTCCAGGACCAAGGATGCCCCCCGCGTCATGCTCCTGTGCCACATGGACGAAATCGGCTTTCTGGTAAGTCATGTCGGCGACAAGGGCGAGCTGTACCTGCAACCCGTGGGCGGGTTCGATCCGCGCAACCTGTTTTCACGCCGGGTGCTGGTTTGCACCGATGAGGGCGACTTCAAGGGCGTGATGAACCCCGGCGGCAAGCCGATACACATTTCCTCGGCGGAGGATCGCAAGAAGGTGCCGGAACTGGGCGAGTTCTTCGTCGACCTGGGCATGGGCAAGAGGGCCCGGGACCTGGTCAAGGTCGGTGACATGGTGGTGATGGACGAGCCCTTTGAAGAAATGGGCGACAAGGTGGTTTCCAAGGCGCTGGACAACCGCATCGCCTGCTGGCTGGGGATCGAGGCCATGCGCAAGCTTGGCAAGAAGGGCAAGGGCGCCGAAATTCACGTCGCCTTCACATGCCAGGAGGAAGTGGGGTTGCGCGGTGCGCGCACCGCGTCATACGCGATCCGCCCCGATATCGGCCTGGGGATCGACACCACTCTGGCCTGTGACACGCCGGGCGTGCCCGACAAGGACGCCACGACCCAGCAAGGCAATGGGTTCGGACTGCATGTACGCGACAGTTCCTTCATCGCCGACAAGGGGCTGGTCAAGGACATCGAGGCGCTCGCGATCAAGAAGAAAATCCCCTACCAGCGGACCATGCTGGCCGCAGGCGGGCAGGATGGCGCGGCGGCACAGCAGGCCGCCGCCGGGGCGCGCGCGGTCGGCGTCGTCGTCGGCACGCGCTATATTCACACGGTCACGGAAATGATCGACAAGGGGGATCTGCAGGCGGCGCTGGATATTCTCGTCGCCTACCTGTCAGAGTTCTGAACCGGCACGGGCGCCGGCGCATATCCGCGCCCCGCCCAACCTTTCCGGTTACTTGGATTTCTTGGGGGTCTCGGCTTCCAGCGCCTCGATCCGGGCCTTGAGGGCCTCGTTCTCTTCGCGGGCCTTCTGGGCCATGGTGCGCACCGCTTCGAATTCCTCGCGGGTGACGAAATCGCGCTCGGCCAGCCAGCGGTCGACCATCGAGTTCATTGCCGTCTGCGCCTCGTCCTTGGCGCCTTGGGCCACGCCCATAGCGTTGGTCATCAGTTGAGAAAAGTCGTCCAGCACCTTGTTGCGGGTCTGCATGTCAGCCTCCGGTCACATCTGGCCTTTATATGGGACGCAGCCCCCGCGACCGCAACCCCGCCACCCGCTTGACTTCACCTGCCCGGCACCGCAAGCAACGCCCATGATCGCCGCCATTCCCTTTCCCGATATCCGCCCCGAGATCTTCACGATCGAGCTGTTTGGCACCGCCTTCGCGCTGCGCTGGTATGCGATGGCCTATATCGTGGGCATCCTGCTGGGCTGGCGGCTGGCGGTCGCGGCGGTGAACCGCCCGCGCCTGTGGGCCGATAATACGTCGCCCATCACCAAATCCCAGGTCGAGGACCTGCTGACCGCGATCATCCTTGGTGTCATTCTTGGTGGGCGGCTGGGCTACGTGCTGTTCTACAGGCCCGGCTACTACCTGCAGAACCCGCTTGAGATCGCCATGCTCTGGCAGGGCGGCATGGCCTTTCACGGCGGCTTTCTGGGCGTCGTCGTCGCGGTCTGGCTGGTGGCACGCAAGCATGACCTGCGGCTGGGCGACATCGCCAACCTGGTGGCCCTGGCCGCGACACCCGCCATCTTCCTCGTGCGCATCGCCAATTTCATCAATGCAGAGCTTTGGGGCCGGCCCACCGACCTGCCATGGGGCGTGATCTTTCCCGGCGCGGCGGCACAGGATTGCCCCGGGGTCGAAGGGCTGTGCGCGCGCCATCCCAGCCAGCTTTACGAGGCCGGGCTCGAAGGACTGCTGCTGGGCCTGCTGCTGGTCTGGCTGGCCTTCGGGCGCGGCTGGCTGAAACGGCGCTGGTCGCTGGCCGGTCTGTTCTTCGCCGGCTACGGCATGGCGCGCTTCCTGGTGGAATTCGTGCGCCAGCCCGATGCCCAGTTCGTGACGCCGGGCAACCCGGTCGGACTGGCTTTTCATGTCGACGGGGTCGGCCTGACCATGGGCCAGGCGCTGTCACTGCCCATGATCGTGGTGGGCGCGGCGGTGATGGTCTGGGCCAATCGCCGCCGCCGGGCCGCCACGTGACCCCGCTGGGGGATCTGATGCTTCGCCGCATCGCGGCCACGGGGCCGATGCCCCTATCCGACTACATGGCCGATTGCCTGCTGCATCCCGAGCATGGTTATTACAGCACCCGCGACCCGCTGGGCCGCGCGGGCGATTTCATCACCGCCCCCGAGATAAGCCAGATGTTCGGCGAGGTGGTCGGCCTGGCCCTCGCCCAGGCCTGGCTGGACCAGGGCGCGCCGGACCGGTTTATCCTGGCCGAGCTGGGTCCGGGCCGTGGCACGCTGATGGCCGATGCGCTTCGGGCCACGCAAGGCGTGCCGGGCTTCCAGGCGGCCGCGCAACTGCACCTTGTCGAGGCCTCCGCGACCCTGCGCGCAATGCAATCCGAGCGCCTGCCCGACGCGCGCCATGTCGACAGCCTCGACGCGCTGCCCGAGGCCCCGCTTTTTCTTGTCGCCAACGAATTCTTCGACGCCCTGCCGATCCGCCAGTTCCAGCGCGACGCGCAAGGCTGGCGAGAGGTCATGGTGGGCGCGCAGGACGGCGAACTGACCCCGGGCCTGTCCGAGCCCGCGCCGCTGGCCGCGCTCGATCATCGGATTGCGGACACGCAACCGGGCGACATCGTGGAAACCTGCCCGTCCCTGCCGGGCCTTGTGGCGCAGATCGGCCAGCGTATCGCGCTTCATGGCGGCGCGGCGCTGATCGTCGATTACGGCGACTGGCGCTCCATGGGCGATACCCTGCAGGCCGTGCAGGGGCATAACCGCGTCGACCCTTTCGCCGCCCCTGGCCTTGCAGATCTGACCGCCCATGTGGATTTCGAGGCCATCGCCGATGCCGCCGCCCCGGCGCGGGCCACCCGGTTGACCGCGCAGGGCGTGTTCCTTGAACGACTGGGCATCACCGAGCGGGCCCGGACGCTGGCCCGCAACATGGATGCCGCCACGCTTGACTCGCATGTCGCGGCCCACCGGCGGTTGACGCACCCCGACCAGATGGGTCACCTGTTCAAGGTGATGGGGCTGTTCCCCGAGGAGGGTCCGCCGCCACCGGGATTGGACGCATGACGCTCGACATCATCACTGCCCCCGGCCTCGCGCCGTTGCAGCACGGGTTCTTCACCCGCCTTGGCGGGGCATCCTCGGGTGTCTTTGCCGGGCTCAATTGCGGTTATGGCAGTTCCGACCAGCACGAGGCGGTGACGATCAACCGCGCGCGCGTGGCCGCGGCGCTTGCGCTGGACCCGGACGCGATGGTCGGTGTTCACCAGGTGCATTCGGCCGATGTCGTTACAGTGGCCGACCCGGCGGAACACCGGCCGAAGGCGGATGCGCTGGTCACCGACCAGCCCGGCCTGGCCCTGAGCGTTCTGACCGCCGACTGCATGCCGGTGCTCTTCGCCGACCGGGCCGCCGGGGTGATCGGCGCCGCCCATGCCGGCTGGAAAGGCGCGCTGGACGGCGTGCTGGAGGCCACGCTTGACGCGATGGAGTCGCTGGGCGCGGATCGCAACGACGCCATGGCCGTGATCGGCCCCTGCATCAGCCAGCGCAATTACGAGGTCGGGCCGGAATTCCTGGACGATTTCCTGGCCGGCGACCCCGGCAATGCCCGCTTTTTCGCCAACGGCGAGGGCGACCGCTATCTCTTCGACCTGCCGGGGTTCGGATTGCACCGGCTGCGGCAGGCCGGCATCGGCGACGCCGAATGGACGCGCCATTGCACCTATGCGGACCCGAAACGATTCTACAGCTACCGCCGCAGCACCCACGCGAAAGAAGCCGATTACGGCCGCCTGATCTCTGCGATCCGGTTGTGAATGCGGCAGCAAGACGGCAGCTGGCCGCCATTTTCCTGCCCAAAGTTGCGCGAAACAATCGCGGCAGATCGCGCAGGATTGTCGCCGCATTTACCATAAAGCCAATACAGCAAGGTTCAGGCGCCATACCCCGGGACACGGACACGGACGCCGCATTTCCCGCGCAGGGCCGGTGAAGTATTTTCACCCCGGTCAAACTGATGCCCTTTTGATCCGCCATACCTGTCCCCGAGCAGAAAACAAAAACCAGCTTTCACGAGGACAGGACCATGAAGATCAAGACGCGCTGGATGAACGGCATCATCGAAGAAGCCGACAAATGCACCACCCGAATGCCCTGGGAACGCGGTCTGCGCCGAGAGGCCTTCATCGCCAGCCGCCGGGCCGTTGCCGCCCTGCGCGACAACGACGCGCGCACCCCCCGGCCCGCGGCCTGATCCGGCGCAGCGATTCGACAGGGCGGGCCAGCCCGCACCGCCCGATTGTGGCAGCATTCTTCGCGCCCGGCGAACAATCGCCGGGCGTTTTTGCGTATTGGACACCGAAAAAGCGACCGAACCGGCGCAATTGCATCGAAAGATTGACGAAACCGCGCGGCGCACGCCATTTTCCCTTTCATCAGCAACGTTCCTCAGATGTTGTCGGTGGGGGCCGACAGATGATGTGACCAACCGCAAGGTGATCGCATGACACGGACCCCGCGAATGGCTGCTGGCCTCGCAGCCGACCCGAATACTCCGCTGGCCCGCCCTACGGACCGGATCGCTCGACCAGAGGGACAACCTCGGCGCAGACCGCCTCTCATGCGCCGCTACGAGGTGTCCCATCTGCTCTCCAACGGTGACATTGACGAGTTCAACCGGATCGCCCCGGCGATTCCGGCTTTCGAAGACGGTTTCACCGCCATGGCGCGGGGCTGTCTTCTGACCACCGATCGCGGCACCGTCGCGATCGAGGACATCCTGCCCGGCGACAAGGTCAAGACCGTGACCAACGGCTTCCAGACCGTGCTCTGGCGGGGGTCGATCACCATCCATCCCGCTGAATCCGAGTCGTCACAGAGCTCCGGCAAGCTGACCCGCCTCTCCGGGGATGCGCTGGGAATCGGCCGGCCCATGCCAGACCTTCTGCTGGGTCCGTCGGCGCGGCTCTACCATCGCACCCCGGCCATCGAACATATTACCGGCCACGGCGCGGCCTTCGTGCCGGCCACCGATTTCATCGACGGTGATGCCATTTTCGAGGTCTCTCCGCCCAGCCCGGTGCCGGTGTTTCAACTGGGCTTTGCCGCCCATGAACGCATCGTTGTTAACGGTGTGGAACTGGACAGCTACAACCCTGGCGTACGGCACCAGTTGGGCCTTCGCGGCGATATGCTGGAACTTTACCTCAGCCTGTTTCCGCAGGTGGAGACGCTGGACGATTTCGGCCTGCTGATGCATCCGCGCATGTCATTGCGGGATATCGACCTGTTCGACGTGGCCTGACGGAGCCGCCCTCAGGCCTCTTGCGCCAGCCGCGCCTCGAGCACGTCGAACGGCACGCCGGGGTCGTCCTTGGCGCCGCGGATCACAAGCGAGGTCTTGACGCTGGCCACGTTGTCGGCGGCGGTCAGTTCCTCGGTCAGGAAGGTCTGGAACGACCGCAGGTCTGGGGCCACGCATTTGAGGATGAAATCCACTTCGCCATTGAGCATGTGGCATTCGCGCACAAGCGGCCAGCCGGCGCATTTCTCCTCGAAGGCGGACAGGTCCTTTTCGGCCTGACTGACCAGCCCGACCATCGCGAAAACCTGCACTTCGAAGCCCAGCTCGCGGGCATCCACATCGGCGTGATAGCCCCGAATATATCCCTGTTCCTCCAGGGTGCGGACACGGCGCAGACAGGGCGGCGCGGATATGCCGACCCGCTTGGCCAGTTCCACATTGGTCATGCGGCCATCGGCCTGCAACTCGGCCAGGATCTTGCGGTCGATCTCGTCCAGGCGTGTGCCGGGCATGGGCATGCGGTCCTCTTCGCGGGTGATTTGCCAGACCATACGCGTCAGGCCGCCGGGGCGCAATAATCTTTCGCCTTGGCGCAAGATCGTTTCTCATGTTGACTTGCGGCCATCTGCCCCTTTCGCCCGGCCGCACAGCCGCCTATATCGGAGGCCGCATCAAATTCGAGGGGAATTCGCCATGGCCGAGCAACGCCGCACCAAAGTCCTGATCGTCGGCTCGGGGCCGGCTGGATATACCGCCGGTGTCTATGCCAGCCGCGCCATGCTGGAACCGATCCTCGTCCAGGGGATCGAGCCCGGCGGCCAGCTGACCACGACCACCGATGTCGAGAACTGGCCCGGCGAGACCGAGATCCAGGGCCCCGACCTGATGGTCAACATGGAGGCCCATGCCAAGGCCATGGGCACAGAGATCATCGGCGACATCATCACCTCGATCGACTTCGACAAGCGCCCCTTCGTCTGCCAGTCGGACAGCGGCACGGAATACGTGGCCGACGCGATCATCCTGGCCACCGGGGCGCGGGCGAAATGGCTGGGTCTGCCCTCGGAAGAGAAATTCAAGGGGTTCGGCGTCTCGGCCTGCGCGACCTGTGACGGCTTCTTCTATCGCGGCCAGGACATCGCCGTGATCGGCGGTGGCAACACCGCCGTCGAAGAGGCGCTTTTCCTGACAAACTTCGCCTCGAAGGTCACGCTGATACACCGCCGCGACGAGTTGCGCGCGGAAAAGATCCTTCAGGACCGCCTGTTCAAGAATCCCAAGGTGGATATCCTGTGGGACCACCAGCTGGAAGAGGTCTACGGCGCCGACAACCCGCTCGGCGTCGAGGGGATCAAGGTCAAGAACGTCAAGACCGGCGATGTCAGGGACCTGGCGGTGAAGGGGGTTTTCGTCGCCATCGGCCATGCGCCGGCCAACGAACTGGTCAAGGACGTGCTGGAAACCCATATGGGCGGCTACGTCGTGACCAAGCCCGACAGCACCGAAACCAGCGTTCCCGGCGTCTATGCCGCGGGCGACCTGACCGATCACAAGTATCGCCAGGCCGTCACCAGCGCCGGGATGGGCTGCATGGCCGCCCTCGAGGCCGAACGCTGGCTGGCCGAGCAGGCCGATGCGGGCGAACCCGAACCGGCCGTCGCCAACGAACCCGAAAGCGCCTGACAACGGGCCGGGCTCCGGGTGCCGTGAACCGCCTTTTTTCGGGCCCCGTCGCGGGCGAACGCGCGTTCCTGGCGGGGCGGGCACCCGCGAACCCGCGTCCATGACGCCGCACTTGCCGATTTCCCCGTCCTTTTGACGCCGGGGCGGGCTGGTTGCGCTAGACTTTCGCCATATTCCGGGTCTAGGACGCGCCCGAGCAGTCCGTCCGATCCAGCTACGAGAAATCCATGCAAAGCAACCTAGCCCCGATCCCCGAACTCTACGTGTCCTATGACAGCGCCCAGAAACTGAAGGTCGACGCCGCCGACCTGACCAGCTGGGATCTCAGCCCGCGCCAGATCTGCGACCTCGAGCTGCTGATGAACGGCGGGTTCAGCCCGCTCAAGGGGTTCCTGAGCGAAGCGGATTACAACAGCGTCGTCGAAACCATGCGCCTGGCCGACGGCACGCTCTGGCCGATGCCCATCACGCTGGACGTGAGCGCGGAATTCGCCGACAGCCTCGAGCTGGGCCAGGACATAGCCCTGCGCGACCAAGAGGGCGTGATCCTGGGCACCATGACCGTCACCGACCGCTGGACGCCGGACAAGTCGCGCGAGGCCGAAAAGGTCTTTGGCGCCGATGACAGCGCCCACCCGGCCGTCAACTACCTGCACAACAGCGCCGGCAAGGTCTACCTGGGCGGGCCGGTCACCGGCATCCAACAACCGGTGCACTACGATTTTCGGGGCCGTCGCGATACGCCCAACGAGTTGCGCGCCCTGTTCCGCAAGCTGGGCTGGCGCCGTGTCGTGGCCTTCCAGACGCGCAACCCGCTGCACCGTGCGCACCAGGAACTGACCTTCCGCGCCGCGAAAGAGGCCCAGGCCAACTTGTTGATCCATCCGGTCGTGGGCATGACCAAGCCCGGCGACGTCGACCATTTCACCCGCGTGCGCTGCTACGAGGCCGTGCTGGACAAGTATCCGTCTTCCACCACAACCATGTCGCTGCTGAACCTGGCGATGCGCATGGCTGGCCCGCGCGAGGCGGTCTGGCACGGCATTATCCGCCGCAACCACGGCTGCACCCACATGATCGTCGGCCGCGACCACGCCGGCCCCGGCAAGAACAGCCAGGGCGAGGATTTTTACGGCCCCTACGACGCGCAGGACCTGTTCCGCGAGCACCAGGACGAGATCGGCCTCGAAATGGTCGACTTCAAGCACATGGTCTACGTTCAGGAACGCGCCCAGTACGAACCCGCCGACGAGATCGCGGACAAGGACGACGTGACCATCCTGAACATTTCCGGCACCGAGCTGCGCCGCCGCCTGGCCGAGGGGCTGGAGATCCCTGAATGGTTCTCGTTCCCCGAAGTGGTCAAGGAGCTGCGCCGCACCAGGCCGCCGCGCTCCAAGCAGGGTTTCACCGTGTTCTTCACCGGCTTCTCCGGGTCCGGCAAATCGACCATCGCCAACGCGCTTATGGTCAAGCTGATGGAGATGGGCGGCCGCCCCGTCACGCTTCTGGATGGTGACATCGTGCGCAAGAACCTCAGCTCCGAGCTGGGCTTTTCCAAGGAACACCGCGACCTGAACATCAAGCGGATCGGCTACGTCGCCTCGGAAATCACCAAGAACGGCGGCATCGCCATCTGCGCCCCGATCGCCCCCTACGCGGCCACCCGCCGCCATGTGCGCGAGGAAATCGAGCAGTTCGGCGCCTTCATCGAGGTCCACGTGGCCACCTCGATCGAGGAATGCGAACGTCGCGACCGCAAGGGGCTCTACAAGCTGGCGCGCGAGGGCAAGATCAAGGAATTCACCGGGATCTCGGACCCTTACGACGTGCCTGAAAATCCCGAGCTGCGCGTCGAGACCGAGAATGTCGAGGTCGACAACTGCGCGCACCAGGTGATCCTCAAGCTGGAAAGCATGGGACTGATCGCCGGCAACTGAGGCGCAGACGAAAAAAGGCCCTCGCGGGACATCCGGCGGGGGCCTTTTGCCTGGCTGCGCCAATCGCGCAGCGGCGCGGGCCCGATCGCTTCGCGGTTCTGGCTAGATGATTTCGTCCTCGTCGAAGAGGGGCGAGCTTTCCAGTTGGCTGGCCAGCTCCTCGACCGTGTCGGCCGCGCGGGCATGGGGCGCCTCGGCGATATGGAACAGGGCATCGCCCTCGTTGACGACAGGCAGCACGGCCCGCCCGATCACGACACCGGAACTGGGGGCGATCACCTCGGTTTCGACCTCTCCGAACGGGTCCGACACAGCGGCGATCACGTCGCCCTCCTCGACCACGTCGCCATCGCTGCGATAGCTGCGCAAAAGACCGCCCGCCGGGGCGCGGACCCAGCTGCTCGAACTCGAAAAGAGCGGTTTGCGGCGCGCCTTGGCGATGCCCTTGGCCGGAAGCATTTCCATGTCCCGCAATACCCGCAGGATGCCCGCCACCCCGGCCCGCGCCGCCATCTCGTCGAAACGCAGCCCCTCGCCCGCCTCGTAGAGCAGCACATCGACCCCGGCGCGCTGCGCCTCGGCCCTCAGCGATCCGTCCCGCAGGGGCGAGGACAGCACGACCGGCGCGCCGAAGGATTCGGCCAGTGCGACCATGCGTTCGCTTCCGGGGTTGATGCGCACCTGCGGCAGATTGGTGCGATGGACCGCGGCCGAATGCAGGTCGACCCCGAGATCACAGCGCTTGACCACGCTGTCGAGGAATATCTCGGCCAGGCGCGAGGCCAGCGACCCGCGCGCAAAACCCGGAAAACTGCGGTTCAGGTCACGCCGGTCCGGCAGGTAGCGCGACCGGTTCTGGAACCCGAACGTGTTGACGATGGGCACGACCATCAAGGTCCCGCGTAACTTGTCCAGAAGGGACGATTGCAGCAGCCGGCGGCAGATCTCGACGCCCATCACCTCGTCGCCGTGGACCGCCGCACTGACAAAAACGGTCGGCCCCTTGCGACGGCCATGGATGACATGGACCGACAGGTTGACCGGCGTATGGTCCGAAAGAAGGCTGACCGGCAGTTCGACCGTCTTGCGCGCCCCCGGGGCGACCTCGTCCCCGTTCAGCTTGAAGCCCTTGCGTTTTACCATTTCGGTCCCTTTCCTTGCGCGCCTAGAAAAGGCAAATCGCGCGCCTTGGCAACCCCTTGCACCCCGGTGCGCCCGCTGGAAGGCTCATCGCCATGCTGACCGTGGCCCTGACATCCGTGCCGCCGCGTTTCGCCGGGCTGAGGCCGACGCTGGACAGCCTGCTGGCGCAATCGGGCGTGGGCCGCGTGGTTCTGACCCTGCCGCGCGCCTATGATCGGTTCCCAGGCCCGGTGACGCCCCCGACCCTGCCGCAGGGGGTCGAACTGTACTGGGCCAAAACCGACCTGGGACCGGCCACCAAGGTTCTGCCACTTGCCGCGACCCTGCCCGGTGATGCCCCGATCCTGTTCTGCGACGATGACTGGGCCTACGGCCCCGGCTGGGCAGCCGGGTTCGCACAAGCCCATGCCGCCGCTTCCCGCACCGCCGTCGCGGCCCAGCCCTTCGCGGCGCATCGCATCGGGCGCCCGAGCGGGACAATCGTGCAGGGTTTCGCGGGGGTTCTCGTTACCCCAGCCATGCTGGCGCCCCTGACACCCCCGCCGCCGCGGTTCCAACCGGTCGATGATATCTGGCTGTCGGCCCTGATCGCGGCCAATGGTGTGCCGGTCCAGGCCCTGCCAGCCCTTCGGGCGCTGGCACGGTCCACGGGGAACGAGGACGCGGCCCTTCAGTCAAACGAAAACCGCGCAACCCTCAACCGGGACTGCGCGGCCTATTGCGCCGAGCGTTTCGGCATCTGGCGCTAGGGTCGGGTTCGTGGAAAGTCGAGCGCGCTAATGCACCGTCACGGGCGTCATGTTGTGCTGGCGCGCCAACACGAAGGCCAGCGACCGGTTCGCCACCAGCGCCAATTGCTGGCCATCGCTGTCATGGACCGCATAGACCTGCTCCATCCCGCCCGATTGCTCGCGCACCTCTTCGGGAAGGTCGGCGACGGCGACCGGCTTGACATAAACGATCCGCTCGCCCGTGCCGTCAAATTCGTACTTGGTGTTCATGGCTCAACTCCTCCGGATATTGATCGTCTGAACGACGCTTTCGGGCACGGACCGGGTCAGGTCGACATGCAGCAGGCCGTTTTCCATAACTGCCTCGCCCACATCGACGCCGTCGGCCAGGACGAACGACCGCTGGAACTGCCGCGCCGCGATGCCGCGATGCAGGAAGACGCGGCCGTCACCGTCATCCGATTGCTTGCCCCGGATCACCAGCTGGTTGTCCTCGAGCGTGATCGAAAGGTCGTCCTCGGAAAACCCGGCCACGGCCAAGGTGATCCGATACGAGGTGTCGGAGGTCTGTTCGATATTATAGGGGGGGTAGCCGTCATTGCCGGATTTCGCGGTGCGTTCCACCAGCCGTTCCAGCTGTTCGAACCCCAGAAGGAACGGATGCGTTCCCAAAGCCATTTTCGTCATGCCACATGCCCTTTTGTTAAGCGACATAATGTGTTGCGGACCCCGGTCGCGGCGGCCCTTGAGGAAAATATGGGGCGACGACCCGGCCCGTGCAAGGCCTTTGGCAACGGGTTTTGCTTTGAAAACGGGGGCTCAGCGCGTATCCTGACGGTCAACAGCCACCCTTGGTATCGGAATCGCCCATGAACAGCTCTGCCCGCATGGAACAACGGGAAGTCCTGCGCGTCGAACTGGAGGTCCTGCGCCGCGAACACCGCGATCTGGACGAGGCGATCCATGCCCTGCAGGACAATGGCAAGGGCGACATGTTCACCATCAAGCGCCTGAAAAAGCAGAAACTCGTCCTGAAAGACAAGATCGCCCAGATCGAGGATCGGCTGTTTCCCGACATCATCGCCTGACCGGCGAAACGGCCGATTGAACCCCCGACAGACATGGCTATAGTGCCGATTTCCTTGAAACGAGGGGCCAGAACATGACCCAAGCACGCGTCGGCATCATCATGGGCAGCCAGTCCGACTGGCCGACCATGCGCGAGGCGGCCGATGTCCTGGACGAGTTGGGCGTCGAGTTCGAGAAACGGATCGTCTCGGCCCATCGCACGCCGGATCGCCTGTGGGAGTACGGCAAGACGGCGGTGGATCGCGGCCTGCAGGTGATCGTCGCGGGCGCCGGGGGGGCGGCCCATCTGCCGGGCATGATGGCCTCGAAGACCCGGGTGCCGGTGATCGGCGTGCCGGTCCAGACCAAGGCGCTGTCCGGTGTCGACAGCCTCTATTCCATATTGCAGATGCCGCGTGGCTTTCCCGTGGCGACCATGGCGATCGGCCCGGCCGGGGCGAAGAATGCGGGGCTGATGGCCGCGGGCATCCTGGCCCTGCAGGACCCGGCCCTTGCCACGCGGCTCGATGCCTGGCGCACCGCCCTGTCCCAGTCCATTCCCGAAGAGCCCAGCGATGACTGATCCTCTGCAAACCGGCGCGACCATCGGCATTCTCGGCGGCGGCCAGCTCGGCCGGATGCTGTCTGTCGCCGGGTCGCGCCTGGGCTTCAAGACCTGCATTTTCGAGCCCGGCGGCGACTGCCCGGCGAGCCATGTCAGCAACTACCATTTCAAGGCCGCCTACGAGGACGAGACCGCCTTGCGCGCCTTTGCCGACGCCGTGGACGTGATCACCTATGAATTCGAGAACATCCCGACCACGGCGCTGGACCTGCTGGACCCGCTGAAACCGATCCGTCCGGGCCGCCGTGCGCTGGCCGTGTCGCAGGACCGGCTGATGGAAAAGGCCTTTCTCAGTGAGCAGGGCCTAGGGGTCGCCCCCTTTGCCGCCGTCGATGACGAGGTCGACCTGGCCGAGGCAATCGCCGAGATCGGCACGCCCGCGATTCTCAAGACCCGGCGTTTCGGCTATGACGGCAAGGGCCAGGCGCGGATCATGGCGCCCGAGGACGCCGAGGCGGCACTGGCCGACATGGAAGGTGCCCCCGCGATCCTGGAAGGCTTCGTGGAGTTCACCCGAGAGGTCTCGGTGATCGGCGCCCGGGGGCTGGATGGGTCGGTCGCCTGTTTCGACCCGGGCGAGAATATCCACCGCGACGGTATTTTGCACAGCACAAACGTGCCGGCCAGCCTTTCGCCCAGCCAGCGCAGCGACGCGGTGCTGACCGCGGCCAAGGTGCTGAACGCGTTGAATTATGTCGGGGTCATGGGGGTCGAGTTGTTCGTTACGCCCAAGGGGCACTTGGTCAACGAGATCGCGCCGCGTGTGCACAATTCCGGCCACTGGACGCAGAATGGCTGCCTCATAGACCAGTTCGAACAGCATATCCGCGCCGTGGCGGGCTGGCCGCTGGGCGATGGGTCGCGCCATGCCAACGTGATGATGGAAAACCTGATCGGTGCGGACGTGGCCCGCGTGGCCGAACTGGCAAGCACCAACACGGCGATCCACCTCTACGGCAAGACCGAGGCCAAGCCCGGCCGCAAGATGGGCCATATCAACCGCATCACGGGACCGGCAAGCTGACAGCACGTCCGCGGTTTCCGTTGCCCCCAGGCGGTCCTGTCGATCACTCCAGCCCGAACAGAACCGCCCGCAGCGTCAGGTCACGGTCGAAACGGCCGGTTTCCAGGAAGGCCTGGACCTGCGCCATGACCAGCGGGTTGTTCATCATGAACGTGTGGGTGACGGGCAAAATGATATGGTCGTCCATCCCGTCGATCCGGGTGGACGCGACCGAGACCTTCCCGTCATCTGCCCCCTCGATCACGTTGGAATAGATCGGGTTCAGCGTGCGATTGCCCGCGACGATCCCCAGCTCGAAATGCGGCAGGGGCAGCGCCTCGGGCACACCATCGGTGGCAAGTTCCAGCCCCGCCGGACCGTTGACCCAGCGAAACGGTTCGAAGTCGCCAAAAACATCCACCAGTTCCGAGCCGCGGTTCGGCGGCCCCAGCATGACCACGCGGCCCAGGTTGCCGGGCCGGTGGTCGGCCAGCCAGGCCCGCACCAGGATTCCCCCCATGGAATGGGTCACGAAATGAACCGTCCTGTCGCCGCATTGCGCAACCTGTTGCGGCAGGGTGGCGGAGACCAAATCACCGATGCTGGCCTTGGTCGAGGGATAGCCGTCATTGACGACCATATAGCCCTCACCCTCGAGGATTTCCTGCAAGGCGAGAAAGGAGGTTTCGGTCCGGGCCAACCCGTGCAGCAGCACGACGCAGTCCGCCGCCCGCGCAGGCAGCGGCACCAACAGGACCAGGACAGTCAGAATCACGGCGCGCATACCGTTTCATATAGGCATCGCCGCGTCGCGCAACAGGTCACGCTTGCCTCACCTTGAGTCTCTTGCCAGTCTGGCCGCCATGACACGCCCGGTCCGCCTCGCCGTTCGCGGTATCCTCATGCAAAATGACAAGCTGCTTCTGGTCAATGCCTATGCCGGGCGCGGCGATTTGTGGTGCGCGCCCGGCGGCGGTGTCGATCCGCACCAGAGCCTGACCGAGAACCTGGCCCGCGAGATTCACGAGGAAACCGGGCTGACGGTCGATGTGGGCGCGCCCTGCCTGGTCAATGAATTCCACGACCCCGGGGGCAGTTTTCACCAGGTCGATATCTATTTCCGCTGCGCGTTGGTGTCGGGGGAATTGCGCACCGATTGGCGCGACCCCGAAGAGGTGGTCAGCCTGCGCCGCTGGGTCAGTCGGGCAGAACTGGACGGGCTGCGCGTCAAACCCGACAGCCTGGCCGCGGTTGCCTGGGCCGACCCGGACGCCCCCGCCTATGACCCGCTGGAGCCGATCCTGCGCTAGGCGGCGGCACCTCATCGATATGCCAAAAGGAAAAGGGCGCCCCCGGCGGGGCGCCCTTCGGATGTTTCGGCGTGTCGAAACGCGGTGCGTTTCGTGACTTACATCATGCCGCCCATGCCGCCCATATCGGGCATGCCGCCGCCAGCGCCGCCGCCGCCGTCCTTGGACGGCTTGTCGGCGATCATGGCTTCGGTGGTGATCAGCAGGCCAGCAATCGAAGAGGCATCCTGCAGCGCAGTGCGTGCAACCTTGGCCGGATCGATCACGCCGAACTTGAACATGTCGCCATATTCGTCCGTCTGGGCGTTGTAGCCGAAGGACTTGTCGCTGGATTCGCGGATCTTGCCGGCCACGACCGACCCGTCCACGCCGGCATTCTCGGCGATCTGGCGCAGCGGCGTCTCGAGCGCCTTACGCACGATGTCGATGCCGCGGGTCTGGTCGATGTTCTCGCCGTCCAGCCCTTCGAGCGCCTTGGCGCCCTGCACCAGGGACACGCCGCCACCGACGACGATGCCTTCCTGAACGGCCGCGCGGGTCGCGTTCAGCGCGTCATCGACACGGTCCTTGCGCTCTTTGACTTCGACCTCGGTCATGCCGCCGACGCGGATGACGGCGACGCCGCCGGCCAGCTTGGCCACGCGTTCCTGCAGCTTTTCGCGGTCGTAGTCGCTGGTGGTTTCCTCGATCTGGTTGCGGATCTGGGCCACGCGGGCTTCGATCTCGGACTTGTCGCCGTTGCCTTCGATGATCGTGGTCTCATCCTTGGTGATGTCGATCTTCTTGGCTTGGCCCAGCATGTCCATGGTGACGTTTTCCAGCTTCATCCCGAGGTCCTCGGAAATGACCTGGCCGCCGGTCAGGATCGCGATGTCCTGCAGCATGGCCTTGCGGCGATCGCCGAAGCCGGGCGCCTTGACGGCGGCGATCTTCAGGCCGCCCCGCAGCTTGTTCACGACCAGGGTGGCCAGGGCTTCGCCCTCGACATCCTCGGCGATGATCAGCAGCGGCTTCTGCGACTGGATGACCTGTTCCAGCAGCGGCACCATCGACTGCAGGCTGGACAGCTTCTTCTCGTGCAGCAGCACCAGGCAGTCTTCCAGCTCGGCGACCATCTTGTCGGAATTGGTCACGAAGTAGGGCGACAGGTAGCCGCGATCGAACTGCATGCCCTCGACCACGTCGGTCTCGGTCTCGGTGCCCTTGTTTTCCTCGACGGTGATGACCCCGTCATTGCCGACCTTCTGCATGGCGTCGGCGATCATCTGGCCGATCTCGGCTTCACCGTTGGCGGACACGGTGCCGACCTGGGCGACCTCGTCGGAGTTCTCGACCTTGCGGGCGGCGGCCTTGATGGACTCGACAACCTTGGAGGTGGCCAGGTCGATGCCGCGCTTGAGGTCCATCGGGTTCATGCCGGCGGCGACCGCCTTCATGCCTTCCTTGACGATGGCCTGGGCCAGAACGGAGGCGGTGGTGGTGCCGTCGCCGGCCTCGTCATTGGTGCGGCTGGCCACTTCCTTGACCATCTGCGCGCCCATGTTCTCGAACTTGTCTTCCAGTTCGATTTCCTTGGCGACCGAGACACCGTCCTTGGTGATGCGCGGGGCGCCGAAGGACTTTTCCAGGACCACGTTGCGGCCCTTGGGGCCCAGGGTCACCTTGACGGCATCGGCCAGCACGTTGACGCCGCGCAGCATGCCGTTGCGGGCTTCGGTATCGAATTTGACGTCTTTTGCGGACATTGTCGCGTTCCTCGTCTTTCTTGGTTGTTATCGGGGGAAAGGGTCAGCCTCAGGCGATGATGCCGAGGATGTCGCTTTCCTTCATGATGAGCAGCTCTTCGCCATCGACGGTGATCTCGGTGCCGGACCACTTGCCGAACAGGATGCGGTCGCCATCGGACACGTCCATCTTGATCCGGTCGCCGTCATCGTCACGGGCGCCCGCGCCAACGGCCACGACCACGCCTTCGGCGGGCTTTTCCTTGGCGCTGTCGGGGATGATCAGGCCGCCGGCGGTTTTTTCGTCACTTTCCACGCGGCGCACCAGCACCCGGTCATGAAGCGGTTTGAAAGCCATTTCAGTAGCTCCTCAGCTTGACTTGTTCTCGTTAGACCCGGTTGGGGCCGTCAGCACTCATCTCTGTCGAGTGCTAACGGCGGAGAAGTAGGCAAGCCGGGCGGCACTGTCAACGCCCAGGTCAGACAAAAATGCGTGGTCCCGGCGCGCCGCCGCGAATGGTTCTGATTCTGCATGGTCAGCCTGTTTCCAGCCATGACAAGCTGCACTAAGCTGACCGGGAACCGCGTATGTATGGAAAGCCCGATGTTGCGTCCAGTCCTTGTCATGATTTTCACCCTCCTGTCCGGGGCAGCCACCGCCGAATGCACCGGCCCCGGGCTCGAATCGCGGCTGGGCGCGCGCGAAATCGCCCGGATCGAGTCGATGGTCGCCGAGACCCCCTTCGCCGAAGGCCTGTATTGGCACGCCGAACGCGACGGGGCCGAACTGACCCTGCTGGGCACGATCCACCTGCCCGATCCGCGGCTGGGCCTGGTTTTGAACGAGGTGCGCGCGCGGCTGAACCGCGCGGATTTGCTGCTGGTCGAGGCCACGGCCGAGGATCAGCTGGCGCTTCAGGCCCATATCGCCGGTGATCCGGCGCAATTCACGATCACAAAAGGCCCCAACCTGATCGACCGGCTGGACCCCGAAACATGGCAGGCCGTGGCCCGCGCCGCCGAGGCGCGTGGTGTGCCGCCCTTCATGGCGGCACGGATGCAACCGTGGTTTCTGTCGATGACGCTGGCCATGCCGCCCTGCGCCGCCTTCGCGATGGCCGGAGGCCAGGCTGGGCTGGACAACCTGATCCTGTCCGAGGTCGAGGGCAGTATGGAAATCCGCGCGCTGGAGGATTGGCGCGTTGTGCTGGACCTCATGCGCCAAGGCAGCTTCGAAGACCAGCTTGAGGCCCTGCGCGTCGGACTGATGGACCCCGCGGTGATGGATGCGCTGATCGTGTCGATGATGGATGGCTATTTCGACCGTCGGCCAGCCTATAGCTGGCACATCAACCGCGCCGCCGGCAGTTTCGCACCGGGGCTGAGCGCCGAGGCTTTCGAGGCCCAGATGCAAGAGATGGAACAGACCCTGCTGTTCGACCGCAACCGCGACTGGATCCCGGTGATCGAGGCCGCGGCGCGCGAGCGTGACAGTGTCTTCGTGGCCTTCGGTGCCGCCCACCTGATCGGCGAAAAGGGGGTTCTGGCCCTTTTGCAGGATAACGGGTGGACCGTGACGCGGCTGGACGACTGACCGCGCCGCGCCGGCCGCCCCTTCTGCGGCCGGCTTGGTCAGGCTTGGGGCAGGAACTTGAGCGACGCCCCGTTGATGCAATGCAAGACCTGGCCCTCCACCAGAAGGATGTGGCCCATGTGACTGCCGCAGCGACGGCAATGCACCTCGATCTCGACGTTCATGATGTTCGGATCATCCCCCATCGGCGCGCTGGAATCCTGCGACATCAGTTGTGCGTTGGGCTCGCTGGCCACGAAGAACAGCCAGCCCTTGGGCAGGTTGACCTTGGTGTCCCACCGATACTGCGTCAGCTCGCACCCGCGACAATCGTAACGCCCCTTGCGGGACTCGGCCCAGATATCGCTCGACATCGGCTCTTCGGTCCGGCCCTCGCGCAGGATCGCATAGTCCTCGCCCAGCAGCGCGCGCCACTCCGCGTCGGTTCGTGTGACCGCGTAGTCGAACGGATCGCGCCCCGCCGGCACGTCCGCCCGGCCCACAGATGGCAGGGCCGACACGCCGGCAAGAACCGTCGATCCGCGAAGAAAGTCTCGTCTTTGAAGTGCAGGCATTATTTTCCCCTTTCATTGGTGTTTCACGTCGGTCTGTCCTGACTTCGTTCGATAATCGCTCTTCCAATCACTGTCGCTTCACGTGACCGTGCCTCACCTGGAATTCAGTAGAAAACACATTCGCGTTTTCAGCAATCACATTTTCAAGGTCAATTCTCTCACCGCCGTGCGCTCCTTGAAACTCATGCTGACGTGAGTTGATGTTTCAATCGTCCTCCCCCTAATAGTAAAGCAGCAATCATGGAGATTGTGATTTTGGAAGCGCGAATTTCGAGTTGATTTCGAAATCGCAAAAAAGGAGAAATGATATGAAAACGCTTATCACCGCCGGAATCCTGGCTCTTACCGTTGCCGGTGCCGCCCAGGCCCAGAACATGTTCGCCTACATGGGCGATCAGGACGATGGGACCAGCACCGTGGTCATCGACCCATTCAGTGCCACAGGCGACGGCTATGTCGCGGTCTACGATCACCATCGCGGCGAAACCGGCGACCTTCTGGGCGTGGCCTCCATTCGTGCCGGCGCGAACAACGAAACCCGTGTCCAGGTGGGGCGCCCGCTGCGCAATGACGTGATCGCCTATCTTTTCGTGGGTGACAATTTCACCGATCCCTCGATGGCCGTGGACAGCGTCGAAATCGATATCAAAGACTGATCCAAGTCGATTGAATTCCAAACAGAAAGGGCTGCCAGTTCATATTGGCAGTCCATTCATTTTATTCTAATTCGGCATCAGTTTTTATCGTAATGCTGATATTTCTTTAATTCCAGATAATCGGAATGGACTTCATTTCCAAAACTCGACATGCCAATTGACCCGAAACGCAAATTTCGCTGAACCCGGCTTCTCAACAATCAGCCCAGTCGGCCAGCCCTGACCGGCCCGCCGGCGTCAGGCCGTAGACGCCGCGGGCGATCCGCTCGAACCAGCCGTAGTGGTTGTCGGCCATGATGCGCGTCGCACCCGGCACCTCGGTCCAATCGGCCACCACGGCACCGCGCGACGGACCATGGACGGCCAGAAAACGGGCGCAGGCGAGTGCGTCTTGCCGATAGCCTGTCACCAGACCATGACGCGTCGCCCCGCCCGAATTCGGGTCGCCGCGCAGCCGGTCGAAATCACGCAGGAGTCGGGCCGCTTTCTTCTTCGATTTACGCGGACGATACGGGCCTGGATCGGCCATGACCTCGATGAACCCGTCCCGCGGCCGCACGAAGATCACGCCCAGCCCCAGCATCCGTGCCAGCTTCAGGTTCTTCTTCGCATCCCGCTTGGGTTTGGGCACCGCGACATAGACAATGTCGGACAGGGCCTGCCGGGCAATCGCCTGGTGGAAAAGCGCGAGGGAAAAGCCCGTTTTCAACTCGACGATCACCGGTTCTTCGTCGCCGCGCCGCGCCACCACGTCGGCGGCCCCCACCTCGCCCTTGACCTCGTAGCCCTGCGCCTCGAGGTGGGTCTTCACCGGGGGGTAGAGATCGCTCTCACGCATGGCGGGGCGGTCTTGTGCCATCCGCATGCCAGACCTGACACTGTGTCACGTGACAGTCCAAACCATCCCCCCTATAAGGCCCGCAAATTCACCTGAACCACGGGCTTTCAATAATGACCACACTCGTTTTCGGCCACAAGGCCCCCGATACCGACTCC
This sequence comes from Alphaproteobacteria bacterium, assembly GCA_009908505.1. Lineage (GTDB taxonomy): Bacteria > Pseudomonadota > Alphaproteobacteria > Rhodobacterales > Rhodobacteraceae > Salibaculum. The sequence continues at coordinate 55,369 of JAAAPD010000046.1, read as the reverse complement.
ACCGGCGCGCCCCTGATCTGGGCCTGGCACCTCTCCGAGGTCAAAGGCCAGGATGCCAAAGCCGTCCTGCTGGGCCAGCCCAACACCGAGGCCGCCTTCGTCCTAAACCGCTGGGGCTATGAGATGCCTGAGATCATCGAGGACGTGGCCGATGACCAGCCCTGCGTGGTTGTGGACACCAACAACCCCGCCGAATTGCCGGCCAATATCAACGGCGCGGACGTGAAGGCGATCATCGACCATCACAAGCTGGTCGGCGGGCTGGAAACCAAGGGGCCGATCAACATCACCATTCGTCCGCTGGCCTGCACCGCAACCATCATGCACGACCTGATGGGGCCGAATGCCGCCAAGCTGACAGATCCGGTCAAGGGGCTGATGCTGTCCTGCATCCTATCCGACACGCTGGAATTCCGCAGCCCGACCACCACCGAGCAGGACAAGGCGCTGGCCGAAAGCCTGGCCTCGGACCTAGGCCTGAACCTGACCGATTACGCCGCCGAGATGTTCGCGGCCAAGTCCGACGTGTCCGCCTTTTCCGATGCCGAGCTGATCCGCATGGATTCCAAGGAATACGAAGTGTCGGGCACCAAGTTCCGCGTCTCGGTGCTGGAAACCACCGCGCCCGAGATCCCGCTAGGCCGCAAGGACAGCCTGATGGCCAGCATGAAAGATGTCGCCGCCGAGGATGGCGTCGATGAGGTCCTGCTGTTCGTAGTCGATATCCTGCGCGAAGAGGCGACGCTGCTGGTGCCCAACGACACCGTCAAGACCGTGGCCGAGAAGAGCTTCGGCGCGACCGTCGACGGCGACACCGTTGTGCTGCCCGGCGTCATGTCGCGCAAGAAGCAGATCATCCCGAACTTGGCACTGTAAGCGACACCTGCCGGTTCAGCCCCCGTCGCGCACCGCGCGGCGGGGGTTTTCATTGCCGCGCGCCCGGACATAATCAAGCCTCGGAAAGGGGGCGCCATGCAGCATTCGTCCGATTTCAAACCGCACGCCGACGCCATCGCCCGGGTGTTCCAAGTGGCCTTCGGCGCGTCCGAAGGCGCTGAAGAAGGCGCCCTGATCGGCAAGCTGGCGCGTGACATGCTGTCCGACACGCCGGATGCCGAGCTGCATGTCTTCACGACCTGGGATGACAGAACCCTGGCCGGCGCGATCATCTTTTCGCGCCTGCATGTGCCCAACGATCGCCGGAGCGTCTTCCTGCTGGCCCCGGTGGCCGTTGCCCCCGATCAACAAGGCAAGGGTGTGGGGCAATCGCTGCTGCGATACGGCCTGTCCGAGATGCGGCGCGCGGGCGCGGACGTGGCCGTGACCTATGGCGACCCGGCCTATTACGGCAAGGTGGGCTTTCAGTGCGTCACGACCGAGACCGTTCCGGCCCCGCGCCCGCTGCAAATGCCCGAAGGCTGGCTGGCCCAATCTTTGACCGACGCGCCGCTGGACCCGTTCAAGGGGCCGGCACAATGCGTGCCGGCGATCGACGATGCGGCCTATTGGTAAGCAGGCTCAGACCGCGCTGGCCCATTCGCCCTTGCGGAAGACCGGCACGCGGGTGCCGTCGGGCTTGATCCCGTCGATATCCATCTGCGGCCCGCCGATCATCCAGTCAACATGGATCAGGCTGGCATTGCCGCCCCCTGCCTCGACCTTGTCCGGGTCGCTGGCGATCTCGTCCACGAAGCAATCGGAATAGCACTGGCCCTGCGCGATATGGCAGGCGGCGTTTTCATCGTAGAGCGTGTTGAAGAACAGCAGCCCCGATTGCGAAATGGGCGAGCCATGGGGCACCAGCGCCACCTCGCCCAGCCTCGCCGCGCCTTCGTCGGTGTCGATCAGCTTTTTCCAGGTCGCCTCGCCCTCGCTGGCGGACGCCTCGACGATGCGTCCGTTTTCAAAGCGCACCTCGATGTCCTTGATGGGCGTGCCCTGGTAGACCAGCGGTTTCGACGCGCGGGCGACCCCATCCACCCGGTCCTTGTGCGGGGTGGTAAACACCTCTTCGGTGGGAATGTTGGGGTTGCAGGTGATGCCGTTCTTGGCCCGCGAGGCCCCGCCCTTCCATTCGTGGCCCAGAGCCAGGCCAACGGTCAGATCGGTGCCGCCGCCGGTGAAATGCAGGGCGCTGAAGGCCTGCGAATTGAGCCATTCGCTGCGCGCGCGCAGCGCGGCGTTATGCGCCTGCCACTCGGCCACCGGGTCGTCCCGGTCCACGCGGGACGCGGCGAAAATCGCCTCGGCCAGTTTGGCGACCGCCTGATCCTCGGGCAGGTCGGGGAAGACCTGTTTCGCCCAGGCCTTGCCCGGATAGCTGACTATGTTCCAGTTGATTTCGAAATTGGCGATCTTTTCCAGCGCGGGCTTGTAGGCGGTGGAATTAGCCTTGGCCGCGCGCGATGTCTTGTCCGGGTCCTGGTCCTTCAGCAGCAGGGGATTGTCCGCGGAAATGGCCAACCGTGCGGCGTTGCCCGAAAAAGCCTCGCCCATGCCGCGATAGAGCCAGTCCGGCGCCGAGTCGAAGGCCACGTCCGCCCCATGTTCGAACCGGGCTAGCGTCACCGCCTCGTCCGACAGGATCGGCGTGACATTGGCCGCGCCCGCACGATAGGCCGCCGCCGCGATACGCCGCACCAGCGGCAGCGCCTCGACCGGGGCGGTCAGCACAAGGTTCTGGCCGGGTTCGAGACCAAGCCCCACCTGCACGGCCACCTCGGCCAGCTTGTCCAGCATGTGCGGGTCGAAGGGCAGGTCTGCATCGGTCATCTTTGGGCCTCTCTTTGCGTTGTGTCGCGCCATACTTATGAAGCGCGGGCGCACAGTCCACCCCTGCCCCTTTCACCCGGGGGCGAAAACGCGCTATCTGTCCGCGAGCCTTGGCAGGAAAGCACCCCAATGACCGACATCATCCAGAGTTTTGCCGATATTTCCGACCGCTACGACGTGGCTTTCGTCGACCTGTGGGGCTGCATGCATAACGGCGTGCAGGCCTTTCCCGACGCGGTGGCGGCAATGCAGGCCTATCGCGGGCGCGGCGGCAAGGTCGTTCTTGTCACCAACGCCCCGCGCCCGCGCGGATCGGTCGAGGAACAGATCGGCAAGCTGGGCATTCCGGCCGACGCCTGGGACAGCATCGCCACCAGCGGCGACAGCGCCCGCGCCGCCATGTTTCGGGGCGCGGTCGGCAACAAGGTGTGGTTCATGGGCGAAGGGCGCGACCGGTCCTTTTTCGAACCGCTGCAAATCATCGAGGACCCGGAAGAGATCGAAGAGGTGCCACTGGACAAGGCCGAGGGGATCGTGTGTTGCGGCCCCTTCGATCCCCATGCCGACCCGGATGTGAACCGCCCGCAATTCCTTTACGCCAAGCAGAAGGGGCTGAAGCTGCTTTGTGCAAACCCCGATATCGTCGTCGACCGGGGCGAAACCCGCGAATGGTGCGCCGGGGCCCTGGCCGCGCTTTACACCGAGATGGGCGGCGAAAGCCTCTATTTCGGCAAGCCCCATCCACCGATCTACGACCTGGCCCGCCGACGCCATGCGGCGCTGGACGGGGCGATCAGCGATCCGCGCATCATCGCCATTGGCGATGGGATTCGCACCGATATCCAAGGCGCCCAGCAAGAGGATATCGACAGCCTGTTCATCACCGGCGGTCTGGCGGCGGAAGAGACCGGAACCACCGATGCCCCCGACCCTGAGGCCCTCAAGACCTATGCGGACAAGGAAATGGTGCATCCGACCTATGCCATGGGGTTTCTGCGCTAGGGCAATTTGCCCCTTGATATTTCTGCGCTTGCGAAGTAACAAAATTTCACACCACGCCAAGTGGGAGATTTTTTGTTGCCCGAGGAACGCCAAATGCTCGACAACCTGCCGAAGGGAACGATCTGCATCGAGGATATCGAGATCGGCATGGTCCGGTCCCTGTCCAAGACGATCACCGACCAGGACATCGAGATGTTCGCCGAGGTCTCGACCGACCGGAATCCGGTGCACCTGGATGATGATTATGCCCGTGACACCATCTTCGAGGGGCGAATCGCCCATGGCATGTTGACCGCCGGCCTGGTGTCGGCGGTGATCGGTGAACAACTGCCCGGACATGGCACGGTCTATCTGGGCCAGACGATGAAATTCCTGGGCCCCGTGCGCCCAGGCGACCGGGTGACCGCCGAGGTCGAGGTGACCGAGATCGAACCGGCCAAGCGCCGGGTGACGATGGAAACCCGCTGCCTCGTGGACGGCAAGAAGATCCTGATCGGAGAGGCCAAGGTGCTGGCCCCGTCGGCCAAGTTCGACTGACATCCCTGCGTCCCACGCCCAAGGCGCGGCGGGCGCTTGCCTCTACCGCCACGCCGCGCTAGGCCATCGCCATGCGCATCACCCGTGACATAGATTTCGTGCCCGCCGAGGACAAAGGCGCCTCGGTCGCCATCGGCAATTTCGACGGGGTGCACCTGGGCCACCAGGCGGTGATCGACCTGGCCCGCCGAGACGACGCGCCACTGGGCGTGCTGACCTTCGAGCCGCACCCGCGCGAGGTTTTCCAGCCCGACGCCCCGCCCTTTCGCCTGATGAACGCCGAAACCCGTGCCCACCGGCTGCAAAAGATCGGTGTGGACCGGCTCTATGAACTGCCCTTCACCACCGCCATTTCTCAGCTGAGCGACCATGAGTTCGCCGAACACATCCTGCGCGACAGCCTGGGCGTGAAACACGTGGTCGTCGGCCGTGATTTCCGCTTCGGCAAGGGCCGCACCGGAACCTCTGACGCGCTTGCCGATTACGGCCGGCGGATGGGCTTCGAGGTGACGATCGCGCCGATGTTGCGCGTCGCCTCTGGCGAGGCGTCCTCGACCGCGATCCGCGAGGCCCTGACCGAGGGAAAGCCCCGCACCGCCGCCGAGATGCTGGGCCATTGGCACCGCATCGACGGGCCGGTCATCCAGGGCGACCAGCGCGGCCGCGACCTGGGCTATCCCACCGCGAACATGTCCATCGACGGGCTGCATCCGCCGAAATTCGGGGTCTATGCCGTTCTGGTCGAGGTCCTGAACGGCCCGCACAAGGGGCACTATCACGGCGCCGCCTCGATCGGGGTCCGGCCCACCTTCGGCGTCAATTCCGCCAATTGCGAGACCTATCTCTTCGATTTCGCCGGCGACCTTTACGGTGCGCATCTGAGCGTGGCGCTGATTGACTACCTGCGGTCCGAGGAGCAGTTCGACGGGCTCGACGCGCTGATCGCCCAGATGGATGCCGATTGCGCCAAGGCACGGGGCGTCCTTGCCGATGTCTGATCCGATCAAGCGTGACGGGTTGCGGCGCGAATTCTGGACGCGCGTACCGATGCACAAGATGACCGAGGCCGAGTGGGAAGCGCTCTGCGACGGTTGCGGCAAGTGCTGCCTGAACAAGCTGGAGGATGCCGATACCGGCGAGGTCGCCCTGACCCGCGTCGCCTGCCGCCTGCTGGACGATGCCACCTGCCGCTGCACGCAATACGACATTCGCCATCAATTCGTGCCCGATTGCATCCGCCTGACCCCCGGCACGATCGCCAAACACATGTATTGGCTGCCCCGGACCTGCGCCTATCGGCTGGTTTACGAGGGGCGCGACTTGTTCCACTGGCATCCGCTGATCTCGGGCGACAGCCAGACGGTGCATGATGCCGGGGTTTCCGTTCAGGACCTGACGGTCAGCGAATTCGAAACCCCCGAGGACGAGTGGGAAGACCACATCATAGAGGAGCCGCTTTAGATGTTCTTTGCTTCCGACAATGGCGGGCCGGCTCATCCGTCGGTGATCGAGGCCATCGCCGCGGCCAATGACGGCTATACCAGCGCTTATGGGGCCGAGGCCGGCATGGACCGTGTCCGCGCCCACCTGCGCGATCTGTTCGAGGCGCCCGAGGCGGCGATCTACCTTGTCGCGACCGGAACGGCGGCCAATTCCATCGCGCTGGCCACCCTGTCGAACCCCTGGGACACGGTCTTTTGCACAGCCATGGCCCATATCAACGAGGATGAATGCAACGCCCCGGAATTCTATTCCGGCGGGGCCAAGCTGACGCTTGTAGGGGACGAAGACGCCAAGATGTCGCCTGACGCCCTGCGCGCGGCCATCGCGGCCGAGGAAAGCCGCGGCGTGCATGGGCCGCAGCGCGGGCCGGTCTCGATCACCAATGCCACCGAGAAGGGCACGGTCTATTCCCCGGGTGACATTGCCAACCTGACCGGCGTCGCCCGCGACTTCGGGCTCAAGACCCACCTCGACGGGGCGCGCTTTGCCAATGCACTGGTCTCCCTGGGCTGCAGCCCGGCCGAGATGACCTGGAAAGCCGGCATCGACGCGGTCAGCTTCGGCGGCACCAAGAACGGGCTGATGGGGGTCGAGGCGGTGATCCTGTTCGACGCGGACAAGGCCTGGGAATTCGAGCTGCGGCGCAAGCGCGGCGCGCATTTGTTTTCCAAGCACCGCTTCCTGTCCGCGCAGATGGAGGCCTACCTGCAAGGCGATCTGTGGCTGGACCTTGCTGCCCGCGCCAACGCGACCTGCGCGCGCCTGGCCGAGGGGCTGAAGGCGCAAGGGAACGTGGAATTCCTGCATGAACCCGCCGCGAACATCATATTCGCACGCTTTCCGCGCGCGCTGCACAAACGCCTTCTGGACGCCGGGGCGCAGTATTACGTCTGGGATGGCGACGCCTATCACCGCGACCCGGACGAGCCGCTGACCGCGCGGCTGGTCTGCGACTGGTCCATCGGGGCCGAGGGCGCGGATGCCTTCCTGGCCGCGTTGAAGGGCTAGAGCGCCGCGGCCACCGCCTCGACGTGGGTCACGGGCACCATGTGCCCGGCCCCGGCGATGCGCGCACGACGCACCACCGGCAGCCGGCGTTCCAGGGTGTCGTTGATCGCGTGCACGACGGGTTCGGTTTTCACTCCTTCGAGCAGGACGACAGGGGCGCGCAGCCCTTCCAGCCGACCCGGCGCAAGTTGGCCGTGGCAATCGCCGTTCATGGCGGGATCGGCGGCGGGGATCAGCGCGATCCGGTCGACCATGGCTTGCCGTTGCCCCGCGCCCAGCGCGGCCCAGGCACCCGGCTCGCCCCATAGCGCCAGGAATATCTGGGCGGCGCGGGCCCGCTCGCCCGCCTCCATTGCCGCAACGAAGGGGGCGAACCGACGGGCATGCAGGGCATGTTCGGCCGTGCCACGCGCAGCTGCGAAAAAGACCGGGTCGATCAGGACCAACCGGTCGATCAGGGCGGGGCATTTCAGGGCAAGGTGAAGGGCGGCCGTCGCGCCGAAGGAATGGCCGATGATTTCGGCCGGCCGACCATCCAGCAGCGCCTCGCAGATCTCGACCACCAGCGCCTGGTAGTCACCCTGACCGTTCCACGGGCCACTGCGGCCATGGCCCGGCAGATCGAACAGCGTCGTCCGCCCCGGCCCCAATCGCCTGGCCAGCGGCAGCAGCGTCGCATGGCTGGCCAGCGAACAATGCACCATGAGCCGCCGGGGTGGGCCGTCGCCGATCTCGCTGACCCAGATGTCATGCCCCGCGATGCGGCGCAGGGGCATCAGAGGTCGCCGGCCAGGTGCAGGTCGAGATCCTCCAGCCGGTCCTGGCCCCAGAACACCTCGTCGCCAACCACGTAGGTGGGCGAACCGAAAACGCCCCGCGCCACGGCCTCTTCGAGGTTGGCACCATAGGTTTCAGCCCCCATCAGCAAACCGCTATCGGCCAGGCCCGGATCGAACCCGGTCTGTTCCAGCGCGGAGCGGATCACCCCGTCGTCGGCCACGTCCTTTTCCTCGGCCCAGCAGGCCCGCAGGAACGCATGAACCAGCTCGCCGAGGTCACCGCCCCCGGCCTTTTGCGCGGCGATGATCGCATAAGAGGACGGCGCCGGGTTTGCGGGAAAGAACATCGGCTTGAGGTTGACGGGCATTTCCAGACGTGCCGCGGTCCGCCGGATATCCTGCAAGCGGTAGGCCTGCCGGTTCGGGTGACGCTCGCCCGGCGGGGTGCCCCCGGTGCGCGCGAAGAGCCCCATGATATCGAGCGGCTTGTAGGTGATCGTCGCGCCGTGTTTTTCCGCGACGCGCTCCAACCGTGTGCCTGCCAGGTAGGTGAAGGGTGAAATCGTGGTGAAGTAGTACTCAATCTGCGGCATTTGGCGCTCCGGCTCGTCGGACATGTTTTGCGGCACGTTAGACCCATGCTAAGCGGTGTCAACGTCACGAATCTGTCACCTCGGGGTCCTGCCACATGCCGAATATCGTCGAGCCGAAGCTCATCTCGGGCAATGCCAACATGCCGCTTGCCCAATCCGTCGCCCGTCGGATGTCCATGCACAGGGGCATCAATGTCGGCTTGGTCGATGCGCGGGTCGAACGGTTCAACGATGGCGAGATCTTCGTCGAGGTCTTCGAGAACGTGCGCGGCGAAGACATGTTCGTGATCCAGCCCACCTCGAACCCGGCCAATGACAACCTGATGGAATTGCTGATCATCTGCGACGCGCTGCGCCGGTCCTCGGCCAGCCGCATCACCGCGGTGATCCCCTATTTCGGCTATGCCCGCCAGGACCGCCGCACCAAGGCCCGCACACCCATCAGCGCCAAGCTGGTGGCCAACATGCTGGTCGAGGCCGGGGTCGAGCGCATCCTGACGATGGACCTGCACGCCGCCCAGATCCAGGGCTTCTTCGATATCCCCGTCGACAACCTATATGCCAGCCCGATCTTCGCGCTGGATATCCAGCACCATTTCAAGGGCGCCGACGACCTGATGGTGGTCAGCCCCGATGTGGGCGGCGTGGCCCGCGCCCGCGAACTGGCCCAGCGGGTGAACGCCCCGCTTTCGATCGTGGACAAGCGCCGCGAAAAGCCCGGCGAGGTGGCCGAGATGACCGTGATCGGCAACGTGAAGGGCAAGAAATGCATCATCGTCGATGACATCTGCGACACCGCCGGCACGCTGTGCAAGGCGGCCGAAGTGCTGATCGAACACGGCGCGACCGAGGTGCATTCCTATATCACCCATGGCGTGCTGTCCGGCCCGGCGGTGGACCGCATCACCAATTCCGTCATGAAGTCGCTGGTCATCACCGACAGCATCGAGGCCACCAAACCGGTGGTGGATTGCCCCAATATTCGCGTGGTGAAGACCGCCCCGATGTTCGCGCAGGCGATCCTGAACATCTGGAACGGCACCAGCGTGTCCTCGCTCTTCGATCACGAGACGCTGACGCCGATCTACGAAGGCATGTATTCCCACGATTGATCCGATGGCCCCACGGGGCGGGGGTCAGTCGATATCCCAGTCATCTGCGTAGCTCAGTTCGCCGATGGCCATCCAGTTGACGCGGATGCGGGCGATCTTGGTGTCGCCCCAGGTGGTAAAGGCGATCACGAACCCGTCCTTCGTGATGTCCTCGGCCTTGAGGTCCAGCCGCGCGAATGCCTCGTTCGAGATATCCCACATCGACGGCGCCACCTGCACGGCGGGGGGCTGGCGAAAGCTCTCGGTAAAATCCAAATGGGCGCGGGTGCGGCGCTCGCCCTCGCCGGTCCACATGGCGCCGTCGGTCTCGAAGTCGGAAAACAGGACGAAATCGCCCTGTTCCACGCCGATCATATGGTTGCGAAACCTTTTCATCCCCTTCCCCTAATGGCCGATTCTGGCGGGTTTATGCCGGCCCCTTGGCATTTTCCGCCCGTCCCATCTGCCAGGCCAGGGGCAGGATAGCGGCAATCAGCAGGGCAGAAAACAGGAAGGGCGCACCGGGCAGGTAAAGGCCGGTTTCGGCCGCGACGAAGACTTGGAAAAGCAGCGTCATGAGGATCGGCGCGACAACCGCCGCGATCGAAGCTAGCGACGCGATCACGCCCTGCACCAGCCCCTGTCGGTCCTCGGCCACCCGGTTGGCCGCCATGGCGGTCAGGGTCGGCGGGGCAAGGTCCGACAGCGAAGCCAGCGACAGGAAGACGACCAGACCCAGGACCGACCCGGTGAAACCGAACCCGATGGCCCCCACAAGGGCCACGACCAGCGCCAGTATCAGCGTGCCGTGTTCCCCGAATCGCCGGATCGCGCGCGGCATGATCACCGCCTGGACCAGCGCCACCAGCACCCCGTAAAGCGCAAGGGTCAGCCCGCACAACAAGGCATCCCAGCCGAAGACCTCTTCGGTCCAGAAGGCCCAGAGCGCCGGGTAGACCATGTTGGCGAACTCGAAGACGAAAATGCAGACCAGCGGGATGGCCAGTCCCGGCACGCGGAACGCCTCGCCGATGGCCCCGAACGGATTGATGTCGCGGCGGCCGAATGGGCGGCGGCGGTCCTTGGGCAGGGATTCGGGTAGGACCATCAGGCCGAAGGCCACGTTGGCCGCCGAGAGCGCGGCAGCCAGCCAGAACGGCGCGGTGACGTGGATTGTCGCGACCAGCCCGCCGATAGCCGGGCCCAGCACGAAGCCGATACCGAAGGCGGCCCCGATCAACCCGAAATTTGCGGCCCGTTCCGTGGGCTTGGAGATGTCGGCGATATAGGCGGTCGCGGTGATATAGGTGGCCCCGGCCATGCCGGCCATCAGCCGCCCGATCAACAGCCAGGCGAAGGTGCCCGCCAGCGCCATGATCACGTAGTCCACCGCAAGCAGCGCCAGCGCGGCCAGCAGAACGGGCTTGCGCCCGATCGCATCCGACAGGCTGCCTACGGCGGGCGCGAAAAGGAATTGCGCCCCCGCATAGGCCGCCATCAAGACCCCGCCCCAGACCGACCCCTGACCGGTATCGCCCGCGCCCACGCGTACCATCAGGTCGGGCATGATCGGAAAGACCAGGCCGATCCCGATCGCGTCGATCAGCAGGGTCGCGAGTATGAAATAGAGCGCGGGCGTCTTCTGCATGGCTTTCTATCCGCCGGGCCGCGCGACAAGGCAAGTCTTGATTGGCAAGCCGTGCGCGATAGGCTGCGGGCATGCCGATGCCCTGGACCTACCGCCACTCCGAGAAGGAGTTCAAAGCCTTCCTCGTCGATGCGCGCGACCGGATGGACCTGGCCTCGGACAACATGACCTACACGGCGGTTGACGGGGTGCTGCGGGTCTTTCGCCGCCGCCTGACGCCGGAACAGGGCATCGCTTTTGCCGGGGTGCTGCCTTCGACCCTGCGCGCCATCTTCGTGACCGGATGGGAGATCACGTCCGACCCCCTGCCGTTTGCCTCGCGGGTGGAGCTGACCGCCGAGGCGCAGGCGCTTCGCCCCGATCACAACCTGACACCGGACAATGCCATCGCGGCCACGGCCTGGGCCTTGCGCCGGTCAGTACGCCAGGCGGAGCTGGACCGCGTCCTTGCCCGCATCGGACCCGAGGCGCAGGCCTTCTGGCATGTCGAGGTTGCGGACCCGTCCGAACTGGACCAAAGGATCGTCTAGGCTCGCCACCCCTGCCGCACGAAAAAGGGCGCCCGAAGGCGCCCGATTTCCGGACCGTGAAACCCGGTTTACAGGTTAGGTTGCTTCGGACTCAGCCCGATATGGCCACCGACGGCGACCATGTCGGACAGAAGCTTGGCCGCATCGTCGACCGGGCCCGGCTCGTTCTTGAAGGTCTCTTTCGTCTTGTCGTAGGCGCTCTGGGCTTCCTCGACCAGACGTTCATAGACCTCTTGGGTCATCTCACCGCGCGGCAGGGCCTTTTCGGCCAGCACCGTCACGCCCTCGGCCGTGATCTCGGCAAAGCCGCCGGACACCACGTAGTCATCCGACCCGCCCGAATGGGTGACGGTCAAGATGCCAGGACGCAGGGTGGTGATGGTCGGGGCATGATCGGCCATGGCCGTCATGTCCCCGTCCGCACCCGGGATCTGGACCTCGGTGGCCTCGAGCTGCGCAAGGCGCCGCTCGGGGCTGACAAGGTCGAATTGAAGCGCGTTTGCCATGATGGCTGCTCCTTACGCCGCGTCCGCGGCCATTTTTTCGGCCTTGGCGATCACTTCGTCGATGCCGCCGACCATGTAGAAGGCCCCCTCGGGCAGGTGATCGTATTCGCCGGCCACGACCGCCTTGAACGAGGCGATGGTGTTTTCCAGCGAAACCTGCACACCGTCGGACCCGGTGAACACCTTGGCCACGTCGAAGGGCTGCGAGAGGAAACGCTGGATCTTGCGGGCACGGGCCACGGTCAGCTTGTCCTCTTCGCTCAGTTCATCCATGCCGAGAATGGCGATGATGTCCTGAAGCGACTTGTAGCGCTGCAGGATACCCTGCACGTCGCGGGCCACTTGGTAATGCTCTTCGCCCACGATCTGCGGGTCCATCAGGCGCGAGTTGGAGTCGAGAGGGTCAACTGCCGGGTAGATGCCCAGTTCCGAGATCGCACGGTTGAGAACGGTCGTCGCGTCCAGGTGTGCAAAGGTCGTGGCCGGGGCCGGGTCGGTCAGGTCGTCCGCGGGAACGTAGACGGCCTGGATCGAGGTGATCGAGCCCTGCTTGGTCGAGGTGATGCGTTCCTGCATCTGGCCCATGTCGGTGGCCAGCGTCGGCTGGTAGCCCACGGCCGAGGGGATACGGCCCAGAAGCGCGGACACCTCGGACCCGGCCTGCGTGAAGCGGAAGATGTTGTCGACGAAGAACAGCACGTCGGTGCCGGACTGGTCGCGGAACTGTTCGGCCAGGGTCAGGCCGGTCAGGGCCACACGGGCGCGGGCCCCCGGCGGTTCGTTCATCTGGCCGTAGACCAGGGCCACCTGGCTTTCGGATAGGTTGTCAGGCTTGATGACGTTGGATTCGATCATCTCGTGATAGAGATCGTTGCCCTCGCGGGTCCGTTCCCCCACCCCGGCGAAGACCGAGTAGCCCGAGTGCACCTTGGCGATGTTGTTGATCAGTTCCATGATCAAAACCGTCTTGCCCACGCCGGCGCCGCCGAACAGGCCGATCTTGCCGCCCTTGGAATAGGGCGCCAGCAGGTCGATGACCTTGATGCCGGTCACGAGGATCTCGGACTCGGTAGACTGTTCCTGGAATTCGGGGGCCTGGGCGTGGATCGGCCGGGTTTCCTTGGCGTCGACCGGGTCGCCCTCGTCGACCGGTTCGCCGATGACGTTCAGGATGCGGCCCAGGGTGGCATCGCCGACCGGTACCGAGATCGGCGCGCCGGTGTCGGCGACCTCCTGGCCGCGAACCAGGCCCTCGGTGGCGTCCATGGCGATGGTGCGCACGGTGTTCTCGCCGAGGTGCTGGGCGACCTCGAGAACCAGTTTCTTGCCGTTGTTGTCAGTGGTCAGCGAGTTCAGGATCGCCGGCAGGTGATCGCCGAACTGCACGTCCACAACGGCGCCAATCACCTGGGTGATCTTGCCTTTTTCATTTGCCATTGTCGTTTCTCCGGTTCTCTTAGAGCGCCTCGGCGCCCGAAATGATTTCAATCAGCTCGTTGGTGATGACGGCCTGGCGCGAGCGGTTGTACTCGATCGTCAGCTGGTCGATCATCTCGCCCGCGTTGCGCGTCGCGTTGTCCATCGCACTCATCCGGGCGCCCTGTTCCGAGGCGCCGTTTTCCAGCAGCGCCGAGAAGATCGCCGTGGCCACCCCACGCGGCAGAAGATCGGCGAGGATCTCCTCTTCGCCCGGTTCGTAGTCATAGAGCGTGCCGCCTTCGGCTTCGGTGCCCTCGGGCACCTCGAAGGGGATCACCTGTTGCGCGGACGGCACCTGCGTGACGACGTTGACGAATTTCGAGTAGAAGATCGTCGCCACGTCGAACTCGCCCTCGTCGAAGCGGCCGAGGATATCGCGGGCGATGTCCTGAGCGTCTTCATAGCTGATATTCTTGACGTCGGTCAGGTCCACGTGGCCGATGAAGAGGTCGCCCAGGTCCCGCTTGAGCGCATCCCGACCCTTCTTGCCGACGGTCAGGATCTTGACGGTCTTGCCCTTGCCGCGCAGGTCCTCGGCGTGGCTGCGGGCCAGTTTTGCGATATTGGCGTTGAAACCGCCGCACAGCCCGCGTTCGGCGGTCATGACCACCAGAAGCTGCGTCTGATCGCTGCCGGTGCCGCGCAGCAGCACTGGGGCGCTGTCGCTGTCGCCCACGCTTGCTGCCAGGCCCGCCATCACCGCGTTGAAGCGCTCGGCATAGGGCCGCGACGCCTCGGCCGCATCCTGTGCCCGCCGCAGTTTGGCGGCGGCCACCATCTGCATGGCCTTGGTGATCTTGCGGGTCGACTTGACCGACTCGATCCTGGTTTTCAGGTCCTTGAGACTTGGCATAAGCCTTCGTCCTTTCCCTTTAGGTTCAAGTCAGATCAGGCGAAGTCCTTGGCGAACTCGTCGATCGCGGCCTTGACCTTCTCTTCGGCCTCGCCCTTGATCTTCTGGTCCTCGTTGGTGATGAAATCCAGGATGTCCTTGCGCTTGTTGCGCAGGAAGTGCAGCAGGTCCTTTTCGAACCGGCCCACATCGGACACGTCCAGCTTGTCGAGATAGCCGTTCACGCCGGCATAGATGACGCAGACGATTTCCGCGTTGGTCAGCGGCGAATACTGCGGCTGTTTCATAAGCTCGGTCAGGCGGGCACCCCGGTTCAGCAACTGCTGGGTCGAGGCGTCGAGGTCGGACCCGAACTGGGCGAAAGCCGCCATCTCGCGATACTGGGCCAGCGACAGTTTCACCGGGCCGGCGACCGAGGACATCGCCTTGGTCTGGGCCGAGGAGCCGACGCGCGACACCGACAGGCCGGTGTTCACGGCGGGGCGGACGCCCTGGTAGAACAGTTCGGTTTCCAGGAAGATCTGGCCGTCGGTGATCGAGATCACGTTGGTCGGGATAAAGGCCGACACGTCGCCGCCCTGGGTTTCGATGATCGGCAGCGCGGTCAACGACCCGGCACCGTTGTCTTCGTTCAGCTTGGCCGACCGTTCCAGAAGGCGCGAGTGCAGGTAGAACACGTCGCCCGGGTAGGCTTCGCGCCCCGGCGGGCGGCGCAGCAGCAACGACATCTGGCGATAGGCCACGGCCTGCTTGGACAGGTCATCGTAGATGATCAGCGCGTGGCGGCCGTTGTCGCGGAAATGCTCGGCCATGGCGGTGGCGGCATAGGGGGCCAGGAACTGCATCGGCGCGGGGTCGGATGCGGTGGCGGCCACGACGATGGAATATTCCAGCGCGTTGTTCTCTTCCAGCTTCTTGACCAGCTGGGCGACGGTGGACCGCTTTTGACCGACGGCCACGTACACGCAGTAGAGTTTCTTGCTCTCGTCGTCGCCGGCAGCGTCGTTATAGGCCTTCTGGTTGAGGATCGCGTCAAGCGCCACGGCGGTCTTGCCGGTCTGGCGGTCGCCGATGATCAGCTCGCGCTGGCCACGGCCGATCGGGATCATCGAGTCGACGGCCTTGAGGCCGGTCGCCATCGGTTCATGCACCGATTTGCGCGGGATGATGCCGGGGGCCTTCACGTCTGCCTCGCTGCGGGTCTTTGTCTTGATCGGGCCCTTGCCGTCCAGCGGGTTGCCCAGGCCGTCGACGACGCGGCCCAGCAGTTCGTCACCGGTCGGAACGTCCACGATGGCCTTGGTGCGCTTGACAGTGTCGCCTTCCTTGATGGCCTGGTCCGACCCGAAGATCACGACGCCGACATTGTCGCTTTCCAGGTTCAGCGCCATGCCGCGGATACCGCCCGGGAATTCGACCATTTCACCGGCCTGGATGTTGTCCAGGCCGTAGACGCGGGCGATACCGTCACCCACCGAAAGCACGCGGCCAACCTCGGCCACTTCGGCCTCTTGGCCGAAATTCTTGATCTGGTCCTTTAGGATCGCAGAAATCTCTGCAGCTTGGATCGCCATTACCGGGCCTCTTTCATGGTGTTCTGAAGTGCGGCGAGTTTCGACTTGATCGAGGTATCGATCATTTTCGAGCCCACCTTGACGACAAGACCGCCGATGAGGCTTTCATCGACGGTCGCATTGATTTTCACATCCGAGCCGACACGCTCTTTCAGCGTCTTGGCCAGCTTTTCGGACTGGGTCTTGGTCAGCGCCTTGGCCGAGACAACGTCGGCGGTCACTTCACCCTTTTCCTCGGCTAGCATGGCGCGCAGGGCGACCAGCATCTGCGGTACGACGAAAAGGCGACGCTTGCCGGCCATCAGGGCCAGCGTGTTGGTCATGGTCTGCGACAGCGACATCTTCTTGGCGATGGCCGTGATGGCCTTGCCCTGGTCGTCGCGCGAATGGATCGGCGAGGCGATCAGGTCGCGCAGGTCGGCGCTGCCCTCAAGGGCCGCGGACAGCGCGTCGATGTCGGATTCGAGGGACTTGAGCCCCTTGGCTTTGCCGTCCTTGCTCAGGTCGAAGACAGCGGTGGCATAGCGCGCGGCGATGCCGGATGAGATCGAAGCTGGTTCGGACACGTCCACCCTTCCGATTTCTTTGGCCCGCACGGACCACCCGTCATGATGTCGGGGGATGTGAAGGCAGCGAGACTTGCCCAGGCGGACCGCCGGGGCGCGAGATCAGGCCGGGATGTAGCAGAGGGTTTTTGGTGGGGCAACCTTCTTGCGCGGCTTTTCGAAAGCCGCTGCGCGCGCTTTTTCAAGGAGATTGGCGAAGGTGCGACGCTTTGGACCATATCTTGGGGTCCATTTGCGGTGGCAGACAGCACACGATTGTATACTGCGGTGGCGAATCCCCGCCCTAGCCGGCACTGCGCCCGGACACGCCAGCGGGCTTGGGAGCCCCCTCAAGGACACGCAGCGGTCGCCGCACACGTTCCGCCAGCCCCGGCCCCGAGGGCGCGATGACATGCTTGCTGGCCTCGACCATCAGCACGCCACCGGCGGCGAAGACCGGCAGATGGCGCCCGACGCTCTCCATGACCTTGCCCATGCGCCGCCAGGTCTTGCGCTGCGACGGCGGCTGGTAAAGCGTCGAAAGGGACCGCTCCGGCACGAAACCCTGCCCGCGCAGCTGGCCTTCCAGCTGGCTGAGCGAATAGGGCCGGCCGTATCCGAAGGGCGTCCGGTCAGATCGCGACCAGAGCCCGCCGCGATTGGGCACGATGAAGACCGCGCGCCCCCCCGGCCCAAGCACCCGGTAGCATTCCGCCAACACCGCCGCCGGATGGTCCGAGGTTTCCAACCCGTGAAGCAACACCAGTTTGTCTACGCTGCCGGTGGCCAGCGGCCACAGGTGATCCTCGCACAGGACGCTGATATTGGGCTGCCCGGCCGGCCAGGGCATCACCCCCTGCGGCCCCGGCATCAGGCCGATGACCCGGCGCGCCTGTCCCAGATAGGGCCGCAACAGCGGGACGGCAAAGCCGAAACCGACCACTTTCTGCCCCTTTGCCTCGGGCCAGAGGCGTTGCAACTCGCCCCGGATAACGCCCTGGGCGGCGCGGCCCAGAGCGCTGCGATAGTAGAATTCCCGGATGTCATGCACGTCCAGATGCATTGCAGGGCCCGCCCGCGTCGGTCACACTTGGCCCGATCTTATCAACGCGCGGAGAAAAAGCCATGCCCCTGGAACTCGTTACCGTCCCCTGTCGGCAGGACAATTACGCCTTTCTCCTGCATGACGACGCCAACGGCGACACCCTTCTGGTGGACGCCCCAGAAACCGACCCGATCCGCGCGGCACTGGCCGAGCGGGGCTGGACCCTGACCGACCTTCTGATCACCCATCACCACCATGACCATGTCGAGGCCGTGGAGGATCTGCGCGCAGGCGCCCGGGTGATCGGCGCGGCCGCCGATGCGCACCGCCTGCCGCCGCTGGACCTGGCGGTGGCCGAGGGTGACACCTTGACCACGTGCGGGGCCGAGGCGCAGGTCTTCGACGTATCGGGCCATACCGAGGGCCATATCGCCGTGCATGTGCCCGCCGCACGGGCCGTCTTTACCGCCGACAGCCTGATGGCGCTGGGATGCGGCCGCCTGTTCGAGGGCACCGCGCCGCAGATGTGGGGCAGCCTATTGAAGCTGCGCGCCCTGCCGGAGGACACCCGCGTCTGTTCGGGCCATGAATACACGGAAACGAATTACCGCTTTGCCCTGACCATCGAGCCGGACAATCCCGCCCTGAAGGCGCGCGGCGCGGCCATCGCAGCGACCCGGGCCAAGGGGCAGCCCACCGTGCCATCGACCCTGGCCGACGAAAAGGCGACCAACCCCTTCCTGCGGGCCGACGATCCTGGCCTGAAGGCGGCCCTGGGTATGGTGGATGCGCCGGACGCCGAGGTTTTCGCCGAAATCCGTGCCCGAAGGGACGTGTTTCGGTGACAGGACGCACCGAAAGCCCCGTTTCGCGCCAATTCACGGCACAGCTGGCAGAAAGTGAACGCGTCAAGCACACTTTTTGCTTGAAACCTGCGCCACAGAACCAAAACTTAACCCTATGAGGCCACGGTCGGTACGGGGCCCGCCCCCGAACGACCCCCGACAGAGGAGCACGCAACGTGCCATCTTTTTCGACAACACTCGAGCAGTCCATCCACGCTGCGCTTGCGCTGGCCAATGCGCGGCGCCATGAACTGGCCACGCTGGAACACCTGCTTCTGGCCCTGATCGACGAACCGGACGCCGCGCGCGTCATGAAGGCCTGTTCAGTCGATCTGGACGAGCTGCGCAAGACGCTGGAAGATTTCATCGAGGACGACCTGTCGACCCTCGTGACCGAGGTCGAGGGCTCCGAGGCGGTGCCGACCGCCGCGTTCCAGCGCGTCATCCAGCGCGCCGCGATCCACGTGCAATCCTCCGGCCGGACCGAGGTGACAGGCGCCAACGTGCTGGTCGCGATCTTCGCGGAACGCGAATCGAACGCCGCCTACTTCCTGCAGGACCAGGACATGACCCGCTATGACGCGGTCAATTTCATCGCCCATGGCGTGGCCAAGGATCCCGCCTATGGCGAAAGCCGCCCCGTCACCGGCGCCGAACAGGTCGAGGACGAGGCGGGCCAGGCGACGACCGAGGACAACAAGGATGAATCGGCGCTGGCGAAATACTGTGTCGATCTGAACGCCAAGTCCCATGCCGGCGATGTCGACCCGCTGATCGGGCGCGGGCACGAGGTGGAACGCTGCGTGCAGGTTCTGTGTCGCCGCCGCAAGAACAACCCGCTTCTGGTCGGTGATCCGGGCGTGGGCAAGACCGCCATCGCCGAGGGTCTGGCCCGCAAGATCGTGAACAAGGAAGTGCCCGAGGTGCTGCAGGGCGCCACCATCTATTCGCTCGACATGGGCGCGCTGCTGGCCGGGACCCGCTATCGCGGCGATTTCGAGGAACGACTCAAGGCCGTGGTTTCCGAACTTGAAGAACATCCCGACGCGGTCCTGTTCATCGACGAGATTCACACGGTGATCGGCGCGGGCGCGACCTCGGGAGGGGCGATGGATGCCTCGAACCTGCTCAAGCCCGCGCTTCAGGGCGGCAAGCTGCGTTGCATGGGGTCCACCACCTACAAGGAATTCCGCCAGCACTTCGAAAAGGACCGCGCGCTGTCGCGCCGATTCCAGAAGATCGACGTGACCGAACCCACCGTCGAGGATGC
The DNA here is from genome assembly GCA_009908505.1 of Alphaproteobacteria bacterium. Taxonomy (GTDB): domain Bacteria; phylum Pseudomonadota; class Alphaproteobacteria; order Rhodobacterales; family Rhodobacteraceae; genus Salibaculum. The sequence goes on along the minus strand of JAAAPD010000046.1, from coordinate 35,789 downwards.
GATCAAGATCCTGCAGGGCCTCAAGCCTTATTTCGAGGATCACCACGCGATCCGCTACACCCATGACGCGATCAAGACCGCGGTGGAGCTGTCGGCGCGCTACATCAACGACCGCAAGCTGCCCGACAAGGCCATCGACGTGATCGACGAGGCCGGCGCGGCGCAGCACCTCGTAGCCGAAAGCAAACGGCGCAAGACCATCGGCCCGAAAGAGATCGAGGCCGTGGTCGCCAAGATCGCCCGTATCCCGCCCAAGAACGTGTCGAAATCCGATGCCGAGGTGCTCAAGGATCTCGAAAGCTCGCTCAAGCGCGTCGTCTTCGGGCAGAACACCGCGATCGAGGCGCTATCCAGCGCGATCAAGCTGGCCCGGGCGGGCCTGCGCGAGCCCGAAAAGCCCATCGGCAACTACCTCTTCGCCGGTCCCACCGGCGTCGGCAAGACCGAGGTGGCCAAGCAGCTCGCCGATACGCTGGGCGTGGAATTGCTGCGCTTCGACATGTCCGAATACATGGAAAAGCACGCGGTTTCCCGCCTGATCGGCGCACCGCCGGGCTATGTCGGGTTCGACCAGGGCGGCCTGCTGACCGACGGGGTCGACCAGAACCCGCATTGCGTGCTGCTGCTGGACGAGATCGAGAAGGCGCATCCGGATGTCTACAACATCCTGTTGCAGGTCATGGACCATGGCCAGCTGACCGACCATAACGGTCGCACCACGGATTTCCGCAACGTGATCCTGATCATGACCTCGAACGCGGGCGCTGCCGAACAGGCGAAAGAGGCGATCGGCTTTGGCCGCGACCGCCGCGAGGGCGAAGACCAGGCCGCGATCGAACGCACCTTTACGCCGGAATTCCGCAACCGGCTCGACTCGATCATTTCCTTCGGCGCCCTACCCAAAGAGGTGATCCTGCAGGTGGTCGAGAAATTCGTTCTGCAGCTCGAGGCGCAGCTGATGGATCGCAACGTGTCCATCGAACTGACCCCGAAAGCCGCGGAATGGCTGGCCGACAAGGGCTATGATGACAAGATGGGCGCGCGCCCGCTGGGCCGCGTGATCCAGGAACACATCAAGAAGCCCCTGGCCGAGGAGCTGTTGTTCGGCAAGCTGGCCAAGGGCGGGCTGGTCAAGGTCGGCGTCAAGAAGGGCGAGCTGGACCTGCAATTCGAACCGCCCCAGAACCCGCGCCTGAGCGGCAACAGGCCGCCGCTGTTGACGGCCGACTAGGGCGCGGCACGGAAGACGCGAAAAAGGGGCGGCCATTCGGTCGCCCCTTCTTGTTTGGCGGGATCGGCCCACCCTTGTGGGATCGCCGCGCCGTTCCTAGGGGCGCAAGCGCGGCGCCGGACCCAAAGGCAGCGGCCCAAGCCGTGCCCGGCCCTGGTCCATCACCAGTGTGACGGTCAGCGTCTCGGGGATCTGTGGCGTCTCGTCCAGCTGTTCGCCCATATTGGCCAGCGTCACGTCGAACCCTTCGTCCACCAGACCCGCCCGCGCCGCCATGTCCAGCGCCTCGCGCCAGCCGGTGATCGACAGGGTCAGGCTGCCCTGGGCGACCCCCGCCGCATCCGCCGTCACCTCGCCGATCATCGACAGCGAGATTTGCCCCCAGGTCGCACTGAGCTCCCGCAGTGTGAGCCCCTCGATTCCCACTGGCGCTTCACCACCGGCGAACCGGTCCAGCGGTTGGTCGAGCCGCGCCGCGGCATCCATCCGAACCCGCCCGATCAGCGGTGGCAGGTCGCCCGCCGGGTCCAGCCGTGCCCGCAGCGGCACGGGCAGGGAAATGCTCTGGGCGTCGAAGAACAGGTCGTATCCATTGGGCAGATCGGGCGCCGAGCGCATGGCCGCCAAAAGGCGCGCCGCGGCCAGCTCGGCCTGACCGTCCGTCCAGCGCAGCCGGGGGGCATCAACCTCCAACGTGGCCCGGTCGAAACTCAGCGCAGTGTTCGGCCGCACCCGCGCGCTGGCCCGCATCCGGTCGCTGGTCAGGCGCACCTGCTGGCCTCCGGCGACAAGGGTCTGGGTTTCGGGCCAGACCGCGATCACCTCGTTGGGGCGGTAGGACAGCGCGAAGACCTGGAACCACGGCGCCTGCCAGGCCAGTCCGGTGGCGCGATCCTCTATGCGCAGCGTATCGAAGGTCGTGTCGAAGCGCGACGGAAACCCGGTGGTGGACCACCCGTCATGGCTGATCTCGACCCGGCCCCGCGCCTCGGCTTGGGCCAGGACCGACGCGATGCCGTCCTCAACCGCGCCGCGCGTGTAGAACCAGTAGCCCCCGTAGATCGCGGCCAGCACCGCCACGATGATCGTCAACCAGCGCATCGCCTCTGCCCTTTCACCTCGCCTCGGCTTGGTGTTTACAGGGGCGGGGCAACAAGGGCCAGAGACCAGATCATGTGGGTATTCGGATACGGGTCGCTGCTGTGGAACCCGGGCTTTGAGGCGGTGGACGATGCCACCGCCGTGCTGGCGGATTACCACCGCAGCTTCTGCATGCTGTCGATCCACCATCGCGGCAGCGAGGACGCGCCCGGCCTCGTTCTGGCGCTGGACCATGCGCCCGGCGCCCAGTGCACCGGCGTTGCCCTTCAGGCCGCCCAACACGAGGCCGACACCGTGCTGGCCTACCTGCGCGACCGCGAACTGGTCTCGGCCGCCTATATCGAGCGCCACGTGCCGCTGCGCCTGGCCGACGGGCGCAAGGTCGAGGCGCTGGCCTATGTCATCGACCCCGACCATCGGCAATACGTGGATTTCCCGCTAGAAACCCAGGCCAGGATGATCGCCCGCGCCGTCGGCGGGCGCGGCCCCAACACCGAATACCTGTTCAACACCCACGCCCATCTGCGCGATATGGGCATCCGCGACCCGGACATGGACTGGCTGGCCACCCGTGTGCGCGAGATCACCCAATAGCCCTTTTTCATTTGGGTTTTGCCGCCTGACCGCCTATGGTTCGGCCAATGAACATGACCGGTGCTTTTGATGGCGACACGGGAAGCTGAGGCCGAGCCACATTTCTCTCAACCTGTGCGGCAGATCATCTCGATGCTGATCGTGCTCGGGCTGGTCGCGGCGGGGGCGGTGTTCGCCTATCCGCGGGTCGCGGGCGTGTTCCTGGCCAACCCCTATTTGAACGGTTTCATCGCGCTGGTCTTCGTGATCGGCGTGCTGTCCTGCTTCGGGCAGGTCTATCAGCTGATCGGGTCGGTGCGCTGGATCGAGGGCTTCGCCCTGCAGCGCCCGGGTCACGAGATCATACGCGCGCCGCAATTGCTGGCACCGCTGGCCACGTTGCTGCGCTCGCGCGGAGCCCGGATGCAGCTCTCTTCGACCTCGTCCCGTTCGATCCTCGATTCCGTGGCACAGCGGATCGACGAAGACCGAGAGATCACGCGCTATATCGTCAACACGCTGATCTTCCTTGGCCTGCTGGGCACGTTCTACGGTCTGGCGACGACCGTGCCCGCCCTGGTGGACACGATCCGGTCGCTCAACCCCGAGGACGGCGAAAGCGGCGTCGATATCTTCACCCGCCTGCAACGCGGCCTGGAAAGCCAGCTGGGCGGGATGGGCGTGGCCTTCGCCTCGTCCCTTCTGGGCTTGGCCGGCTCGCTCGTCGTGGGTTTGTTGGAGCTGTTCGCCAGCCACGGCCAGAACCGTTTTTACCGTGAGCTAGAGGAATGGGTGTCCTCGATCACCCGTGTCGGGCTGGCCGGAGAGGATGGCGGCGATGCCGGCGCCGTCGCCCAGGTCGTGGACCAGATGGCCGAACAGATGGAGGGGCTGCAGGCGATGCTGGCCCGCACCGAGGAAGACCGCGCGCAGGTGGATGAACGGTTGCAGGTGCTGGCCGGGTCGGTCGAACGGCTAGCAGAACGGCTGGAACGCGACGATACACCCGGGCAACTGGCCCGGATCGCCGAAAGCCAGGAGGCCCTGGTGCAGGCCATGAAGGACAGCGGCATGGAAGGCATCGACCCCGAAAGCAGGATGCGCCTGCGCTCGATCGACGTGGGGCTGATGCGCATCCTCGAAGAGATGTCCGCCGGCCGGCAAGAGGTCGTGCAGGATCTGCGTGCCGAGGTCAGCGCCCTGTCTCGGATACTGCGCCAGGCCCAGAAACGCGCCGCGCGTCAAAACCAGACCGACGGAGGGTCCTGACCCATGGCCCTGAGCCGCAGGACCGGGGCCCGGTTCCAGGCGTCGATATGGCCGGGTTTCGTGGATGCCATGACCGGCCTTCTGCTGGTGTTGATGTTCGTGCTGACCATCTTCATGGTGATCCAGTTCGCCCTGCGCGAAACCATCTCGGGACAGGAAGACCGCCTGTCGCAACTGTCCGACGAGATCGCCTCGCTGACGGCCGCCCTGGACTCGGAACAGGACCGGTCGGCGGCGCTGGGGCGGCAGGTCGGGTCGCTGTCGGGGGAACTGGGGCGCGTTCAAACGCAATTGTCCGATGCGCGCGGCGAAATCGCGGCACAGAACAACCTGATCGCGGATCTGACCGCCGAACGCGACGCCCAGTCCGAAGCACTGGCCCAGGCGCGATCCCGCATCACGGGGTTCGAGGCGCAGGTGGCGGGTCTCTTGGCCCAGCGGCGTGAAAACGAGGCGACGATCGCCGAGCTGGAAGACACCCGCGACACGCTGGTCTCGGAAACCGAGGCGCTGAACCTGGCCATCGCCCAGGCCCGCGACGAGATCGACGCCCAGCAGGAAGCCGCCCGCCTTGCCGCCGCCCGCCGCGAGGCGCTTGAGGCGCTGGTCGCCGACTTGGAGGACGAGGCCGAGGCCTCTGACGCGCGCATCTCGGAACTGGAACAGGCCCGGCTGGCCGATGCCGCCGCGGCCGAGGCGCTGCGCCAGCGATTGCAGGACGCCGATGCGGAACTGACCGCGATGACACTCGCCCTGGAAGAACAGCGCCGCAAGGCCGAGGAAACGCTGACGCTTCTGGCCGCCGCCGAGGCAGCGCGCGATCAACTGGACCAGAACCTTGCTACCGCCCTTCTGGCGCGGCAACAGGCCGAGGCGGCACTGGAAGAGGCCGAAGCCGAAAGCCTGGCCCTCGAAAACCGCCTCGCCGCCGCTTTGTCACAGCTTGAGGGGGCCGAGTCGGCCCTGGCCGATACCGAGGCACAACTGGCCCAGGCCCAGGCCAGCCGCGAAGAGATCGCGGCCCGGCTGACCGCGGCCCTGGCCGCCCAGGACCGGACCGAGGATGACCTGGATGCCGCCCGGGCCGCGCTGCAGGATGCGCTGGACCAAAAGGAAACCGACCTGGCCCGCATCGAGGAACAGCTCGCCGCGGCCGTCCTGGCCCGCGAGCGGGCAGAAACCGACCGGCAGGACTTGCAGGACCGCCTGGCCGAGGCGCTTCTGGCCGCACAGGAGGCCGAAGAGCAGGCCCGCGACGTGCAGGACGTGCGTGCCAGCCTTGAAGACCGGCTGGCCGAGGCGATGGCCGCGCTCGCCGCCGCGCAGGCCGAGGCCGGACAAGAGGCGACCGAGGCTGAACGCCAGGCCGCGCTTCTGGCCCAGGCCAACGCCGCCCTGGCTGAGGAAGAGGCCCTTTCGGCCGAAAGCCAACGCCGTGTGGCCGCGCTGAATGAACAGGTCGCCGCGCTGCGAAACGAGCTGGGCCGCTTGCAGGCCCTGCTGAACATCGCCGACGACGAAGACGCCGAGGCCAACCTACAGATCGAAACCCTGACCGAAGACCTCAACAACGCCATGATCCGCGCGCTTGCCGCCGAGCGCCGCGCCCGCGCGCTGGAACGGGCCGAGGCCGAACGGCTGGCCGCCGAGGCCGAGGAACTTGAACGGTTCCGCTCGGATTTCTTCGGCCAGCTGCGCCAGGTGGTCGAGGGGCGCGAGGGCGTTCGGATCGAGGGCGACCGTTTCGTTTTTTCCTCGGAGGTGCTGTTCGAGCCGGGCCAGGCGGACCTGTCCCAGGCCGGCCGGCGCGAGATCGCCGGGGTGGCCGGGCTGCTGCGCGACATCGCCGCCGAGATCCCTCCCGAGATCGACTGGATCATCCGGGTCGATGGCCATACCGACAACGTGCCGCTGTCGGGCCAGGGCGAATATGCCGACAACTGGGAACTCAGCCAGGCGCGCGCGCTGTCCGTCGTGCGCTTCATGACCGATTTCCTGGGCCTGCCGCCGGACCGTCTGGCTGCAAACGGGTTCGGTCAATACCAGCCCATCGCCGAGGGTGACAGCCCCGAGGCCCGCGCCCAGAATCGCCGGATCGAACTGAAACTGACCGAGCCTTAATCCTTGCGCACCGGCACCCGGCCGAAATCCGGGGCCTCGGTATCCTGCCCCGCCTCGATGATGCCGCGGCGGATGGCGCGGGTGCGGGTGAAATAATCGTGCAGCATGTCGCCGTCGCCCTGACGGATCGCCCGTTGCAGGGCGAAGAGTTCCTCGGTGAAGCGGCCAAGGATTTCCAGCGTCGCATCCTTGTTGGTCAGGAACACGTCGCGCCACATGGTCGGGTCGCTGGCCGCGATCCGCGTGAAATCCCGGAACCCGGCGGCGGAATACTTGATGACCTCGCTGTCGGTGACGCGGCGCAGGTCGTCGGCCACACCCACCATCGTGTAGGCGATCAGGTGCGGGGTATGCGATGTGACCGCCAGCACGAGGTCGTGGTGATCGGCGTCCATCTCGTCGGTGTTCGATCCCAGCCCCTGCCAGAACCGGTGCAGCCGCGCGGTCGCCTCGGCCTCGGCGCCATCGGGGACGAGAATGCACCAGCGGTTGTCGAAAAGCTCGGCAAAGCCCGACCGGGGGCCTGATTGTTCGGTTCCCGCCAGCGGGTGGGCGGGGACGAAATGCACGCCCCCGGGCAGGTGCGGCGCAACCGCGTCGATCACGGCGCGTTTGACCGAGCCGACATCGCTGACCGTCGCGCCGGGCTTGAGCACCGGGCCGATCTCTTGCATCACCGCGCCCATGGCCCCCACCGGCACGCAAAGCACCACAAGGTCGGCGCCCTCGGCGGCCTCGGCGGCACTGTCGCAGACCCGGTCACACAGACCGATTTCCCGCGCCGTGGCACGGGTTTCGGCGGATCGCGCATAGCCTGTCACCTCGGCCGCGAGCCCGGCCCGCCGGATGCCCCAGAACATGGACGAGGCGATCAGCCCCAACCCGATCAGCGCGACCCTGCCATATTCCTGCGCCATCATTCGCCCTTTCGCCAATCGGTCAGCGCCGCGATCACGCGGCCGGTCTGGGCCTCGTCACCCACGGTGATGCGAAGGCCTTCGGGGAACCCATAGCCGGTCACGCGGCGCACGATGATGCCCGCGTCCAGAAGCGCCTGGTGCGCTTGGCCGGCCTCCGCCTCGTCGGCGAACCTGGCCAGCACGAAATTCGTGTGGCTGTCATCGCAAGCGATGCCAAGCTGGCGCAGCGTCCCCGTCAGACGCGCCCTTTGTTGCGCGTTCAGCGTCACGCAACGCGCGGCCCAATCGCGATCGCGCAACGCCGCCTCGGCGGCAACCAGTTGCACCCCCGACAAGTTGAAGGGCTGGCGGATGCGGGTCATCACGTCGACCAGGGCCTTGGGGCCGTAGCCGAATCCGATGCGCAGCCCGCCCAGCCCATAGAGCTTGGAAAAGGTGCGCGTCATGATGACGTTGTCACGGGCGCGGGCCAGCGCCGCGCCCCCGTCATGGCCCTCGGCATACTCGATATAGGCGCAGTCCAGAACGAGGATCACGTTTTCCGGCAGCCCGTCGGCCAGTCGGGTCAGGTCCTCGGGTGGCAGGATCGTGCCGGTCGGATTGCCGGGGTTGGTCAGCATCACGACGCGCGTGCGGTCGGTCAAGGCCGCCAGGATGGCGTCGATATCGACCACCCGATCCCGCTCGAGCACCTTCACCGGTGTCGCGCCGGCCATGTGCGCCAGGATCGGATACATGGAAAAGCCGTGCTCGGTATGGATGATCTCGTCGCCCGGGCCGGTGAAGGCCTGGCAGACGAATTGCAGCACCTCGTCCGAGCCGACACCGCAGATCACCCGGTCGTCCTCCAGGCCATGCACCGCGGCGATGGCGGCACGCAGGTCGGCGTGATCCGTCGGCGGGTAGAGATGCGCCGCTTGGGCGGCCCCGGCAATCGCCTCGACGGCGGCGGGTGGCGGGCCGAGGGGGTTCTCGTTCGACGACAGCTTGAGCGCATCCCTCCGCCCGGCAATGGCCGATTGTCCCCCGACATAGAGGTCGATCTCCATGATACCTGGTTGCGGCGTAATCTGGGGCATCCCGTATCTCCTTGCCGGATGTTCTAGCGCCGGGGCACGGCGGCGACCACCCGCAAATGAAAAGGGCCGCGGCGGTTCCCCGTCGCGGCCCCTGGCACAAATCCCGATCCGATCAGTTCTGTGCGTAGTATTCGATGACGAGGTTCGGTTCCATCATGACCGGATAGGGCACGTCGGACAGGCCGGGGGTGCGCGTGAAGGTCGCGGCCATCTTGGAATGGTCGGCGTCGATATAGTCCGGCACGTCGCGTTCGGGCAGTTGCGTGGCCTCGAGAACGACGGCCAGCTGCTTGGACTTGTCCCGCACCTCGATCACGTCGCCTTCCTTGACGCGGTAGGACGGGATGTTGACCTTCTTGCCGTTCACGCGGACATGGCCGTGGTTCACGAACTGGCGCGCGGCGAAGACGGTCGCGACGAACTTGGCACGGTAGACGACGGCATCGAGGCGGCGTTCCAGCAGGCCGATGAGAATTTCACCGGTGTCGCCGCGCAGGCGTTCGGCCTCGGCGAAGATGCGGCGGAACTGTTTCTCGGTCAGGTCACCGTAATAACCCTTCAGCTTCTGCTTGGCGCGCAGTTGCAGGCCGAAGTCGGACATCTTGCCCTTGCGGCGCTGGCCGTGCTGGCCCGGGCCGTATTCGCGGCGGTTGACGGGGGATTTCGGGCGGCCCCAGATGTTTTCGCCCATCCGGCGGTCGATCTTGTACTTGGCAGACGTGCGTTTGGTCACGGCTGATCTCCTTCGTTCAGGTTTCGAAGGGCGTTGTCCTCCTTCCCGGTATATGCCGGGACGACAGGTTTCCCCTTGCGGGGTCCACCAACACCAATGAGCGCGCCGGATACGCGCGCGGCGCAGTGCTGTCAACACCTATTGCGGGGTCACGCCACCGGATCGTGACGCAGGATCGCCGCCTCGCTTCGCGAGACGACGCGCCGGGCATAGGGCCCGTAGGCATTCACGTCGCGGGCCAGTTCCGGCACCTGCGCCAGAAGGCGCGAGCGGTCGTCGTCGCCCAGGGTCTCCAGCCCCGCCGAGGCAGGATGGAAACTCTCGTTCTCGACACCGTTGGCAAAGACGATCTCGTGACCCGGCAGCAGCATGTGGTGATAGATCACCTCGCGCACGCTGCGGTCCACGATGATGCTGTGATCGTTGACCAGGTCGCGCGCCGCGACCAGCACCTCGTCGGTGGCGAACAGGCTTCGCGCCGCGGCGCCCTTGACCATGACCCGGTGGTCCGGCGACACCAGCAGCCCCGGATCGGGCACATCGGCCCCCAGCGCCCCGCGCTGCAACCGGATCGGCGCCAGGTCGGGCATCACGTAGAGCCGCGCGCCGGTGATGCGGCGCTTGCCGGTCCACAGCACCTCTTGTAACCCATTGTCCTTGGTCTGCACCTTGCAGCCTTCACCGATCTGTTCAACCGGGCGCGGCCCGCCCTCGGTCTCGATCAAGGTGCCGGGGGTAAAACAGATCACGCCGCCGGGCGCCTCGGCTTGGTCGCGCATACCCAGGTCCAGGCTGTGGTTCACCACCCAGAGGTCGGTGTGACGCGGCGGCGGGTCCCCGAGGAACATGCACAGGCGCGCCGACGGTGTGTCGCCCTCGATCAGCGTCACCGTCCAGGTTTCGCGCCCATCGGTGACGGTGAAACCGCGCTCCACGGCCGTGGCCGCGACCTCGACCTGGTCCAGTTTGCTGGTGTTGATTTCGACCGCCTTGAGCAGGCGCCGCACGCTCATCGCCGCGCGCCTGCGCAGGTCCGCCTCGCCCTCGGCCTCGCCAAGGGGCAGGATATCCGCCGGTCCATCGACCCGTACCGCTTCGCCCGTCCAGGACCAGGCCGTGCCCACGCCAAGCTGTTCAAGCGGGGCTGACCAGAACCCATCGAGTTCCGTCTGCGACCAGGAAATGACGAACGTGCCACGCAAGCCCGTTTTCATGCCTGTCTTCTGCCTCTCGTTTGCCCCGCCTCTGCGTGCGGGTTCTTGCGAAAGGGTTAACAGAGGTGATTCGTCCGGATCAAGTCACTTCAAGGGTGACGTGCAACTATTTCGGAAACCGTTGAAAAACCGCCTCGCGGTCAGAACTTGAAATTCAGCTTGATCGAACCGACGACCTGCCCCTCGGTCTGGCCGACATATTCCTCGGACAGGTAGGTCGCCCCGTAGAAGAAGGTGACGTTCTTGCCGCCTTGCCAATGGCCGCCCAGCCGCAGGCGCCAGCGGCTGTCGCGGGCCCGGGTGCCGAAATCGTCGGGGAACAGCGCGCTGTCCCCGACCATGGCGTAATCCGCCCCGGCGACCCATTCCCAGCCGCCCCGATCCTGCGTGATCGCACGATAGCGCTGCCCGGTGGTTGGATCGCGCAGGTCCAGCGCCCCTTCGCCCAGCCTGCCCAACCGCAGATCGACCCCGACCCGCACCAGGTCCTCCAGCCCGTATTGCGCCTCGATGAAGGGACGCGCCTCGGCCCGCGCCGACAGGGCAACGGGATAGCCCAGTTCGACCGTCACGGCCGGGTGCAGCCCATCGGGCACCTGGTTGGCAATGACCGCCGGCGACGGGCGCGGCTGGTTCACCAGGTCGTGGAACCAGTCCTGGGCATCGCTCCAGCCCGTCTGCGGGCCGGTGGCGACAAGGTCGATGCCCATGTTCGCGTCGACCCCGTGCCGCGCCCAATGGGTGTGCAGGCCGACACTCAGCATCCCGGCATAGGCGCGATCAGCAGAGTCCGGCCCGTTCAGCGCCCGCGGCGCGACGATCTCGCCGCGCACACGGAATTCGAGGATCTGCCCGGCCCGGCCCGGCAAGGCCCCGGACCAGTCCGGCCCCCGCACCAGGGACACGCCGTAGGACGAGCTGCGCCAGCGGTCCTTGCCGTCGCCGATGAAGTCGTTGTTCAAGATGCGGCCCCAGCCCAGCGTCTGACGTTCCTGCGCGGTGGCGGGCAGAGACAGGGCGAACAGGAGGGTAAGGGAGACAAGGATTTGGCGCGGCGTCATTGTCAGGTCGATTCCCCAAGTCTGCGCCCCCACGCCGAGATGGTATACGCCAAAAGAACCCCGCGACGCGACCCCCCAATCGGCAAAAGGCCCCTGCGGTGCCGAAGCGCCACGCCGGGGGCGCGCGATCCGGACCGGGGATTGGCGGCAGGGCCGTCGTTATTCGGCCTCGTCCATCTTGACGGCGTTGACCTGGATATAGCCGGCCTCGCCCAACCGATCATAAAGTTCGATCTGGGTTTCGAGGAAGTCGATATGGCCCTCTTCATCGGCCATGAGTTCCTCGAACAGCTTCATGGTCACGTAATCGCCGACCGAATTGCAGTGGTCGCGCGCCTCCTTGTAGAGCACGCGGGCCTCGTGTTCGGCGGCCAGATCGCAATCCAACGTCTCGCGCGGGGTCTGGCCGATCCGCAGAGGGTCGAGTTTCTGCAGGTTGGGATGCCCGCCCAAGAAAATGATCCGGTCGATCAGCTTGTCGGCATGGTGCATCTCCTCGATGCTTTCCTCGCGGCTTTTCGCGGCCATGTGCGACAGGCCCCAATCCTCCTGCATGCGGTAGTGCAGCCAATACTGGCTGACTGCCGTCAGTTCGCTGCGCAGGGCTCGGTTGAGGTATTCGATAACCTTTTCATCGCCTTTCATGGGATATCCTTCTTGTTTTGTCCGGGGCCGCAAAGGCCCAGACCTGCAACCGCATCTAACCGTAATCTGCGCCGAGTCAATCTTGGCCTCCGACGGCAGAGGCATTTCGCAGGCCGCGCAGTTCCGCGGGAATCTGCAGCGCGGCACTGCTGCGCATCGTGCTCAGGAATAGCGGCATGCAGCCGCCGCAATCGGCGGACTTTCCCAAGGCACGATAGACCTTGCCCGGTGTGATCAAGGTCTCCGGGTCCGCCCGGCGCATCCAATCGATGGCGGAATGGATGTCGTCATCTGTGATGTTCCGGCAATGGCAGACGATCATGGCCTCACCTCTGCATGTTTTCCGGCTCCTAGGACATCACATAGAATCCGGGGCGGAAAACCAATCGTTTCACTCGGGATTAGATTGATGGAAGATGTCGGAAATGTCGAGTCCGGAAATGCTCGCGCCAAGCGACAGGCTGGCGCAGGTCACTTCGGGAGGTCGGGGACAATCTCCATCTGGACAGAATCCGGGACTCCTGCGATCAATCTCGTGATGGTGCCCGGTTCGAAAAGCCCGGGCTGAAAAGGGAACACGGTGCGGGCGATCCGCCCAACTCCGTGACTGCCCCCGCAACTGTGAGCGGTGAGCGATTCCGATGAACACCACTGGGCCCCGGGCCCGGGAAGGTTCGGGAAAGCAGCGACCCGCAAGTCAGGAGACCTGCCATCTCCGGCCCGCGTTCGGCGCGCCGCAGTCACCTTGAACCCGGGCGGGGTGCCTTGGGAACGGAGAGACGACAGATGGACCGACCCGGCCCTGAGACATCGCCGTTGCCCCGCACGCCTGCCCCCTTGCGCGGAGGGCGCGATGCTACTGGACCACACGATTTCCCAACTCGATACCGGCCCGATGCCGCCCGACAGGGCGTGCCAGATGGGCCAGCTCGGTTACATGCAATGGATCGCCGGCCTGCCCGGTGAGGCCGATTATTGCCGCGCCGCGCGGCGGGCGCTGGCCCGGGCGGCAGATTTGCGAACCGGCTCCCCGGCGGTCGAGGCCTTTTGCCAACTGGTCGAGACCTCGCTGGCCACGCCCCTTGCACCGTTGCCCCTGTCCATGCCACCCGCCCGGCGGCGCGGCGGCGCGCGGGCCCGGCGCGTCGACCGGCACTGGTCCGGCCGCGGCGCGGCCCGGTCAAAGGGCCGGTCATGAGGACCTTTCCCCCCGAACGCATCGTCTGCCTGACCGAGGAAACCGTCGAGACACTCTATCTTCTGGGTGAAGAGGCGCGGGTCGTCGGGGTGACGGGCTATGCCGTACGCCCCAAGCGCGTGCGGCGCGACAAACCCCGTGTGGCCGCCTTCACCTCGGCCGATATTCCGAAGATCCTGGCACTGGACCCGGACCTGGTGCTGACCTTCTCGGACCTGCAGGCCGATATCGCAGCGGCCCTTCTGCGCGAGGGCGTGGCGGTGATGGGCTACAACCAGCGCGACATCGACGGTATATTCACCATGATCCGCCACCTGGGCGCGACCGTCGGCCAGCCCCGCAAGGCGGCCCGGCTGGTCGATCACTACCAGCGGCGGCTGGCACAGGTGGCTGCGCGGGCCGAGGGCCGCCCGCGCCCGAGGGTCTATTTCGAGGAATGGGACGACCCGATGATCACCGGCATCGGCTGGGTCTCGGAACTGATCAAGATTGCCGGCGGGCAAGAGGCCTTCCCCGAACTTGCGGGCAAGGACAAGGCCCGCGACAGGATCGTGCGTGACGCCCAGGTGATCGCCGCCGCGCCCGACGTCATCCTGGCCTCATGGTGCGGCAAAAAGGTGCGCCCCGAAAAGATCGCAGCGCGGCCCGGCTGGGGCGACATTCCCGCGGTGCGCACGGGCCGCATCCACGAGATCAAGTCGCCGCTGATCCTGCAGCCGGGCCCCGCCGCCCTAACCGACGGCCTTGACGCGATCGTCACGGCCCTGTCAGCGGGCGACGCAGACGCCCGAACGGGCTAGCCGCACTTGGAATAGCCGCAGGCGGCGCAGGTCATGCAGCCCTCGATCATGCGCATGTCGTAGCTGCCGCAGGACGAACAGGCTTTCTTCGGCGTCATGTTGACCACCTCGGCGCGGGGGTCGGATTTCAGGCCCATCCCCTCGCCTGCCAGGAAACCGATGGCGACCATGTGCTTTTCGATCACCCCGCCGATCGCGGCCAGGATCGAGGGCACGTAGCGGCCCCGCATCCACGCCCCGCCGCGCGGGTCGAACACGGCCTTGAGCTCCTCGACCACGAAGGACACATCGCCGCCACGCCGGAACACCGCCGAGATCATCCGGGTCAGTGCCACGGTCCAGGCGAAATGCTCCATGTTCTTGGAATTGATGAACACCTCGAAGGGCCGCCGCTGCCCGCCATGCACGATGTCGTTGATGGTGATGTAGATCGCGTGTTCGCTGTCGGGCCATTTCAGCTTGTAGGTCGCACCTTCCAGTTCCGTCGGCCGCTCCAGCGGCTCGGTCATGTAGATCACGTCGCCCGCATTGGCATCGGCCAGGACCTCGGGTTTGTCTTCGGCCTGTGCCTTGTCTACTTCGACCGACAGGACACTGCCGGTCACGTCGTTGGGGCGATAGGTCGTGCAGCCTTTGCAGCCCGTATCCCAGGCCTCGATGTAGACATCCTTGAAGGCGTCGAAGGAAATGTCCTCGGGCACGTTGATCGTCTTGGAAATGGAACTGTCGACCCATTTTTGGGCCGCCGCCTGCATGCGCACATGATCCATCGGCGCAAGGGTCTGCGCATTCACGAAATATTCGGGCAAATCGGCGTCCTCGCCGAACTTCTCGCGATACATCTGTACCGCGTAATCCACGACCTCTTCCTCGGTCCGGCTGCCATCCTTCTGCAGCACCTTGCGGGTGTAGCTGTAGGCGAAGACCGGTTCGATCCCGCTGGAGACATTCCCAGCATAAAGGCTGATCGTCCCCGTGGGCGCGACCGAGGTCAGCAGCGCGTTGCGGATGCCGTGTTCGGCGATCGCGTCTCGCACGTCGTCGTCCATCTGCTGCATGGCGCCGCTGGCCAGGTAGCCGTCCGCATCGAACAGCGGAAAGGCGCCCTTTTCCTTGGCCAATTGCACCGACGCCAGGTAGGCGGCGCGGGCAATGGCGTGCAACCAGCGCTCGGACTGGCGCGCCGCCTCTTCCGAGCCATAGCGCAGACCAACCATGAGCAGCGCATCGGCCAGCCCCGTCACTCCCAGCCCGATCCGGCGCTTGGCACGGGCCTCTTGCGCCTGGGCCTCCAGCGGGAAGCGGGACGCATCGACCACGTTGTCCATCATCCGCACGGCGGTCGCGACCAGCTCGTCCAGCTCGGCCTCGTCGATCGCCGCGCCATCCTCGAAGGCGTCGCGCACAAGCCGCGCCAGGTTGATCGACCCAAGAAGACAGGCACCATAGGGCGGCAGCGGCTGTTCGCCGCAGGGGTTCGTGGCCGCGATGGTCTCACAGTAGTTCAGGTTGTTCATCTGGTTGATGCGGTCGATGAAGATCACGCCCGGCTCGGCGTAATCATAGGTCGACTGCATGATCCTGTCCCACAGGTCGCGCGCCTTGACCGTCCGCACAACCGCCCCGTCCCAGACCAGGTCCCAGGCATGGTCCGCCTTCACGGCCTCCATGAAGGGGTCTGTCACCAGGACGGACATGTTGAACATGCGCAGCCGGGCGGCATCTGACTTGGCGGTGATGAAATCCTCGATATCGGGATGGTCGCAGCGCATGGTGGCCATCATCGCGCCCCGGCGGCTGCCGGCGGACATGATCGTGCGACACATCGCGTCCCAGACATCCATGAAGCTGAGCGGCCCCGAGGCATCGGCGGCCACGCCCTTCACCACTGCGCCGCGCGGGCGGATCGTGCTGAAATCATAGCCGATCCCGCCGCCCTGCTGCATGGTCAGCGCGGCCTCCTTGAGGCTGTCGAAGATGCCCGCCATCGTATCCGGGATCGTGCCCATGACGAAGCAATTGAACAGCGTCACGCTGCGGTCCGTGCCGGCCCCGGCGGTGATCCGGCCCGCGGGAAGAAAGCGGAAATCGTCCAGCGCGGCGCGAAATTTCGGCGCCCATTTGGCCGGATCGTCCTCGACCGAGGCCAGCGCATCGGCGATCCGGTCCCAGCTATCCTCGACCGTGGCGTCGATGGGAGATCCATCGCCATCCTTCAGGCGGTATTTCATATCCCAGATCTGTTCGGCGATCGGCGCAGCAAAACGGGTCATGGTCCCTCCCGGGGGTCAAAGGGGCAGCGGGTGGCAGAATCGGTAAAAGATTTCTACCCTACCAGATATAGCGCGCTATGTGAACATCACGCGAACATCTGGGGTGGCGGACGTGACCGCGAAACTGCATCTGCAAAAACTGTCAGTGGGCACCGAAACTGTCGAAAGCCTGTCGCGCTGGCAATACCAAAAACGCGCACAGACCGCCGACGGATATCCGCGCCACGTCACGCGCATGTGGCCCAAGCGCGAGGTCGAGCTGTTGCAAGGCGGGTCGATCTACTGGGTCTTCAAGGGGCTGATCCAGTGCCGCCAGCAGATTCTGCGACTGGACGAGGTGCAGGGCGGCGACGGCATCCGCCGCTGCGCCATCGTGCTTGAGCCGGGGATCATCCGCGTGACCCCGACGCCCAAACGGCCCTTCCAGGGCTGGCGCTATCTCAAGCCCGAGGATGCGCCGCGCGACCTGCCCGAGGGCCGCGAGCAGGAAGAAGACCTGCCGGCCGAGCTGAGCGCCGCACTGGCGGAAATCGGGGTACTATGAACCGGGCGCAGGATTTTCTGTAAAATCCTGTCACGCTATAGACCCAGCCGCGCCTCCAAGGCCTTCAACGTGCTCCGTTGCGCGTCTGTCCATCCCCGGCGGCGCCCGCGAAACAGGGTCGCCTGGCTGGAATGGATCAGCCCGTCGGAAAGGATCTTCAAGCCGTTCGCCCTCAGCGTTTCCCCGGTCGAGGTGATGTCGGCGATGGCCTCGGCGGTTTCATTGCGAATCGTGCCCTCGGTCGCGCCTTGGCTGTCGACCAGTTGGTAATCAGCCACGCCATGATGGCGCAGGAAGTCGCGCACCAGCCGGTGGTACTTGGTGGCGATCCGCAACCGGTGGCCATGGGCAGCCCGGAACGCGGCCGCCACCGCATCGAGATCATCGAGCGTGTCCACGTCGATCCAGGCCTGTGGCACGGCGATGATCAGGTCGGCCCCGCCGAAGCCCAGCTGCGCCAGTTCCCGCAGCCGGCTGTCCCAGTTGGCCAGCCGCTCGCGCACCAGGTCGGATCCGGTCACGCCCAGCTGGATACGCCCCGCCGCCAATTCGCGAGGGATCTCTCCGGCCGAAAGCAGCACCAGTTCGACCCCGTCGATGCCATCGACCGCGCCGGCATATTCGCGCGCGCGCCCCGCCTTGCGCAGGGTCACGCCGCGTTCGGCGAACCAATCGAAGGTCTTGTCCATCAGCCGCCCCTTGGACGGCACGCCCAGCTTCAGCGTCATGCGCCCGCCTCCAGTTCGGCCAGCACTTCGGGCCGGATCACGCCGCCCACGGCCGGCACGCCGGTGCCACCGCCCAGCACCGCCGTCAGCGCGTCATAGCGCCCGCCCGTGGCCACCGGCGGCAGGTCCGGGCGGCTTTCGGCATAAAAGCCGAAGACGAACCCGTCGTAATATTCCATCGAGGTGCGGCCATAGCTGCCCTCGAACGGCAATGTCTCCACGTCCACCCCGCGCGCGGCCAGCGCATCGAGCCGCGCCGACAGCCCGTCCACCGCCGCACCGATGGCGGGCATGTCCACCGCCAGGTCATGCAGCGCGACCAGCACGTTGGGGCAGGTCTCCGACAGGGCCAGCAGCGCGTCGATCAGGTCCAGCTCGGTGCCCGAGATCGGGTCGGCGGCGGCGTCTTCCTTCAACGCGGCGACCCGGATCGCGATCTCGCTTTCGCTGCGCAGGCCCATGACCGGGGGCAGGTCCGCCATGGGATCGGCCCGGTCCAGCAGGGCGGCCCGGGCGGGCGGCATGGGGTTGCGCCCGCCGAACCTGTCCAGCAATTGCCGGAACCGGCGCGGCCGCCAGAGGTGGCGCAGCAGGGCCGCCTTGCGCCGCTCGGTCGTGGTCAGCCCTAGGACGGCGGCCCGCAGGATGCCGATATCGCCGGTCGCCGCGCGCAAGGGCGCATCGCCCAGAAGGCCGGAAATGGCGGCAAAGACCTCGGCATCGGCCCTGGGCGTGTCCCGGTCGAACAGCTCATATCCTACCTGCAGCGTTTCGGTCGCCCGGCTCTCGTCGAATTCCTGCTGGCGGAACACCGCGCCCAGGTAGGTATAGCGCGCCGGTTCCGCGCCATTTTCCATGTGCCGGCGCACGATCGGCACGGTGAAGTCGGGCCGCAGCATCTGTTCACCGCGCAGCGGGTCGGCGGTGACATAGGCCCGGCCCCTTATATCCTCGCCATAGAGGTCCAGCAGGACACTGGCCGGCTGCAGGATGTCGGCATCCACCTGTTCCGCCCCGGCATCGCGCAAGGCGGCCAGGCACCGCTCACCCATGGCGCGGCCCTCGGCGCGGTAGGCGGACCGTGTCACTGGCCCTGCCCTTTCAGGATGTCCTGCACCTTGGCGACCATCTGGTCGCGTGGCACCTCGAACTGGCTGGGCCGGTCCTTCCATTCCTCGAGGCTGGCGGTTTCGGCGATCTTGGCGCCAAGGACCAGGTCCTTGATCTGGACTATGCCCTTTTCCTTTTCGTCGCCGCCCTCGATGATCGCGACGGGCGAATTGCGCTTGTCTGCGTATTTCAGCTGGTTGCCGAAATTCTTGGGGTTGCCCAGATAGACCTCGGCCCGGATGCCCGCAGCCCGCAGCTCGGCCACCATTTTCTGGTAATCGGCCATGCGGTCGCGGTCCATGACGGTTACGACGACGGGGCCCTGTGTTTCCCCCTGAATCCGCCCCTTGGCGTGCAGCGCGGCCAGCAGGCGGTCAACCCCGATGGAGACACCCGTGGCGGGCACTTCTTGCCCGGTGAAGCGTTTCACGAGGTCGTCATAGCGCCCGCCCCCGGCGACGGACCCGAACTGGCGCGGGCGGCCCTTTTCATCGGTGATCTCGAAAGTTAGCTCGGCCTCGAAGACGGGGCCGGTATAATAGCCGAGCCCCCGGACGACGGAAGGGTCGATAATGATCCGGTCGGGACCGTAGCCGCCAGCCTCTAGAAGGTCAGCCATCTGCGCGAGCTCATCCAAACCTTGCTTACCTTCGGCGGAATCACCGACCAAGCCTTGGAGATGCCCCAATAGTGCACTCTGCCCTTCAACCCGCTGTTCACCGACAGTTTCCGGTAGCTCATCAGAGCGGAGGTATTCCGCCTGAAGTCTCAACTCGGTCGAAACGTCTCCCTGCTCATCGTAGGCGGTCGGAGTCACCAAGTAATTTGCGGTTTCTTCCTTCGCCTTGAGATAACCTACGACGCGCTCCACCTGCTCCTCGCTCAGCCCAACCCCGTCGATATAGGCACCCGAGGCGTCCAGTCGGCCCTTGCCAAGCAACTCTCGAACTCCGGCCTCACCGACCTTGTCGAACTTGTCGATGGTGCGCATCACGGCGGCGCTGCGTTCCTCGTCTTCGGCGAGGCCCATGGCCTCCAACACCCCGTTCAGAACCTTCCGGTTGTTCACCCGCACCACGTAATCGCCGCGTGGGATGCCCACGGCCTCCAGCGTGTCGGCCAGCATGGCGCAGATCTCGGCGTCGGCGGCGACGGACCCGCTGCCCACCGTATCCGCATCGCATTGATAGAACTGCCGGAACCGGCCCGGGCCGGGTTTCTCGTTGCGCCAGACCGGACCCATCGCGTAGCGGCGATAGGGGGTCGGCAGGTCGTTGCGGTGCTGGGCATAGACCCGGGCCAGGGGCGCGGTCAGGTCATAGCGCAGGGCCAGCCAGTCGCCGCCCCCGCCACCGGGCACGTCCGCTTCCTGCCAGGCAAAGACACCCTCGTTGGGGCGGTCCACATCCGGAAGAAACTTGCCCAGCGCCTCGACCGTTTCGACGGCGGAGCTTTCCAGCGCCTCGAAGCCATAGCGATGGTAGACCCCGGCAATTGTGCGCAGCATCTCGGCGCGCTGGGTGACCTCGGCACCGAAAAAATCGCGGAACCCCTTGGGCGTGACGGCCTTGGGGCGCGGGGCTTTCTTCTGCTTGGCCATGTCGGGATCCTTCGCATGGGCGATCTTGGGCGTTTCGAGCGCGCGTTTAACCCGGCCCGCGCCGGGGCGCAACGTATCGCCCCTTGGCAAGCCCGTGGTTTCACGCCTATGTCACGAACATGGCTGACCTGACCGCACTCGAAGAAAAGATCGCCCACCTGCTGCGCAGCGTGGATGACCTTTCCGACACCGTCGCCCGGCAAGAGGCCGAGATCGACCGGCTGAACCACCGGGTCGCGATGCTCATGCAGCGCGAGGCGGAACGCGAATACGATGCCGGTGACGGCGTGCCCTTGGCCGACCAGAGGCCGCCGCACTGGTAGGCGCTACTCGGTGCCGATATCCATCGCCAGCACCTTGCCGTCATGCAACAGGATCTCGGCCCAGGGCGAGGAGTCGGATTCGAACCGTTCATAAAGGGTCAGGAACTCGGTCTGGCGCGTCAGCCGGTCGATCCGGCCGCCGCAGGGCCGGCCCCGCCCGACCCGGCAGACCGAGGCCTTGAGCGCCTCGTAGGCGTCGTCCACCTGGCTGTAGGGGCGGTCGGGCCGCGCGGTGTAACGGATGAATTCATGGGTTTCGGCATCGGCGGGCACAACCACGGCGGCGGTGAAGGTGCGCGCGCAACCATCGGAAAAGCCGGTGATGTAATGCGGGCGCGCGGCGGTGGAATTGGGGATCGAGTCGTAAACGTCATGGCCCGACAGGCGCGCCACACGCGCACCGCGCCGATCCCGCGGCAGGTCACAGACACGGGCATACCCACCGAACGGCAGGACCGTGCCGGCCTCGACCACGTCACCGGCCGGATCGTCCGCCCCGGGCGTGGTCGGGCGACCCCGGAACAGGCCGAACAGCCCGCCGCGGCGGGGGGTCGCGGCCTCGGGCGCGCGGCCGCCAATGCCTCCGGCCTCGCTCACCGCCGCGTCGATCACCCCGGCGCCAGCGTTTTCAGGGCCGCGACCGAACAAGCCGGACAGCAGGCCATCGCCGGGGCGCGTTTCGTCAGAGGCCATGTTCGCGCGAGCGCCTTCGACCTGGACCTCTGCCAGGCGCGGCACATCACGTCCCGCACCACAGGCTGCCAACGCGCCCAGGAAAACGGTGCAAAGAATGATGCGACCCATGGCTGGCCCTTCTTCCGATTTCGGTTTCCCGGATCTAGCGCAGGGCGCGCGCGGCGTCCACTTGCACGAAACGGCAAGCGCCCTCAGACCTCCTGCACCTCGATCACGCCGGGCAGGGACCGCAGCGCACCCTTGATCTGGGGATTGACCGGGAAATCGCCGGGCAGTTCCACGTCAACCTCGCCCTCGTCGCCGCATGTGTCGATGGTGAAGGTGATTGGCCCGCGCCCGCCCTTGACCCCACTGGCCCGGGCATCCTCGAGGATGGCGGCGATCGCGGCCAGCGGTTCATCCTCGGCCAGGAAGACGCGTAGCCCCGCCGCAGCCACATCGGCAACCGCGGCGTCGATGGGCGCCACGCTGCGCCCCAGCAGTTTGAGCTGGTCGGCCTCCAGCGTGGCCTCGACGGTGACGACGACCTGGGCGCCGGTTTCCAGGTGGTCGCGGGCGACCTCCAGCGTGTCCGAGAACATGGTGACCTCGTAGCTTCCCGTCGGGTCCGACAGCTGCACGAAGGCAAAGCGGTTGCCCCGCGCCGACTTGCGTTCCTGCCGCCCCGACACGGTGCCTGCCATCTTGGCCACATGCGCCCCGCGGTCGGCCCGTTCAGCGACCTCGTCCAGCGTCATGACCTTCTGGCGGCGCAGGGCCACCATGTAATCGTCCAGCGGGTGGCCCGACAGGTAGAAGCCCACGGCCTTGAATTCCTCGGCCAGCCGTTCGGCCGGCAGCCAGTCCTGCGCCGCCGACAGGCGCGGTTCGGGCAGATCGTCGCCCGCCTCGCCGAACAGCGACACCTGGCTCGACGATTTCTGATCGTGCACGGCGGCGGAATAGCCCATCAACGCCTCGAGACTTTCGAAAACCCGGCGCCGGTTCAGGTCCAGCACGTCGAAGGCCCCGGACCGCGCCAGCATTTCCAGCGGCCGCTTGCTTATCCGTTTCAGGTCCACCCGGCGGGCGAAATCAAAAAGCGTCGCAAAGGGCTTGTCGCGGCCGTCTTCCTGGCGCCCCTCGACGATCAGCTTCATCGCCTCGACGCCCACGTTCTTGAGCCCGCCCAGCCCGTAGATCAGCGTGCCGTCCTGCACGTCGAACATGGCCATGGACCGGTTCACGCAGGGCGGTGCCCAGGGCAGGCCCAGGCCCTTCTTCACCTCCTGGAAATAGACGCCCAGCTTGTCGGTCAGGTGGATATCGCAGTTCATGACACCGGCCATGAATTCGACCGGATGGTTCGCCTTGAGCCACGCGGTCTGGTAGCTGACCACCGCGTAGGCCGCCGCGTGCGACTTGTTGAAGCCGTAATTGGCGAACTTGTCGAGAAGGTTCCAGACCTCCAGCGCCTTCTTGTCATCAACGCCGTTCGCCTTGGCCCCCGCGATGAATTTCGGGCGTTCGGCGTCCATCGCCTCCTGGATCTTCTTGCCCATGGCGCGGCGCAGCAGGTCGGCGCCGCCAAGCGAATAGCCGGCCATTTCCTGGGCGATCTGCATCACCTGTTCCTGGTAGACGATGATGCCCTGGGTCTCGTCCAGGATATGGTCGATCGACGGGTGCAGGTGGTCGCGTTCCGACTGGCCGTTCTTGACCTCGCAGAACTTGGGGATGTTCTCCATCGGGCCGGGCCGGTAGAGCGCGACCAGCGCGATGATGTCCTCGATGCAATCGGGTTTCATCCGCCGCAGCGCGTCCATCATACCCGAGCTTTCCACCTGGAACACCGCCACCGTCTTGGCCGCCGCGTAAAGCGCGTAGGATTTCGCGTCATCCAGCGGGATCGCGTTGATCTGGTTTTCCGTCCCCGGTTCTGGTTCGTAAAGCTGCGTGCCATCGGCGGCCACGTGCAACGGGCGCCCCGATTTCAGGATCAGGTCCACCGCGTTCTGGATCACTGTCAGGGTTTTCAGCCCGAGGAAGTCGAACTTCACCAGCCCTGCCTGTTCCACCCATTTCATGTTGAACTGGGTCGCGGGCATGTCGGACCGTGGATCCTGGTAGAGCGGCACCAGCTCGTCCAGCGGACGGTCGCCGATCACCACACCGGCGGCATGGGTCGAGGCATTCCTGAGCAGCCCCTCGATCTGCTGGCCATAGGTCAGCAGCCGGTCCACCACCTCTTCTTCCTTGGCGGCCTCACGCAGGCGCGGCTCGTCCGCAAGGGCCTTTTCGATGGAAACCGGTTTGACCCCCTCGACCGGGATCATCTTGGACAGCTTGTCAACCTGCCCATATGGCATCTGCAACACCCGGCCCACGTCGCGCACCGCCGCCTTGGACAAAAGCGCGCCGAAGGTGATGATTTGCCCCACCTTGTCGCGGCCGTATTTTTCCTGCACGTAGCGGATCGTTTCCTCGCGCCGGTCCATGCAGAAGTCGATGTCGAAGTCGGGCATCGACACCCGTTCGGGATTCAGGAAGCGTTCGAACAGCAGCGAATAGCGCAACGGGTCCAGGTCGGTGATGGTCAGCGCATAGGCCACCAGACTGCCGGCGCCCGACCCCCGGCCCGGCCCGACAGGGATGTTCTGTTCCTTCGACCACTTGATGAAATCGGCGACGATCAGGAAGTAGCCGGGAAACCCCATCCCCTCGATGATATCCAGCTCGAAATCGAGCCTTTTCTGGTAGTCTTCCACGCTGGCCGCATGGGGGATGACAGCCAGCCGCGCCTGAAGCCCCTCGTTGGCCTGGCGGCGCAGCTCCTCGACCTCGTCATCGGCGAAACGCGGCAGGATCGGATCGCGCGTATAGGCGCGAAAGGCGCAGCGGCGGGCAATCTCGACGGTGTTTTCCAGCGCTTCGGGCAGGTCGGCGAAAAGCGCCGCCATCTCGTCCTGGGACTTGAAGTAATGCTGCGGCGTCAGGCGGCGGCGTGGCTCGTTCTGGTCCACATAGGCGCCTTCCGCGATGCAGATCAGCGCGTCATGGGCCTCGTATATCTCGGGCTTGGGGAAGTAGACATCATTGGTGGCCACCAGTGGCAGGTGCATCGCATAGGCCATTTCGACATGGCCCCGTTCGGTCAGTTGCTCGGCCTCGGGCAGGCCGTCCTCGCCCGGATGGCGCTGCAACTCGACGTAAAGCCTGTCACCGAACATCGCCGCCAGCTTTTGCATCAACGCCTCGGCGGCGGGGCGCTGACCGGCCCGCAGCAGCCGCCCAACCGGCCCGTCCGGCCCGCCCGTCAGGCAGATCACGTCCTCGCAATGGGTGGCCAACTCGTCCAGCGTGACATGCGCCAAATCCCCGTCACCGCGCAGGTAGAGGCAGGTATTGAGTTTCATAAGGTGCGCATATCCGCGTTCGGTCTGCGCCAGAAGGACCAGCGGCGCAGGCGGTTCGGCGCGTTTGCCCGGCTCGGGGTCGATATAGCGCAGGTCGACCTGGCAACCGATGATCGGCTGCACGCCCGTCTTGGCGGCGGTCTCGGAAAATTCCAGCGCGCAGAACATGTTGTCGGTATCGGTCACGGCCACGGCGGGCATTCCGGCCGTCGCGGCCATACCGGGCAATTTCTTGACCGGAATCGCGCCTTCCAGCAGGGAATACTCGGTATGGGTGCGCAAGTGGATGAATCGGGGGCTGCTCATGGGGCCACGATATGCGCGCCGCGCGCCGGGGTGAAGATCGACCTGGGGATTTGCCGCGGAATAATGCTTAGCCCAGCGGCCAACTGTCTTGACCGCGCAGCCAAGGCGTCGTTACGTGGCACGATGGCCGATGATTTCGACACCCTGTTCGCCGCCCTGTCCGACCCGACCCGCCGCGCGGTGATCGAACGGCTTGCCCTTGGACCGGCCACGGTCAGCGACCTGGCCGCGCCCCACCCTATGGCCCTGCCCACCTTCATGCGCCATCTCAAGGTCCTGGAACGCAGCGGGCTGGTCCGGTCGGTCAAGAAAGGCCGGGTGCGCACCTGCCATATCGAGGCCGCGCCGCTGATGCAGATCCAGGGCTGGCTGGAATGGCAGCGCCGCAACTGGGAAGGCCGCATGGACAGCGAAGGCGCTCTGGCCGAGGCCCTCAAGGGCAGCACAGGCAGATGAGCCGGTCCCGGACCTTTACGCGGTGCCGGACACAGTTTCAAACTTCTCCGAACAGTCCTTTCGGCGCCGAAAAGGCTTGTCAAAACGCCGCCCCACCGTTTTCATGTTCGAACCTACAGGAAGGGGGCGCCCGTCTACGCCGCATCGACGGAGCGCAGAACACCCCATAACGAACAGGTACCGCGGCGGGTCAACCTTATGAACATCACGTTTCTTCTCAACGGAGAGACCGTGCACGCAGAAGCGCCGGCCACGCGCACGCTTCTGGATTGGCTGCGGGAAGATCGCGGCCTCACCGGAACCAAGGAAGGATGCAACGAGGGCGATTGCGGGGCCTGCACCGTCATGGTCACGGATGGCTCCGGCCCCCGCGCGCTCAATGCCTGCATCCTCTTCCTGCCACAGTTGCACGGCAAATCCGTGCGCACGGTCGAGGGGCTGGCCGCGCCCGACGGCACGCTGCACCCGGTGCAACAGGCGATGATCGACCACCACGGGTCGCAATGCGGGTTCTGCACGCCGGGTTTCGTGGTCTCGATGGCCACCGCCCATGCGGCGGGGCGCACCGATCACGACGACGTGCTGGCCGGCAACCTGTGCCGCTGCACCGGCTATGCCCCGATCATCCGCGCGGCCCGGGCGGCCGAGGGCGCGCCCGCCCCCGCCCATATCGCCGAGGACGGCAATGGTCTCGCCGGCCGCGCCCCGGTGCAGGACGCGACAGCAGGCGCGCCATTCCTGCCCGCGACCGCCGACGCCCTGGCCGACTGGTATGCCGCCCATCCCGACGCCACCCTGATCGCCGGGGCCACCGATGTGGGCCTCTGGGTCACCAAGGACCTGCGCGACCTGGCGCCGGTCGCCTTCCTGAGCCGCTGCGCCGACCTTGGGGACATCGCCGATACCGGCGAGTACCTGCGCATCGGCGCGGCCGCGACCATGACCGATGTGCTGGCCGCGCTGCGGCCCCTGCACCCGTCCTATGCCGAGATGGTGCGCCGCTACGGGTCCGAACAGGTGCGCAACGCCGCCACGCTCGGCGGCAACATAGCCAATGGGTCACCCATAGGGGACAACCCGCCGGCCTTGATCGCGCTGGGGGCCAGGCTGCACCTGCGCCACGGGCAGACCCGGCGCGAGCTGCCGATCGAGGACTTTTTTCTCGATTACGGCAAGCAGGACCGCCAGCCCGGCGAATTCGTAGAGGCGGTGACGATCCCGAAAACCGCCCCGGCGCTGCGCTGCTACAAGATTTCGAAACGCTTCGATCAGGACATCTCGGCGCTCTGCGGCTGTTTCAACGTGACCGTGGCCGAGGGCGTCGTCACCGGGGCGCGCATCGCCTTCGGCGGCATGGCCGGTATCCCGAAACGCGCAGCCGCCACCGAGGCGGCCTTGGCCGGCCAACCCTGGACCACGCAGACCCTCGCGGCGGCCAGTGCCGCGCTTGCCGAGGATTTCCAGCCGCTCACCGACATGCGCGCCTCGGCTGCTTACCGGCTGGAGGTCGCACAGGGCCTGCTGATCCGCTATTTCGAAGACCTGGCGGGCACGGGCAGCCAGGTGCTGGAGGTGACCCCATGAGCGTGCACAAGGCCAGCCCCCATGACGCCGCCGCCCTGCATGTCACCGGTCAGGCGCGCTATGTCGATGACATTCCCCTGCCCGGGAACGCGGTTCACCTTGCCTTTGGCCTGTCGCGGATCGCCCGCGGGCGCGTCACCACCATGGATCTCGAAAAGGTGCGGCAGGCTCCGGGGGTGATCGCCGTGGTGACCGCCGGCGACCTGCCCGGCGCCAACGATGTCTCGCCCTCCATCCATGACGAACCGCTGCTTTGTGACGGCGCGGTGCATTACCATGGCCAACCGCTGTTCCTGGTGGTTGCCGACAGCCACCTCGCGGCGCGTAAGGCCGCGCGCATGGGCGACGTCAGCTATGACGAGGAACCGCCCGTCCTGACCATCGAGGACGCGCTGGAAAAGGACTGGCGCTTCGAAGACGGCCCGCGCGTCTATACCAAGGGCGACGTGGACGCCGCCCTGGCCCAGGCCCCCAACCGCCTGTCGGGCCAAATCGAGATGGGCGGGCAGGAGCATTTCTACCTCGAAGGCCAGGCCGCGCTGGCCCTGCCGCAAGAGGGCGGCGACATGGTGGTCCATGCCTCGACCCAGCATCCGACCGAAATCCAGCACAAGGTGGCCGAGGCGCTGAACCTCCCGATGCACGCGGTGCGGGTCGAGACCCGCCGCATGGGCGGCGGTTTCGGTGGCAAGGAAAGCCAGGGCAACGCGCTGGCCGTGGCCTGCGCGGTGGCCGCGCGGCTGACCGGGCGCCCCGCCAAGATGCGCTATGACCGCGACGACGACATGACCATCACCGGCAAGCGTCACGATTTCCGCATCGACTATACCGTAGGGCACGATGCAGATGGCCGCATCCTGGCCGTGGATTTCACCCAGTACACGCGCTGCGGCTGGGCGCAGGACCTTTCGCTGCCCGTGGCAGACCGCGCCATGTTGCATGCCGACAATGCCTATTTGCTGCCCAATGCGCGGATCACCTCGCACCGGCTGCGCACGAACATGGCCTCGGCCACGGCCTTTCGCGGCTTTGGCGGCCCGCAAGGCATGGTCGGGATCGAGCGTGTGATGGACCACCTGGCGCATGTCCTGGGCCTCGACCCTGTCGAGCTGCGACGGCGCAATTACTACCGCGCGGCACCACTGGCCGCGCCGGCCACGCCCGACACCACCCCACCCGCACCCGGCACCAAGCTGGACCCCGGCGACGTGGCCAGCCGGGGCGCCACCCAGGTCAGTTCCGGCCTTGGCGCCGCGAAACGCTTTGGCGGCGAGTTCTCGCCCGCATCCCCGCCCGAGGACAGCAACACGACCCCCTATCACATGGAGGTCACGGATTTCATCCTGCACGAGATGACCGACACCTTGCTGAAGCGCGCCGATTACACCAGCCGCAAGGCCGCCGTGGCCGACTGGAACGCGGCCAATGCCCGCCTGAAAAAAGGCATCGGCTTCAGCCCGGTCAAGTTCGGCATCTCCTTCACCCTGACCCATCTCAACCAGGCCGGGGCGCTGGTCCATGTCTACCAGGATGGCTCGGTGCACATGAACCATGGCGGCACCGAGATGGGCCAGGGCCTGTTCCAGAAAGTCGCCCAGGTTGCCGCCAGCCGTTTCGGCCTGCCCCTTGAGGCGGTCAAGATCACCGCAACGGATACCGGCAAGGTGCCCAATACCTCGGCCACCGCGGCCTCGTCGGGGTCGGACCTGAACGGGATGGCGGTGAAGGCCGCCTGTGACACGATCCGCGACCGGATGGCCGCGTGCCTGGCCGAGCTGCACCAGGTGCAGCCAACCGACGTGGTCTTTGCCGAGGGCGAGGTGCGCGTCGGGGCCGAGACCATGCCCTTCTCCCGCGCCGCACAGATCGCCTATGAAAACCGCGTCAGCCTGTCGGCGACCGGGTTCTACAAGACCCCCGAGGTCGCCTGGGACCGGATCGCCGGCAAGGGCCGCCCGTTCTTCTATTTCGCCTATGGCGCGGCAATCACCGAGGTTGTCATCGACACCCTGACCGGCGAAAACCGCATCCTGCGCACGGATATCCTGCACGATACCGGGGCCTCGCTGAACCCGGCGCTGGATATCGGCCAGATCGAGGGCGGCTACGTGCAGGGCGCGGGCTGGCTGACCACTGAGGAGCTGTGGTGGGACGACCGCGGCCGCCTGCGCACCCATGCGCCCAGCACCTACAAGATTCCCGCCTGTTCCGACCGGCCCGACATCTTCAACGTGGCATTGTGGGAGGGCGAGAACCGCGCCGAGACCATCTATCGCTCCAAGGCAGTGGGCGAGCCGCCCTTCATGCTGGGCATTTCCGCGCACCTGGCCCTGTCGGATGCCTGCGCGGCCTGCGGGCCCGCCTTCCCCGACCTGCAGGCCCCCGCGACAGCCGAGGAAGTGCAGCGCGCCATAAAGAGGGCGCAGGCATGATCCGGGTCCGGGTGGCATCAACCGCAGGATCGGCCCCGCGCGAGGCGGGCACCGAGATGCTGGTCCGCCCCGACGGGGTCGAGGGCACGATCGGCGGCGGCGCGCTGGAATGGCAGGCCATCGCCACGGCCCGCCGGATGATGACCGAGGGCCGCACCAGCCACCGCGAGACCGTGCCATTGGGCCCGTCGCTGGGCCAGTGCTGCGGCGGCTCGATGGTGCTGGAATTCGCGCGGGCCGCGGCCCTGACCGCGGCGGAGGGCCGCCCGCTCTGGATCTGGGGGGCGGGCCACGTGGGCCGGGCGCTTGCGGGCGTGTTCGCGCCCCTGCCCGATTTCGCCTCCACGCTGATCGACGTAGAGGCCAGCCGCTTTCCGGACACCCTGCCCGACGGGGTCACACCGATCATCGCGGCAGACCCCGGGCGGCTGGTGCCGCATGCCCCCGGTCAGGCCAATCACCTGATCGTCACCTATTCGCACGACCTGGACCTCAAGCTGTGCGACGGCCTGTTGCGGCACGGCTTTGGCAGCTGCGGCCTGATCGGCTCGGCCACAAAATGGGCGCGGTTCCGGTCACGTCTTGGCGCCCTGGGCCACAGCGAGGCCGAAATTTCGCGCATCGCCTGCCCGATCGGGGACCCGACCCTGGGCAAGCATCCGCAGGCCATTGCCGTTGGCGTTGCCACCAGTCTATTGTCGGCGTCGGGGCGGGACAAAGCCCAGGGGGACAGGACAGGATGACAAAGACGCTTCTGGCGCTTGCCGGGCTGACCAAGGCCTATCCGGGCGTCATCGCCAACCGCGACGTATCCTTCGAAATCCAGCAAGGCGAGGTTCACGCCCTGCTCGGGGAAAACGGCGCCGGCAAATCCACTCTGGTCAAGTCAATCTACGGGCTGGTCAAACCCGATAGCGGCGCGATGCACCTAAACGGGCAACCGTTTGCGCCCAATGACCCCAAGGCCGCCCGCGCCGCAGGTATCGCTATGGTATTCCAGCATTTTTCTCTGTTCGACGCCCTCACCGTGGCCGAGAACGTCGCGCTCGGCATGGAAGACCCGCCCCCCCTGCGTGATCTCGCCGGGCGCATCCGCGACGTGTCGGAACAATACGGCCTGCCGCTGGACCCCGCGCGCATCGTGGGCGACCTGTCGGCCGGCGAACGCCAACGGGTCGAGATCATCCGCTGCCTGTTGCAGGACCCCAAGCTGCTGATCATGGACGAGCCGACCAGCGTGCTGACCCCGCAGGAAGTCGAGATCCTGTTCGAGACCCTGCGCAAACTGAAATCCGAAGGCACCGCGATCCTCTACATCTCGCACAAGCTCGAAGAGATCCGCGCACTTTGCGATACCGCCACGATCCTGCGCCTGGGCGAGGTGGTCGGCGATTGCACCCCGCGCGAGGTATCGGCCCGCGAAATGGCCGAGATGATGGTCGGCGGCACCCTGCATGTGCCCGAGCGCGAGGCCGGCCCCGAGGGTGAAGTCCTGCTGAAGCTGGAGGGGCTTTCGGCCCGTTCGCCACAGGAATTCGGCACGCCGTTGCGCGATATCTCGGTCGAGGTGCGCGCGGGCCAGGTTCTGGGGATCGGCGGGGTCGCGGGCAACGGGCAGGACGAATTGCTGCTGGCCCTTTCGGGCGAAATGCGCACCGACCCACAAATGGTGCAGTTCAAGGGCCGGCCCATCGGCCAGCTACCGCCCAATGACCGCCGGGGGCTGGGCATGTGCAGCGCGCCCGAGGAAAGGCTGGGCCATGCCGCAGCCCCCGACATGACCCTGTCGGAAAACGCCGCCCTGTCGGGCAAGACCCGCAAGGCGCTGGTCCGCAACGGTTTCGTCGATTGGGGTGGGGCGCGGGATTTCGCCAGCATCATCATCGACCGGTTCGATGTGCGCACGCCGGGCACCGAAAACGTGGCGCGGTCGCTGTCGGGCGGCAACCTTCAGAAATTCGTCATCGGCCGGGAAATCCTGCAAGACCCCGATGTGCTGGTGGTCAACCAGCCGACCTGGGGTGTCGATGCCAGCGCGGCAGCGGCGATCCGTCAGGCCATCCTTGACCTCGCGGCCAACGGCGCCGCCGTCATCGTCATCAGCCAGGATCTCGATGAGCTGATGGAAATCTCGGACAATTTCGCCGCCCTGAACGAGGGGCGGCTGAGCGCGCCGCGTGCTGCCTCGGGCCTGACCATCGAAGAGGTCGGGCTGATGCTGGGCGGCGCCCATGACATGGAGGTGGCACATGTGGACGCCTGATCGCCCGCCGCGCGGGGCGCGCCGATGATCGCCCTGGAACGCCGCCCCCAGCCGTCAAGAGCCTGGTCCTACCTGTCGCCGCTACTGGCGGTCATCGTCACGATGATCGTGGGTGGAATAGTCTTCGCCGCGCTGGGCAAACCGCCGGTCGAGGCGATCCGCACCATCTTCTGGGATCCGCTCTTTGGCGATTTCGCCAGCTATTTCCGGCCCCAGCTTCTGGTCAAGGCGGCCCCCCTGATCCTGATCGCTATCGGGCTGTCGTTCGGATTCCGCGCGGGCATCTGGAACATCGGGGCCGAGGGCCAGTACATCATGGGCGCGTTGTTCGGGGCGGGGTTCGCGCTGGCCTTCTACCCCTCCGAGGCCCGCTGGCTGATCTTTCCGCTGATGATCGTGGTCGGCACGCTGGGCGGGCTGCTATGGGCGATGATCCCGGGGCTGTTGCGCGTCCATTTCCGCACCAATGAAATCCTGGTCTCGCTGATGCTGGTCTATGTCGCCGATTTCATGCTGGACGCCATGGCGCTCGGGCTATTGCGCAACCCGGAAGGCATGGGCTTTCCGGGCAGCCGGAACCTGCAGCAATATCCGGCAGCCCACAAT
Organism: Alphaproteobacteria bacterium; assembly: GCA_009908505.1. Taxonomy (GTDB): domain Bacteria; phylum Pseudomonadota; class Alphaproteobacteria; order Rhodobacterales; family Rhodobacteraceae; genus Salibaculum. The sequence continues at coordinate 3,528 of JAAAPD010000046.1, read as the reverse complement.
GCCGAGCTGATCGCCAATACCGGCATGCATTGGGGCGTCATCGCCGCCTTCTTTGCCGTGGTCGCCGCCTATATCCTGCTGTCGCGTCACGTTTTCGGCTTCAACGTGCGCTTGGCCGGGCAAAGCCCGCGTGCCGCCGCCTTCGCCGGGGTCAGCGCGGACAGGATGGTGCTGATCTGCATGGGGCTATCGGGCGGGCTGGCCGGTATGGCCGGCATGTTCGAGGTCGCCGGTCCCTCGGGACAAGTGCTGGCCAGTTTCAACGTGGGATACGGATTCACCGCGATCATCGTGGCCTTCCTGGGCCGCCTGCACCCGGTGGGCATCCTGCTGGCCGGGTTCCTGATGGCATTGACCTATATCGGCGGCGAGCTGGCCCAGATGAACCTGCAACTGCCGCGCTCGGCGATCCAGCTGTTCCAGGGCATGCTGCTGTTTTTCCTTCTCGCGGTGGACGTGATGACGAATTTCCGGATCCGGCTGGGCCGGAAAAAGGTGGCGTGATGGACCTGTCTTCTATCAATCCGCTTCTGCTTCTGGCCTCGCTCATGGTGGCCTCGACCCCGATCCTGCTGGCCGCTTTGGGCGAACTGGTGGCGGAACGCGCGGGGGTATTGAACCTCGGGGTCGAGGGGATGATGATCACCGGCGCGGCCTGCGGCATCATCTTTTCCGCGCTGACAGGCAATGCCTGGGTGGGCTTTGCCGGTGCAGCCCTGGGGGGGCTGCTGCTGTCCTTCCTTTTCGCGGTTCTGACCCAGGTGCTGCTGTCCAACCAGGTCGCGACCGGGTTGGCGCTCACGTTGTTCGGGCTAGGCCTGTCGGCGCTTCTGGGCCAAAGCTTTGCCGATGCCCGCCCGCCGGCCTTTCCCAAGCTGGACATGCCCATCCTGTCGGACCTGCCGGTGCTGGGACCGGTCCTGTTCCGTCATGACGGCATGGTCTATGTCGGCCTGCTGCTGGTGGTGGCGGTCTGGTATTTCCTGACCCGCACCCGCGCCGGGCTGATCCTGCGCGCGGTGGGCGAAAACCACGAGGCCGCCCATGCCCTGGGCTATCGCGTCGTCCTGATCCGCTTTGGCGCCATCATGTTCGGCGGGGCCTGTGCCGGGCTGGGCGGCGCTTATATCAGCCTTGTGCGCGTGCCCCAATGGACCGAGGGCATGACAGCCGGCGCGGGCTGGATCGCGCTGGCCATCGTCGTCTTTGCCGGGTGGAAGCCGGTCAGGCTTTTGCTGGGCGCCTATCTTTTCGGCGGCGTGACCGTGTTGCAGCTGAACCTGCAGGCGGCGGGACTGGCGATCCCTGTCGAGTACCTGTCCATGTCGCCCTATGTTGCGACGATCCTCGTCCTTGTCATATTGGCGGCCGGACGCGCGCCCGGCTCGCTGGGCAAGACATTCCACGCCTCGCGCTGAGGCCAAACACGAACAGGGGCGGCTGACGCCCCACCAACCGGGAGAGAACCATGAAACGCAGAACGCTACTTAAAACCGGCGCTACCGCCGCATTCGCCGCCGCCTTGGGCGCACCGTTGCGGGCGCAGAACGCCCCGATGAAGGTCGGCTTCGTCTATGTCGGCCCGATCAACGATGGGGGCTGGACCCAGCACCACCACCATTCGGCCAAGGAAATGGTCGAACATTTCGGTGACGCGGTCGAACTGGTCTACCAGGAAAGCGTGCCCGAAGGCCCCGATGCCGAACGGGTCATGACCCAGATGTGCCTACAGGGATGCCAGATCATCTTCACCACTTCTTTCGGCTTCATGGACCCGACGATCAACGTCGCCGCCAAGTTCCCGGACGTGAAATTCGAACACGCCACCGGTTACAAGACCGCCGACAATGTCAGCGTGTATTCCGCCCGCTTCTACGAGGGCCGCGCAATTCAGGGCCACCTGGCCGGCAACATGACCGAAAGCAACCGGGTCGGCTATATCGCCTCGGTGCCGATCCCCGAGGTCGTCCGCGGCATCAACTCGGCCTTCATCCATGCCCGCAAGGTGAACCCGGACGTGGAGTTCAAGATCATCTGGATCTTCGAATGGCTGAACCCCGCCAAAGAGGCCGACGCGGCCAAGGCGCTGATCGAACAGGGCTGCGACGTGGTGCTTCAGCACACCGATTCCACCGCGCCCCATGCCGCCGCGAAAGAGGCCGGCGGCGTCTACACCTTCGGACAGGCCGCCGACATGGCCGAATTCGCGCCGATGCCGCGGATTTCGTCCATCATCGACAACTGGGCGCCCTATTACATCGACCGTGTGCAGGCCGCGATGGACGGCACCTGGGAAAGCGTGAACACCTGGCAGGGCATCGGTGAGGGCATGGTCGGCATCGGCGAGATCTCTTCGGCCGTGCCCGATGACATCAAGGCCGAGGCCGAAGCCATGCGCGACGCCATTGCCGCCGGGGACTACCACCCGTTCACCGGCCCGCTGAGCAAGCAGGACGGCACCCAGTTCCTCGCCGAGGGCGAAGTCGCCGATGACGGCCTGCTGGCCGGCATGAACTTCTACGTCGAGGGGATCGAGGGCGACATCCCGTCCTGATCCGTCGATCCGCGCGAACGAAGGGCCCGCCGACCGGCGGGCCTTTTTCGTCCGTGGCCGTCCATCCTAGGGTGACGCGACCTCGGCGACGCGGACTGCATTGCTCGCCGCAATGGAGCCATCCGCGTTGACGACATTGTTCTCGAAGCCCACGCGTATCTTGCCGCCGCGGGCGCGCGCCGCGCGCAGGCAGACGGTTTCATCGGCGCCGAAAGCGCATGCAGCCCAATCGAGCTCCGGCAGGATCGGGGCGAGCGCCTCCAGTCGCGCATCCAGTTCCGCCGGCCGTCCGCGACGCTGCCGGGCGTAGTCGCCCAGAACGAAAAGAACCTGCGCCGAACCGGGCGGCACAGTGCCGGTTTGCCGAAGGTGCATGAAAAGCGCGATGTCCTGCGCATCATAAAGGATGTGCTGAATGGCGGTGCCGCCCTCGGCGGCGCGATGGTAGAAGTCGGCAAGGGCCGTTTCTTCCGGATCGCGCCACAGTTCACGCACCGCGACCGAGGCGGCGCCGGGCGCAAGGCGGAGGACCAGATCGCATTGATCGCGAGGCGCGTATCGGCCGACCGCCTCCGTCGTGATCTGAACCGCCATGGCAGGGACACGGCGTGCCATTTCGTCCAACAACTCTCGATAGAGGCCGACATCCAGGATATGCCCGCCCATGTCGTCACGCAGATGCGCGTGAAGTCCCGTAGCCCCGGCCCGAAAGCACAGTTCCGCCTCCTGCACGGTTTCCGCGATAGTCAAGGGAACGGCGGGATGGTCCGCCCGTGACAGCCGGGCGCCGTTCGGCGCGACCATGATCTCCGGCAGCGGCATCACGCGGCCAGCGCCCTGCGGATCGCGATGTCCAGCTTGTCCACCAATTCGCCGATCTGGTCGTCCTCTATGATGAAGGGCGGCGCAAGCAGGACATGATCACCCGACACTCCATCGACCGTGCCGCCCATGGGATAGCAGATCAGCCCCGC
>JAAAPD010000085.1 GCA_009908505.1 Alphaproteobacteria bacterium | reverse complement strand
GAGGGCGTCGTGTCGGCGGCCAACCACGTGGGCAAGCGCGAGATCCTGGTGCCTGAACAGGGATAGCGCTGGTTACGGCGAAGGACTGGTTTGCGGGACGAAGCGTCAGTTCGCTGCGGCTGCGCCAATGGCCGCTCGTGTGAGTTTTTCGCATGGACTTAATCGAGCGCATTCTCCACCAAACGATAAAAGTCATCTTTGGCATGAATTTCCTGCCAAGGCTTGTGCCCGCATTGCTCAAGCTGGACAAACTGCGCCGTTGGAAGTGCCGCTTGCAACGGTATCTGCACGCCAGCTGAGGGCCTTGGATCGTAATCGCCGTGTATCGCTAGGACAGGACATTGGATGGTAGTCACGGCATCCAAAAGTGAACCGCTCTTTCGCATGCCATCCGCTTCAGGCCAGACGGCGGCATGTATCGCTCTATCAAAACTTACAGTTGGTTGCGGGGAAACGTCTCGCTTATAGGTATCCGCCACGTCGTTAAGTTCGATGAAACGTGCGACGGCGTCTTCCCCTATTAGACTGATTGCTTTCAGTTCGGCACGCTCCTTGTTCGTAAGACGGGAATTCTTCGTCTTTCGGATCGCTGAAGAATACTGAGCTTCGAATGGTCCACTACCGACAAGGATGAGCTTGCGCACTAAGCTCCCATGTTGCGCAGCAAGCAAACATCCAAGCCACGCGCCCCAAGACCATCCGATCAGGTCCACCGGTGACATGCAGTGTTCTTTAATTTGTGATCGGAGTTCATCAACCTGCCCGCTGACGGAATGCATCGTTTGGAAGGGTTCAAGAACAGCATAACCCCTCTGTCCGAGTTCACGCGCGAGTGGTTCAATCTCGCCCGCACCTCCGGGTCCGCCATGGAGCACGACAGTACGAGGGGGGGTGTCACCGTACTGGCGAAAATTCTTCCGGGTTTGGTTCATTCTCTGATCGTGATCCGAGCCACATGGAGTTGTCAAATCGAACGGGACGATCAATTTCAGAACAACGAAGCCGACCTTCGTTCATGATGCAGCATCAGTGACTCTGGGCTCAAAACAGCCATTCCCTATCCGCTATCGGATAACCACGGGCATGAAATCGCCTAACCGTGTGCAATGGCGCATCATTCCCCGTATCGGAAGGGTGCAAAAGCGCCCGGGTCACATTAGGTAGGAACCATGAGCACGATCAAACGACGCCTTTTTCTTCTGGCCGCCCCGCTGGTCATGGCCGGACTGGCTGCGGCCCCCTCGCAGGCGCAGCAGCTTTCCCTGACCGAGCTGTCGCGATACCTGAATTCCTTCACGACCGCCGAGGGCGAGTTCACCCAGATCAATTCCGACGGGACGATCTCGACCGGCAAGATCCGTATCAAAAGGCCCGGACGCATCCGTTTCGAATACGACCCCCCCGAGGCCGCGATGGTGATCGCCGGTGGCGGGCAGCTCGCGGTGTTCGACCCGCGCTCCAATACCGGGCCGGATCGCTATCCGCTGTCGGAAACGCCGCTCAAGATCATCCTGGAACGCGACGTGGACCTGACCCGCACCAACATGGTCACCGCCCATACCAGTGACGGAACCACCACCAGCGTCACGGCCCAGGACCCTGAAAACCCCGAATACGGTTCGATCCAGCTGGTCTTTACCGCCGATCCGGTGGAGTTGCGCCAATGGGTCATCACCGATGATGTGGGCAACCAGACGACCGTCGTCCTGGGGGACCTTGCGACAGGCGGTCGGGTGCCGAACATCCTGTTCAACATCCAGGCCGAGATGCGCGACTGGCAGAATTGAGGGGGCCGGCGCCGCATCCCGCGGCGCCGCCCGGGTCACCGATGGGCGCGGCAATTGCGCAGCTGCGACTCGTACATCACGGCGCGCTGCGCCACCTCGTTGGAAATCCGCATCAGCCAGGACTTGGCCCGGTAAGAGCCGCGGTTAAACCCGGTGCGCCCCTCGTGATAGGCCAGATACTGGTTGCGGGTGTCGTTCAGCGGCACGCCGGTTTCCTCGACCGTGGCGGTCATATACCAGCCCATGAAATCGGCGGCGTCGCGAATGTCCGTGCGCCGTGAGCCGCGCCCGCCGCGGTCGCGCTGGTATTCCTGCCATGTTCCGTCCAGCGCCTGGCTGTAGCCAAGCGCCGAGGATTGCCGCCCGGTCGGAATGACGCCCAGCGCATAGACATGCGGTGGGCGGTTGTCGGCAATGAATTTGCTTTCCTGGTAGATCATGGCCATCAACACGTGGGTGTCCACGCCCCAGTCGCGCTCGGCGGACCGGAAGGCGCGCGAATAATGCGGCCGTTCCGTCAGGATGGAACAGGCGTTGTCGAGATTGCGCGGCGCGCTGCTGTCCCGGGCGCCACAGCTGCCAAGGATCAACAAGACCAGTCCGACGCGAAAGAGTCTGCTCATGGGCCCCTCGCTTTTTGTATTATTGAAAGAACAATATCCGATCCTGCGCGATCTGGGAACCGGGGATCGTGGGTCAGACGATCACAAATGCCAGGATAAGCGGAAGGTAAAGCACCGACAGCACGGTCGAAGCGACCACGAGGCCTGCCACCGCGTCCGAGTCCGCGCCGTATTTCTCGGCCAGCAGATATGAGGTCACCGCGACCGGCGTCGCCACCTGCACAATCAGCACGGCCAGGGCTATTCCCTCCAGGCCGAACCAAAGGCCGACCGCGACCGGCACGGCTGTGCAAATCACCAGCTTGACCAGTGACAGGCCCACGGACCGGATCAGGTGGCTGGGGCGCAACCGGGCCACGGCGACACCCAGCGTGATCAGCATCATGGGGATCGCCATCTGCCCGATCAAATCCAGCGTGTTGGTCAGGAAGGTGGGTGTGTGCCACCCCTGCCACAGGAACAGCGCCCCAAGGAGCGTTGCGCCGACCAGCGGTTCGCGCAGGACCTTGAGTGGATTGCCCCCGCCCGACACCAGCCAGACGCCGACGGTGAAACTGAGAACGCCCATGATCGCGAAGACGACAACCGCATAGCCCAGCCCGGTTTCCCCGAATGCAAAGAGCGCCAGCGGCAGGCCGAGATTGCCGGTATTGCCGAAGACCAGCGGGTTGATGAAGGTGCGCGCGTCCAGCCCGCGCAGCCAGACCAGGACCGCGACGACCACCCCGACCCCGGCATAGGCAGCCAGGGCCGCCAGCGACAGCGTCGCCAGCGAGCCGGCCTCGATCTCGGTCTGCATGAGCGATACGAAGACCAGGCAGGGCACCGCCAGCGTCATCGACAGGCGCGTGACGAACTGCATCCGGTACTCGAAACCGAACTTCACCCAGATGAAGCCCACCGCCGCCAAAAGGAAGACGGGGGCCGAGATTTCAAGCACTGTAAGGGCCAGGTTCACAGACTGTTTCCCATCATTTTCGCCCGCGTTCATGGACATCGGGCGTCGAAATTGTCTAGTAACGGCCAAGGGGCTGAACGACCATGCTGAAAACGCGCGCCAAATATTATCTTGGACAAGTCGTCCGTCACCGCAAACACCCGTTTCGCGGTGTCGTCTTCGACGTGGACCCGGAATTCGCCAATACCGAGGAATGGTACGAATCCATCCCCGAAGAGGCGCGTCCGGCCAAGGATCAACCGTTCTATCACCTCCTGGCCGAGAACGATCAGTCCTACTACGTGGCCTACGTCTCGGAACAGAACCTGATCGCGGATTATTCCGGCGAACCGGTCGACCATCCCGATCTGGGAGAGCTTTTCGGCCCGTTCGAGGATGGGTATTACCCGCTGCATTTCCAGTTGAACTGACGGGTCAGTAGCCCAGGGCGATGCCGTCCTTGCGCGGGTCGCTGGCGCCTTCGAGAACGCCGTCACCCCGGATGCGGATCGCCTGAGCGCCGCCGATCGGGCTATCTGTCCACCGCAGGTCATGGCCCCTGTTCGCCAGATCTTGTGCCACTTTCGTGCCATAGCCGGTTTCCAGCCGCAGCGTCCCGTCCTCGGGGAACGCGCGCGGGGCGTCGATGGCGCTTTGGGCGTCCATGCCGAAGACCTCCATATTGGTCAGGAAACGGGCATGGCCATTGGGTTGGTAGGCGCCGCCCATGACGCCGAAGGGCATTTCGACCCGGCCCCCGCGCCGGACCATGCCCGGGATGATCGTATGCATCGGGCGCTTGCCCGGTGCGGCCTCGTTCGGGTGCCCCTTTTCAAGTGTGAAGCCCGCGCCGCGGTTCTGGAACAATATCCCGTATTTTTCCGAGGCGTGGCCCGAACCGAAGCTGTGGAAGATCGAATAGATCATCGACACGCACATGCGGTCGCGGTCGACGACGGTGATATAGACGGTGTCCTTGTGGACGGCCTCGGCGCCGGGCAGGGACGGGGGCAGGGCACGGGCCGGGTCGATCAGGGCCGCCAAGGCCCTTGCCGTTTCCATCGACAGCATGCGGTCCGGCTCTGTCATGTGCGCCTGGTCCGCGATGAAACGGTCGCGGGCATCATAGGCCAGCTTGGCGACCTCGGCCTCGATATGGGCCCGGTCCGCGCCCAGCGGGTCCATCGCCGACAGGTCGAATTGCGACAGCATGTTGAGCATCAGGATAGCGGTCGCGCCCTGGCCGTTGGGCGGATGCTCCAGCAGTTCGATGGGTCCGTAGCCGCCGCGCACCGGGTCGGTATAGTCGCACCGCACCTCGGCGAAATCCTCCATCGTGTGAACGCCACCAAGGGCGGCAAGGCTCTGCACCATGTCGCGGGCCACGTCGGCCTCGTAGAAACCAGCGCGACCGTTTTCTGCCACCTGCCGCAGAACCTCGGCCTGGCCGGTTGCGCGAAATTTCTGGCCGACAGCCAGAGGTTTGCCGTCGCCCAGATAGTGCCGCACACCCGCACCGGACAGTGTTTCCGCCGAACGGGCATAGTCGAAAGCCACGCGTGGGGCGACGGGCACACCTTCCTCGGCGTAGCCGATGGCGGGCGCAAGGACATCGGCAAGCCCCAGCCGTCCGTGATCCTCAGACAACCGGCAGAACCCGTCGATCGCGCCGGGCAAGGTGATGGCATCCACCGAATGCAGCCCGATCGTCGCGCCCCTGGTCCGCGCCGCGTCAGCGTCGAACCCCGCGGGCGCACGCCCCGAGGCGTTGAGCGCCCGCACCTCGTCCGACCCGGGTAGGGAAAACAGGCAGAAGGCATCACCGCCGAGGCCCGTGGACTGGGGTTCGCAGATGCCAAGCAGGACCGCCCCGGCAATCGCCGCATCCATGGCATTGCCGCCCCGTTCGAGGATGTCCAGCGCGACCTTGGCAGCCAGCGGGTGCGAGGTTGCGCAGATCCCGTTCTCGGCCAGAACGGGGGACCTGCCGGGGGATTGGAAATCGCGCATGGAATGCCTCTGGTCCCTGTTTCAAGGGTTGGATAGCATCCGCGGCTAGAAAAGGGGAAGACCTCGGCGCCGCGTACTGGGTGGGGGCTGTTCACGCGGCGCCGAGGGAAGCCTATGCAGCTACAGCATCCGTGATGCCCCGGATTCGCGGCATCCAGTTGGTCGAAATGCGGCGCTTTTGCGGTATTTCCGCTCGCGTTAACCAGAAGGAGAAAGACATGCGGTCAGTGATCATCTCGGGGGCGGCGCGCACGCCGATGGGTGGATTCCAGGGCGACCTGTCCGGCGCCAGCGCGGCCGAACTTGGCGGCGTGGCGATTCGCGGTGCGCTGGGTGGTGCCGGCTGCGACACGGTGGACGAGGTGCTGATGGGCTGTGTGCTGCCCGCCGGTCAGGGTCAGGCCCCGGCGCGGCAGGCCGGGTTTGCCGGCGGGCTGGGCCAAGAGGTGCCCGCGACGACGCTGAACAAGATGTGCGGATCGGGGATGAAGGCGGCCATGTGCGCCTTCGACCAGATCGCCCTCGGCCAGGTTGACAGCATGATCGCGGGCGGTATGGAAAGCATGACCAACTCGCCCTACCTGCTGCCCAAGATGCGCGGTGGCGCGCGGATCGGTCATGCCCAGGTCATCGACCACATGTTTCTGGACGGGCTGGAGGACGCCTACGACAAGGGCCGCCTGATGGGCACCTTCGCCGAGGATTGTGCCGACCAGTACCAGTTCACCCGCGATGCGCAGGATGAATATGCGCTGCGGTCCCTGTCGCGCGCGACCGAGGCGCAGCAATCCGGGGTCTTCGCCGCAGAGATCGCGCCCGTGACGCTGACCACCCGCAAGGGCGAGACCGTGATAGGCGAGGATGAACAGACCCGCACGGCCCGGCCCGACAAGATCCCGCATCTGAAACCGGCCTTTCGCGCCGACGGTACCGTGACGCCGGCCAATGCGTCTTCGATTTCGGACGGGGCGGCGGCGCTGGTCATGGCGGCCGAGGAGAGCGGCCTGCCGGTGCGCGCGCGGGTGCTGGGCCATGCCAGCCACGCCCAGGCCCCTGGCTGGTTCACCACGGCGCCGGTTCCGGCGACGCAGAAGTTGCTGAAACGGATCGGTTGGTCCGTCGACGACGTGGACTTGTGGGAGGTGAACGAGGCCTTCGCCGTGGTGCCCATGGCCTTCATGCAGGAAATGGGCCTGTCGCCTGCCATCGTGAACGTCAACGGTGGGGCCTGTGCCTTGGGCCACCCCATCGGGGCCTCGGGTGCGCGGATCATCGTGACCCTGCTCCATGCGCTCGAGGCGCGCGGCCTCAAGCGCGGCGTCGCGGCCATCTGCATCGGCGGGGGCGAGGGCACGGCGATCGCGATCGAGCGGCCATGACCGACTATCCGTTGCTGGCCCGCACCATCGCGGCCCTGACCGAAGGCGAGACCGACCAGGTGGCCTTGATGGCGACCCTGGCCTGCGAAATCCACCACGCCGATGACCGGTTCGACTGGACCGGCTTTTACCGCGTGACTGAACCGGGCCTTCTGAAAATCGGCCCGTATCAAGGCGGCCATGGCTGCCTGCAAATCCCGTTCGACCGGGGGGTTTGCGGCGCAGCGGCGCGGACCGGCGACGTGCAATTGGTGCCGGATGTCGACGCCTTTCCGGGCCACATCGCCTGCGCCAGTTCGACCCGGTCCGAACTGGTGCTGCCGGTTTTCGACGGCACTGGCGCGGTCATCGCCGTGCTGGATATCGACAGCGACCAGCCCAATGCCTTTACCGAAGAGGATGCCGAGGCACTGGCGGCGATTCTGCTGGGCGTTTTCGGCCAGCCCTGATCCGGCCGACCCGGCATGGCGCCCAAGTTGCCGGGGATGTGAAAAAGTGCTTTGCTTTTTCACCGACTCACTGCAGCATGAAAATCTCGACCGGAATTTCATGGGGTGCGGATGCTGCACGATTTGCCAGAGGATGCCAGGACATTGGGGGCTGACCTGCGCGCCCTGCGCAAGACCCGCGGTTTGACGTTGGCCGACCTGGCGGCGCGGCTCGATCGGTCGGTCGGTTGGCTAAGCCAGGTCGAGCGTGACCTCTCGGACCCCTCCATCGACGACCTGCGGGAGATCGCACAGGTCCTGGACGTGTCCGTGTCCAGCCTGTTCCGCGCCGCGACCGCACCGGGCGAAGATGGCCTGATCGTGCGCGCCGACCACCGCCGGCCCATCGGCAACCGCGCCGCAGGCCTGGTCGAGGCGCTGCTGTCCCCCGACCTGACCGATGATTTCGAAGTGGTCCATTCCACCTTCGAGCCGGGCGCGCGCCTGCCCACGCCGGTCACCCGGCCGACGCAGGAAGTCGGTTATATCGTCAGCGGCCACTTGCACCTGGAAATCGGTGCCCGCGCCTTCGACCTGGGACCCGGCGATTCCTTCCGCATCCGGGGCGAGCCGTTCCGGTGGCACAACCCGACCGACACCCCCTGCGTGGCGATCTGGGTGATCGCCCCGCCGGTCTATTGAAGGAGCCTGCGATGGCAGATTTCCCCGCACAGGCCCGCGTGGTCATCATCGGCGGCGGCGTCGTCGGCGCGTCCTGCGCCTATCACATCGCCAAGGCGGGCTGGAATTGCGTGCTGCTGGAAAAGAATGAACTGACGGCGGGCAGCACCTGGCATGCGGCGGGCAATTGCCCGTCCTTTTCGACCAGCTGGGCGGTGATGAACATGCAGCGCTATTCGCTCTCGCTGTATCGGACGCTGGCCGAGGAGGTCGACTACCCGATGAACTACCATGTCACCGGGTCGATCCGGCTGGGTCATTCCAGGGAACGGATGATGGAATTCGAACGCGCCCGCGGCATGGGCCAGTACCAGGGCATGAACCTGGAGATGTTGCAGGTCTCGGACCTCAAGAATCGCTACCCTTTCCTGGAAACCCACGACCTAGCGGGCGCGCTCTACGATCCCGATGACGGCGATATCGACCCTGCCCAGCTGACCCAGGCGCTGGCCAAGGGCGCGCGGATGAACGGCGCGCGGATCGAACGATTCTGCCCCGCAACGGGCATCAGCCGCGAAAACGGTGAATGGATCGTCCACACGGTCAAGGGTGATATCCGCTGCGAAAAGGTGGTGAATGCCGCCGGCTACTATGCCCAGCGTGTCGGCGAATGGTTCCGGCCCCATGGCGGGCGCACCGTGCCCATGGCGGTAATGTCGCACCAGTTCTTCCTGACCGAGGAGATACCGGCGCTGAAGGAATGGTCCGAGGCCAACGGCAAGCTGCCCCTGCTGCGCGACGTGGATTCCAGCTATTACCTGCGGCAGGAAAAATATGGCTTCAACCTCGGCCCCTACGAGAACAATTGCCGGGGCGCGTGGATGACGCCTGATGATCCCATGCCCGAGGATTTCAGCTTTCAGCTTTATCCCGACGACCTGGAGCGGCTGGAATGGCATATCGAGGATGCGATGGCGCGCGTGCCGCTTCTGGCCGAGGGCGGGGTGGGCCGCAACATCAACGGCCCGATCCCCTACGCCCCTGATGGCCTGCCCCTGCTGGGCCCGATGCCGGGCGTGCCCAATGCCTTCGAGGCCTGCGTCTTCACCTTCGGTATCACCCAGGGCGGGGGTGCGGGCAAGGTTCTGGCCGAATGGGTGACCGAAGGGCAGACCGAGTGGGACATGTGGGCCTGCGACCCGCGCCGCTACACCGACTACACCGACCAGGACTATTGCAACGCAAAGGCGATGGAAGTCTATGGCAACGAATACGCCATGCACTTCCCGCATCATCGCTGGCCCGCTGCGCCGGACCGGAAGCTGTCGCCGGTCCATGGCAAAATCGTCGAAATGGGTGGCCAGATGGGCGACTACAATGGCTGGGAACGGGCCAACTGGTTCGCCAAACCCGGCGATGACACCTCAGAGGACGCGACCCGGAGTTGGAACCGCAACGGCCCGTGGGAGCCGCGCGTGCGCGAGGAATGCGAAGCGGTGCGCGACGGTGTCGGCGTGCTCGACCTGCCCGGCTTCTCGCGCTACCGGCTTCAGGGGCCGGGGGCGGCGGCGTGGCTGGATGGGTTGACCGCCAGCCGCTTGCCCAAGGTCGGGCGCATCGCGCTATTGTATTTCGCCGATCACCGAGGCCGGATCGTGACCGAGATGTCGGCCATGCGATTGGACGAGGACTTCTTCTTCCTGATCACCGCTGCTGCCGCGCAATGGCACGATCTGGAATGGCTGCAGGCCCATCTGCCCGGCGATCCCGGTTTCGCCTTGGCCGATGTCACCTCGGAGTTTTCCTGCCAGATCGTCGCCGGCCCGAAATCGCGCGCTTTGCTGTCCAACCTGACCGACGCCGACCTGAACCAGCCCTGGCTGACCCACCAATCCGCCCGGATCGCCGGGCAGTGGGCGCAGCTTGTCCGGGTCGGTTTCGCCGGGGAACTGGGCTGGGAAGTCCATACCAAGACCGAAGACACCGCCCCGGTCTTCGACGCGCTGATCGCCGCCGGGGCGACCCCCTTTGGCATGTTCGCGCTGAATGCCCTGCGCCTCGAAAAAGGCTATCGCGCCTGGAAAGGCGACCTGTCCACTGATTACACCCTGCTGCAAGGCGGGCTGGGGCGGTTCATTCGCTGGGACAAGGACTTCAAGGGCAAACCCGCTCTGGAGGCCGAGAAACGGCAGGGCGTGACCAAGCGGTTCGTCACGCTGACAGTCGAGGCCGGGGAATGCGACGCCCCCTACATGGCGACCATCTGGAAGGATGGCGACGTGGTGGGCGAAGTCACATCGGGCGGTTGGGGCTATCGGGTCGGGGCCTCGATCGCGCTGGGCATGGCCCGACCCGACCTGGCCGAACCGGGAACCGAGGTCGAGATCGACATCTACGGCCAGCGCTGCCGTGCCACCGTGGAGCCCGACAAGCCTTTCTGGGATCCCGAGAATGAAAGGATCAAAGCATGATCAACGCCCATGTCCGCGACACGATCGACCGGTTTCCCTTGGGCTTCGTGGCGACCGTCACGCCCGGCGGTCGGCCTGCCGTCTCGCCCAAGGGGACGTTCCTGGTGCTTGACGACACCACCATCGCCTTCGGCGACATCCGCTCGCCCGGCACCCTGACGAACTTGACCGCCAACCCCGAATGCGAGGTCAATTTCGTCAATATCCTGACGCGCAAGGGCACCCGCCTGCGAAGTCGGGCGCGAATGCTGCGACAGGGGACGTCGGATTTCGACGGGTTGATCGGCAACTGGCGCGACGTCTGGGGGGACCTGGCCGACCGCATCTCGACGCTGGTGCTGATCGAGGTTGAGAAGGTGCGCCAGTTGACCACTCCGCCCTATGACGACGGCGCGACCGAGGAAGAGATGATCGCCGCCTACAAGGCAAAACTGGCGGGGATGTATCCATGAAGATCACACTTCTCGATGGCGGTATCGGTCAGGAAATGGTCAAGCGCGCGGGTGACAGGCCCACGCCCCTCTGGTCCACGCAGGCGATGATGGACCATCCTGGCCTGTTGAAATCCATCCATGCCGAGTATTTCGACGCGGGCGCGACGATCGCCACGGCCAACACGTATGCGATCCTGCGCGACCGGCTGGTGAAAGAGGGCATCGAGGACCGCTTCGAGGCGCTGCAATCGGCCGCCCTCGCCGAGGCCCGCAAGGCCGCCGAGGGGCGCGGCCGCGTTGCCGGTGCCATCGGGCCGCTGGTGGCCACCTATCGCCCGGAAACTCACCCGCCCAAGGCCGAGGCCGCCCCGCAATACGCCGAGGTCGCCCAGCTGATGGCCGACCGGGTCGACTTGGTCCTGTGCGAATCCGTGGCCTCGCTCACCCACGCCCGCGCGATCCTCGACGGCGCGCTGAGTGCGGGCAAACCGGTTTGGGTCAGCTTCACCGTGGATGACGAGGACGGCAGCCGCCTACGCTCGGGCGAGCCTGTGGCGGACGCGGCCCGCGCTATGGCCGACGGCGGAGCCGCTGCGATCCTGGCGAACTGCTCCGCCCCCGAAGCCATGCCCGCCGCGCTGGACGCCATGATCCCGACCGGGTTGTCCTGTGGCGCCTATGCCAACGCCTTCACCCAGATCACCAAGGCCTTCCTTCAGGACAGCCCCACTGCCGATACGCTGCATGCCCGGCGCGACATGGGGCCGGATGCCTATGCCGACCACGCCCTGTCCTGGCTGGACCACGGCGCCACGATCCTGGGCGGATGCTGCGAAACGGGCCCCGCCCATATCGCTGAAACCGCCCGCCGCCTGCGCGCGGCCGGCCATGACATCACCTGACCCATGCTTCTTTGGGTCGAAAATACCGCGGGGGAGTCGGCCAGGGGCCGACGGGGGCAGCGCCCCCACCCGGTCGGACGCGTCAGCGTCCGAGATCTTCAAGGGTATCACGATGGCTGATCTACCGACCCAAGCCCGCGTCGTCATCATCGGCGGCGGCATCATCGGCTGTTCCGTCGCCTACCACCTTGCCAAGCTCGGCTGGACGGATATCGTCCTGCTGGAACGCAAGCAACTGACCTCGGGCACGACATGGCACGCGGCGGGGCTGATCGCCCAGTTGCGGGCCACCGCCAACATGACCCGGCTCGCGAAATACAGCCAGGAACTCTATGGCGACCTGGAGGCCGAAACCGGCGTTGCCACGGGGTTCAAGCGCGTGGGTTCCATCACCGTCGCCCTGACCGAAGAGCGGCGCGAGGAACTCCATCGCTCGGCCGCGATGGCCCGCGCCTTCGGTGTCGAGATCGAGGAAATCGACCCGGCGGAGATCAAGGCGCGCTACGACCATCTGAACATCGACGGCGTGACCGGCGGCGTCCACCTGCCCAAGGATGGGCAGGGCGATCCGGCCAATATCGCGCTGGCTCTGGCCAAGGGCGCCCGTAAGCGGGGCGCGATCATCAAGGAACGTGTCAAGGCCACCGGCGTTGCCCGCGCGGGGCGCCGCATCACCGGGGTCGATTGGGCCGCGGAAGATGGCAGCCACGGGCAGATTGCCTGCGATCACGTGGTCAACTGCGCTGGCATGTGGGGCCGCGAGGTCGGGCGTATGCTGAACACCAACGTGCCCCTGCAAGCCTGCGAGCATTTCTACATCGTATCGGAACCCATCGAAGAGCTTACGCAGATGCCGGTTCTGCGCGTCCCCGACGAATGCGCCTACTACAAGGAGGACGCGGGCAAGATCATGCTGGGCGCCTTCGAACCGGTCAGCAAACCCTGGGGGCCGATCCCCGAGGATTTCGAGTTCGACCAGCTGCCCGAGGATTTCGACCATTTCGAACCGATCCTGGAACAGGCGGTGAACCGAATGCCGATGCTGGCCGAGGCCGGGATTCACACCTTTTTCAACGGGCCCGAAAGTTTCACGCCTGACGATGCCTATCACCTTGGGCAATGCCCGGAGATGGACAATGTCTGGGTCGCCGCCGGGTTCAATTCCGTCGGCATCCAGTCGGCTGGCGGGGCGGGCATGGCGCTGGCTCAATGGATGCAGGACGGCGCCAAGCCCTTTGACCTCGGGGATGTGGATATTTGTCGTATGGAGTCATTCCAGGGCAACAGAACATATCTTCTTGATCGCTCCACTGAAACGTTGGGGCTTCTCTACGCCGATCACTTCCCCTATCGGCAAAAGGCCACAGCCCGCGGCGTGCGCCGCTCGCCGTTCCATGCGCACTTGGCCGAGCGTGGCGCGGTTTTCGGGGAATTGGCGGGCTGGGAGCGGGCGAACTGGTTCGCACGCGACGGCCAGGATGCCACCTATCGCTACAGCTGGAAGCGACAGAATTTCTTCGACAACGTGGCCGGGGAGGTTTCGGCGATCCGCAGGGGCGTCGGCATGTATGACATGTCGTCCTTCGGCAAGCTGCGGGTCGAGGGGCCGGATGCGGAGATCTTCCTCAACCGCATCTGCGGGGCGCAGATGGCCGTGCCGGTGGGCAAGATCGTCTACACCCAGTTCCTGAACGACCGGGGCGGAATCGAGGCGGACGTGACCGTCACCCGCCTGTCCGAGACCGCCTTCCTCGTGGTGACCCCAACCGCGACCCGGCTGGCGGATGAAACCTGGATGCGCCGCCACCTGGGCGACGCGCGCGTCGTCATCACCGATGTCACCGCCGCCGAAGGGGTGCTGGCCGTGATGGGGCCAAGGGCGCGCGAGGTGATGCAGGCGGTGTCGCCCAATGATTTCGGCAATGCCGCCAACCCCTTCGGCACCGCTCAAGAGATCGAGCTGGGCATGGGGCTGGCCCGGGTGCACCGCGTCTCCTATGTAGGTGAACTGGGCTGGGAGGTCTATGTCAGCGCTGACATGGCGGCCCATGCCTTCGAGACGCTTTGGCATGCCGGGCAGGATCACGGGCTGATGCTCTGCGGGATGCACATGATGGACTGCGCCCGGATCGAGAAGGGCTTTCGCCATTTCGGCCATGACATCACCTGCGAGGATCACGTGCTCGAGGCCGGGCTGGGATTCGCCGTGAAGACCGACAAGCCCGATTTCATCGGTCGCGACGCGGTGCTGCGCAAGCGGGACGAGGGTTTGGCGGCGCGGATGCTGCAATTCCGCCTGAAAGATCCCGAGCCGCTGCTTTATCACAACGAGCCGATCCTGCGGGATGGCGAAATCGTGGGCTATTTGTCCTCCGGCGCCTATGGGCACCATCTGGGCGGCGCCGTTGGCCTGGGCTATGTGCCTTGTGCCGGGGAAAGCGCGGCGGAGGTGCTGGCCTCGCGCTACGAGATCGACGTGGCCGGGGTGCGCGTGCCGGCCGAAGCCGCGCTCAGGCCGCTCTACGACCCCAAGTCGGAACGCGTCAGGGCATAGCGGCGCCCGGCGCCGGCCGGGGGCGGGACCGGAGATCCATCACGATTCCCCGCTCGGGCCATCTCGAAAAAGAATGGCCGGGCGGCTTTTCAAACCGGCCCGCCCATGCGCCTATGGCGGTCAGGAGAGGACACCGTGACCGATACCGCAATCCGCCCGAACGAAGACACGCCCGAGGGATTGGCCCTTGCGGGCACGGCCTATGTGCTGTGGGGGTTCCTGCCGCTCTACCTCAAGCTGGTGGCGCATATCCCCGTGACCGAGGTCATAACCCATCGCATCATATGGGCGCTTCCCATCGCCGGGGCGCTTCTGGTCGTGACCGGGCGCACCGCCGATCTGCGCGCCGCGCTGTCGGACAGGCGCACGGTGCTGATGGCGCTGCTGACCGCCCTCGTGCTGTCGGTCAACTGGGGCGTTTACGTATTCGCCATCGCCACGGACCGGGCCTTGGATGCGGCGCTGGGCTATTACGTGAACCCGCTGTTTTCCATGTTGCTGGGCGCCTTGCTGCTGGGTGAGCGGTTGCGCGGGTCGCAACTGATCGCGGTGGGCCTGGCCGCGCTGGCAGTGGTCATCCTGTTCCTCGATGCCTCGCGCCCGCCTTGGATTGCGCTGGGGTTGACCGTCAGCTGGGGGTTTTACGCCTATTTCAAGAAATCCCTGCCGGTCGGGCCGAACCAGGGTTTTTTCCTCGAAGTGCTGATGCTGCTGCCATTGGCGTTGGTCTATCTGGCTTGGCTCACTGCGCAGGGACGAAGCCACTTCCTGCTGACCGGGGCGGATACGGCCTTGTTGCTGGGCTGCGGGGTCATCACCGCGGTGCCGCTGCTGTTCTATGGCAACGGGGCCAAGCGGCTGCGGCTGTCGACGATCGCCATCCTGCAATACATCGTCCCGACGATGGTCTTCATCATCGCCGTCTTTCTCTTCGGCGAGGAAATGGGCCGCGCCCGCATGGTGGCCTTTCCGCTGATCTGGGCGGCGCTGGTAATCTATACCGCGCCGATGGTGCGACGGATGCGGCGCCGCGCCTGACCCTTGCGACTGATCCGCGCCTGCGCCAATAGGGGCCGATGAGCGATACCTACGACCCGCCCGACACGCCGCTGGAGATCGTCCACGACGATCACGAGATCCTGTTGGTCGACAAGCCCGCCGGGCTGCTGTCGGTGCCGGGCAAGGGGCCGGACATGGCCGATTGCCTGCTCAGTCGCGTGCAGGAGGTCTTTCCCCATGCGCTGCTTGTGCACCGGCTGGACCGGGACACGTCGGGGATCATGGTCTTTGCCCTGACGCCCCACGCCCAGCGGCATATCGGGTTGCAGTTCGAAAAGCGGCAGACGCGCAAAACCTATGTCGCGCGCATCGCCGGGCGGTTGGCGCCCAAGACCGGCACAGTGGATCTGCCGTTGATCGTCGATTGGCCGAACCGGCCGCTCCAGAAGGTCGATCATGAAGCCGGCAAGCCGGCCGTAACGGATTGGCGGGTCGTCCGGGCCAGCGATGACGAGAGCCGGGTGCGGCTGATGCCCCGGACCGGGCGTAGCCACCAGCTGCGGGTGCATATGTTGGCGATTGGTCATCCGATCCTGGGCGATCCGTTCTATGCCAACGGGCCGGCGCGGGATCATCCGCGTCTGATGCTGCATTCCGAGACCTTGCAGCTGCGCCATCCGGACGGCGGCAGGGGCGTGCGGTTCACAGCGAAATGCCCGTTCTGACGGCGCTGTCGAAATTCTGGAGTTTCGTTTCAGCCCCAGCCGCTGACCGCCTTGACCTCCAGGAATTCCTCAATCCCCCAGTGACCGCCTTCGCGGGCACGGCCCGATTGCTTGACCCCGCCGAAGGGGCTGCCCAATCCGCGGCCCTGGCCGTTCATCTCGACCATGCCCGAGCGCAGCTGCCGCGCCATGCGGTTGCGCCTCTCGCCGTTCTGGCTCTGAACATAATTGGTCAGGCCATAGGGCGTGTCATTGGCGATGCGGATCGCG
>JAAAPD010000057.1 GCA_009908505.1 Alphaproteobacteria bacterium | reverse complement strand
CAGCGCCTCGGCCACCCTGGCCGGGGCGACGATCCCGTCCGGCCCGGTCACGGCCATGCGGATCAGGCCGTGATTGGCGCAGGCCCCGTCTTTGCGCCACATCGCCTGCTCGACGTAGAGGAACCTGTCGTCGAAGCCGACGCAGCGGGTGCGCTGGGTCAGCCTGTAGAAGGCATGCACCCGGCGGCGATAGCGCACCGAGGCCCCGGCCACGGCCATGCCCCACTTGCGGGCCTTCAGCAGGTCGATCATGCCGATGCGCCGCGCCATGGGCAGGCGGCCGAGGTCGAACAGCGTCAGCGTGCGGCCGTTGTTCAGCTCGGCCCAGATATCGAGGTCCCAGGGCCAGCAGCGATGGCTGCTTTCATGCGTGTCCCAAAGGCCCATGGGTGGCGCCCTGCGGGCGCGCGACATCTGCCACGACATGCGAAGAAATGGATACATGGGGGGACTTACCCCGCGAAGCCCCGCGGGCGTCAAGGCTTACGCAGCGTGATTTCGGCCAACTCGGGGATTGCCCCCGCGGGTGTCGCTGCCTACTTGTCGGTCAACGAAAGGACCGGACCATGAATGACATCCAGCAGATCGCGCTCCTGCTCATCGGCGTCGTGCGCTTTTTCATCATCGTGCATTTCATCATGAGCTGGCTGATCAACTTTCAGGTGCTCAACATCCGCCAGCCCTTCGTCTATCAGGTCTGGTCCGGCCTGAACCGCCTGATGGAGCCGATCTATGCTCCGATCCGCAGCGTCCTGCCCCAGATGGGCGGGATCGACCTGTCGCCGCTGGTGGCGCTGATCGGGCTCGAGATCCTGCGCATCCTTATCATCTGATATCGTGGGACTGACCTGGAACCCGCACCCGGGACATGTTCTTGTCTGCGACTTCTCGGGATACATGGTACCCGAGATCGTGAAGAAACGCCCAGTAATGATCGTGTCTGCACGACTGCCCTACCGTCCAGGGCTCGCAACCGTGGTGCCGATCAGAACAAGCGATCCACTACACGAGTTGGATTGGGTGGTTCCGCTATCGAAAAATTATCATCCAAAAGAAGAAGACACGCGACCATGCTGGGCCAAGTGTGATCTACTGGCGAGCGTCTCGCTCGAACGATTGGACCGATTCAAGATCGACCGGCGGAAGCACTTCGCGCCAAAGGCCTCTGACACCGACCTGCAACGGGTGCGTGCGGGTGTTCTCGCGGCGCTTCGCTGGTAATTGAAAATTCACTTACAGCGAACTATATATTCATTGTGACCCGTAATCGGGCTTGAAGACCAAGAGTACTGGGCAGGCCGTTCGCCGAACGATGACAAGTTCTGAACGGTCTAGATTGTGTCGCGTCCCGAAACCCCGCCTCGCGCGGGGTTTCGTGTTTCAGGGACTTGCCCCCCGATTCGGGCTGTGGGATTTGTCCTGTATCGCCCCTTTGGCAACAGACAGGTCCCCCGCATGAGCGCCGCGACGCTGCTCCGTGACGTTTTCGGATTCGACGCCTTCCGGCCCGGCCAGCAGGAAATCGTCGAGGCCGTGGCCGCGGGTCGCAATACCCTGGCGATCATGCCAACCGGCGGGGGCAAGTCGCTGTGTTTCCAGTTGCCCGCGCTGGTGCGCGACGGGGTGACCGTGGTCATCTCGCCGCTGATCGCGCTGATGCGCGACCAGGTCCGCGGGCTGCAGGAGGCGGGCGTCGCCGCCCATGCGCTGACCTCGGGCAACACCGTGGAAGAGACCGACGCCGCCTTTCGCGCGCTGCAGGACGGCAGTTGCAAGCTGCTCTACATGGCGCCGGAACGGCTGGCCTCGGGCGGGGCGCAGCGCATGCTGCGACAGGCGGGCGTGCGCCTGATAGCGGTGGACGAGGCGCATTGCGTGTCCCAGTGGGGCCACGATTTCCGCCCCGACTACATGGCGATCGGCGACCTGCGCCGCGCGCTGGACGTGCCGCTGGCCGCCTTCACCGCCACCGCCGATGCCGAAACCCGCGCCGAGATCGTCGAAAAGCTGTTTGACGGCACGCCGCCGCAGACGTTCCTGCGCGGCTTCGACCGGCCCAACATCCACCTGGCCTTCGCCGTCAAGGACCAGCCGCGCCGCCAGATCCTGGCCTTTGCCGCCGCCCGCAAGGGGCAGTCGGGCATCGCCTACTGCGGCACGCGCGCCAAGACCGAAACGCTGGCCGCCGCCCTGCGCGAGGCCGGCCACAAGGCCTGCCACTACCACGGCGGGATGGAGGCCGGGGACCGCCGCGCCATCGAGCGGCGCTTCCAGCAGGAGGACGGGTTGATCGTCTGCGCCACGGTCGCCTTCGGCATGGGCATCGACAAGCCCGATATCCGCTGGGTCGCCCATGTGGACCTGCCCAAGTCGATCGAGGCCTATTACCAGGAGATCGGCCGCGCCGGACGGGACGGCGCGCCGGCCGAGACGCTGACCCTCTTCGGCCCGCAGGACATCAGCTTTCGCCGCGGGCAGATCGACGAGGGGCTTGCCCCGCCCGAACGCCGCGCCGCCGATCATGGCCGGCTGAACGCGCTGCTGGGGCTGGCCGAGGCGCTGACCTGCCGCCGCCAGGCCCTGCTGGGCTATTTCGGCGAAGAGGCCGCGCCCTGCGGCAATTGCGACCTTTGCGACAAGCCGGCCGAGGTCTTCGACGGCACGACGCCGGTGCGCATGGCCCTGTCGGCCGCGCTGCGCACGGGCGAGAGTTTCGGCGCCGGCCACCTGATCGAGATCCTGCTGGGATCGGAGACCGACAAGATCCGCCAGCGCGGCCATGACCAGTTGCCGACCTTCGGGGTGGGCAAGGACTATTCGCGCCAGCAATGGCAGGCGATCTTTCGGCAGATGATGGGCCAT
>JAAAPD010000070.1 GCA_009908505.1 Alphaproteobacteria bacterium | reverse complement strand
ATTGGCCAGCAGGCACGCGATGGTCATGGGCCCGACCCCGCCGGGCACGGGCGTGATGGCGCCCGCCACCTCTGCACAACTGTCATATTGGCAGTCCCCGACCAGCCTGCCCTTGCCGCCTTCTTCCTCGGGCGGCAGGCGGTTGATGCCCACGTCGATCACTGTCGCACCGGGCTTGATCCAATCGCCCGGCACCATTTCGGGCCGGCCCACGGCCGCCACGACAATATCGGCGGACCGCACCACGCCGGGCAGGTCCTTGGTGCGGGAATGGGCGATGGTCACCGTGCAACTGTCGCCCAGCAGCAGCTGCGCCATGGGTTTGCCGACGATGTTCGACCGCCCGATCACGACCGCGTTCAAACCAGACAGGCTGCCATGGTGATCGCGCAGCATCATCAGGCAGCCCAGCGGCGTGCAGGGCACCATGCTTTTCTGGCCCGTGCCCAGCAGCCCGACATTCGAGATATGAAAGCCGTCCACGTCCTTCGCCGGGTCGATGGCGTTGATGACCAGATCCTCGTTCAGGTGATCCGGCAGCGGCAGTTGCACAAGTATGCCATGCACAGTGGGATCAGTGTTCAACTGGTCGATCAGCGCCAGCAGGTCCGCCTCGGAGGTCTCCGCCTCCAGCTTGTGCTCGACGCCGTTCATACCAACCTCGACCGTCTGCTTGCCCTTGGACCGGACATAGACCTGGCTGGCCGGGTCCTCGCCCACCAGAACAACGGCCAGGCCCGGCGTGATGCCGTGTTCTTCCTTCAGGCGTGCCACGTGGCCAGCCACCTTTTCACGCACGCTGGCCGCGAACGCCTTGCCGTCGATCACCTTGGCCGTCATCTCATACCTCCGTATTGGCGTATTGGGCTGCGTAGTGCTCTTTCTGGAGCCGCGTCGCAAGCACCGCGTTCTGCATCAGGATCGCCACGGTCACTGGCCCGACCCCGCCGGGCACCGGCGTGATCCAGCCCGCCACCTCGGCGCAGCTTTGAAAATCGGCATCCCCCACGGTACGGGGGCCGTCCGGGGTCTCGACCCGGTTGATGCCGATATCGATCAGCGCCGCACCGGGCTTGAGCATGTCGCCCGTCACCAGGCCCGGCTTGCCCACCGCGACGAACACCGCGTCCGAGGCCCGGCTGTGCATCGCGACCGAGCGTGTCATGTGGTGACAGACCGTCACCGTCGCCCCCAGCCCCATCAGAAGAAACGCGATGGGTTTACCGACGATCTCGGAATGGCCGATCACGGTCACGTCCAGCCCTTCCAGCGTCAGCGGCAGGGTCTTGAGGATTTCCACCGCGGCCACAGCCGTGCAGGGGCCCAGGGCCAGGTCGTTATAGACGATGTTGCCGATCGAGGCCGGGTGCATCCCTTCCACATCCTTGAGCGGATGCACGGCTTTTTGCAGCGCCTTGACCGGGATATGATCCGGCAGGGGCCGCTGGATGATGATCCCGTTGACGCGGGGGTCCGCGTTCAGGCCCTGCAGAACGCCCACCAGCTGTTCCATGGAAATCGAGGCATCGTAGTTGCGCGCATCGAACTGCACCCCGGCGCTCTCGGCACTGCGCCGCTGGTTCCGGACGTAAAGCTCGGCCGCCGCCGTATCGCCGACGGAAATCGAGACCAGGCGCGGCTGCCATCCCTCGGCCGCCAGCGCCCCAGCCTCCTGGGCGATTTCGGCACGCATCTTCACGGCGATGGCCTTGCCGTCGATCAGGGCGGCGCGTTGGTTGGATGTCATGAAACGCTCCGAAAGGGACGGTGGGCGGGGCGCGTTGCCTTCCCCGCCAGGGGGAAGGCAACCGCGTCGTCCCGCCGGATCAGAACAAGCCTTCGATCAGGCCCGCGTCGTTCAGGCGGATGTTTTCCGAGGCCGGCACGCGCGGCAGGCCCGGCATCGTCATGATCTCGCCGCAGATCACCACGATGAACCCGGCGCCCGCAGACAGGCGCACCTCGCGCACCGGCACCGAGTGGCCGGTGGGCGCGCCACGGAGGTTCGGGTCGGTGGTAAAGGAATACTGGGTCTTGGCCATGCAGACCGGCAGGTTGCCGTAACCGGCTTCTTCCCATTCCTTCAGCTGGTTGCGGATCTTGGCGTCGGCCAGCACCTCGTCGGCGCGGTAGATCGCCGTGGCGACGCGCTCGATCTTTTCGAACAGGCTCAGATTGTCGCGGTAGAGCGGCGCGAACTGGCTGGCGCCGCTGTCGGCGACCTCGGCCACCTTGCGTGCCAGTTCCTCCGAGCCTTCCGAACCCAGCTCCCAATGGCGCGACAGCACAGCCTCAGAGCCTTGGGTCACGACATAGTCCTTCACCGCCTGGATCTCGGCGTCAGTGTCGGTGACGAAGTGGTTGATGGCGACCACGACCGGCACGCCGAACTGCTTGAGGTTGCCGATATGACGGCCGAGGTTGGCGCAGCCTTCCTGCACAGCCTCGACATTTTCCTCGCCCAGGTCGGCCTTGGCCACGCCGCCATTCATCTTCATCGCACGCACCGTGGCGACCAGCACCACCGCATCGGGGGCCAGGCCGGCCTTGCGGCACTTGATGTTCATGAACTTCTCGGCGCCCAGGTCGGCGCCGAACCCGGCCTCGGTCACGACGTAATCGGCGATGTTCAGCGCCGTGGTGGTAGCGATGACCGAGTTGCAGCCATGCGCGATGTTGGCGAACGGACCGCCATGGACGAAGGCGGGGTTGTTTTCCAGGGTCTGCACCAGGTTCGGCTGCATCGCGTCCTTGAGCAGCACGGTCATGGCGCCGTCGGCCTTGATGTCGCGGCAGTAGATCGGCGACTTGTCGCGGCGATAGGCGACGATCATGTCGCCCAGGCGCTTCTCGAGATCACCCAGATCCG
>JAAAPD010000026.1 GCA_009908505.1 Alphaproteobacteria bacterium | reverse complement strand
GAACGCAACGCGCAATACGGCCCTTTCACCCCCGGTTTCGTGCGCGTCCCGCATTGCCTGGAATACCGCAAGCACGAACAGGCCGGTGCCCCGGTCGAGAATTACGGCGAATGGGCCGCGAACCAGATCGAAGAGGTGATCCTGCGCGAAGGCCCCGACACGATCGGCGCGCTCTGCCTTGAACCCGTGACCGCCGGCGGCGGCGTGATCGTCCCGCCCGAGGGCTACTGGCAACGCGTGCAGGAGATCTGCCGCAAGTATGAGATCCTGCTGCATATCGATGAGGTTGTATGCGGCGTGGGCCGCACCGGCACCTGGTTCGGCTATCAGCATTACGGGATCGAGCCGGATTTCGTCACCATGGCCAAGGGCGTGGCCTCGGGCTATGCCGCTATCGCATGTTGCGTCACGTCCGAACGCGTTTTCGAGATGTTCAAGGACGATGCCGCGGACCCGATGAACTATTTCCGCGACATCTCGACCTTCGGCGGCTGCACCGCCGGGCCAGCCGCCGCGATGGAAAACATGGCCATCATCGAGGAAGAAGGCCTGTTGGAGAACACCGAGCAGATGGGCGATTACATGCTCGACCAGTTGCAGGCCCTGGCCGACCGGCACAAGGTCATCGGCGACGTGCGCGGCAAGGGGCTGTTCCTGGGTGCTGAGCTGGTGGCCGACCACGACAGCCGCGAGCCGGTGGACGAGAAGCTGGCCCAGCAAGTGGTGGCCGAATGCAACGCCCAGGCGGTCATCATCGGCGTGACCAACCGGTCAGTGCCCGGGCGCAACAACACGCTGTGCTACAGCCCGGCCCTCATCGCCACCCGCGACGACATCGACCGGATCGTTACCGCAACGGACCACGCCCTGACCCGCGTCTTCGGATGACCGATCCGCTCATCACGGGCCACCGGCTGAACGCCCTTGGGCAACCGGTGGGCCTGCCCCTGGACGACCCGGCCCCCAAGCCCCATCCGCCACGGACCCCGATGCATGGCCGGTATTGCCGGCTGGAACCGCTGGCGCCCGACCATGCGGCGGATCTCTACGCAGCCTTCCAAGAGGACCGGACCGGTACGCTCTGGACCTACATGCCCCATGGTCCCTTCCACAGCCCAGAGGCTTGCGTCGACTGGGTCGCGACGGTCGCCTGCCGCGACGATCCCATGTTCTTCGCGGTCCTGGCCGAGGGTGAGCCGCTCGGCGTGGCCAGCTACCTGCGGATCGACCGTCTGGCCCATAGTATCGAAACGGGATGGATCACTTTCGCGCCGCGGCTGCAACGGACAGCCGCCGCGACCGAGGCGCATGTGCTGATGATGGCCCGCGCCTTCGACGAGTTGGGGTATCGGCGCTATGAATGGAAATGCGATGCGCTCAATGCGGCCTCGCAGCGGGCAGCGGGACGTCTGGGCTTCACCTACGAAGGCACCTTCCGCCAGGCCACCCATTACAAGGGCCGCAACCGCGATACCGCGTGGTTCTCGGTGATCGACAGCGAATGGCCCGCGCTCAAAACCCGTTTCGAGACCTGGCTCGACCCGGCCAATTTCGATGGGGACGGGCGACAGCGCGCGCCGCTCTGACGGGACGGTGGGCGGCGCGATGCGGCCCGCCGGGCCGCGAGCGGCGCCAACCGGCCATAAGTCCAGATTGCACTGCCGCTAAGACCAGACTACCGTGCCCCCATGGCCATCCCGATCGAATCCTTCTTCCTGCAACCCGGCGCCGAGGGCACGCTGCAGATGCAGATCCGGCAGATGGTCGCCAATGGCATCCTCGAAGGTCGTTTTCGCCCCGGTGAAAAGCTGCCCTCCTCGCGCAAGCTGGCCGCGCATCTGGGCGTCAGCCGGATCACCGTGACGCTGGCCTATACCGACCTTCTGGCGGATGATTACATCGCCGCGCGCGGCCGCTCGGGCTATTTCGTGTCCGACAATGCGCCCGAGCCGCCCTCGTTCCCGGCCCGCTCGCCGGACCGCACCACCGTTGATTGGTCCCGCGCCATCGGCCAGCGTTTCACCGGGCTGGACATGCATTCCAAGCCTGCCGATTGGGCCAGCTACCGTTATCCCTTCATCTACGGCCAAGCCGACCCGACCCTGTTCGACGCCGCCAATTGGCGGCTTTGCGGGCTCGAGGCGCTTGGGCGCAAGGATTTCGACGCGCTGACGACGGATTACTTCGACAGCGACGACCCGCAGCTGATCGACTTCATCGCCCGCCAGACCCTGCCGCGCCGGGGCATCCTCGCCAAGCCGGACGAGATCCTGCTGACGCTTGGTGCCCAGAACGCGCTTTGGCTGACCGCGCAGGTTCTGCTGACCCAGCGCCGCAGCGCCGCCATCGAGGACCCCTGCTACCCGGCGCTGCGCGGTATCCTGCAACAATCGCGCTGCCACCTGCATGCCATCCCCGTGGATCGCGACGGCCTGCCCCCCGAGGCGCTGCCACAGGACACCGACGTCGTCTTCACCACGCCCAGTCACCAGTGCCCGACCTCGGCCACCATGCCCATGGCGCGGCGCCACGCCTTGCTGGAACGCGCCGAGGCCGAGGATTTCCTGATCGTCGAGGATGATTACGAATTCGAGATGTCGTTCCTCAAACCGCCCTCGCCGGCGCTGAAGTCGCTCGATCGCAATGGCCGGGTGATCTACGTTGGCAGCTTTTCCAAATCGCTCTTTCCGGGGCTGCGGCTGGGCTACCTGGTCGGCCCCGCACCCTTCATCCGCGAGGCCCGCGCCCTGCGCGCCAGCGTGTTGCGCCACCCGCCGGGCCATATCCAGCGCACCACGACCTATTTCCTGTCGCGCGGCCATTACGACGCGCTGGTGCGCCGCATGGGCCGCGCCTTTGAAGAGCGCCGCCGCGTCATGGAACGGGCGCTGCACGATCATGGGCTGACCGTGGCCGGGTCGGGCAGTTTCGGCGGCTCGTCCTTCTGGATGCGCGCACCCGAGAGCGTCGACACCGAGGCGCTGGCCCGCGACCTGGCGCGTGACAGCGTGCTGATCGAACCCGGGGCGCCCTTCTTTTCCGGCCCCAGGCCGCCGGGAAGTTTCTACCGCCTGGCCTACAGCTCGATCCCGGCGCCGCGCATCTCCCAGGGCATCGGCCTGCTGGCGCAGGCGCTGGGCCCGCACCCTAGCGGGTGATCCGACTGGCCATAATCCGCCGGATGCACTGGACCTAACCCGGACCGCCGCGAAACCCTACCGTCCGACCGTCCGCAAGCCGGCCGCGAACAGGAGATCACGCCATGAAGATGACCACCGAAGAAGCCTTCGTCAAAACCCTGCAGATGCATGGCATCGAACATGCCTTCGGCATCATCGGATCCGCGTTCATGCCTATCTCGGATATCTTTCCCAAGGCCGGCATCACCTTCTGGGACTGCGCCCACGAAGGCTCGGGCGGGATGATGGCCGATGGCTATACCCGGGCCTCGGGCAAGATGTCGATGTTGATCGCCCAGAACGGTCCGGGCATCACGAATTTCGTCACCGCCGTGAAAACCGCCTACTGGAACCACACGCCGCTGTTGCTGGTAACACCGCAGGCCGCCAATAAGACGATCGGCCAGGGCGGGTTCCAGGAGGTCGAGCAGATGAAGCTGTTCGAGGACATGGTCGCCTACCAGGAAGAGGTGCGCGACCCGTCACGCATCGCCGAGGTGCTGAATCGGGTGATCCTGAACGCCCGTCGCGCCAGCGCCCCGGCGCAGATCAACGTGCCGCGCGACTACTGGACTCAGGTCATCGACATCGACCTGCCCGCCATCGTCGAGTTCGAACGGCCCGGCGGCGGGGACGCGGCCATCGGCGAGGCCGCCGACCTGCTGTCCAAGGCCGAATTCCCGGTGATCCTGAACGGCGCGGGCGTCGTTCTGGGCGGTGCGATTCCGGCCTCGATGGACCTGGCCGAACGGCTGACGGCGCCGGTCTGCGTGGGCTACCAGCACAACGACGCCTTCCCCGGATCGCACCCCCTTTTTGCCGGTCCGCTGGGCTATAACGGGTCCAAGGCGGGGATGGAGCTGATTTCCAGGGCCGATGTCGTCCTGTGCCTCGGCACCCGGCTCAACCCGTTCTCGACCCTGCCGGGCTATGGCATCGACTACTGGCCGACGGATGCCAAGATCATTCAGGTCGACATCAACCCGGACCGGATCGGTCTGACCAAGACGGTTTCGGTCGGTATCGTCGGCGATGCCAAGAAGGTGGCCACCGGTATCCTGCACCAATTGGCGGCCGATGCCGGTGACGCGGGCCGCGAGGACCGTAAGGCGCTGATCGCCGAGACCAAGTCGAAATGGGCGCAGCAGCTGTCCAGCATGGACCACGAGGATGACGATCCCGGCACCACGTGGAACGAACGCGCCCGCGACGCCAAGCCCGACTGGATGAGCCCCCGCATGGCCTGGCGCGCGATCCAGTCCGCCCTGCCGCGCGACGCGATCATTTCCTCGGACATCGGAAACAACTGCGCCATCGGCAACGCCTACCCGTCCTTCGATGCGCCGCGCAAATACCTCGCCCCCGGCCTGTTCGGCCCCTGCGGCTATGGCCTTCCGTCCATCGTGGGCGCCAAGATCGGCTGCCCGGACGTGCCGGTCGTGGGCTTTGCCGGCGACGGCGCCTTCGGCATCGCGGTGACGGAACTGACGGCGATCGGGCGGTCGGAATGGCCGCCCATCACCATGGTCGTCTTCCGCAACTACCAGTGGGGCGCGGAAAAGCGGAACTCGACGCTGTGGTATGATGACAATTTCGTGGGAACCGAGCTCGACACCCAAGTGTCCTATGCCGGCATCGCGCAGGCCTGCGGGCTTGAGGGCGTCCAGGCCAAGACGATGGACGCGCTGACCGCCGCGCTGGACAAGGCCGTCAAGGACCAGATGCAGCACGGCAAGACCACGCTGATTGAGGCGCTGATCAACCAGGAACTGGGCGAACCCTTCCGCCGCGATGCCATGAAAAAGCCGGTGGAAGTTGCGGGGATCGACCCTGCCGACATGAAACCGCAGGGGGTCGCCTAATTTTCAGGCGGAGCGGCGTTTTCGTCCTGTCGGCCGGTGGGGCGCCGCACCGTGGCCCATTGGCCTTGTCATCGTCACGTGATGTGATCGGCCCAACACGGTGTCGCACACATCACGCAGAGGACATGTCATGACCGAACCCTATCCATTCCTGTCCCGGGTCAAGCCGCACGCGCCCGCGCAGTTGCTGGACCAGGCCCGCAGCCTGCCGCGCCCCCGCGTCGCGCTGGTCAATGCGGGCGCGGCCCAGCCCCTGGCCGGGATCCGCGAGGCCGCCGAGGCCGGTCTGGCCGAGCCGATCCTGATCGGTGATCGCCCCAAGATCGAGGCCGCGGCCGAGGAAATCGGCTATGACATCGGCGGGTTGCGCCTGATCCACGCCCCCCATGCCGCCGCCAGCGACAAGGCCGCCGAACTGGCCCGCGCGGGCGAGGCCGACGCGATCATGAAGGGGCAGGTCCATACCTCGACCTTCCTCAAGGGGCTTTTGCCCTCGTCGGCGGGCCTGCGTGAAAAGGGCAGCCGCTGCGGGCATGTGTTTCACATCACCGCTCCGGGCAGTGACCGGCCGCTTCTGCTGACCGATGCGGCGCTGAATGTGGACCCCAGCGTTGAAACGCGACAGGCCTGCCTGTCGCTGGCCGTGCGGCTGTCGGAACTGCTGGGCGTGGAACGGCCCCATGCCGCCCTTCTGGCGCCGACCGAGGACCCGATCCCGTCAGTGCAGAACACCATGGAAAGCGCGGCCATCGCCACCTGGGCCAAGGACCATCTGCCCGATGCGGATGTGGCCGGCCCCATCGCCATGGACCTGATCCTGTCGAAGGAGGCCGCGCGGATCAAAGGCTATGACAGCCCCGTGGCGGGCGATGCCGACATCATCGTGACGCCCAACATCACCACCGGCAACGCCATCTTCAAGCTGATGGTGCTGGGCATGGGGTGCTGCGCGGGCGGTCTTGTCATGGGGGCCAAGGTGCCGATCTTGCTGACCTCGCGCAGCCAGGCCGCCCCGGCGCGGCTGACCTCGGCGGCGCTGGGCATGATCGTGGCGGGGGCAAGCTGATGCTGCTCGTGCTCAATTCCGGGTCGTCCTCGATCAAGTTGGCGCTGTTCCGCCCCGACCTGGAGCAGGTGTTGGAAGGTCAGGTCGCCGGGATCGGCGGGCAGGCGCGGCTGACCCTCGGCGCAGCCGAGAAGCGATTGGATGTTGCCAGCCATGCCGAGGGCATCGCGGCCATTCTCGATGCGCTGGAGGATCACGGCATCGCCGCCGCCGACATCACCGCCGCGGCCCATCGGGTGGTCCATGGCGGCACCGCCCTGACCGCCCCGACCCGGCTGAACGACGCGGCCATCGCGGCGATCGAGGCCAATGTGCCGCTGGCCCCGCTGCACAACCCACCGGCCCTTGCCGGGATACACGCCGTCACCGAAGCCCTGCCGGACCTGCCGCAATACGCCAGTTTCGACACCGCCTTTCACGCGGTCCAGCCCAAATTGGCCACGACCTATGCCATCCCGGCGGAGTGGCGCGCCGAGGGGCTGCGCCGCTACGGGTTCCACGGCCTGTCCTATGCGGGGATGGTGGCGCAATTCGGCGATGCCCTGCCGCACCGCCTGCTGGCCCTGCACCTGGGCGCGGGCGTCAGCCTGTGCGCGATCCGTGAGGGGCGGTCGGTCTCGACCTCGATGGGCTATTCGCCACTGTCCGGGCCGACCATGGCCACGCGGTCGGGCGATATCGACGGCATGGCGGTGCTGCGCATGGCCGAAGACATCGGTATCAAGCCGGCGGGCCGCGTGTTGAACAAGGAAAGCGGGCTTATGGCCCTTGGCGGCACGCCCGACATGCGCCGCCTGCTGGCCGACACATCCGAGGCCGCGCGCTTTGCCGTCGATCATTTCACCTGGTCGGTCACCCACCAGGCCGGCGCCCTGATCGCCGATATGGGCGGGGTCGACGCGGTGGCCTTCACCGGCGGGATCGGCGAGAATTCGGAGGAAATCCGCCAAAGGGTCATGGACCGGCTGGCCTGGCTCGGGCCTCTGCCCGTCCACGTCATCCCGGCTGAGGAAGAACGCCAGATCGCGCGCGACGCGATGGCCCTGATCGCAAAGGAGGGCTGAAATCTCTCGGCGTCCCGTGCATATCGGGCAGGTTCGGCGAGGCTGCGAGCTCTGGCAATCCGGGCAAATTGATATAGTATTGATGCAGGGAGGATTCTGACGGATGGCAAAGGACCAACCGCATCTGGACACGTCGCCGCACGTGTGCGACGAAGTGCGCAAAACCACCTGTTACATGTGCGCCTGCCGATGCGGGATCAACGTGCATATGAAGGACGGCGAGGTAGCCTATATCGAAGGTAACCGAGACCACCCCGTGAACCGCGGCGTGCTTTGCGCCAAGGGCAGCGCCGGGATCATGCAGGTCAACGCACCCTCGCGGCTGCGCGCGCCGCTCAAGCGGGTCGGACCGCGGGGGTCCGGCGAATTCGAGGAAATCAGCTGGGACGAGGCGTTGGAGATCGCCACGGGCTGGCTGAAACCCCTGCGCGAAACCGCCCCCGAAAAGCTGGCCTTTTTCACCGGCCGCGACCAATCGCAAAGCTTTACCGGGCTTTGGGCGCAATCCTTCGGCACGCCCAACTACGCTGCGCATGGCGGCTTTTGTTCCGTCAACATGGCGGCGGCGGGTATCTACACCATGGGCGGTGCCTTCTGGGAATTCGGCCAGCCCGACTGGGACCATACCAAGCTGTTCCTGCTCTTCGGCGTCGCCGAGGACCATGACAGCAACCCCATCAAGATGGGCATCGGCAAGATCAAGGAACGCGGCGCGCGGATGATCGGCGTCAACCCGATCCGGTCGGGCTACAACGCGGTGGCCGACGATTGGTTCGGAATCACACCGGGCACCGACGGCCTGCTGATCATGGCGCTGATCCACGAGTTGATGCGCGCCGGCAAGGTGGACCTCGACTACCTGGCGCAATTCACCAACGCGGCCTGCCTGGTCGACAGCGACCCGAAATCCGACAGCCACGGCCTGTTGCTCAAGGACAGTGACGGCCAGCCGCAGGTGATCGACCGCCGCACGGGACACCTCGCGCCCTGGGACGGGCAAGGCGTGCAGCCAGACCTGTCCGGCACCTATCGCCATGCCGGCATCACCCACCGGCCTGTCTTTCATGCCATGGCCGAACGGTTCCTGGACCCCGCCTGGGGGCCAGAAGCAGCGGCCGAAAAGACCGGCATCAGCGCCGAGCGTATCCGCGCCCTGGCCGCCGAGCTTGCCCGCGCGGCCTTTGACGAGGCGATCGAGCTGGAGCGGGAATGGACGGATTTCCGGGGTGTTACCCACCCCAAGATGATCGGGCGGCCGGTCTCAATGCATGCGATGCGCGGCATCTCGGCCCATTCCAACGGGTTCCAGACCGCCCGTGCCCTGCACACGCTGCAAATCCTGCTGGGGTCGGTGGAAACCCCCGGCGGCATGCGATTCAAGCCGCCCTATCCCAAGCCGCATACGGCGCATCCCAAACCCCATTGCAAGGTCACGCCCGGCGCGGCGCTGGACGGCCCGCACCTGGGCTATCCGCAGGGCCCCGAGGACCTGTGCCTGACCGAGGCCGGCGGTCCGGCCCGCATCGACAAGGCGTTTTCCTGGGAAACCCCGCTTTCGGCGCACGGGATGATGCACATGGTCATCTCCAACGCCCATGCGGGCGACCCATACAGGATCGACACGCTGTTTCTCTACATGGCGAACATGTCGTGGAACTCGTCCATGAATACCCGCCAGACCATGCACATGCTGACGGACACCGACGAGAACGGCGATTACGTCATTCCACGCATTATCTATTCGGATGCCTACAGTTCCGAAATGGTGGCCTATGCGGATCTTGTGCTGCCCGACACGACCTACCTGGAACGGCACGATTGCATCTCGCTGCTGGACCGCCCGATCTGCGAGGCCGACGCCGTGGCCGATGCGATCCGCTGGCCGGTGGTGGAGCCTGATCGCGAGGTGCGCGCTTTCCAATCTGTTCTGTGCGACCTTGGAGCGCGGCTGGACCTGCCCGGTTTCGTCGACGCGGATGGCAGCCAGAAATACGCCGATTACGCCGATTACATCACGAACCATATCCGTCGCCCCGGCATCGGGCCTCTGGCCGGCTGGCGCATGGGCGAGAACGGCCTGCAACACGGGCGCGGACAGCCAAATGCAGGCCAGATCGACAGTTATATCAAGAATGGCGGCTTCTGGATGGAACACATCCCCGAGGGGGCGGCCTATTACAAACCCTTCAACGCGGCCTATCAGGACTGGGCGGTCGAGATGGGCTTCTTCGACAGCCCGCAACCCTACATCTTTTCGCTTTATTCCGAGCCGCTGCGCCGGATGCAGATGGCCGCCGAGGGCAAGGGCACACACCAGCCGCCCGAGCATGCGCGGGAGCGGCTTAAAACCCATATGGACCCGCTGCCGTTCTGGTTCGCGCCGTTCGGGGACACCGCCGCCGGGGACTATCCCGTTCACGCCCTCACCCAACGCCCTATGGCAATGTACCATTCCTGGGGGACGCAGAACGCCTGGTTGCGTCAAATTCACGGGCAAAATCCGCTCTACCTGCCGACGAAGATCTGGGAACAGCACGGCTTTGCCGAGGGCGATTGGGCGGTCGTGACCTCGCCCACTGGGTCGATCACCGTGCCGGTGGCCCACATGGCCGCGCTGAACGAGAACACGGTCTGGACTTGGAACGCCATCGGCAAGCGCAAGGGCGCCTGGGCGCTGGACAAGGACGCCCCCGAGGCGACCAAGGGCTACCTGCTCAATCACCTGATCCACGAATTGCTGCCCGAAAAGGGCGACGGGATGCGCTGGTCCAATTCCGACCCGGTCACGGGCCAGGCCGCCTGGTTCGACCTGCGCGTGAAAATCGAAAAAGCCCCGGCCCCGAAAGAGGCGCAACCGGCCTTCGGCCCGATCAGGTCGCCGGTGCCGGCAGCCCCCGAAAACCTGGACTGGAAGGTTAGACCATGACCTCGCTGCCCGAAAAAACCGACCGAAAGCTCGGCCTTGTCATCGACCTGGACACCTGTGTGGGCTGCCATGCCTGCGTGATTTCCTGCAAGGGCTGGAACACGGAAAACTACGGCGCCCCGCTGGCCGATACGGATGCCTACGGCGCCGATCCGTCGGGCACGTTCCTCAACCGGGTCCACAGCTACGAGGTGCAGCCCGAATCCGGACCCGCCCAACTGGTGCATTTCCCCAAGTCCTGCCTGCATTGCGAAGACGCCCCCTGCGTCACCGTCTGCCCCACCGGGGCCAGCTACAAGCGGGTCGAGGACGGGATCGTCCTGGTCAATGAAAGCGATTGCATCGGTTGTGGCCTGTGCGCCTGGGCCTGTCCCTATGGCGCGCGGGAAATGGACCCGACGGCGGGGGTGATGAAGAAGTGCACCCTGTGCGTCGATCGCATCTACAACGAAAACCTGCCGGAAGAAGACCGCGAACCGGCCTGCGTGCGCACCTGCCCCGCGGGCGCGCGGCATTTCGGTGATTTCGCGGACCCCGAGTCCGATGTCAGCAAGCTGACCGCCGAACGCGGCGGCATGGACCTGATGCCGGAACAGGGCACCAAGCCGGTCAACAAGTACCTGCCGCCCCGCGACCGCGATATCGACGTGCTCGCGCCCTTGCTCGAACCCGTCGCAGAGGACAGCAAGGGCTTCCTGGGCTGGCTTGACAAGACGCTCTCCAAGGTCGGAGGCGCCTGATGCATCCCGCGCCCTCTGTCATCATCTTCACCTCGCTGTCGGGACTGGGCTTCGGCCTGCTGTTCTGGATGGGGCTGGGCGTTCTGGCCCCGACCGGCTGGGTCGCCTTCGCCTTTTTCACCATCGCCTACCTGTTGGCGGTGGGCGGGCTCATGGCCTCGGCCTTTCATCTTGGCCACCCTGAACGAGCGCTCAAGGCCTTTACACAATGGCGCACGAGCTGGCTGAGCCGCGAGGCCTGGGCCTCGGTCCTGGCCCTTGTCACGATGGCGCTCTACGGCGCGGGGCTGGTGTTTTTCGCCAGTCGCTGGGCGGTTCTGGGGTATCTGGGCGCGGCGCTCAGCCTGGCAACGGTCGTGACCACCGCGATGATCTACACGCAGATGCGCACGGTGCCGCGCTGGCACAATGCAACCACGCCGGGGATGTTCCTGTCCTTCAGCCTGGGGGGTGGGGCGCTTCTGGCAGGGCAGGTCACGCTGGCCAGCTGGCTGTTGCCCTTTGCCGGTTTGGCCCTGGTGGCCCATTGGGTGATGGGGGACAGGGCATTGGCCGGCTCGGGCACGACACTGGCCAGTGCCACGGGGTTGGGCGATCGCGGCACGGTGCGCAGCTTCGAGCCGCCCCATACCGGCACCAACTACCTGCTGCGGGAATTCGTGCACGTTGTGGGCCGCAAGCATAGCGTTACCCTGCGGGTGATCGCGCTTTTGTCCGGTTTCGTGCTGCCGGTCCTGATCCTGCTGGCCGGCGCCGGGCATGTCCTGGCCGCCGTCGCGGTGCTGCTGCACCTGGTCGGCGTTTTCGCCTCGCGGTGGTTGTTCTTCGCCGAAGCGGAACACGTGGTTGGCCTTTATTACGGAAAGCGTTAGCGTTAGCGCAAACCCAACCAGGCAAGGCCCCATGATCCACGACGACACTCGATGCATCCTGGGCGAAGGCCCGCTTTGGCACCCCAGGCGGGAGGATCTCTTCTGGTTCGACATTCTGGGCAAGCGGCTGTACCGAAAAGGACAGCATTGGCAGTTCGGCGACTACGTGTCGGCGGCGGGTTGGGTCGATACCGACCGCCTCTTGGTGGCCGATGCAAAGGGCCTTTTCATTTTCGATCTGGACACCGGGACGCGGGATGATCTTGTCGCGTTGGAGGCAGAAAACCCGGTGACCCGGTCCAATGACGGGCGCGCCGACCCGTTCGGTGGGTTCTGGATCGGCACGATGGGGATCAATGCCGAACCCGGCGCCGGCGCGATCTATCGTTACTACAAGGGTGAGTTACGCCAGCTTTTCGCCGAGATCACCATTTCCAACGCCATCTGTTTCAGCCCGGATGGCGGCCATGCCTATTTCGCCGACACGCCGACGCGCAGGATCATGCGCCAACGCCTGTCGGCCAAGGATGGCTGGCCCGAGGGCGACCCCGAACTTTGGCTGGACCTGACCGCCGAAGGGCTGAGCCCGGATGGCGCAGTGGTGGATGCCGCCGGGAATTTCTGGAATGCCCAATGGGGCGCCGGGCGGGTGGCCTGCTATGGCGCGGACGGCACTTTCCGGCAGGCGGTCGATCTGCCCGCCACGCAAACGACCTGCCCGGCCTTCGGCGGGCCGGAGCTGCGCACGCTGTTCTGCACATCGGCGGCTGACGGGCTGTCCGAAGACGACCCCGACCACGGCAAGACGTTCTCCGTACACGTCGACATGCGCGGGCAGGAAGAACACCAGATCATCCTGTAAGAGGTGGAGATGCGCGAATTCGGCATGACCCAGAGAGGTGAGAAGGTTCACGCGATCGACCTGTCGGCACATGGCCTCTCGGCAACCGTATTGACACTAGGCGGTATCCTTCAGGGTCTACGAATGGACGGAACCGCGCACAGCATGACACTGGGCCGGGACACCGTGGCCGACTACGACGGCGCCTATGCCTATTTCGGCGCGTTGGTGGGGCCGGTCGCCAACCGTCTGCGGGATGCCACGGCGCGGATCGGCGACAAGACCCATCGCTTCGAAAAGAACGAAAACGGCAAGACGCTGCTGCATGGCGGATCGACCGGCCTGCATAAAAAAATATGGCATATTGACGAAGATGTGCCTGAAAGCGTTATTTTATCGGTCGATTTGCCGGATGGCGAGGGCGGCATGCCCGGAAACCGCAGGATCACGGCCCGATACGAGATAACCGGGCCGGGCACCTTGCGCCTGACCGTGACATCTCGGACCGATACCGAAACGCTGATCAACGTCGCCCATCACGGCTATTGGAACCTTGATGGCAGCGACTGCGTGGCGGGGCATGAGCTGCGCATCACGGCCGATCACTACTTGCCCGCGGACAAGGACACACTGCCCACGGGCGTGATCCGCCCCGTTGCAGGTGGCGATTTCGATTTTCGGGACGGCAAGCCCTTTGCGCCCGGTCAACCCGAGATCGACCACAATTTCTGCCTGTCCCGCGCCCGGACCACGCTGCGCGATGTGCTGTGGCTGAAAGGGCAATCCGGGCGACAGATGGTCATGGCCACGACCGAGCCGGGCGTGCAGGTCTTCGACCATCGCAACATGGACCCGCTGTATCACGGGCTGGCGATCGAGGCACAGGCCTGGCCCGATGCCCCCAACTGCCCCGGGTTCCCCGACATCACCCTGGGACCGGGCGAGACCTGCACGCAGGTGACGGAGTGGCGCTTCAGCTAGCGCCCCAGCCGCCGCCGCCCGGCGTTTCAATGATAAAGGCCGATCCGGCCTTCAGGTCGATCTCGTCATCACCCTGAAGGTCGACGCGGGTGCCGTCGGGCATTTCGGCCCAGTTGTGCCCGGTCTGCCCCGGCTGCCCGCCATTGGCCCCGAAAGGTGGAATGCGGCGATGCGAACACAGCGTCGTTACGGTCACATCCGCCAGGAAGCGCATGCGCCGGAAGACACCATGCCCGCCGCGATACTGGCCCGCGCCGCCCGACCCCGCGCGGATCGCGAAATCCTCCAGTTGAACGGGAAAGCGTTTTTCCAGGATCTCGGGGTCGGTCATGCGGGTGTTGGTCATGTGGCTTTGCACCGCGTCGCAGCCATCGAAACCCGGCCCGGCCCCGGTGCCACCGGCGATGGTCTCGTAATTCTGGAAGTCGTCATTGCCCCAGACGAAATTGTTCATCGTCGCCTGCGATCCGGCGATCACGCCCAGCGCGCCATAGAGCGCGTTGCAGGCCGCCTGGGACACTTCGGTATTGCCCGCGATCACCGCCGCCGGGTAGCGCGGGTTGAGCATGCAGCCCTCGGGCGCGATGATATGGAGCGGTTTGAGGCACCCCTCGTTCAGCGGGATGTCCGACCCGACAAGCGTGCGGAAAACATAAAGGACCACCGCCCGGCAGACGGCGAAGGGCGCGTTGTAATTACCCGCATGCTGGGCGCTGGTGCCGTTGAAATCCACCACGGCCCTGCGCGCGTCCCGATCCACGCTGACCGAAACCTCGATCGTCTGGCCATTGTCCATCGGGTAGCTGAACCGCCCGTCGCGCAGCCGGTCGATGACGCGGCGGACGCTTTCCTCGGCGTTGCGCTGGACGTGGTCCATATAGGCGGTGACCACATCGGCGCCCTGTTCGGTGCAGACCCGCAGCAATTCGCGCCGGCCCGTGGCATTGGCCGCCACCTGCGCCTTGAGGTCGGCGATGTTCTGGTCCGGGGTGCGGCAGGGATACCGGCCCGAGACCAGCACCGCGCGCGCCTCGTCTTCGAGGAACCGGCCGCGGCTGACCAGCTTGACGTTGTCGATCAGCACGCCCTCTTCGTCTATATGGCTGCTGTCGGGCGGGGCCGATCCGGGGGTGCGCCCGCCGATATCGGCATGGTGCCCGCGACTGCCCAACCAGAAGGCCGGCTTGCCGTCCACGAAGACCGGAGTGACCACCGTGACATCCGGCAGGTGCGTGCCGCCATTGTAGGGCGAATTGAGCATGAAGGCATCGCCCTCGGCCACGTCCGGATTCAGCCGCATCACCGTCTTGATGCTGTCCGACATCGACCCCAGGTGCACCGGCACATGCGGTGCATTCGCCACCAGGTCGCCGGCCGCGTCGAATATCGCGCAGGAAAAATCATAGCGTTCCTTGATGTTCACCGACCAGGAGGTGTTGGCCAGGGTCGCTCCCATCTGTTCGGCCACGTTCATGAACAGGTTGGACATGACCTCCAGTACCACCGGGTCGGCCTCGGTGCCCGCCGCCAGCCCCCGGTCGGCAGTCGCGTCGCGGGACAGCAGCAGGTTGCCCAAGTCATCGACCTGCGCCGACCAGCCCGGTTCGACCATGTTGGTCCCGGTGGGTTCCAGGATGATCGCCGGGCCGGTGATGACCTGCCCCCCGGCAAGATCCTCGCGCTGGTAGATCGGCGCATTATGGCTCGCGCCGCCGGTATGGACCGGCACCGTGGCCAGGGGCCCGGCCGGGCCATCGACCTTGGTGCCGATACGCCCGGGCATCTCGCCCGCGCCGCCGATCGCCTCGACGCTGAGCATTTCGAACAGGATCGCCCGGTCCGGGCTGGTGAAGCCGAAGCGCGCCGCATGGGCGGCCTCGAACGCCGCCTGCATCCGCTCGGACGGGCCGAAATCGACGGGAAGCGGCTGGTGCGAGCCGTCATAGCGCAAATGGGCCTGGGCACGTGTCTCGATCGGGCCGGTGACACCTTGCGTCGTCAGCGCGCCCTCGGCCTGCCGCGACAGCGCGTCGATCCGCGCGGCGGCCCCGGCATGGTCGGACAGGGGGGCATCATGCTGTTCCTCGACCATCTCGCGCAGCTCGGCCAGGCCCATGCCAAAGGCCGAAAGCACCCCGGCAAAGGGATGGATCAGCACCCGACCCATGCCCAGCGCATCGGCCACGAGACAGGCATGCTGTCCACCCGCCCCGCCGAAACATTGCAGGGTATAGCCCGTCACGTCATGGCCGCGCTGCACACTGATCTTCTTGATCGCGCCCGCCATGTTGTCGACGGCGATCCGCAGGAACCCCTCGGCCATGTCCTCGGGCGGGCGCGGGGCCTCTCGGGTGGCCTCGGCGACCTGCTCGGACAGCGCTTCGAATTTCTGGCGCACGATTTGTGCATCCAGCGGCTGGTCACCCTCTGGCCCGAACACATGGGGGAAGTGATCGGGCGTGAGTTTTCCGAGCATTACGTTGCAATCGGTCACGGTCAGCGGCCCGCCGCGCCGATAGCAGGCCGGGCCGGGATCGGCGCCCGCGCTTTCGGGACCGACCTGGAACCGGCCATCGGCGAATTTGCAGATCGACCCGCCCCCGGCCGCCACGGTGTGAATATCCATCATCGGGGCCCGCATGCGCACCCCGGCCACCTCGGTCTCGAAGCTGCGTTCATAGGCGCCGGCGTAGTGGCTGACATCGGTGCTGGTGCCGCCCATGTCGAAGCCGATCAACCGGTCATGGCCCGCCGCCTCGCCGGTCTTGACCATGCCGACGATCCCGCCCGCCGGGCCGGACAGGATCGCATCCTTGCCCTGGAACCGCATCGCGTCGGTCAATCCGCCACTGGACTGCATGAACAACAACTGCCCCGTGACGCGCCCGACATCCAGCGCGTCGGCCACTTGGGACACGTAGCGGCGCAGGATCGGAGACAGGTAGGCATCGACCACGGTGGTATCCCCGCGCCCGACCAGCTTGGCCAGGCCCGAGACCTGGTGCGAGGTGCTGATCTGCCCAAAGCCCATCCCGCGCGCGATCTCCGCCGCGCGGCGTTCATGCGCGGGGTTGAGATAGGCATGCAGAAACGCGATGGCGACCGCGTCGAAGCCAGCCACGCGGGCCCGGGCCAGGGTCGCGCTAACGGCGTCCTCGTCAAGCGGGGTCAGGACCGCGCCCTCGGCATCCAGCCTCTCGTCGACCTCGGCCACCTGTTCATAGAGCAGCTCGGGCCGTTTCACATGCAGGTCAAACAGCCGTGGCCGGGCCTGGTAGCCGATCCGCAGAAGGTCGCCAAAGCCCTGCGTCATCAACAGGAAGGTGCGTTCGCCCTTTCGTTCCAAAAGCGCGTTGGTGGCCACCGTAGTGCCCATCTTAACCGACCGGATCGCACCGGTTTCGGGGGTGCCGGTACCCATCAGCTCGCGAATGCCCTGCACCGCTGCATCGCGATAGCGTTCGGGATTTTCCGAAAGCAGCTTGTGCGTGACCAGCCCGCCATCGGGTCTGCGCGCGACGATATCGGTGAACGTGCCGCCCCGGTCGATCCAGAATTCCCAAGCGGTGTCCGCCATTGCCATGCCTCCTTCGCGCGGCGCCACCTTTGACCCAAATGCGCGGTTGGGCAAGGCCCTGCGCGGGCTGTCCGAAAACCTCCAAACTCCGCCATGGGGGCCAAGAATTGGTTTGACAGGCCCGCAGCCCGCGAGTATGCGAACGCCGGTGATGAGGCGTGGTAGCTCAGCTGGTTAGAGCACAGCACTCATAATGCTGGGGTCGGCGGTTCAAGTCCGCCCCACGCTACCATCACTTTCCCGTTCCAACCCGGTCTGCTTTGCGGCACTGTGCGGTCGAAGGGGGATCGATTGCCATGACATCGCTGAAGGCGTTCGCCGAAATCGTCGGAACCGAGTACGCCATGATCGGCGAGGACACGGCCAAATGGGCCCAGGACTGGACCGGCGCCTATACCGGCGCACCGGGTGTCGTGCTGCGTCCGGCGGATACGGCGCAAGTCTCGGCGATCCTGCGCAAGGCGTCGGAACTGCGGCTGTCGGTGATCCCCGTTTCGGGCAATACAGGCCTCGTCGGCGGCACCCATGCGCCCGGCGGGGTTCTGCTGTCACTCGATCGGATGAATGCCATCCGCGAGGTGAACCCCCGGGCCCGCACCGCAGTCGTCGAGGCCGGCGTGATCCTGTCCGCGCTGCACGAGGCCGCCGAGGACCACGAGCTGATTTTTCCTTTGACCTTCGGGGCGCGCGGCTCGGCCATGATCGGCGGGGTGCTGTCCACCAATGCCGGCGGGTCCAACGTGCTGCGCTATGGCAATACCCGCGACTTGTGCCTGGGCATCGAGGCGGTGCTGGCTGATGGCCGTGTCGTCAACCTGATGAGCGCGGTACACAAGGACAATTCCGGCCTGGACCTGCGCGACCTTCTGATCGGGGCCGAGGGCCAACTGGGCGTGATCACCGCCGCCGTCATGAAGCTCTTTCCCAAGCCGCGCGCCTACGCGACGGCGATGCTGGCCGTGCCCGCATTCGGCGCCGCGCTGGACCTGCTCAACCGCTTGCAGGACGCGACCGGTGGTGCGGTCGAGGCCTTCGAATACATGCCGCGCAACTACATTCAGACCCACCTGGACAGGGTCGAAGGCGCCCGCCCGCCCTTTGACGAGATGCATGATGTGAACATTCTGGTGGAACTCGGCGCGACCTCGGACCGTGATTCCGACCCCGGACCCGATGGCAAGCCGCCCATCTCGGCGCTGCTGGAACGGGAATTGGGCGCGATGCTGGAGGCGGGCACGCTTCTGGACGCGGTGATTGCCCAGAACGAGTCGCAGCGGCGCGAGATGTGGGCGCGCCGCGAAGCAGCGGCCGAGATCACCTTCTGGCGCAAACCCTATATCGACACCGACGTGGCCGTGCCGCTGGACCAGGTCGAGGCCTTCCTGGACCGGGCCAATGCCCGCATCGCCGCGACTGACCCCGAGGCCGAGCCGTTCTACATCGCCCATCTGGGCGACGGCAACGTGCATTACGGCTGTTACGTGTCCGCAGCGTCGCCGGCGCACAAGGACGCCATCATCGCGATCGTCGAGGACGTTGTCGCGGAGCTGGGCGGGTCGTTTTCCGCCGAACACGGCGTGGGCCAATCCAAGCTGGCCACGATGCGGCGGCGCAAGAACCCCGTGGCGCTGGACATGATGCGCCGCATCAAGCACGCGCTGGACCCGCAGGGGATCCTGAACCCGGGTAAGACGATCCCGGATTGATTTTGGTGACGGTGTGGTTCCAGGCTTTGCGTCATGATTAGAGGTGGGCGACGAATTGGCGAATGCGGATAAAGGGGCTTCCAGATTTTTGGCTTGGCCCAGAGATTTTTCTTTTGGGCATATAGGGAGGACTTTCGCGCAAAGCGCCGCGACCATCTTCCATGGAATGGACAGACCTAGCTCGTCAAGAGCAAGGAACGCGAAATGAGTGAAGGGGCAATCGCCGAAAAACTGGAGAGTATGATTCAAGAGGCGTATGAGAGACGCCGTAGGCGCCATC
Source organism: Alphaproteobacteria bacterium (assembly GCA_009908505.1). Classification (GTDB taxonomy): domain Bacteria; phylum Pseudomonadota; class Alphaproteobacteria; order Rhodobacterales; family Rhodobacteraceae; genus Salibaculum. The sequence continues at coordinate 85,390 of JAAAPD010000026.1, read as the reverse complement.
CGAGAACTGCACTAGGATGACGCCTACTCTACAGTCCCCGACGTGTCCTGTCTGGCGCATCTGTTGCCTTTATCGGCTTCAACCCGGGAGGTAGGTCAATTGATCCAACCCATGGCGAATTCTCTTCGGAAGGAGGATCTGCTTATCGCAAGGAAGTGGAAGATTGGGGTTCGAGCAGCTCCTTGCAAGATCAAGTCATGGCACTCTTCGAAAGACTGAATGTGGAGCCTGAGGATGTATTGGCAGGAAATCTCGTGCCATTTAGATCCCCAAACGAAGAAAGTCTGGAGGGCGTTTGTGATGCTGTGAATTTCGGCAGAAATCTATGGGGAGAAATACTAGGTGAAGCCAAACCAAGCGTTGTTGTGTCAATGGGCGCCACGACAAACCGTGAAATTTCAAGATTACTCTTGGTTGGTGACGTCGAGAATTACCCAACAGGTTGGGGAAGCTACACTGCGGCACGTGGATGTTTTGCAGGTGGGACTTGGATCGGGCTACCCCACCTGTCTCGCTTCAAAATCATGAGAAGACGCGCAAGTCAGGCTGAAATGAACGAGTTGTTCAAAGAACTAGCCTGACGAATTCTTGGCTTGAGTTGGCGCTATCCTGCCGTTACCGCATCGAAGAACCCCGGACCGGCACGGCCCAGAAGCTCCTTGGCCAGCGCCTCGCCCATGGCCGCCCCATCGGCGACGGAGCCCGATAGCGCACCCGAATGCACCTCGGATCCGTCGGGGCGCAGGATTTCTCCACGCAGGCGCAGGCCTTCGGGCGAAAACTCGGCAAGCCCGCCGATCGGGGTTTCACAGGACCCGTCCAGCGCGGCCAGGAAGGCACGTTCGCAGTCCAGGCGTTCGCCGGTTTCGCGGTCATGGATCGCTGCAAGCATCTCGGCCACGCGGTCGTCTTTGGCGCGCCGCTCGATGCCGATGGCCCCCTGGGCTACGGCCGGAAGCATGTCCTCGGGGGCGATCGGCGCGCGCGCCACGTCGGCCATGCCCAGCCGCCGCAGCCCCGCCATCGCCAGGAAGGTCGCCCCGGCCACGCCATCCTCCAGCTTTCTGAGCCGGGTCTGGACGTTGCCGCGAAATTCCACCACCTCCAGGTCGGGCCGGCGCGCCCGCAATTGCGCCCGCCGCCGCAGGCTGGACGTGCCCACGACCGTACCGGCAGGCAGATCGCCCAGCGAGGCATGGGCCAGCGAGACGAAAGCATCGCGCACATCCTCGCGCGGCAGGTAGCAATCCAGCATCAACCCCTCGGGCTGGTCCACCGGCATGTCCTTCATGGAATGCACGGCGATGTCGATCCCGCCCGACAGCATCGCCTCTTCGATCTCCTTGGTGAAAAGGCCCTTGCCGCCGATCTCTTTCAAGGGCCGGTCCGCGTCGATCATCGACCGGTTGTCACCGGTGGTCTTGATCACCAAGATCTCGAAGGCGTCGGTCGGAAGCGCGAAAGCCGCCGCCAGGCGATCACGGGTTTCATGGGCCTGGGCCAGCGCCAGCGGCGAGCCGCGCGTACCGATCCGCAGCGGTTGGTCGGGGGTAGGGAGATCATGCGTCATAATGTGCTTCTAGACGTAGGCCCGGGGCGTGACAACGGCTTGACTTCACCGGGCGCAACTGGAACCTCGGAGTGGTTGATAGGAGACCCCATGACCGACAAGCTGATCCTGCGCGCCCTTGCGGGCGAAACCCTGCCCACACCGCCGATCTGGATGATGCGCCAGGCCGGTCGCTACCTGCCCGAATACCGCGCCACCCGCGCCGAGGCCGGGGATTTCCTGTCGCTGTGCTATAATCCCGACCTGGCCGCCGAGGTCACGCTGCAACCGATCCGCCGCTACGGGTTCGACGCGGCGATCCTGTTCGCCGATATCCTGCTGCTGCCCCAGGCGCTTGGGGCCGACCTGTGGTTCGTCACCGGCGAGGGGCCGCGCCTTTCCACGATCACCGACCAGGCCGGGTTTGATGCCCTCAAACCGGCCGATGCGGTGCATGAACACCTGTCGCCGGTCTACGAAACCGTGCGCATCCTGTCGCGCGACCTGCCCGCCGAAACCACCCTGATCGGGTTCGCCGGCGCGCCCTGGACGGTCGCCACCTACATGATCGCCGGGCGCGGCACCCCCGACCAGGGACCGGCCCATGCGCTCAAGTCCGAGAACCGCGCACTATTCGAGGCGTTGCTCGACCGACTGACCGAGGCGACGATCGGCTACCTGTCCGCCCAGATCGAGGCCGGGGCCGAGGTGGTCAAGATTTTCGACAGTTGGGCCGGGTCGCTGCAGGGCGAAGATTTCGAGAAATATGCCATCGCACCGGCTCGCCGCATCACCGCCGAACTCAAGGCGCGGCATCCCGGCATCCCCGTCATCGCCTTCCCGCGCGGCGCGGGCGACCGCTATGTCGGCCTGCACGAGGCGATCGGCGCCGACTGCATCGCGTTGGACGACGGCGTGACGCCGGAATGGGCCGCCGAACACGTTCAGCCCGACGGCTGCGTGCAGGGCAACCTCAAATCCTCGCACATGGTGACCGGCGGCGAGGACCTGGTGCGCGAAACCCGGCGCGTGGTCGAGGCCCTGTCGAAGGGCCCGCACATCTTCAATCTCGGCCACGGCATCACCCCCGATGCAGACCCCGAGAACGTGCAGCTCATGATCGACAAGATCCGCGGCGGGTAAGGCACTCATGGGCGCAACCGCGTTCAAACCGCTTCCGCTGGGGGCCGACCGCCGCGCCGGGATCGAGATCGAGTTCGGCGGCCTGACCGAGGCGCAAGCCGCCCGGATCGCCCGCGACCTGCTGGGCGGCGAGATCGACCAGACGGACGACCACGACCTGCGCCTGTCCGGCAGTGCCCTGGGCGATCTGAAGATCTACCTCGACACCGCCCTGCGCGACAGGATCGACGGGCCGCTGGCCGAGATTGGCCTGGACCTGTCCCGCGCCGTGGTCCCGGTCGAGATCGTCACACCGCCGCTGGACTTCGACCAGTTGCCGGATGTGGACAGGCTTTGCGCGGCGTTGCGTGCGGCCGGGGCCATCGGCACGCGGGACGGGATATTGCTGGGCTTTGGTCTGCACCTGAACCCGGAGATTCCCGGCGAAACCGTCGATGACCTGCTACCAACGCTAACGGCCTATGCCCTGCTTGAGGATCGCCTGCGCTTTGACGGCGGCATGGATGTCTCGCGCCGCCTGCTGCCCTTCTCCGATCCGTTTCCGCGGGCCTTCGTGGATGCGCTGGCCGCAGCCGAAGGCTGGCGGATGACCGATCTCTTCGACGCCCACCTGTCCCACAACCCGACCCGCAATCGCGGGCTGGACGTCCTGCCGATCCTGGCAGAGCTGGACAGCGGCCGGGTCGAGCGGGCGCTGGACGGGCTGGGCGCGGTCTCGGCCCGGCCCGCCTGGCACTACCGCCTGCCCGATTGCCGCATCGATGAGGCAGACTGGTCCGTTTCGCAGGAATGGAACCGCTGGGCGCTGGTGGAACTGGTCGCGGCGGACGGGAAAATCCTAGATGGCCTCAAGGCCGCCTGGCGCGATCACCGCGCGGCCCTGACGACCCTGCGCCCCGATTGGCGCGCCGAGGTCGACGACCGGCTGAACCGGGCCGGTTTGGCCTGATGGCCCGCCCCAGGATCGCTGTGACGACCTCGAACAGGTCCGGCTGGCGCATCTTCCCGCTGGTCGCGCTGAACGTGCGGGGTGGCGGCGGCCGGGCCGTGCGCTGGGGCGCGGGCCGTCCCTCGCGACTGGCGGATGTCGATGGGCTGATCATCGGCGGCGGCGACGACATCTCGCCCGAGCTCTATGGCGGCGCCCTGCACCTGTCCGTCCGAATCGACGCCAATCGCGACGCGCTGGAACTGCGCCTCGCACAAGAGGCCCTCGACATGGGAATCCCCATCCTGGGGATCTGCCGCGGCGCCCAGATGATCAACGTCGCCGCAGGGGGCAGTCTGGACCAGGACGCCTATCGGACCCATGGCCACAGCACGCATTACCGCACGATACTGCCGCGCAAGACGATCCATCCCCTGCCCGGAAGCGGCCTGGCCGGCATCGCCGGGGCGCAAGACATGCGCGTGAACGCCCTGCACAGCCAGGCGGTCGACCGTGTCGGCGCGGGGTTGCAGGTGGCCGCCCGCGACGATGGCGGCATGATCCAGGCGGTCGAGGCGGCCGGGCGTTTCGTTCTCGGGGTTCAGTGGCATCCCGAACACCTGTTCTACGCGCGCCGCCAAAGGGCGCTGTTCAAGGCCCTGGTCGACGCGGCACGCTGACCGGGACGGCGGGCGGCGCGACGGCGATAGCCGAGCGACGTCCCGGCGTCACGGCCGTTTGGCTCCCTAGACCCACTTGGCCATGGGCGGCAGGCTCATCAGGACGGCGTTGGCGTCATGGCCGGTTTCCAGCCCGAACTTGGTGCCCCGGTCATAGACAAGGTTGTATTCCGCATAGAGCCCACGATGGACCAGCTGCGTGTCCTTGTCCGCCTCGGTCCAGGGCAGGTCGCGCCGGGCCTCGACGCAGGGCAGGAAGGCGGGCAGGAAGGCCCGGCCGATGTCCTGCGTCAGGGCGAAATCGTCCTCCCAGTCGCCGGTGCAGTAATCATCCATGAAGATACCGCCGACCCCGCGCGCCCGGTGCCGGTGCGGGATGTAGAAATAATCGTCCGCCCATGCCTTGAGGCGCGGATGATGCTCTTCCCCGTGGGGGTCAAGGAACGCTTTCTGCGTGGCGTGGAAATGCGCCGTGTCCGCGTCGTATTCGATGCACGGGTTCAGGTCCGATCCCCCGCCGAACCACCAGGCATGCGGCGTCCAGAACATCCTCGTGTTCATGTGCACCGCCGGGGTGTGGGGGTTCTGCATATGCGCGACCAGGCTGATGCCGCTGGCCCAGAACCGAGGATCGTCCTTCATGCCCGGCAGCCCCTTGCGCGCCATCATCGCCGCCTGGGCCCTTTCACCCAGCGTGCCATGCACGGTCGAGACATTCACCCCGACCTTCTCGAACACCCGTCCGCCGCGCATCACCGACATCAGCCCGCCGCCGGCATCCTCGCCCTCGGCGCCCTTGCGGCGGGTTTCGGTGACCTCGAAACGGCCGGCGGGCTGGTTCGCGAAGGGGCCGGTGTCCTGGGCATCCTCCAGCGCCTCGAAGGCGGCGACGATCTCGTCGCGCAATGCCCGGAACCAGGCCGCTGCCTGTGCCTTCTGTTCGATCATCTCGTCTGCGGCCATTCCGAAAATCCTTGTTATTGCCTATCACCGGCCCTTAGCATTCTTTCTATATGGCGGCCAATGTCCGGTCGTCGCATTCCCGTCCTCGCGAAACAACTTCAAGGCGCTTTTCGATGAAACCCATTCTCTATGTTCTTCCTCTTGTCGCCCTCGCTGCCTGCGCCACCCCGCGCGAGGCCTGCATCAACGACGCCCAGCGGCAGGTCAATCTGCTCAACCAGCAGATCGCCACAGCGCAGGGCAACATCGACCGCGGCTATGCGCTGGCCGAGGTTCAGGACATCCGCACCGTCACCACGACCTGCACCGGCACCAACGAGGATGGCAGCACCTTCACCTTCCCCTGCCAGGAAACCCAGACCTACACCCGCGAGGAACCCGTCGCCATCAACGTGGCCGACGAACGCGCGAAGCTGGCCGACCTGGTCCAGCGCCGCGATGCCGCGGCCATTGCCACGAATGAGCGCATCCAGCAATGCATCGCGATGCACCCGGAATGATCCGACCGGTCAATGGGCGGGGGCATCCACCGGGTCGATCAGGGTGCGCCCGCCATCCACCGTGATGACCTCGCCGGTGACGAAGCCCGAGGCATCCGAAGCGAGGTATTGTACCGCGTCCGACACCTCGCCCGGCCCGGCGATCCGCCCCAAAGGGGTGTGTTCAATGATCTCGCCGCGATAATCCTCGTGCTCTTGCAGCGCGCCTTTCAGGCTGGCGCTCATCACCGAGCCAAAGGCCACCGCGTTGACGCGGATGCGATGCGGGGCCAAGGCCACGGCCATCGACCGGGTCATCTGGTCCAGCGCGGCGGTCGAGATCGAATAGCCCAGCAATTCGGGGTTGGCCCGGCGCGACGCGATGGAGCTGAGGTTGATGATCGATCCTGCAGGGCCCTCCTCCTGGCCCTTGGACTGTTTGATCATCCGCTTGGCGATCGCCTGGGTCAGGCGCAGCGAGGTCATCAGGTTCTGCTGGATCAGGGATTCGACGTTGTCTTCGGCCGGGTCCAGGGGGTCGGATGTCATCATCTGGCGCGAGGCGTTCACCAGGATATCGACCCGGTCATAGGCGTCGATCGTCATGGACAGAAGGTTGGCGATGGACAGTTTCTGGCGCAAATCGCAGGCGAAACTGCGATAGCGCGCCCCGTCGACATCCGTCTTGCCCAGTTCCTTGTCCAACTGGTGGTCATCCATGTCGGCAAAGACGACATTGGCGCCCTGGTCGACAAACCGCCGGCCGATGGCCAGGCCCACACCGTTGGCCGCACCGGTGACGATGGCGGTCTTGCCTTCGATGGAAAAGCTCATGTCGGTCTCCCGATTGTCTGACCCGATTCCCGGAGCGTCACGCTAGGCCATTTCAACGCCGCGGGCGAGTGGCCGCGATCAGCTTGAACGCCGCGTCGCCGCCAAGCTCTTGCACATGGGCGAATAATTCCTTCAATCGACCTTCGTAGGGCAGGTGCCGATTGGCCACCATGTAAAGAGTGCCCCGGGGTTTGAGGATGCGGGCGGCCGTTGCAAGGAAGGCTTGGCCCAGTTCCGGCGCCCCCTTCCGGGTGGTGTGAAAGGGCGGGTTGGCAACCACCGCGTCATAGGGGCTTTCGGTGCTGAATCGCGTGGCATCCGCCCAGTGCGCCGACGCGCGGGCATCGTCGATATTGTCTGACAGGCAATCGAGCGCGAGCGCCTCGGCCTCGACCATGTCCAGCGCGGTCACGCCCGGATGCCGCAACACCGCCGCCGACAGATAGCCCCAACCGGCGCCCAAGTCGGCCACCCGGCCGACAAGCGGCGGCAGCGCCTCGGCCAGCAGGCGCGAGCCGGGGTCGATCCGGCCCTCGGAAAACACGCCCGGCTGGGTGCGGAAGCCGTCGACCATCTGGTCGGGAACGTGCCAGTCCGGCGCGCCCTCGGGGGCGAACCAGTACAGGCGGCCATGCCCCTTGGTCAGGGTGCCGGCAACCGGGGCCCAGCCACGGCACGCCTTGTAAAGGCTGTCGACCCCGTCGGTCTTGGCCCCGTCCACGATCACCAGGTCCGTCGCCTCGTGCCGGGCGCGCAGGACCATGCGGCGGGCCAGCGCCTTGGACCGTGGCACGACCACCACGATGGTCGGCACCGGATCAATCCCGGCCGGGGCATAGCCGCGTGTCATCCAGGCATCATGATCGGGTTTGAACCCATGGGCGATCTCCACCCGGTCCTTTTCCAGAACGGACAGGTCATACTCCGCCGGCGGGCGCAGCACACGCACCGGGCCACCGGGAAGGGACGGCGCGCCGTCCTCCAGCGCGAGGGTCAATCGGGAATGTGCCATAATGCGGGGAACGGGCGGCCGGCGCCTATTCCTTCTCCATTGTGCATTGCAACGGGTGCTGGTGGCGTTGCGCCAGGTCCATGACCAGTGCGACCTTGGTCTCGGCGATTTCGTGGCTGAAGACGCCGGCCACCGCCACGCCCTTCTGGTGGACAGTCAGCATGAGCTCCACCGCCTGCGAATGGGTCATGCCGAAATAGCGTTCCAGAACATGCACGACGAATTCCATCGGCGTGTAATCATCGTTCAGGATCAGGACCTTGTAGAGCGGCGGGCGCTTGGTCTTCGGACGTGTTTCGACCTTGACGCCGACATCGTCGTCGTCCTGATCCTTGCCGGACATCATGTGATCCTTGCGCAGCATGGCGTTCCCGATTCCTGACCCGCAGTCTGGTTGCCACAGCCTAATATAACTTTGAAAGGCCCGGTGAAAAGGGGGCGCGCGCCGCGCAAGCCACGCCCAGACCGGGACGGGGCAGGTGGGCGCGGTCCAGCCCCGGATTTTGGGGCGACCGGCAACCGATCCTCAACATGTGCTTGCCTGTGTATGAAAAGCACAGTCAAAACCATTGAAAATAAGGTATTTTCGAGACTCACGACCCGTGCTACAGTGAAACTACAAATGAGGGACGTCTAAATCAGTCCCCGTGAGGCAGATAAAGGGCAGTGGCGTGAAACGTCGTATGAACAACCCCGTGCTTTCGGGGCTTCTTATCCTATCGGTTATGCTATTGGCCGCGCTGGCCCCGATCGCCGGGCGTACGGCCCCCTACGCAGCCATGGTGATGGACTCGCGCACCGGCGAGGTGCTGCATTCGCGCAATGCCGACACCCAGCTTCACCCGGCCTCCCTGACCAAGATGATGACGCTCTATATCGCCTTCCAGGCGGTCGAACGCGGCGAGATCGGGCTGGACGACATGGTGCGCATCACCCCGCTGGCCGCGAACGAGCCGCCATCAAAGCTGGGGTTGCGCGCCGGTCAGCAGATCCGGTTCCGCTACCTGATCCGTGCGGCGGCGGTCAAATCGGCGAATGACGCCGCCACGGCCATCGGCATCGCGTTGGAAGGCAACGAAGCCGCCTTTGCCCGCCGCATGAACGCCACCGCCCGCGCCATGGGCATGACCCGCACGACCTTTCGCAACGCGCACGGGCTGACGGAAAGCGGGCATATGTCCACCGCCCGAGACATGACCATCTTAGGGCGGCACGTGATCTACGATTTCCCCCAGTATTACAACCTGTTCTCGCGCATCGAGGCGGATGCCGGCGTGCGGCGCGTTGCCCATACCAACCGCCGGTTCCTGCGGTCCTACCGCGGCGCCGACGGCATCAAGACCGGCTATACCCGCGCCGCGGGCTTCAACCTGACCGCCTCGGCCGAACGCGGACAGGAACGGATCATCGTCACCATGTTCGGCGGCTCGTCCACCTCCGCGCGCAATGCCCGCGTGGCCGAACTGATGGATATGGGCTTTGCCCGCGCGCCCAGCCGGGCCCGGCTGGCCCGTCCCACCCCGGCCCCGGCCTTTGCCGGCGGAACGAATGGTGCGCGCAACGTCCGTGTCAGCGGTCTGGTCAGCCGGTCGCTGCGCCCGCGTCTGCGGCCAACGCCCGAGACCGCCGCACCCGAGGAATTGCTGATGGTCGATGCGGAGGTGATCGAGAACGCCCTGACCGAGGTTTTGCAGACCGCCACCGAGCAAGCCCCTGACTCGGCCCCGGTGCCGCCCTCGCGTCCCGATGACGTGGTGCTTGCCGCCGCCAAGGCCCCGGCCACGGCCCCCACGGAACCCGAGGTCGTCACCCGCATCTCGACCTCGGGCGGACGGCATTGGGGGATCAATGTGGGGCGCTATACCTCGCGCTACCAGGCCGAACGGGTCCTGCTGCGCGTGGCGCTGAACGAGATGAGCTCGCTTGACGGGTCCCTGCGCCGGGTGATCCAGAGCCCGCGCGGCTTCGATGCCAATTTCATGGGTCTGACCCGCGACGGGGCCGAACTTGCCTGTGCCAGGCTGCAGGCGCGCGGCACATCGTGCTTCATGATCGGGCCGTCCTGAGGCCCGCCATGCCCCGCCTTGCGGTCCAGCCGCCCAGCTCGCGCAGCTTTGCCACCGACCAGCCCGACATGGTGGCGGTTCTGCACCGTGTCTTTTGCGTAGGGCGCAACTATGCCGACCATGCCCGCGAAATGGGTAACGACCCCGAGCGCGAGCCGCCCTTCTTCTTCCTGAAACCGGCCAGCGCGGTCGTGCCATCGGGCGCGACGATCCCCTATCCGCCCGCTACGAGGGATTTGCACCACGAGGCGGAACTGGCCGTTCTGATCGGCACCGGCGGGGCCGATATCGCGCTCGGTGACGCGCTGTCCCATGTCTGGGGCTATGCAACGGCCAACGACCTGACCCGCCGCGACGTGCAGGCGCAGGCGAAAGCGATGCGCCGGCCCTGGGACATGTCCAAGGGGTTCGACAATTCGGCCGTTCTGGGCACGGTTCACAAGGCCCCAGGTGATTTGGGCGAGAGAGAGCTGCGCTGCACGGTCGACGGCGACCTGCGACAGCGGTCGCGGCTTTCGTCGATGATCTGGCCGGTGCCCGACATCATCGCTCACCTGTCACGGCTTGTGACCTTGCAGCCGGGCGATCTTGTGCTGACCGGCACGCCCGCGGGCGTCGGCCCGCTGGATCGCGACCAGACCTGTCGCGTGGACATCGACGGGTTGGACCCGGCGATCATCACGCTGGCCTGACGCCTCCCACAATTGCGGATTTCCGGTCCTACCCCAGCGCGGCCGTCATCAGTTCGCGGGTATAGCCGGACTGGGGCGCATCGAAGACGCGGTCCACGGGCCCGGCTTCGACGACGTCGCCCTGCTTCATGACGATGACTTTGTGTGACAGCGCCCGCACGACCTTGAGATCGTGGGAAATGAACAGGTAGGCCAGCTGGTATTTCTTCTGAAGGTCGCGCAGCAGGTCCACGATCTGAACCTGCACGGTCATGTCCAGCGCGCTGGTCGGTTCGTCGAGAACCAGCAATTTGGGCCGCAGGATCATGGCGCGGGCGATGGCGACGCGCTGGCGTTGCCCGCCCGAGAATTCGTGCGGGTAGCGATCCATCGTGGCCGGGTCCAGCCCTACCTCGGCCATGATCTCGGCCACCAGGGCGCGTTGGTCCCTCTCTTCGGCGACGCCATGGATGCTCAGCCCCTCGGCGATGATCTGTTCCACGGTCATGCGGGGGCTGAGGCTGCCATAGGGGTCCTGGAACACGATCTGCATGTCGCCGCGCAGCGGGCGCATCCGGCCCTCGCGGAAATCCTGGATCTCGCGGCCCTGGAACACGATCCGGCCCTCCGAGCCAAGCAGCTTCATCATCGCCAGCGCCAGCGTGGTCTTTCCCGACCCGCTTTCGCCGACGATGCCCAGGGTTTCCCCGGCCCGCACAGTGAATGTCGCATCGTTCACAGCCTTGACGTGACCCACCGTGCGCTTGAGCAGCCCTTGGTGGATCGGGAACCATATCTTCAGGTTCTCCGCCTCGGCCACCACCGGCGCATCCTCGGGCACCGGGGTCGGGTCGCCGGTGCTTTCGGCGGCCAGAAGCATCCGGGTATAGGGGTGCTGCGGCGTGCGGAAAATCTCCTCGGTCGCGCCTTGCTCGACGATCTCGCCATCCTTCATCACGCAGACCCGGTCGGCGATCCGGCGCACGATGCCAAGGTCATGGGTGATGAACAGCATGGACATGTTCATGTCCCGCTTGAGCCGGTCCAGCAGGTCCAGGATCTGCGCCTGGATCGTCACGTCCAGCGCCGTGGTGGGTTCGTCGGCCACCAGTAATTCGGGCCCGTTGGCCAGCGCCATGGCGATCATAACCCGCTGCCGCTGGCCGCCGGACAGCTGGTGCGGATAGGCGTTCAGCCGGTTCGCGGCCTCGCGGATGCCGACCTTTTCCAGAAGCTCGACGATCTTGGCGCGGACCGCATCGCCACGCAGGCCCTGGTGCAATTCGATGGATTCGCGCAGCTGCTTCTCGATGGTGTGCAGCGGGTTCAGCGACGTCATCGGTTCCTGGAAGATGAAGCTGATATCGTTGCCCCGCACCTGGCGCAGCTTGGCCTCGCCGGCTGTGACCATTTCCTCGCCTTCATAGAGGATCGACCCGCCCACCGTGGCGCTGTCACCCAGCAGGCGCACCGTAGACAGGGCCGTGACGGACTTGCCCGACCCGCTTTCCCCCACCAACGCCACGGTCTCGCCGCGGTTCAGGTGATAGCTGACGCCGCTCACGGCGAGGGTCGTCGCCCCGTCCTGCCGGAAACTGACCGACAGGTCGCGCACGTCCAGAACCCGGCTCATGAGAACGTCTTTCTGGGGTCGAACGCGTCGCGCACCCCTTCGAAGATGAAGACCAGCAGCGACAGCATGATCGCGAAGGTGAAAAAGGCGGTGAAGCCGAGCCAGGGCGCCTGCAGGTTCTGCTTGGCCTGAAGCGTCAACTCGCCCAGCGAGGGCGCCGAGGACGGCAGGCCGAACCCCAGAAAATCCAGGCTGGCCAGCGTGGCGATGGTGCCGGTGATGATGAAGGGCAGCATGGTCAGCGTAGCGACCATGGCATTGGGCAGCATGTGTCGGAACATGATGGTGCGGTTGGACACGCCCAGCGCCCGCGCCGCGCGCACGTATTCGAAGTTCCGCGCCCGCAGGAATTCCGCCCGCACCACGCCTACCAGCGCCGGCCAGCCGAACAGCACCGTCAGGATGACCAGCAACCAGAAACTTCGTCCCAGGATAGCGAACAGGATGATGATGACGTAGATCGACGGGGTCGAGGCCCATATTTCCAGGATGCGTTGAAAGATCAGGTCGGTCCAGCCGCCGAAATAGCCCTGGATCGCGCCCGCGATGATCCCGATGACCGACGCGCAGGTCGTGACGATCAGCGTGAACAGGATCGACAGGCGGAAACCGTGGATCACCCGCGCCAGAACGTCACGTTTGGTGTCGTCGGTGCCCAGCAGGTTGTTGCCGTCCGGCGGTGAGGGCGCAACGCCGGGCACGTCCACGATGGTGTCAAAGGAATAGGGAATGGGCGGCCAAAGCACCCAGCCCTTGCGGAAATCCGGGTCGTCGATCGTGCCAGCCTCGGCGGCGGCGATCATCTGCTCGGGCTCGTAGAAACAATCCTCAAGTCCGCCGGTGATGATCAGGCATTCGACCTCGATATCGCGATAGGGCGCCTCGGTCGGGAAATCGCCGCCGAACTCCTGTTCCGAATAGAAGGTGAAGACGGGCATGCGCAGCTCGCCGCGATAGTTCACCATGATCGGTTTGTCATTGGCGATGAACTCGGCAAAGAGGCTCAGCCCGAACAGCACCAGGAATATCCACAGCGACCAGTAGGCCCGGCGATTGCGGGTGAAATTGCGCCAGCGCCGCTTGTTGAGCGGCGACAGCTCGAAGCGCCCGCGCCGGGGCGGCTGGCTGTAGTCGGGGGTGGTGTCGGGGGCGGTCTCGGCCATCTATCCGCGCCTCTCGAAGTCGATGCGCGGGTCGATCATGACATAGGTCAGGTCGGTGATGATGCCGACGACCAGCCCGAGCAGCGAAAAGGTGAAGAGCGTCCCGAACATCACCGGATAATCGCGCGCCAGCGTCGCCTCGAAACCCAGCCGGCCCAGGCCGTCCAGCGAGAAAAGGGTCTCGATGATCAGGCTGCCGCCGAAGAAGACGCCGATGAACAGGGCCGGAAAGCCCGAGATCACGATCAGCATCGCGTTGCGGAAGACATGGCCGTAAAGCACGCGGCGGTCGGACACGCCCTTGGCCTTGGCGGTGATAACGTAGTGTTTCTTGATCTCGTCGAGGAAGGAATTCTTGGTCAGCAGGGTCAGCGTCGCGAAGGCCCCGATGGTCGAGGCCAGGACCGGCAGGGCGATGTGGTGAAGGTAGTCCAGCACCTTGCCCAGGGCCGAAAGCTCTTCGAAGTTGCTGCTGGTCAGGCCGCGCAAGGGGAACAATCTGTGACAGGTCGGGTTCCAGTCGTGCAGCCACCACAGAACCGGGTTGCCGTCCAGCCACCCGGACAGGCCCGGAATCCGGAAACAGTTGTTCGATGCGAAAAGCACGATCAACAGGATCGCGAACAGGAAACCGGGGATGGCATAGCCCACAATGATCGCGCCGCTGGTCCAGGTGTCGAAGGGCGTGCCATCGCGCACCGCCTTCTTGATGCCCAGCGGAATCGAGATCAGGTAGGCGATCAGCGTGGACCAAAGCCCAAGCGTGATGGAGACCGGCATCTTCTCGACGACCAGTTCCATCACGCCCACGGACCGGAAATAGCTTTCCCCGAAATCGAAGCGGATATAGTCCCACATCATCAGGAAGAACCGTTCCAGCGCGGGCACCGGCACTGCCTCGCAGCCCTCGGCGCGCAGGCTGGGTTCACCGGTGAACCCGTCCTCGCAGACGATCCGGGCGAAGTTGAATTCGACCTGCAATTCGTCAAGGAAATCCTGTGGCAGGCCCCGCGCCCCGGCATAGCTGCCTTCCTCGGAATCCAGCGTCTCGCTGCCCCCGCCCGATATCGTCTCGAACACGTCGCCGGACCCTTCCATGCGGGCGACGATCTGTTCGATCGGGCCGCCAGGCACGAACTGCACCAACGTGAAATTGATGATCATGATCCCCAGCAACGTGGGAATCACGAGCAGCAAGCGTCTGAGGATGTAGGCGCCCATGCGGCCTGCCCTGCCCTTCCCGTGTTCTAGAGAGCGCCCGCTTCGCGCAGGTCTTCCGCCCGATCCGCGTCATACCACCAGAAGGTCAGTTCTCCCAGCGCAAAGGGTGGCAGGGTCTCGGGGTGGCGATACATGTCGTAATAGGCCACCGTGTGCACGTCCTTGTACCATTGCGGCACCCAGAACCCGTAGGCCCGCAGCGCCCGGTCGAGCGCATGCGCCGCCGTCGTCATCTCCTCCAGGCTCTCGGCCTCGATCACGTGGTCGATCAGCCGGTCGATGGCCCGATCGCGCAGCCGCATCAGGTTGCGCGAACTGTCATCGGCGGTCGAGCTGTGGAACCACTGCTTGAGGCCTATCCCCGGCTCGAAGCCCTGCGTCATGGTATGGTTGACCAGGTCGAAATCGCCGGTGCGGCGGCGGTCGATGTATTGCGCGGTATCCACCCTCTCCAGCTTCGCGTCGACGCCCAGTCGGGTCAGGTTCTCGATATAGGGGTTCACGATCCGGTCGAAGGCGGGCGAGAATTGCAGGATGGTCAGCGACAGCGGCCGGCCATCCTTGCGGCGGATCCCGTCATCGCCGACGGTCCACCCCGCCTCGTCCAGCAGGGCCGAGGCCTGCCGCAGGTTGCCCCGGTCCGTGGACCGTTCCGGCCGCGACTCCGGCGGAAGAACGGCCGCATCCGTCAAGATCGACGGGTCCAGAAGGCCCTCGTCCACCAGCGGCCGCAGCAGCGCCAATTCGCCCTCGGACGGGGTGCCGCGCGCCTGCAGGTCGGAGTTCTGCCAGAAGGATTCGACCCGTTCGTAAAGACCGTAGAACAGCGTCTCGTTCGACCATTCGAAGTTGAACACCAGCCGGATCGCCTCGCGCACCCGCGGATCCTGCCATTCGGGCTTGTCCAGGTTGAAGACGAAGGCCTGCGCCGACCCCATGGAGCCGTCCGGCAACTCGGCCTTCACGATCCAGCCATTGTCGAGCGCCGGAAAATCATAGCCCGTCGCCCAGGTCTTCGAGGAATTCTCGGTGCGGAAGGTGTAGGCGCCGACCTTGAAGGCTTCGAAGGCGGCGGCGCTGTCGGCGAAATACTCCACCCGGATCGTGTCGAAATTGTTCTGGCCGACATTCATCGGATGATCCGCGCCCCAATGGTCCGGGTCACGGGCATAGATCAGGCGCTGGTTGGTTTCATAGCTGTCCAGCACATAGGCGCCGGTGCCCAGGAACGGCGTATCGGTGCTCTCGTCGATGCGCGCGCCGGTTTCCTCGAACCAGGACTTGGAAAAGACCGTCGTGCCTCCGGCAAAGCTGATCACGTCGCGACGCGGGGCCTCTTCGGTGAAGGTGAACTTGATGCGGTGGTCGTCCAGGACCTCGACCTCGGAAACGAATCCCGAGACCACGTTGCGGTATTCGGCGATGCCCTGCTCCATGAACAGCTCGAAGGTGAATGCCACGTCCTCGGCCGTCATCGGCCGGCCGTCGGAAAAGGTCACGTCGTCACGCAGGTTGAAAACGACCCAGTCGCGGCTGTCGGGATATTCCAGCGTCTCGCACAGATAGCAGTAGACGCCATAGGGATCGTCCGCCGTGCTGACCAAGATGCTTTCATACATGACGTCGGTCAGCGCCGCGGACACGCCCTCGCGGGTGTAATTGTTGAAGCTGTCGAAGGTACCCTGCGCCCATTGGCTGATTTCGCCTCCCTTGGGGGCATCGGGGTTCACGTAATCCAGATGCGCCATGTCGGCGGGATACTTGAGTTTCCCGAAATTCGTGTAGCCGTGGCTGACCGTCACGTTCTCGTCGGTTTCCGCCCAGGCCGAGAAGGCCGCGCCAAAGGCCAGCACTGCGCCACCCGCCCAGGCCACCCATTGGGATGCGGGTTGAACGGCTGTCACCGCCCTGGCTGTGGCATTTCGAGTCTGGCTGCGGCGCATGGTCGGCCCTCCTGCGTCATTTTCCTTGCAAATGAAGCTAACGGTCGAAACGTCCAGCCATCAAGTTGAGAATGCGTGAGGCGGGCGTGAATTACCCGACCGAATGAAAAAGGCCGCCCGGATGGGGCGGCCCTGTTCATCATGTGGCCGGCGATCAGTCGTCGACGCTGTCCAGGTAGGCGATCAGGTCCGCCCTGTCTTCAATATTGCGCATACCATTGTAGGACATCGACGTGCCCGGTGCGTAGCCGCGCGGATTCTCGAGGAAGGCATTCAGGTTTTCCGGGGTCCAGACATCGGCCACGGCCACAAGGCTGCCAGAGTAGTTGAACCCGTCGACCGCGCCGACATCACGACCCACGACACCGTAAAGCGACGGGCCGGTCATGTTCTGGCCCGGTTCCAGCACGTGACAGGCCCGGCAGGCGCGCCACTGGGATTCCCCGGCGGCCGCATCGGCACTGGCGAAGACCTCGGTGAAGTCGGGGCCTTCGTCCTCGACCACCTCTTCCGTGGCTTCCTCGTCGTCCGCGACCTCGATCACGTAGGCCTGCTTTGGGCCATCGCCGTAGCCGTGCCCACCCACATGGAAGATCGTTTCGGCCGCCCAGCCGCCCAGCAAGAAGATCAGGAGCGTGCCGCAAACCCCGCCCAGGATCTTGGTCATTGTCATTGTGTCGAACATGTCGCGTTCCATCTGGTTCCTGATTCAGACGCCATGTATCCGCTTCCACGTGGTTTGTTCAAGGTGTAGCACCGCGACGAAATGCCCATACGACGATCCTTTGGGGGGATAAGCAACACATGACCAAGCGCATCGCCTTCCAGGGAGAGCCCGGCGCCTATGGCCACCAGGCCTGTCGCGAGGCGCGGCCGAACCACGATCCCCTGCCTTGCGCGACCTTCGAGGACGCAATCGAAGCCGTACGCAAGGACGATGCGGAACTGGGCATGATCGCCGTCGAAAACTCGATCTACGGGCGCGTCGGCGACGTCCATCACCTGCTGCCCGAAAGCGGGTTGCACATCGTGGACGAGGTGTTCATCCGCGTGCATATCAACCTTTTGGGTCAACCGGGTGTGCGCCTTTCGCAAATCTGCACCGCACTAGGCCACGTGGTGATCTTGCCGCAATGCGCCGGTTTCCTGCGTGAGAACGGTATCGCGACGAAGGTCAGTTCGGACAACGCCCGCGCCGCGCGCGACGTGGCCAGGGGCGATGACCCGGCAACGGGCGCCCTGGCCTCGGAACTGGCGGCCGAGATCTACGGGCTCGACGTGGTCGCCCGCCACATCGAGGACCATGAGCGCAACACCACCCGGTTCTTGATCATGGCCCGCGAGCCGGATTTCAAGCGCCGTGGCACTCACGGCATGATGACCAGCTTCATCTTCCGCGTCCGCAACATCCCCGCCGCGCTTTACAAGGCGATGGGCGGCTTCGCCACGAACGGCGTCAACATGACCAAGCTGGAAAGCTACATGGTCGGCGGCGATTTCCACGCCACCCAGTTCTATGCCGAGATCGAAGGCCACCCCGACGACCGAAACGTGCAACTGGCCATGGAAGAACTGGATTACTTCACCGACCACATCAAGCTGATGGGGGTCTATCCGGCGGCCCCGCGGCGCCACGAACGGGCCTGACGGCGGCCCTCAGGCCCGGGCGCGATGGCGCGTCTCCACATCTTCGGCATAGGTCGCCACCATGGTCTTGAAGCGCCGGGTCATCCGGTGTTTGCCGAAGCGCAGCGATTGCGCCACCAGCTTGGCCGCGATCGATACGGGCTTGACCGCCACGACGATATTCAGCCGCGTGCGGCTGGGCGAGAGGGGCACAAGGTCGACCTGGCAATTGCCCTTGATATTAGGCGATTCAAAGGTGATCGACAGGCCCTGCCCCGGCTCCAGCTTTTTCAGCGTGGCCACGATCCGCCGGTCCTTGCCGCGAAAGCGAAACCGCACTTCCCAGCGCGCACCGGGGTCGGGCGGCACCGGCCCGTCCAGAACGGTGATGTCCCCACCGCGCCGCATGATCGCGCGTTCGAAGGCGGGGAAATCCGAAATCTCTCGGAAAACGTGATCGAGCGGCGCCTCGATATCCTCGCGCGTGCGAAATTCCATGGGGTCTCCGCCTGTTAGTCTTGCCCTGAACCGGTTCTGCGCCCGTCCGCGCCAGTATGCCCGTCAATTCAGCCGATCCGCAAGCCAGTTGGACAGCAGAAATTGCGCGATCGCCCCGCGGCGCGCGGGCAGAAGGTCCGGTCTGTCCCCGGCAAAGGCAGCGGCCAGGTCTTCGCGCGTGATCCACTGCGCCTCTTGCAACTCGGCCGGGTCCAGGGTGATCGCGTCGCTTTCGGCCCGCGCATGGCACCCGATCATCAGAGAACTTGGAAAGGCCCAGGGCTGGCTGGCCAGGTAGTCGACCCGCCCGACCCGGACCCCGGTTTCCTCAAGCACCTCGCGTCGCACGGCGGCCTCGATCGGCTCGCCCGGCTCCATGAAGCCCGCAAGGCAGGAAAACATGCCCTCGGGCCAGCCGACACCCCGACCCAGCAAGGTTCGGTTGCCACGCGTCACCAGCATGATCACGACCGGATCGGTTCGCGGGAAATGCGGCGCAGAACAGCCGGGGCACAGCCGCTGCCATCCCGCCTGAACCATGCGGCTTTCCATCCCGCAACAGGCGCAGAACCGGTGCGAACGATGCCATGCGAACAGGCTGCGGCCGGTCGCCGCCAGCTCGGCGTCGCGCGCGCTCAACCGCGTCATGCAGGACCTCAGATCCGCGAAACCGTCGCAGTCCGCGGCCAGCGGGTGCCGTTGCACCGACCCATCGAAGAAGCCGCCATCGGGCAGGGCTTCTCCGTCGCCGGCCGGGTCCCAGTCGGACAGGTCCAACGCGAAGACCGCGCCGGACCGCTCGCATCCCAGAAGGATCTCGGGGCCGGCATGGTCCCGCACCAGCGGATGATCGGGCCGCAAGCGCACAAGATCGTTCCCGCGAACCAGGACCTTGCCCCGCCAAAAGGCGACGACGCGCGCCACCGGCGCGGCCCGCAACCGGCGCATCGCGGGCTCATCACCGCGCAAATGCGCGGCCCTGTCGAAGGCCGATCCCCCGAATGTCACGGTTTCAGCGTGGTCCATGGCATGTCGTTGCCATGCACGGCAGGGCCGTTCAATACGGATAATTGCTTGCCCTCACAATACAACTGCTTAGGGTTGTATATCGGGAAGAGCGGAAAGGCACAGGGTTGAATTTTCCTGTCAGGATCAAGACCGCAGGCAACCAGGCCCGGCTCAGGGTCATGGCGACAAGCGACGTGCATGGA
The DNA here is from genome assembly GCA_009908505.1 of Alphaproteobacteria bacterium. Classification (GTDB taxonomy): domain Bacteria; phylum Pseudomonadota; class Alphaproteobacteria; order Rhodobacterales; family Rhodobacteraceae; genus Salibaculum. The sequence goes on along the minus strand of JAAAPD010000026.1, from coordinate 65,770 downwards.
AACCTGCTTCCGCACGACTATTTCCACGATCGCCCGACAGGCCGTGGCGGATTGGCCGGACTGGCGACATTGATCGAACAGGCCCGGCAAACCGGCGTGGCCAGCCTGCTTCTGGACAATGGCGATTTCCTGCAGGGCACTCCGCTTGCCGATGTGGCGCATGAACAGTTCCGCGCCGACCCCGACAGCCGCAATGCCATCATCGCGGCGATGAATGCGCTGGACTACGACGCCGCAAGCCTCGGCAACCATGAATTCGACTGGGGGCTGTCCTATATCCTGTCGGCCATGGGCCAGGCGCGGTTCCCTCTGCTGGCCGGAAATGCCCTGCGCAAGCAAGACCAAGGCCAGGGGCAACCGCTGACGTCCCGGTCCCATATCGTCACCCGGCGGCTGGAGATGGCCGACGGTAGGACGGTCGATCTGCGCATCGGCATTCTGGGCCTGACCCCGTCGCAGACCGCACAATGGGATGCCCGCCGGGTCGGCGACGCGGTCGCCATGACCGACATGGTCGAAACGGCCCGCCACGAAATACCCCGCCTGCGCGCCGACGGGGCCGACCTTGTCATCGCGCTGGCCCATACCGGCATCGAAACGGACATGGACGCCCCGCAGGACGAAAACGTAGGCACTGTGCTGGCCCGGCTGGACGGGATCGACGCGCTTGTGCTCGGGCATACGCATGTCCCTTTTCCGCATCCGTCCCATGCCAGCGCACCTGGGGTTTGCCCCGGATCGGGCACGATACACGGCAAACCGGCGGTGAACCCGGGGGCAGAGGGCGCGTTTCTGGGACTGATCGACCTTGCGCTGGCGCGGCGCGGCCCCCGCTGGGAGATCGTCGGCCACGACACCCGGCTGGTGCCCGTCCAAGAGACACTGGCCAGGCAGGGGATGCCGCCCAGCCCCGCGATCATCGGGCTTCTGGACGAAACCCATCGCAGGACGCTAGCCCATATCCGCCGTCCGATCGGTCACAGCGAGGTACCGATCGACACCTACCTGAGCCGGGTGCGGCCGGACGCGGCCATGCAGGTCGTCAACGCGGCCCAGACCCGGATCGTGGTCAAGGCGCTGGCGGGCACGGATCTTGCGCAGGTGCCGGTGCTGTCCGCAGCGACGCCGTTCAAGTCCGGCGGCCGCGGAGGCTCCGGCGAATTCGTCGATATCCCGGCCGGTCCGCTTGCCCTGCGCCATGCCGCGGACCTTTATCCCTATCCGAACACGATCTGCGCGATCGAGATCACGGGCCTGCAATTGCGCGACTGGCTGGAACGCGCGGCCTCGGTCTTTGCCCGGATCGAACCGGGCCAGCGTGGGCAGCCGCTGTTCGATCCGCGCTTTCCGGGGTATTTCTTCGACGTGATCGCCGGGATCGACTATGACATCGACCTCGCCCAGCCGGCCCGCTTCGGGCCCTATGGCGACCGGATCGCGCCCGAGGCCCGCCGCCTGAGCCGGCTGCACCATGCCGGCCGCCCGGTGCGGGACGATCAGCGGTTCGTGCTGGCCACCAATTCCTACCGGTTGGGCGGAGGCGGCTATTACGACGTGCCCGCCAGCGCCCCGCTGCTCTTCGAAAGCGCCGAAATCGCCAGCCAGGCGATCGCCGCCTATTTCTCGGAAAACGCCCCACTCGGTCTGGACGTGGTGCGGAACTGGGGATTTGCCCCGATCCCCGGTGCCAGCGCCACCTTCGCGACCGCCACCGCGGCCCGCAGCCGCCTGCCGGGCCGCGGGCTGCACCCCGTGTGCGAGGAACCGCACGGGGTCCTCGTGTGCGAGTTGGATCTGGACGTCCCCGCGCGCAGGTGATCAAAGAGGGGGCGAGCCAGACCCCGGGGGTGCCCATGTTCCGCTTCCTGCTTTTTGTCGCCATCCTCGGAAGTCTTGCCGCGTTCCTGACCCGACCGACCGAGGCCGAGATCCGCGACAAGGCGCGCACCATGATCGAAGGCAGTATCGAACAGGGCGAACTGGACGATGTTTCCGACCCGGCCCTGGCGCTGCTTGTCGCGGGCTGCAAGGCCGACGCGGCCGCCTGCGCGGATGTCCTGGTGCGGGCCATCGACATCACCTATGGCGACCGCAGGCTCTATGCCCGCGTCGGCGCGCGCGGTTTCGGACGCAGCGCGACCTGCTACGCCGCCTTCACGAAACTCTACTGCCCGGACGGGCTGGTGCGCTAGCCGCCCCTTGAAAGAGGTGCCGCACAGGCGTATATCCGCCCCCGAGAGGTTGGCGCGGGCAAGCGCCTCGCCAACCCGGTCAGGTCCGGAAGGAAGCAGCCGTAACGAGCCCCGCTTGGGTCGTTGTCCAGCCTCTCACCCATCGCGCCTCGGCGCGAAAGGGTTGCGCGATACCCCGCGCGGCCCGACCTGGATGCCACAGGCCGACCGGCCCCGACGCAAGGAGGATGACCATGAATGTGCGCTTCACCCTCCGCGCGGGGCATCTCTGAACACCACAGGCCCTGCTTGCCGTGCCTGCCGCCCGAACGGGTGGCATGACCCATCTGCATGCAAGGGGCCGAAGCCTTGACCACTCATTCTCTCGAATCGCTGGGATGGACCCGGCATTTCGTCCGCCAACTGGACGCGGACACCATCGCCACCGCGAAACCCGTCCGCCTGAGCGCCATTCACCGAACCCGGCTCGACGGGCTGTCCGAGGACGGCCCGGCCTCGCTTGCACCCTCGGTGCTGACCAGTGAATACGCGGTCGGTGACTGGGTGCTGGCCGAGGGCCAGATGGCCTCGGCCCCGCTGGAGCGCGCCACCGAGATCACCCGCCGCGCCGCGGGCCACGAGGCGCGGCCGCAACTGATCGCGGCCAACGTGGACACGCTGGCCATCGTCAGCAGCTGCAACGAGGATTTCAACATCGCGCGGCTGGAACGCTACCTGGCGCTGGCGGGCATGTCCGGCTGCCTGCCGCTGCTGGTGCTGACCAAGGCCGACAAGGTGGATGATGCCGATGACTTCGCCCGCCGCGCGCAGGCGCTGTCGCCGGCCCTTCCGGTCCTGGTCGTCAACGCCAAGGACCCCGACGGGGCCGGAAAGCTCGCGCCGTGGTGTTCGGACGGGCAGACGCTGGCGTTGGTGGGGTCGTCCGGCGTCGGCAAGACCACGCTGCAGAACCACCTGACCGGCACCGACGAGGCCACCTTCGATATCCGCCATGACGACGCCAGGGGCCGCCATACCACCACGGGCCGCGCCCTGCGCCCGACACTGCATGGCGGCTGGCTGATCGACACGCCGGGCATGCGCGAGTTGCGCCTGCTGGAGGCCGAGGACGGAATCGAAGAGGTCTTTTCGGACATCCTGGAGATCGCGGCCGGCTGCAAGTTCCGCGATTGCGCCCACGAGACCGAGCCAGGCTGCGCCGTGCGCGCGGCCATTGCGGACGGCACGCTCGACCCCGCTCGCCTGACCCGCTGGCGCAAGCTGGAGGCCGAGAACCGCTACAACAGCGAAACCGTCGCGCAATCCCGCGCCCGCGGCAAGCAATTGAACAAGCTTTACCGAGAGGGCAAGGCGCGGGCGCGGCTCAAGCGCGGGGACGACTAGCCCAGGCCAGTTGCGCCCCGGTCTCGACGGCGCAGGGGCGCACTGCCCGCAGCCGCGCCAGGGCCGCTCCGGGCGGCTCGCCCGCCTCGACCATGAGGCGCAGACAGACCATGCCCGACCGACCGCAGCCCCCGAAGCAATGGACCAGCACACGCCCGCCTTCGGCCAGAAACCGGCGCGCGGTCGCGGATGTTTCGAGCCAGGCCTCCTCGACCTCGGGCCCCGGCGCGCCGAAATCCTCGACCGGAAGATGCCGCCACGCGATGCCATGCGCCGCCAGGTCCGAGGCCAGGCCGCCCGACCCCTTGCGGTCCAGCTCGGCCCGGGTCGTCATGGTGATGACCAGCGCCGGCCCCCAGGCCAACAGTCTGTCGCGGTCGGTGCCATAGTGCCGCGTCCGGCCCGGGATGGGCGACAGCGCCAGCGTTCCGGCCAGAAGCGGCAGGTCATGAATGACGAATTCGGACATGCCCCCACCCGTTCCAGACCCCCAGATTGATCGGATCCACCCGCAATGGCAATATGCGCCGTCGCGGTGGACCTCGCCCCCGGCGCCGCTTAACCTGTGGCGACCGTCCGAATCCCAAGGCCGCCATGACCGATCAACCCGCCTACCAGGTTCTTGCCCGCAAATACCGCCCCGAGACCTTTGCCGATCTCGTGGGCCAGGACGCCATGGTGCGCACGCTCAAGAACGCCTTCGCCGCCGACCGCATCGCGCAGGCCTTCCTGATGACGGGCATTCGCGGCACCGGCAAGACCACAACAGCCCGCATCATCGCCAAGGGGATGAACTGCACCGGGGTGGACGGCACCGGCGGCCCCACCACCGACCCCTGCGGTGAATGCGAACATTGCGCGGCCATCATGGAAGGCCGCCATGTCGACGTGATGGAGATGGACGCGGCCAGCCGCACCGGCGTCGGCGATATCCGCGAGATCATCGAAAGCGTCCATTACCGGGCCGCCTCGGCGCGCTACAAGATCTACATCATCGACGAGGTGCACATGCTCTCGACCAGCGCGTTCAACGCGCTGCTCAAGACGCTCGAGGAACCGCCCGCCCATGTGAAGTTCATCTTCGCCACCACCGAGGTCCGCAAGGTACCGGTGACCGTGCTGTCGCGGTGCCAGCGTTTCGATCTTCGCCGGATCGAACCCGAGGACCAGATCGCCCTGCTGCGCCGCATCGCCGATGCGGAAGGCGCGGACATCACCGATGACGCGCTGGCCTTGATCACACGCGCGGCGGAAGGGTCGGCACGAGATGCGACCTCGCTGCTGGACCAGGCGATTTCCCACGGCGCGGGCGAGACCACCGCCGACCAGGTGCGCGCCATGCTGGGCCTGGCCGACCGGGGCCGCGTGCTGGACCTGTTCGACATGATCCTGAGGGGCGAGGCGGCCGAAGCGCTGACCGAGCTTTCCGCGCAATATGCCGACGGGGCGGACCCTATGGCGATCCTGCGCGACCTGACCGAGATCGCACATTGGGTCAGCGTCATCAAGGTCACGCCCGAAGCCGCCGAGGACCCGACCGTCGGCCCCGATGAACGCGCCCGGGGCCTTGCCATGGCCGAGGCGCTGCCGATGCGGGTTCTCACCCGGCTGTGGCAGATGCTTCTCAAGGCGCTGGAGGAGGTGGCCCAGGCCCCGAACGGTATGATGGCGGCGGAAATGGCAGTGATCCGGCTGACCCATGTGGCCGACCTGCCGACGCCCGAGGACCTTGTGCGCAGATTGCAGGACAGCCCGCCCCCGCCGAGCCCAGGCGGCGGCGCGCCCCGGGCCGCGCCCGCAACACAGACCGAGGCACAGGGCGGGCCGATGGCCCCGACCCATCCCGGCCCGTCCGGCCCGTCTTCCCACCAGGGCGGGGCGGTGCGGGCCGTCGCGGCCGAGGCGGCACTGGCCCACTACCCCAGTTTCGGGCACGTGGTCGACCTGATCCGAAGCCACCGCGACGTGAAACTGCTGGTCGACGTGGAAAGCTGCATGCGGCTGGTGGCCTACCAACCCGGACGGATCGAATTCCAGCCCACCGATGATGCCCCGCGTGACCTGGCCGCGAAACTGGGCGGCCGCCTGCAGGCCTGGACCGGCAACCGCTGGGCTGTGACGGTCGTCAACTCGGGCGGGGCCGCGACCATCGCCGAGGAGCGCAACGCCGAAGAGGCCGCGCTGCGCGACCATGCGGCCGAACATCCGCTGGTCAAGGCGGTGCTGACCCAGTTTCCCAAGGCCCGCATCACCGACATCCGCACCCCCAAGGCACTTGAGGTCGAGGCCGAGATCGAGGCCCTTCCAGAGGTCGAGGACGAGTGGGATCCGTTCGAAGAGGACTGATCCGGGCTTGAGGGCACACTGCCGGGGCCATATTTGAAAACGCAACCGACGCACAGGACAGGAGACACCGGAATGTTCAAGGGAATGGGCCAGATGGGCGACATGGCCAAGATGATGAAATCGGCCCAGGAGCTGCAGCAGAAAATGGAGCAGCTTCAAGAGGACATGCAAAACATGATGGTAACGGGCGAGAGCGGCGCAGGCCTCGTCAAGGCCACCGCGACCGCCAAGGGCGAGCTGAAGGGCCTGGATATCGACCCCTCGATCTTCAATGGCGACGACAAGGAAGTGGTCGAGGACCTGATCCTGGCCGCGATCAAGGACGCCCAGTCGCGCGCCAGTGACCGCGCCGCCGAAGAAATGCAGAAAATCCAGGAAGAACTGGGCCTTCCCGCCGGTATGAAACTGCCGTTCTAGGTCAGCTCGCGCCGCGAACTGACCTGGCGGGACGGGGCGGAAATGCTGCGGGCACCGCCGCAATGTCCCGCGCAGGAGATCGTCTTGACCAAAGCCACGACCGACATCCAGGACCTGATCGACCTGATGGCCCGGCTCCCGGGCCTTGGGCCGCGGTCCGCGCGTCGGGCGGTGCTGCACCTGATCAAGAAGCGGGGGCAATTGTTGTCCCCGCTGGCCGAGGCCATGGCACAGGTCGGGGCCAGCGCGCGCGAATGCCTCAATTGCGGAAATATCGGCACCACCGATATCTGCGACATCTGCGAAAGCGAAAAACGCGCCACCGGCCAGATCTGCGTGGTCGAGGACGTGGCCGACCTTTGGGCGATGGAGCGCGCGGGCGTGTTCAAGGGGCGCTATCATGTGCTGGGCGGAACGCTGTCCGCGCTGGACGATATCGGGCCCGAGGATCTGCGCATTCCCCGGCTGAAATCCCGCGTTGCCTCCGAAGGGGTGACCGAGGTCATCCTGGCCCTCGGCGCCACCGTGGACGGTCAGACCACGGCACATTACATCGCCGATGAACTAGCCGGCGTCTCGGTGACATCCCTGGCCCAGGGCGTCCCCGTTGGCGGCGAACTGGACTACCTCGACGACGGCACCATCACCGCCGCCCTGAACGCCCGGAAAGGTTTCTGAAAGGCCTCGGTTTCGGCGGAGTTCGTATGACGGTGTGGAACGGGCAATCGGGAAGGGATAATTCGAAACGGGTCCTTTCGGCCCAGTGCCGACCTCGACTGTTCTGCCATTCGCTGCGATGCGGCTCCTCAAAGCTGCGCTTCGACCCCTCACGCAGAATTTTGAAAGTTCCAAAATCAACAGTGCGGATTTTCTCGCCTTTCGTGGTTTCCCAACGAAGCGTTGCTTATCCGGGAAAGCTGATTTCACTGGCCGCGACATCGCTTATCAAACCACCAGTGTTCACAGCACGGTATATGGATTGTGGCGGGCGGGCGACTTCGTCAACATAGCGGTGGACCCAGCTTCTGGTTTCCATCGTTTTCAATGATTGTGACAAGGCGCGATCCGTAATCGTTTGCAAGTTTCGTTTGATATCATTGAAACGGCTCGATCGGTGGAGGGCTGTCAGAACCGGCAAGGTCCATGAGCGCCGGAGCAAGTCGCGATCTTCTTCAGAAGTGATGCGTTGTATCTTGTTGGCAAGTGCCGCAGCAGGAACGCCAAGCTCAGTCAATCGAAACTCCGGGCGCAGCGGGTGACCATAGCCGGGGTTTCGTTCCAGCAATCCGATTGAGATGAGGTGATCCATGCTTTGCGCGAAAGCAGTTCTGCTCGCTCCGGTGGCAGCAATTAGCGGCGCCTGTCTCCCGGAAGTGCCAGCGTGCAGGTTCGCCAGTATAGGGATGGCCCAAGCCCTTGAGGTGGTGTTGACAAAGATTTCAATGTCCATAAAGTATAGTTAGTATATTTATAAACAAGAAAGAAGACCATGTCGCTTATTTCGTTAGAAGAAACCATTACCATCGCGCTGACAGTCAAAGATCGCCATGCAAGTGCTGAGTGGTACGGCAACATGCTTGGGTTTGAAACGATCTACCACGCGGACGAAGCGGGATGGTCAGAGCTTCAAACCAATACGGTCGGCGTGACTATCGGTTTGGGCGAACATACGAAACCTGCGCCCGGAAACTGTGTTCCTGTCTTCGGCATCGCTGATCTGGATGCGGCGAGGCATAAACTGGAGCAGGCCAAAGTGAAGTTTGACGGTGAAACTGATATCGTCGAAGGCATGGTCAAGACAGCAACCTTCTATGATCCCGATGGTAATGCGATGATGCTTGCCCAAGATTTGACCGGCGGGGCAGAGTAATGCGTGGCCTTTGCCCAACGTCTATCCGTCGTTGAGATTTCCGGTCGCAGGTCACCCGGGCGTGTGCGCAGGCGACGGCGGGGAAAAGGGGCCGTGAGAGCCTGACGTAGCTGGCTGACGTCCGGGACACGGTGTGTATCATCAAGACGACCCCACGTCGTTCTTGCAGAATTGCAGAGCGTTTCATCTGCGCGCGAGCCCCACGCAGAGCGGTCGTCACAATACCTTCGCATCACTTTCAAATCAGCATTACGTGCTGCGTCCATCTGAACATCGTGCGTTGGGTTCGGGTCGGCGTCTGCTGATGCGGCGTGGTCTTGCTTTTCGGGACCCACGACCAGCAGTCCCACTTTCCGCGCCGCACCAACGTCGTCTTGACCACTCGGATATGTTCAATGGAAGGAACAGGAATGTCCCGTATCACTCTCACCAGCGTTGCCGCCACGCTCGCGCTGACAAGCGCGGCCACGGCGCAGACGGAAATTGACCTCTGGCATGCCATGGGCGGCGCGCTCGGCGAAACCGTCAACGCGATCGCCGAAGATTTCAACGCCTCGCAGGACGAGGTCGTGCTGACCCCGGTCTTCAAGGGCACCTACGAGGAAACCCTGACCGCCGGCATCGCCGCCTTCCGGGCGGGCGAGCAGCCCAACATCATTCAGGTCTTCGACGCCGGTGCTGCCACCGTCATCGGCGCCGAGGGCGCGACCATTCCGGTGCAGGACCTGCTGGCCGAGAACGGCGTGGACTTCGACATCGAGGACTACATCTCGGGCGTGCGCTACTTCTATGCCGACAGCGACGGCAAGATGATCGGCATGCCGTTCAATTCGTCCTCGCCGATCATGTATTACAACGAGGACGCGCTGGACGAAGCCGGCGTGACCCCGCCCGAGACCTGGGAAGAGTTCGCCGAAACGACGGCCCCGGCGCTGGCCGAGGCCGGCTATATCCCGCTGGCGCAGTCTCACCTGCCGTGGATCTTCACCGAGAACTTCATGTCGCGCCACAACCTGCCGTTTGCCACCAACGACAACGGCTATGACGGCAATGACACCGAGATCCTCGTGAACAACGACGCCATCAAGGCGCATTTCTCCGCGCTGACCGACTGGCAGGACGCGGGCTACTTCAAATGGTACGGCACCGGCTGGGGCGACAACCAGACCCCGTTCGAAGACGGTGAAGTCGCTATCTGGCTTGGCTCCTCGGGCTCCTTCGGCGGCCTGGCTCAGATGGATCTGGGCTTCGACTTCTCCGCCACCTACCTGCCCTACTGGGAAGCGGTGACCACCGAGCCCAAGCAGACCTTCATCGGCGGGGCGGCGCTGTTCGCCATGTCCGGTCAGTCGGCAGAAGAGAACGCGGCCACCGCGAAGTTCTTCGAGTTCCTTACATCGCCCGAAACCCAGTACTTCTGGCACCGTGAAACCGGTTACGTGCCGATCACCGAAGCCGCTTACGAGCTGGCCGAGGAAGACGGCCACTACGACCGCATGCCGGCGGCCGAAGTGGGCATCCAGCAGCTTTCGCTGCCTGCCGGCGATCATACGCGCGGCTATCGCATGGGCTTCTACGTGCAGATCCGTGACGTCATGAACCGCGAGTATGGTCGCATCCTGACCGGCGAGACCTCCGTCGAAGATGCGTTCCAGACGATCGAAACCGAAGCCAACCAGCTGCTGGAGCGCTTCGCCAAGACTCAGGGCTAAGCTCTTTCGCATTAACCCGTTCGGGCGGCTGTCGTAGGACGGTCGCCCGACATTCATCAGAAAGACCCCTCATGAAACGCGCGGGATTTTCCACGCCCTGGCTGCCGGTTCTGCTGCTGGTGCCGCAGCTGGCCATCATCGCGATCTTCTTCTACTGGCCGGCGATCGTGGCGCTACACTCCTCGTTCTACTTGCAGGATCCCTTCGGATTCGGGTCTACCTTCGTGGGCTTGGAGAATTATACGCACCTGCTTGGCAGCGCCGAATATCGCCGGGTCGCCGTCTTTACCCTGACCTTCACGCTTCTGGTGACCTTCTTTTCGCTGGCGCTGGCCCTGCTTCTGGCCGTCAAGGCCGACAAGGTGTTGCGCGGGGCCAAGACCTATCGGACGCTTTTAATGTGGGTCTATGCTGTCGCGCCGCCGGTTGCCGGGTTCATCGCCGTCATCCTGTTCAACCAGAGCTGGGGGCCGCTGACCGAACTCTTCGGTCTGTTCGGCCATACCTACATGGTCGGGGTGAATTTCAATGATACCGCGTTCGCCATGATCCTGGCCTCGGTCTGGAAACAGGTCCCCGTAAACTTCATCTTCTTTTTGTCGGCGCTTCAATCGATCCCGCGCTCGGTGCGCGAGGCGGCTCTGATCGACAATCGCTCGGCCTCGGGCCGTTTCTGGGACGTGACATTCCCCCTGCTGGCCCCCACCGGGTTCTTCCTGCTGATCATCAACATAACGTACGCGCTATTCGAGACCTTCGGCATCGTGGACACGGTGGTGAAGGGCGAGCCGGGCAACAATCCCATGACGCTGGTCTACAAGGTTTACGTGGATGGGTTCCGCGGCAATGACCTGGGCGGCAGTTCGGCGCAATCGGTGATCCTGATGGTCTTGGTGCTGGCGCTGACGATCTTCCAGTTCCGGCTGCTTGAACGCCGTATTCACTACACCTGAGAGGCCGGAGCCATGCGCAAACCCAAACTGTCCACCGTGACCGACCATGCTGTCCTGATCGCGGGAAGCCTGTTCATGATGCTGCCGCTGTTGATGATCCTGCAGATGACTACGATCCCGGACACCGAGATCATCCAGACCGGTCCGACGCTGCAGATCGGCGACCAGTTCGACGACAACCTGGAAAAGGCGATGCTGCAGGCCTCGGGGTTTTCGGGCGAGAACACCGGCATGTCGATGCTGAAAAACAGCTTCATCCTCGGCATCGGCTTTGCGGTCGGCAAGATCGTGATCGGCATGACGGCCGCCTACGCGATCGTCTATTTCCGCCTGCGCTTTGCCACGCTGGCCTTCTGGCTGATCTTCACGACGCTCTTGTTGCCGCTGGAGGTGCGCATTCTGCCCTCTTACGAAGTGGTGCAGCGGCTTGGTATGCTCAACACCTATCAAGGGCTCATCATCCCGCTGATCGCCTCGGCCACGGCAACCTTCTTTTTCCGGCAGTTCTTCCGGTCCGTCCCCGAGGAACTGGTCGAGGCCGCGCGCATCGACGGCGCAGGGCCGGTCAAGTTCTTCGTCGATATCCTCGTGCCGCTGTCGAAGACGATGATAGCGGCCATGTTCATCATCATGTTCGTCTATGGCTGGAACCAGTACCTCTGGCCCACCATGATCACGACAGACGAAGACATGTACACGCTGGTGCGCGGCATCAAGCAAATCGTTCAGGTGCTCGAAGGCGCCGTGGTACCCGAATTCGGCCGCTCGAACATGCTGGCGGTGGTGGCGGTCATACCCCCGGTGTTGGTGGTGGTGTTTTTCCAGAGCTGGTTCGTCAAGGGCCTGACTGAATCCGACAAATAGGCAAGAAACATGGCACAGGTTCGCTTCAGCAATATAGGCAAGACCTACCCGAACGGGTTCGAGGCGCTCAAGCCGACCGATTTCGAGATCCAGCAAGGCGAATTCGCGGTGCTCGTTGGGCCATCGGGATGCGGAAAATCCACGCTCTTGCGCATGGTCGCGGGGCTGGAAGAGATCACTTCGGGTGAACTCTCGATCGCGGGGCGCATCGTGAACGCGATCGACCCGGCGGACCGCGACATCGCCATGGTGTTCCAGAACTATGCGCTCTACCCGCACATGAGCGTGCGCAAGAACATCGGCTACGGGCTTAAGAACCGAGGTTTGCCCAAGACCGAAATCGCCAGAAAGGTGGACGAGGCCGCAGCGCTTCTTAACCTGGGCGACCATCTCGACAGCAAGCCAAGCCAGCTTTCGGGCGGACAGCGCCAGCGGGTCGCCATGGGCCGCGCGATCGTGCGCGACCCGGCGCTGTTCCTGTTCGACGAACCGCTGTCAAATCTGGATGCCAAGCTGCGGCACCAGATGCGGATCGAGATCAAGGCCCTGCAACGCAGGCTCGGCGTGACTTCGGTCTATGTCACCCATGATCAGGTCGAAGCCATGACCATGGCAGACCGTATCATCGTCATGAACGCGGGCCGGATCGAGCAGATCGGCACACCGGCCGAGGTCTACCACGAGCCGGCAAGCACCTTTGTTGCCTCATTCATGGGGGCACCTCCGATGAACCTGATGCGGACCCGCGCCGAGGCGGGGCAGCTGCACCTGAACGGCGGCGCGCTGTGCGAAACCGAGCACGAGGGCGAGGTTGTGGTGGGTGTTCGGCCCGAGGATTTCCTGCCCGACCCCGATGGCGCAATCTCCATGCAGGTGGACATCGTCGAAGAACTCGGCGGCCACCGCCTGCTGCACGGACAAATCGGGGACGATACGGTGACCGTGCATGTGAGCAATGAATTCGCCGCCGAAACCGGCCCGCTGGACCTCTCCGTCAAACCGGGCGCGGTTTGCGTTTTTGATGCAGAGGAAGGGCATCGGATATGATGCACTGTGTCCTGGAGTTGCAGCCCGTAAGCGACGCCAAACGCGCCGAGATATCCGCTACGCCGCGCACAAGCGAGGCGCACCGCGCCCTTCTGGCTCAACTGCCGGGCATGAACGCGGTCCAGTGCGGCGGACAGGCAAGGGGGTTGCATCTGCCGGCTGACTTCACGGTTCTGGCCTGGAACCTCGAAAGGTGCTTGTTTCCACGGGACAGTGCCGCGCATGCCGCGCGCAAGGGTCCGCAGGTCCTGCTGCTGTCAGAGATGGATCACGGCATGGCCCGGACCAAACAGCGCCATACGACCGAAGACATGGCGCGCGCTCTGGGCATGACATACGCTTTCGGTGTCGAATTCTTCGAAATGGGCCTCGGCGGGGAGACAGAGCAGGCCTTTTGCAACGATGACTTCAACAGGCTTGGCTGGCATGGTAACGCGATCCTGAGTGCTGCGCCTTTTGAAGACGCGACGATGTTTCGGCTTGATGATATCGGGCATTGGTTCACGCCGGATGCGGGCGGTGATGCCGACCAGCCGCGTATCGGAGGGCGCAATGCGATTGCCGCGATCATTCCCGGTGCAGACGGGCCGATCTGCTTTGTCTCGACGCACCTGGAGAGCAATGCGCAGGCCGCCCATCGGGCACAGCAGTTCGACCGGCTCATGGACGAGGTGGACCTTTTCGCCCCGGACATGCCCGTGGTCATCGGCGGCGACCTGAACACCGGCAACAGCGCGCCACCGGACGATGGCTGGCGTGATGAGCCGCTGTTCGAACGGGCCGAGGCACGCGGCTACGATTGGTCATTGAACCCGGAAGGCGTCACGACGCGGCCCAGCCTCATAACACCGCATCCGGGCCGTCGCATGAAGCTTGACTGGCTCTGCGCAAGAGGGCTGACCTGCCTGGGCAACGCGGTTCTGCCGTCTCTGGACGAGACCGGCAGGCCCCTGTCAGATCATGATGCGGTCCTGGCAGCGTTACGGGGGTGATAAGGGCTGGCCAGGCCGGGCAAGGCCAACAGGTGGCGGATGACAGCTCAGGCCAAGCTGCAACGGGGCGTTCGCGGACCCTCCGAGCCTTTGATCAGGACGCGTTATGCCTCTATGGGCGAGCCAAGTTCCGCGTCGTTGCATGGCAACCCCTGCGCATTGCTGCCGTTCATGACCCGCGCAGCCAAAGTCCGCTCCCCTCCCAAACGTGCCCCTGCGCGTCATCCGCCAGCTCGCAAAGAAATACCCCCGGTCCTTGCGGGCCGGGGGTTGGATCGTCGGGTGGGGACGGGATCAATCTTCGTCGTCGTCGCCGTCATCGTCGGGCAGGTTGAAGAAGCTGTCCGCGTCGGGCACGTCGCTGTCCTCCTTGTCATCCGCGCTGTCATCCTCGGACAGCGAGAAGGTTTCGAGCCCCTCGATCGCGGTCGGCATCCGTGGCTCGGGGTCGGCGGTCAGGCTCTGTTCGGTCGACACCAGCTTGCGGCGCTCGTCATCCGACATGATCTCGCCTTCCTTGGCGCGCTTGGCGTTGGCCTTTTGCACGGCGGCATCCAGTTCGGACTGCTTGCACAGGCCCAGCGCGACCGGGTCGATCGGTTCCATGTTCGAGATGTTCCAGTGCGTGCGCTCGCGGATCGACTGGATCGTCGGCTTGGTCGTGCCCACCAGCTTGGAAATCTGACCATCGCTCAACTCGGGGTGGAACTTGACAAGCCAGAGGATCGAGTTGGGCCGGTCCTGCCGCTTGGACAGCGGGGTATACCGCGGCCCACGGCGCTTTTCCTCACCAACGGCGGCGGCGTTGTACTTGAGCTTGAGCTTGTGCAGCGGGTTCTTTTCGGCCGCGTCGATCTCGTCCTGGGTCAACTGGTTGTTTGCGATTGGATCGAAGCCCTTGACGCCGGAGGCCACGTCGCCATCGGCGATGCCCTGCACCTCCAGCTCGTGCAGGCCTGCGAAATCGGCGATCTGCTTAAAGCTGATCGTCGTGTTGTCCACCAGCCAGACGGCGGTGGCCTTGGCCATGATCGGTTTGTCACCCATGTTCTCGGCTCCTTCGCGAATACATCTTTCCCCTGCCCTGGATGGGGCGACCCGGGATGCGGATCAGGTTCTCGTTGTCGGGGAACTCACGGGCTATATAGTCGCGCCGACGCAACATGGAAAGCCCGAAATGCGACGCCTGTTCACCGTTCTGCTGGTTCTTGCCACACCCCTGCGCGCCCAGGACGTGGCCGGCGATGTCGACTATTACGTCATGGCGCTCAGCTGGTCGCCCAACTGGTGCGCGATGGAGGGCGATGCGCGCGAGTCGCCGCAATGCGACGCATCGGCCGACTTCGGCTGGGTGCTGCATGGGCTATGGCCGCAATACGACCGGGGCTGGCCGGATTACTGCCGCACCGATCATCGCAACCCGTCACGGTCGGACACGGCGGCATGGGCCGGACTGTTCGGGTCGGCCGGGTCGGCCTGGCACCAGTGGAACAAGCACGGTCGCTGTTCGGGGCTGTCGGCCGATGCCTATTACGCGCTGTCGGCCGAGGCCTATGCCCGCGTGACGCGCCCCGAGGTGTTTCGCAAGCTGGACGATCCGGTCCGGCTGCCCGCCGCGGTGATCGAAGAGGCGTTCCTGCGGGACAACCCCTCACTGGCCGCCGACCAGATCACCATCACCTGTCGGTCGGGCCGCATCCAGGAGGCGCGCATCTGCCTGTCGCGCGATCTGGAATTCCGCGACTGCGGCGCGGACGTGGTCCGCGATTGCACGCTTGAAGACGCGCTGTTCGACCCGATCCGCTAGATCGCAAGGGTCACGACCGCGGCGTCGTGACCTTGCCGGTCGCATCCACGTTATAGCTCGTCTCGGGCGGTTCGTTGCTCGCGATCCAGCTTTCGGCCGCCCCCTTTTCAGCCAGCGGAAAGGCCTTGACCGGGGCCTTGACCAGCGGACCGAAGAGGCTGACCGCATTGCGGATCCAGCCGACATCCGTAACCACGGCGATCCGGGCAAAATCATGCAGGTGCTGCAGGCCCAGCCGCGCATCGTCCCAGGCGGCTCCGGCAGTGAACCCCTCGAAGTCGTCCCCCAGCAGGTAGAACAGCTTGGCCTTGCCCTCTTTCGCGACCATCGCCTCCAGCGCGGGCTCAAGCGTCTTGTCGTAACTGTCACCGTCGATGCGCCCGTGGGCGGCGACGGCCAGCACGTCGTCCGGGTGGCCGGACAGGATTTCGAATGATCCGGACATGTGATCCTCCTTCGCTTGCCTATGGCAGCCTAGGACATGACGTGAGGCCCGCCTTGATCTGACGCAAGCCCGCGGCGCGGTCACACCTTAAGAACGATCTTGCCGATATGGGCGCTGCTTTCCATGCGTGAATGGGCGGCGACGGCCTGGTCCAGAGGGAATTCCCGGTCCATGACCGGGGCGAGGCGCCCAGCCTCGAGCAACGGCCAGACCCGGTCGCGCAGGGTGCGGGCGATCCCGGCCTTGGCATGGTCGGATTGCGGGCGCAGGGTGCTGCCGGTGATGGTAAGACGCCGCATCATGACCTGGGCGAAGTTCAACTCCACCTTCGGCCCTTGCAGAAAGGCGATCTGGACAAGCCGCCCATCATCGGCCAGGGCCTTGACGTTGCGCGGCAGGTATTCGCCGCCGACCATGTCGAGGATCAGGTTCGCGCCGCCCTCGGTCTTCAGGATCTCGACAAAATCCTCGCTGCGGTAGTTGATGGCCCGTTCCGCGCCCAGATCGACACAGGCCGCGCATTTTTCGTCTGATCCGGCCGTGGCGAAGACCCGCGCGCCCATCACATGCGCCAGCTGGATCGCGGTGGTGCCGATGCCCGATGATCCACCATGCACCAGGAACCGCTCGCCCGCCTGCAGGCCGCCGCGTTCGAACACGTTGGACCAGACGGTGAAGAAGGTTTCCGGCAGGCAGGCCGCCTGCTTCTGGGTCAGGCCCTTGGGCACGGGCAGGCAATGGGCGGCCGGGGTCACCACCTCTTCGGCATAGCCGCCACCGGGCAGCAGGGCGCAGACCTCGTCGCCGACCGCCCATTCCGTGACCCCCTCGCCCAGCGCGCTGACCTCGCCCGCCGCCTCCAGGCCCGGCAGGTCAGAGGCGCCCGGCGGCGGATTGTAGAGGCCCGCACGTTGCAGCGCGTCGGGCCGGTTCACCCCGGCATAGGCAACCTTGATCCGAACCTCGCCCGGTCCGGGCTGCGGCAGGTCACGATCAGCGGGAACAAGAACCTCGGGTCCGCCGGGTTCACGGATTTCTATGACGCGCATGGGGCCTCCTGTCGGTTAGCCCCAGACTTACCGCAGTCCCGCGAGGGCGCAAGGTCAGGGCCGGGTCCAGCGGCCCGGCACATCCTCTGGACGGGTCCGGCCGGGCGCCTTGATCTGGCCCGCGAGTTTGCCCAGCGGCACGGTGAACGGCTTCAGCAGCGGGTTGTCATTGACCGCCGATTTGAGTTTTTCGAACCGCATCACGTCCCCGATACGGCGGTCGATGAAGGCATCGGTGGCGGAGTCGTCCGGCGTCGTATCGCCCAGCCAGTAAAGCACGACCGCCCCGTAAACCGCCGAAAGCGTTGCGCGCTTGCTGTACCAGTTGACGTCCTCCGACGTGTCGCCAAGCGCGGTCCAGATCGCATCCGCCGTCCCCCAGATCAGGGCCGACCCCTCGGTCGCCATATGCGGCAGGGCGAACAGGGTGGTGCCACGACGGACCGCTTCCTTGTCGCCAGCCGCCTGCAGGCGCAGACGGATCGCATGGGCCACCTTGTCGCGGAACCGCAGGTCCGACAGGTCGGCGGCATCCAGCATCTCGACCATGCGCTGATCGCCTTCGCGGTGGAACAGGATGGCCAGGTCCACGGCGCCGCGCGGGCAGTGAATCCGTGCGTCCTGCACGGGCATGTCCAGATCGGAACAGGCGGATTGAAAGGCCTGTTCCGACCATCCGTCAAACGCCACGTGGGGCACGATCGCGTCAAGCAGTTTCAGTTGACTGGCGTCCGGGGCTGGGTTTTGCATGGGACCTCCTGTTGGTTGCGTCCACCCTAGACAAGTTAGGGGGCCTTTGCTATACGGCCACCTCCTGCAGATCCTTGCAACACGAACTCTAGAAAGGTGGTGACCACCACATGCAGGTAAGCGTACGCGACAACAACGTCGACCAGGCTCTCCGTGCCCTGAAGAAAAAGCTTCAGCGCGAAGGCGTTTTCCGTGAAATGAAGCTGCGTCAGCACTTCGAGAAGCCGTCCGAGAAGAAAGCACGCCAGAAAGCCGAAGCGATTCGCCGTCAGCGCAAGCTGGCACGCAAGAAAGCCCAGCGCGAAGGTCTGCTTTAAGCGGCTGCCGGTTTTTCCACGACCGAGACGAATTGACGACCCCCGCGGCCCTGCCCCGGGGGTTTGTCGTTTCAGAGGGTCAGCCGCCGAAACTGCTGAGCACGAAGACCGGGATCACCGCGGCCAATGCCATGAACCCCGCCCCCACGAAGACGAACAACCCGTCACGGGCGATGAAGGCGACCGAACAGCTGAGCACCGCCATCCCCAGGATCGAGGACGAGAACGGCACCAGTTCCAGCACGGGCATCGACCCGCCCGAGACCACGCACATGGCCTGCGGCAGGCGGTTGCCGGGGGCGGTCACCAAAACCCGGAACCGGTCACGCGCCACCCGGTCCAGCCGGTCGGCCAGCCCGTGCATGCGCCGCAAGGCCCCCTGAAGCCGATTGCGGCGCACTGTGCGCTGCAGCAGGATCCGCGGTAGCCAGACATGGCGCCGGGCAAAGACCATCTGCAAGGCGATCAGGGCGATCGACAGGCCGCAAACGGTCGAAAACAGCGGGATGCCCGACAGCGGCGAGACCACCAGGATCGCCGGAACCATCAGCGCGGGCACGAAAGAGGTCGGCCCGAAGGCGCTGATCAGCATGCCCAGCGTGATCGTATCCTCGTTGCCCAGCTCCTCGAGCCGCGCGATGGTGTCGCGGACCGGATGGGAAGTCGCGTTGCCGTCCATGTCAGATCGGAAGTGCGGTGGTCTGGCGCACAGTACGCAGCGCGAACGAGGATTGCATCCCCTGAACCCCGGGCAGGCTGGCCAGGGCGCGGCGATGCAGTCGGGCGAAATCCTCGGCATCCTCGGCCACCACCTTGAGCAGGTAATCCGCCGCCCCCGCCATCAGGTGACATTCCAGAACCTCGGGCACCCGCGCCACGGCCTTTTCGAAGGCATCGAGCACTTCGTCAGCCTGCGCGGACAGCGTGATCTCGACATAGACGATGGTGCGGCGGTTGACCTTGCGGGGATTGAGCAGGGCCACATATCCGCTGATGAACCCGTCCTTTTCCAGCCGCTGCACACGGCGGTGACAGGCCGAGGGCGATAGGTTCACGGCCTCGGACAATTCGGCATTGGACAGACGGCCGCGCCGTTGCAGCGCGTTGAGCAGCCGTCGGTCGGTGTCATCCAATGGCATGTCACGTATTTCCCGATCAAGTCGCGATTTACGCAATATTCTACAGGATAAAATCCCAAGCAACAAAGATATCCCCAAGAAATTGTGCGCACTACGCGCAATCCTGCGCACAGGGAATAGGAGGATTTGTCATGCTTATCGGATGCCCAACCGAGATCAAGCCGCAGGAATTTCGCGTCGGGCTGACCCCCAATGCCGCGCGCGAGGCCGTGTCGCATGGCCACGAGGTCATCGTCCAATCCGGGGCCGGACTGGGCGCGGGCTTTGACGACGCGGATTACCATGTCGCCGGCGCGCGCACCGTCGACACGGCCGAAGAGATTTTCGCAGGCGCAGACATGATCGTGAAGGTAAAGGAACCCCAGGCGGGCGAACGCAAGATGCTGCGCGAAGGCCAGCTTCTGTTCACCTACCTGCACCTGGCGCCCGACCCCGACCAGACCCGCGACCTGCTGGACAGCGGCTGCACCGCCATCGCCTATGAAACCGTGACCGACCGCAATGGCGGGCTGCCCCTGCTGGCGCCAATGTCCGAGGTCGCCGGCAAGCTGGCCCCGCAGGTCGGCAGCTGGACCCTGCAAAAGGCCAATGGCGGACGTGGCGTGCTGCTGGGCGGCGTGCCCGGTGTCGGCCCGGCCAGGGTGGTGGTGATCGGTGGCGGTGTCGTCGGCACCCAGGCCGCCCGTATCGCATCGGGCATGGGCGCGGATGTCACCGTGATGGACATGTCCCTGCCGCGCCTGCGCTACCTCGACGATACGCTGCGCGGTGAATTCAAGACCGCCTATGCCTCGAAAGGCAACACCGCCGATTTGGTGGCCGATGCCGATCTCGTGATCGGCGCCGTGCTGATCCCCGGCGCCGCCGCGCCCAAACTGATCAGCCGCGAACAATTGTCGACCATGAAGCCCGGCGCGGCCCTGGTCGACGTGGCCATCGACCAGGGCGGCTGTTTCGAAACCTCGAAGGCCACGACCCATGCCGACCCGATCTACGACGTCGACGGGATCATGCATTACTGTGTGGCCAACATGCCGGGCGCGGTGGCGCGCACCTCGACCATCGCGCTGGGCAACGCGACCATGCCGTTCATGCTGGCGCTGGCCGACAAGGGCTGGCGGCAGGCCTGCGCCGAGGATGAAAACCTGCTGAACGGGCTGAACGTTCATGCGGGTCAACTGAACTACTACGCGGTGGGCAAGGCGCTTGGGATAGATGTCATTTCCCCACAGAAGGTTGTGCGCGGGTGAGGCTTGCATCGGGGTTGGGGGCGGTTACCTTGCCACCCAACCCCGAACGACAGGAGTTTCACATGTCAGACGCCTACACCCCGCCCAAGGTCTGGACCTGGGAGAACGAGAGTGGCGGCCGGTTCGCCAGCACGAACCGCCCCATCGCTGGCCCGACCCACGACAAGGAGCTGCCGGTCGGCACGCATCCGTTCCAGCTCTATTCGCTGGCCACGCCAAATGGCGTGAAGATCACGGTGATGTTCGAAGAACTTTTGGCCGCCGGGCATGCAGAGGCCGAGTATGACGCCTGGCTGATCAATATCGGCGAGGGCGATCAGTTCGGATCCGGCTTCGTCGAGATCAACCCGAACTCCAAGATCCCGGCCCTTGTGGACCGCACGGGCCCGGACCCCTTGCGCGTATTCGAAAGCGGCTCGATCTTGATCCACCTGGCCGAGAAATTCGGCGCCTTCCTGCCCGCCGGCGGGCCGTCGCGCACCGAGGTGCTGAACTGGCTGATGTGGCAGATGGGCAGTGCGCCCTATCTGGGCGGCGGTTTCGGCCATTTCTACGCCTACGCGCCGGAGAAATGGCAATACCCGATCGACAGGTTCGCCATGGAGGCGAAGCGCCAGCTGGACGTTCTGGACAGGGAGCTTGCCGAAAAGACCAACATCGCAGGCGAGGCGTATACCATCGCAGATATGGCCATCTGGCCCTGGTACGGGCAATTGGTGCTGGGCAGGATGTATGACGCCGCTGAATTCCTGGACGTGACCAGCTACGAGAACGTCATGCGCTGGGCCAAGGCCATCGACGCCCGCCCGGCCGTGCAACGCGGCCGTATGGTCAACCGGGCTTTCGGCGACCCCGAAACGCAGCTGCATGAACGCCACGACGCCAGCGATTTCGACACGAAAACGCAGGACAAGATCGGCGGCTGAGGCGCGCGGGCGCGGCCAACCGCGCCTGCCGCAAGGATCATCCGGGCAATTGCCCGGTCAGGACATAGCGCAGGATCTGCACCACCTGCCCGGGCTCGCGCGCAACGGCAAGGGCGGCGGCATCCACCTCCTTCAGGGCGTGGTCATGCTCTGCCTGCTGCAGTATGATCAGCGACTTGCCCAGCGCCGCGGCATAGCCCGCGTCAAATGCGGCGTTCCATTGCTTGTATTTCTCGCCGAAACGCACAACGACCACATCCGCATCGGCGATGCCCTTGCGGGTGCGGATCGCGTTGACCATGGCGCCCTTGTGATCGTGCCAGTACTTGTCGGACTCCGAGCCCAGGATCGCAACGCCGCAATCATCCGAGGCGCCGTGATCGGTGACAGGACTGTCAAAAGCGACATCCAGCCCCTTGGCCCCGTCGATGATCTGCTCGCGCCAGTCGGTGTGGATTTCCCCGGACAGGTAGACTTTCAGCATATCGTTCTCCCTTCGTGATTTGCCGGGAGTGTTAACAGCGTCAGCGCTTGCGTGCCACGATATAGCGGCTCATCGCGGGGCCTGTGCTTGTCTCGATCACCTCGAAGCCGGCGGCCTCGATGGAGTTTTCCAGCCCGTCGAAAAGGAAGGGTCGCACGAAGGGCGCAAGTCGGACGAGCCGCATCAGCGGGATCATGGCGCGAAACGCGAAGCGGCGCAGCCCGATCGAGGGCTCGGCAAGGCACACCGTCTTCGAAATGAAATACCCGCCCGGCGGCAGGGCCGCGTGTATCCTGTCGAAGACGTCTTCGGCATCGCGCAGCAGGTGCAAAAGGTTCAGTGCCAGCACCACGTCGACCGGCCCCGTCGCGGCGATGCCCTCTTCGGCGGTTGCGGCGGTGAACGTGATATTGTCAACGGCGTCCGCCGTGGCCTTGTCCCGGGCGATGCGGATCATTTCCGGCGAGATGTCGGTGCCGTGGTAGTGCGCCACGGCCTCGGCCAGCAACAGCCCGGTCGACCCGGTGCCGCAGCCCAGTTCGAGGACACGGTCGGTCGGTTTCAGATAGGACCGCGTGCGGTCCAGCGTGTATTCATAGGCCGGCATGTCCTTGATCGGCGCGGCGGCGTATTTCTCGGCGGCGCGGTCCCAGAAACGGGTCGGGTTCGTCATGTCTGTTCTCCTTCGAAGAGCACAATACAGGTGAATAGGTCATCCGGAAATTGACGAAATAAGCAGGACTTCTATACAGGATCGCATGGATAAGCTGGATCATCTGGACTGGAACCATCTGCGCGCATTCCTTGCCACGGCCGATCAGGGGTCGCTTTCCGCCGCGGCCAAGCGCCTGGGCCTGACCCAGCCGACATTGTCGCGCCAGGTGTCGGCATTGGAAGATGAACTATCGCTGCTGTTGTTCGAACGTGTGGGGCGCGGCCTTTCACTGACCAGTGCGGGGCAGGAGCTGCTGGCCCATGCACGGGCGATGGGCGCGGCGGCCGAGCGGCTGACCTTCAGCGCGATCGGCCAGCAATCCGAGATCTCGGGCCGGGTCAGCATCTCGGCCAGCGATATCCTGTCCCACAACATCCTGCCGGATGTCGTTGCGGATCTGCGCCGGCTTGCACCGCAACTGGCCATAGAGGTGGTTGCGACGAACCAGCTGTCCGACCTGCTGCGCCGCGAGGCCGATATCGCCATCCGCCATGTCCGCCCCGAACAGCCCAACCTGGTGGCGCGACGGGTCAGAGAGGGGCACGGCCTGTTCTATGCCGCCTCTGATTACCTGGATCGCCGCGGGCGCCCGACAACGCCCGAGGCCCTGGCCAAGCTGGACTGGGTGGCCTTCGGCGACCCAGAGTTGATGTGCGGCCACATCCAGGCCATGGGCGTTCCGGTTACGCCGGACAGTTTCGTCGTCCATTCGGAAAACGGGATCGTCGCCTGGGAAATGGTCTGTCGGGGCATGGGGGTCTGCCCCATGGACGAAATCATCGCCGCGCGTGACCCAAGGGTCGAACCGGTGCTTGCCGACCTGCTGGAAGTCAATTTCCCGGTCTGGCTGGTCACCCACCGTGAAATCCACAACAGCCCGCGCATCCGGCTGGTCTTCGATCACCTGGCCAAGGTGCTGTCGGCCCAGGGGGCGGGTTAGCCGCGCAGTTGGCCGCCCGTGGCCTTTTCGACCTTTTCCACGATCCGCCCTCCGACAGCCTCGATATCCTTCTCGGTCAGGGTCTTGTCGCTGGGTTGAATCCGCACGGTGATCGCCAGGGATTTCTTGCCCTCGCCCAGCGACCCGCCGACGAATTCGTCAAAGACTCGCACGCTGTCGATCAGGGCCTTGTCGGCCCCGGCCGCCGCATTCACCAGAGTCAGCGCCTCGACATCGGCATCCACCACGAAGGCGAAATCCCGTTCGACCGCCTGAAGGTCCGGCACATGAAGGGCACCCCGGCTCGGGTCGGCCCTGCGTGGCAGCGGGATTTCCTCGGGCCAGAGCGTAAAGCCCACGGCAGGCCCTTTCACGTCCAGCGCGCGCAGCACCTTGGGATGAAGCTCACCGAAGACACCCAGCACCTTTTTCGGGCCAAGGCAGATCTTGCCGTGACGGCCCGGGTGCCACCACGCCTCGGCGCCGCGCAGGATCTGCACCTTGGCAGGTGCCCCCATGGCCGCCAACACCGCCTCGGCGTCGGCCTTGGCGTCGTAGATGTCCACCGGGCGCGAGGCGCCATGCACGTCCTTGGGCGCGGTGCGCCCCACCAGAAGCCCGGTCACGACCGTGTTCTGTTCCCCGGGCTCGCCCCCGAAAAACGCATCGCCCACCTCGAAAAGGGCCATGTCGGGCATACCCCGCGCCTGGTTGCGGGCCGCGGCCTGCAACAGGCCCGGCAACAACGCCGGGCGCATATGCGACATCTCGCTGGAAATCGGGTTCTCCAGCATGGTCGCATCGTCGCCGCCACCGAACAGCGTCGCCGCCTTCCTGTCGATGAAGCTGTAGGTCACGCATTCGTTGTAGCCCAGTGCCGCCGTGGTGCGCCGCGCCATCTGAACGCGCTTCTGCATGGGCGTCAGCACCGGCGCCGGCACCCCGGGACGGGGGCGCGGCATTGGCGTGCCTTGCAGCCTGGTCAGCGAGGCGATGCGCGCCACCTCTTCCACCAGGTCGGCCTCACCCTGCACATCGGGGCGCCAGCTGGGTACATGGGCCATGTCGCCCTCCAGGCGGAAGCCCAGCGCCTCCAGCGTGGCGCTCTGGGTCGCGGCGGGAATATCCATGCCCACAAGCGACGAACAGCGGTCGGTGTCCAGCTTGTAGGCGCGCGACACATCCGGGACCGCGCCCGCCGTCACCACCTCGGACGCCGCGCCGCCGGCATGATCCACGATCATCCGCACCGCATGTTCCATGCCGTCGGGGGTAAAGGCCGGATCGATCCCGCGTTCGAACCGGTAGCGCGCGTCGGAATTGATCTTCATCGCGCGGCCCGTATAGGCGGTGCGGATCGGATCGAAATAGGCGGCCTCGACGAAGACGTTCACCGTCTCGTCGCTGCACCCTGTGCGCAGACCGCCCATGACCCCGGCGATGCTTTCGGGCCCTTCGGCATCGGCGATGACGGTCGCACCTTCTGGAAAGGTGTAATCCTTCTCGTCCAGCCCGGTCAGGGTCTCGCCCCCCTTCGCCCGGTAGAGCCGCAGGGTGCTGCCGGTGATCTTGTCGGCGTCGAAGACGTGCAGCGGGCGGTTCAGATCATATGTGAACCAGTTGGTCACGTCGACAAGGAAGGAAATCGGCCGCAGCCCGATCGCCTTGAGCCGCTGTTGCAGCCAGACCGGGCTTGGCCCGTTTCTCACGCCCTTGATCAGCCGGCCATAGAAGACCGGGGCCTGGTCCAGCGTGTCGGCGTCGATCGTGACGCTGACCGGACAGGGAAAGGACGCCGGCACCGGATCGACCGACAGCGGCTTGAGCGTGCCCAGCCCCCGCGCCGCAAGGTCGCGGGCTATGCCATGCACGCCCAGCGCGTCGGGCCGGTTGGGGGTGATCGCGATCTCGATCACCGGGTCGACCTTTTCGGGTGCATTCTCGGCCAGCCAGTCGGTGAACTTCTGCCCCACCTCGCCCGAGGGCAGTTCGATGATGCCATCATGTTCGTCGCTGAGTTCCAGCTCGCGCTCGGACGCCATCATGCCATGGCTTTCCACGCCCCGGATCTTGCCCACCGACAGGGTCACGTCGATGCCCGGCACGTAATCGCCCGGCTTGGCCAGAACCACGGTGATGCCTTCGCGCGCATTGGGCGCGCCGCAGACGATCTGCCGCTCGCCCTCGTCGGTTTGCACCATGCAGACGCGCAGCCGGTCGGCATCGGGGTGCTGCTCGGCCGACTTGACCTTGGCCAGGGTGAACCGCTCCAGCTTTTCGGCCGGGTTCTCGACCCCCTCGACCTCCAGTCCGAGATCGGTCAGCGCCTCGCAGATCTCGTGGACGGAGGCGGTGGTTTCGAGATGCTCTTTCAGCCAGGACAGCGTGAATTTCATGGGGGTCCCCGGGGCATTTGCAATATGTCCCGCGCGGTTTAGCGCATCCCCCCGCCGGGGAAAAGCGCCCGATGGCCCTACCCGCCGCTCTAGTGGGTGAGGCGATTGCGCACCGGGGCGGCCATGTGCAGACCGACCGCGGCCCTCTCGGTCACAAGCTGCAGCCAGGCCAGCAATTCCGCTCCCCGCGCCTGGGCCTGCATCGCCTCGGGCGTGGTGCCCAGCCGCGCCGCAGCCAGGCTGTCGCCGGCCGCACAGGTCAGGTCCGCGACCAGCCCCGCGCGATCGGCAAAGATCGAGTCCACGCCGGTCAGGTATTCGGCCAGCGCCGCCAGCGACAGTTCGGGGTGGTATTGCGTGGCCCAGATGCAGGTCCCGTCCCCTTCGAAGGCAAAGGCCTGGATCGGCGTATGCGCATTGCCCGCCATCAGGATCGCGCCGGGGGGCAGGTCCGCCACCTCGTCGCGATGCACGCAAGGCGCGCCGAACAGGGCCGGGCGCTGCGCCATCATCGGATGTGCCCGCCCCTCGACCGTCAGTGCCATGTCGCGGGCGATGCCCACTTCCAGCCCGTTCGGGTTCTTCCGCACCATGCCGCCCAGCGCCAGCGCGGCCAGGTGCATCCCGTTGCAACTGCCCCAGATCGGTTTGCCACTGGCCATCGCCCCCTCCATCGCGGCCCAAAGCGGGGTCGCTTCCGGGTCGGACACGGCCCAGGGCTCGCCCGAGCCGGTGAAAACGATCCCGTCGGCGGACAGATCCTCGGCGGTCAGCGGCGCGGCATAGGGGTTGGCGATGGTCGTGGTCACATGCGGCGCAAGGACCGCGAAACTCTCCACGAACCCCCGCGCCCCCGAAAGGCCACGAGCCACGGTGGCGGGGGTATTGCCTTCGACGATAAGGATATGTGGCATCGGGACCTCCAACATGGGATGGAGGGAGGATGCCTCGGGCCGGTCAGATTCGGTGGATTAGGGGCGACATGGAGGAGCCGAAAGCGGCACTGGCAATAGCATTGGCTGCATCAGCGAAAACCCACGCATGATCAATCTTTCGAATGACCAAACTCACGCCACAACCTTCCAATCTGATCTTCGACGGAGATCCTTAGCGCACCGTGCGACTCCAAGTCCTTTCGCATTGCCTCGGCAAGCCGATACCGAGAGAAATCCATCTCTTTGTCTAGTTCTTTTACTTTGAGTCTGTTTTTGTCGCTGAGCTCAAGGCTAGTAAAAGCGATCTTCCAACTGCGCATTGCCCGATCATACTGATCCAACGCAGAGTATACATCTTCGGGGCAGTTCAGAGATATGAGATCACGCAAAATGTAACATTCGAGTTCACTGTCGGAAAACCCTTCCCATGCACTCTGCTGCTCGGGCGTGAATTCCAGACCGACGAACGGTTGGCTAAAGTAGTGCCTGTGCGTAGCCTCTAGGTAGCGACCGTATAGCTGTCGTCTCTCTCTTTGAAGCTCCGTCCGCCGGTCGATGCCTCGCTGCCAAGAATAGACTGCTGTAGCCACGACAAGTGTGACAAGTCCAAGGAAGAACTGACCCAAAGTCACCCCTCACCCCCCATGCACGGTCGGCACCTGTAACGCGCTGAACCCATAGTGCCGCAGCCAGCGCAGGTCGCTCTCGAAGAAGGCGCGCAAATCGGGAATCCCGTACTTCAGCATGGCCAGCCGGTCGATTCCGATGCCGAAGGCAAATCCCTGCCACTCCTCCGGGTCGATCCCGCCCGCCTGCAGGACCGATGGATGCACCATGCCGGACCCCAGAACCTCCAGCCAGTCGTCGCCTTCGCCCACCTTCACGGTGCCCCCTTCGAAGGAACACTGGATATCCACCTCGGCCGACGGTTCGGTGAACGGGAAATGCGAGGCGCGGAAACGGGTTTCCACATGAGTGCCGAAAAAGGCGCTAAAGAATTCTTCCAGTACCCATTTCAGGTTGGCCATGGAAATGTCCTTGTCGATCGCCAGCCCCTCGACCTGGTGGAACATGGGCGTATGGGTCTGGTCGTAATCGGCGCGATAGACGCGACCGGGGCAGATGATGCGAATGGGTGCGCCCTGCGCCTCCATCGACCGTATCTGCACCGGGCTGGTATGGGTGCGCAAAACGTGCGGCGGGCGATTGTCCCCGTCCCGGCGGTGGGTATAGAACGTGTCCATCTCGGCCCGGGCCGGGTGATGGCCGGGAATGTTCAGCGCGTCGAAATTGTACCAGTCGCTTTCGATCTGCGGCCCCTCGGCCACGGCAAAGCCCATATCGGCAAAGATCGCCGTCACCTCTTCCCAGACCTGGGATACCGGGTGGATGCTGCCAACCCGTCGGTCCCGTGCGGGCAGGGTCACGTCCAGCCATTCAGCCTTCAGCCGCTCGTCCAGCGCCGCGTCTTCCAGCGCCACCTTCTTGGCCGCCAGCGCGGCGTTGATCTCGTCCTTGAGCGCGTTGAGCGCGGGCCCCATCACCTGACGCTCGTCCGGCGTCATCTTGCCCAGCTCGCGCATCTTCAGGCTGACCTCGCCCTTCTTGCCCACGGCCGAAACGCGGATCTCTTCCAGCGTCGCCTCGTCGGCGGCCTTGGCGATTAGGTCGAGGTATTTGGACTTCAGCTCATCCATGACGGACCCCTTGAATTGGTCACGGCTCGTTACCCCGGCCCTGCCCCGGTTTCAAGCGACCCCAGCTTCTTTGGGTCGCAAATACCGCGCGGGGCGGCGCGCCGCGCGCGCCGGGGGGCAGAGCCCCCCAACCAATCAAACCTGCGTGCGCAGCACTCATTTCGGCAACGGCCCCGCAACGAAAAAGACCGCCCCCGGTGAGACGGCCCAATTCAATCTGCATGGCGGCGCGGGTTTACAGCGCGGCCTTGGCCTTTTCCACGATCGCGCCGAACGCTTCGGGCTCGTGCACGGCCAGGTCGGCCAGAACCTTGCGATCCACTTCGATCCCGGCCTTGGTCAGGCCGTTGATGAAGCGCGAATAGGTCAGGCTCTCGTCCGCAGCGCGGACGGCGGCGTTGATACGCTGGATCCACAGGGCGCGGAAGTTGCGCTTGCGGTTGTGCCGGTCACGGGTGGCATACTGGTTGGACTTGTCCACGGCCTGGGTCGCGACCTTGAAGGTGCTTTTGCGACGGCCATAATAGCCTTTGGCCTTGTCCGTGATCTTCTTGTGACGACGATGGGTGACGGTTCCGCCTTTGACTCGCATGTCCGATCCTCCTTAGCGTGCGTAGGGCATCATGGGCTTGATGATCTGTTCATCAGCCTTGCTGAGGGTCGTGGTGCCACGCGCATCACGGATGAATTTGTTGGTGCGCTTGATCATGCCATGGCGCTTGCCGGCCTGACCCGCCTTGATGCGGCCCTTGGCCGTCACCTTGAACCGCTTCTTGCAGCTCGACTTGGTCTTCATCTTGGGCATTTTCGTCTCCTTGAACGTATCGGTGACACGCGACTCGGCATGCCACATCGGGCCGGACGCGCGGTAGAGCGGGCCGTATAGGCCCCGTTCGCCCGTTTGACAAGGGCCTTAGTTGATGTAGCGGCCCACAACCTCGACAAAGACCGAGGGGATATCCTCGACCTTGTAGCCCAAGGGCTTCTGGTTCACGGCCAGCGCGATCAGGCCGCCCCCGACCAACACCGCGATCGACGCCGCACGCGGCACGCGCCCATCCGCCAGCGCCCCCATGATCGACGGGATCGAAAACCCTGCGACCACAAGGCCGATGACAAGCATGAGGTCGGGATCCATGGGCAAATCTCGCAAATTGAAACAATTGCGAAAGCCTACTCCGTTTCAGCGGCGTAAATCAAACGTTCCTCGCAGGGCGCGACGCGAAGGATATTGGTGGAGCCCGGCGTGTTGAACGGCACGCCCGCCGTCACGACCACCATGTCCTGCTTGCTGGCGATGCCGGTCTTCAGCGCGGCGCGCACCGCCTCGACCACCGCGATCTTGAAGCGGTTCACCTCGGTCGTGGTACGCACGCAGTTGGTGCCCCAGGACAGGCAGAGCCGCCGGGCGGTATCGATCCGGGTGGACAGTACGATGATCGGCACGCGGGGACGTTCCCGCGCTGTCAGAAGGCCCGTCGTGCCACTTTCCGAATAGCAGCAGATTGCCTTGATATCCGTCGTCTCGGCGATCTCGCGCGCGGCGGCGACGATCCCGTCCGCGACGCTGGCGCGATCGGCCGTGCGGCTGGATTCGATGATCGCGGTATAGTTCTCGTCACTTTCGACTTCGAAGGCCACGTTGTCCATGGTCGAAACCGCCTCGACCGGGTAGTCGCCCGCCGCCGATTCCGCGCTCAGCATGATGGCATCGGCGCCTTCGTAGATGGCCGTCGCCACGTCCGAGACCTCGGCACGGGTCGGCATCGGGCTTTCGATCATGCTTTCCAGCATCTGCGTGGCCACGATCACCGGCTTGGCGGCGGTGCGGCACTTGCGGACCAGGCGCTTCTGGATCGGCGGCACGTTCTGCACGGGCAGTTCCACGCCCAGGTCGCCGCGGGCTACCATGATCCCGTCCGATACCGCGATGATGTCGTCGAAATTGTTCACCGCGGCCGGTTTCTCGATCTTAGACAGGATGGCGGCCCGCCCATTGGCCAGCCCCCGCGCCTCTTCGACGTCCGAGGCCCGCTGCACGAAGGACAGCGCCAGCCAGTCCACACCAAGGTCACAAACGAATTCCAGGTCCTTGCGGTCCTTGTCCGACAGTGCCGCCAGTGGCAGCACCACGTCTGGCACGTTCACGCCCTTGCGGTTGGAGATCGTGCCGCCGACGACCACCTCGCAATCGGCGAAATCGCGGCCGCAGTCGCGGACCCGCAGCTTGATCTTGCCGTCATTGACCAGCAGGTGCGCGCCGGGTTCCAGAGCATCGAAGATTTCCTTGTGCGGCAGTTGCACGCGCGTCGCGTCGCCGGGCGCATCATCCAGGTCCAGCCGAAAGGCCTGGCCTTCGTCCAGCTCTTCGCCCTCGTCGCTGGCAAAGGTGCCGACGCGCAGTTTCGGCCCCTGCAAGTCGGCCAGGATGGCGATGGGGTTACCCACGTCCTCTTCGACCTTGCGGATGATCGCGTGGCGTTCGCGAATCTCGTCATGGCTGCCGTGGCTCATGTTCAGGCGGAACACGTCGGCCCCGGCCTCGTGCAGGGCGCGGATCATCTTGTAGTCGTTGGATGCCGGCCCGAGGGTGGCGACGATCTTGACGTTGCGGTGGCGTCTCATAATCGGATCTTTCGTCGGCTGCGGGGCGTGTGGCCCCCTTGTTATCGCTAACGGCTCGCCGCCCTTATTGCGCATTTCACTTCCGGTCTCAACTGTCCTAAGTCAGGTGACATGAAGATGACAGCCTTTGTGCCTTCGCGATGACCTATCAACCCTTTCACCTGCACGGGGCGCAGCGCCGCTCGCGCTGGGTGATTTCCTGCGATCATGCCACCAACACCGTCCCGCCCAGCGTGGGCGGCGGGGACCTGGGCCTGAACCCGCCCGACATGGAACGCCATATCGCCTATGACGTGGGCGCCGCGGGCGTGACGCGCGCGCTGGCCGACCTGCTGGACGCACCGGCGGTCCTGTCCAATTTCTCGCGCCTGGTGATCGACCCGAACCGGGGCACCGACGATCCGACCCTGTTGATGAAGCTTTATGACGGCACGGTGATTCCCGGCAATCGCGATGCGGACACGGCAGAAAAGCAGCGCCGCATCGCCGCGTTCTACGAACCCTATCACGCCGCGCTGGCCGAGGTCGCGGGCCGCTATGACGATACCGTTCTGGTGGCCGTGCATTCCTTCACGCCCCGGCTGAACGGTCGCCATCCACGGCCCTGGCATGTGGGAGTCCTGCATGAACAGGATCGCCGCCTGTCCGACCCGCTGCTCGACCTGCTGCGCGCCGAACCCGACCTCTGCATCGGGGACAATGAACCCTATGCCGGCCACCTGCCCGGGGACTCCGTGGACCGCCACGCCCTGCAGCCGGGCCGGCCCAACGCATTGATCGAGCTACGCAACGATCTTATCGTGACCCCCGAACAGCAGGCGCACTGGGCGCAAAGACTGGCCCCGATCCTGACCAAGGCCCTGCACCTGATGGACCAGAACGAAGCGAGGACCGCATGACCCAGATCGACGACCAGACCCGCCTGGAACTGGAAGCCGCCGCCTTTCGCCGGCTGCAAAAGCACCTAATGAAAGATCGGCCGGACGTTCAGAACATCGACATGATGAACCTGGCCGGGTTCTGCCGCAATTGCCTGTCCCGCTGGTATCAAGAGGCCGCCAACGAGCGCGGCATCGAGATGACCAAGGACGAGGGGCGAGAGGTGTTCTACGGCATGCCCTATGACGACTGGAAGGCCCGGAGCCAGACCGAAGCCAGCCCCGAGAAACAGGCGGCCTTCGAAAAGGCCTTCAAGGAGAATATCGGGGAATAGCCAACCCCGGGGCAAAGCGCCATCTCCCGGCCTGGCGGGGAATCGCTGATTTGCGCAAAGGGCGAGGTTTGAAATGTTTCGATCATGCCCCGGGAAGCCGCCATACGGCCCAAACGCGGCGAATGGCGGCTGTGAGCCCATTTTGACCGATGCTGCGGTCTGTTCAAACGGCGGCTATCGGGATTGAGCGCCGCCACATAGTTTCTCGGGACAAGCCCAATCCCAACCAAAAGTCGCGCGGTTGCCCCAGCCATTGCAACTTGGCAAACGAAGGCCGCATTCGTTAATCGGGCAGGATCAAACGGACCGACTTCAAATCGAACAGGTGCAGCATACCGTTTTCCTGCATGAGCTGCACAAATCGGTCAGAGAATAAGATGCAATCCGAGAGCTTCGACTCTTTCCAGACGTCAGGGCCGTCAAGAGCCTCTGGACCGACCGCGATGTCATCGTTCTGCACGCCGATCTCCGTCGCGTACGTCTCCAATAGTATCCTGTTCTTGCGGGGGGTGGCGTTAATACGCGTGACGTTACTTTTCTCCGGAAGGAAGCTATCTTTCTTATTGCCAATGTTCCAAAACGAGTGGGACCAGGGAAGCCTTTCGCTCCCGTCTTCGGTATAGAATTCCGCTTCAAAGAAATCGCCATTTCCAAGGTCCAGCGTCTTCAGCAATTCCGCAAGGCGAGGCGAAACCATCGGATACCGCCCACTTATGAAACAGTAATCCTGCGGGATGGCAGGCGGGGAACCTTCCATCGCATACAGCACGCGCGGGAAATCACTCGCTTGGAGCTGCCACCCAAGCCTGTTTTTGCCTGAAGACGAAATGTACTTTTTGCGTGCTTCAGCGCCTTCGTCAGGGCCGCAATAGGCCGCGAAAACGTCCATACTGCCAACATCATCCATAACCCAGACTCTGGGAATTGCCGGAGACGAGGAAGCGCGGGCGCCCGTCTGGCTTGTTTTGGCCGTTCCTGCCCCCCAATTGCTTGCCTTGCCCGCGGCGATCATGAGGACGCCCAGGACGACAGCAATACTGCCGTTCTCGACGCTAAACAGCCAATTTGGGAGCTGCTCGCTCAGCGCTTTCCAACCGGGTCTGGGCATCGACAAGCCAAGGCACAACATGCCGAGGGCGAGGATAGATCCCCCGAGATAGTTTGCCACCAAAGCTATTCTGGTCATAAGCCGCTCCCTGTCGCCTGCGACAGCAATCTTGCACAGAATATTGTCGGGGTGTTGACCCGTTGTTGACGACGCTGTGGCGCATCTCTTCCACTTTGGGAACAAAACGATAAGGAGGGCTCCGTAGAAGTAAGAAGCGGGCATTTGCGCAACCGCAGCGAAATGGCGTTTTGTCCCGCACCTTGCCAGTTCGTGACCCGCGCAGCGAAGGTCAGCTATCGCAAGTCGGCGTCTGGGCCCTTGGGTCCGCTTCGGGCTGGTAGCCGTCACCGCACCCAATCGACCCTTCAGCCAGCCTCACCCTTGCGAAACCATCGCGTCCCTCAGATCGCTGCCTTGCGGCTTTCCTCAACGTAAATCTCGCGCAGGCGCTTTGACACCGGCCCCGGCGTGCCGTCGCCCAGCACGGCCTCGTCCACCTGCACGACCGGCATCACGAAGGTCGACGCGGAGGTGACGAAGGCCTCGTCCGCCGCCTTGGCCTCATTGATCGTGAAATGGCGTTCCTCGACCTTCATCTGCGCCTCGCGGGCGAAGCGCAGCACGGCCGCGCGGGTGATCCCGTGCAGGATATCGTTGGACAGTTTCCGGGTGATGATCGTGTCGCCCTTGACGATATAAGCGTTGTTGCTGGTGCCTTCGGTGACATGGCCGTCCTGGATCATCCAGGCATCGTCGGCCCCGGCCTTTTTCGCCATCATCTTGCCCATCGACGGGTAAAGCAGTTGCACTGTCTTGATGTCGCGGCGGCCCCAGCGGATATCCTCGATCGAGATGACCTTGATGCCCTTCTTCGATGCGGCGCTGTCGGCCAGCCCTGGCTTGGACTGGGTGAACAGGACCACGGTGGGCTTGACCTCGTCCGGGTCGGGAAAGACGAAATCGCGGTCCTCGGCGGCGCCGCGCGTGACCTGAAGGTAGACCATGCCATCGGTGATCCCGTTCACCCGGACCAGTTCGCGATGAATCTCCAGCAGGTCGTCAAAGCAGTCGGGTTTGCGGATATCCAGTTCCGACAGCGACCGTTCCAGCCGCGCGAGGTGCCCGTCGAAGTCGATCAGCTTGCCATCCAGCACGCTGGTGACCTCGTAGACGCCATCGGCCATCAGGAAGGCCCGGTCGAAGATCGAGACCTTGGCGTTACCCTCGGGCAGGTAGGCGCCGTTGACATAGACGGTGCGGGACATGGGCGGTTCCTTTCGTTCAGTCGGGCAGTTGACGCACGGCGCCCTTGGCGGCGCTGGTGGTCAGCATGGCATAGGCCTTGAGCGCGGTGGACACCTTGCGCTTGCGCGGCTTGGCGGGTTTCCAGCCCTTTTCTTCCTGCGCGGCACGGCGGGCGGCCAGGGTCGCCTCGTCCACGGCCAGGTTGATGGTCCGGTTCGGAATGTCGATCTCGATCAGGTCGCCCTGTTCGACCAGCCCGATCGTGCCGCCCTCGGCCGCCTCGGGCGAGACATGGCCGATGGACAGGCCAGACGTGCCCCCCGAAAAACGTCCATCGGTCACCAGCGCACAGGCCGCGCCCAGCCCCTTCGATTTCAGGTAGGACGTCGGGTAGAGCATTTCCTGCATCCCCGGCCCGCCGCGCGGCCCCTCGTAGCGGATGATCACCACGTCGCCTTCCTTGACCTTGCCTGTCAGAATGTCGTTCACGGCCTCGTCCTGGCCCTCGACCACGTAGGCCGGACCGCCGAATTTCAGGTTGCTGTCATCGACACCGGCGGTCTTCACGATGCAGCCATCCTCGGCCAGGTTGCCGAAGAGAACCGCCAATCCGCCGTCCTGGCTGAAGGCATGGTCCTTGCTGCGGATCACCCCGCCTTGGCGGTCGGTATCCAGGCTGGGATAGCGGCGCTCCTGGCTGAAGGCCTGGGTCGTGCGCACCCCGCCGGGCGCGGCGGAATAGAAGGTTCGCGCAACCTCTGACCCGGTCGTGGCGATGTCCCAGCGCGCGATCGCCTCGGCCATCGTGGGGCTGTGGACACTCGGCAGATCGGAATGCAACAGGCCCGCGCGGTCCAACTCGCCGAGGATGGCCATGATGCCGCCCGCGCGGTGCACGTCCTCCATGTGGACGTCGGATTTCGCCGGGGCCACCTTGCACAGGCAGGGCACCTTTCGGCTGAGCCGGTCGATGTCTTCCATGGTGAAACCGATATCGCCCTCGTGGCTGGCGGCCAGAAGGTGCAGGACCGTGTTGGTTGACCCGCCCATGGCGATATCCAGCGACATGGCGTTCTCGAAGGCCTGGAAATTGGCGATGGACCGCGGCAGGACGGAATAGTCGTCCTGTTCGTAATGGCGCTTGGCCAGGTCGACGATCAGGTGGCCGGCCTCGATGAACAGCCGCTTGCGGTCGGCGTGGGTGGCCAGGGTCGAGCCATTGCCCGGCAGGGACAGGCCCAGTGCCTCGGTCAGGCAGTTCATGGAATTTGCGGTGAACATGCCCGAACACGACCCACAGGTCGGACAGGCCGCTTCCTCGATGGCCTGCACCTGATCGTCGCTGTAGCGGTCATCGGCCGCCGCGACGATGGCATCGACCAGATCCAGCGCCTTTTCACCGTCTTCCCATTCGACCTTGCCGGCCTCCATCGGGCCGCCCGAGACGAAGACCGTGGGGATGTTCAGCCGCATGGACGCCATCAGCATGCCCGGCGTGATCTTGTCGCAATTCGAAATGCAGACCATCGCGTCGGCGCAATGGGCGTTGACCATGTATTCGGCCGCGTCCGCGATCACCTCGCGGCTGGGCAGGGAATAGAGCATTCCGTCATGGCCCATGGCGATCCCGTCATCCACGGCGATCGTGTTGAATTCCTTGGCCACGCCGCCGGCCTTTTCGACCTCGCGCGCGACCATCTGGCCGAGATCTTTGAGATGCACGTGCCCCGGCACGAACTGGGTAAAGGAATTCACGATGGCGATGATAGGCTTGCCGAAATCCCCCTCTTTCATCCCCGTCGCGCGCCAAAGGCCTCGCGCACCGGCCATGTTGCGGCCATGGGTGGTCGTGCGGGAACGGTATCTGGGCATGCGGGATCCTCCTGAAGCGCCAGCGGTTCTTAGCGTAGCCCCGGGATGAGGAAAATAGCGTTCCGACGAAAATCGGCGCGGCGAAAACGCGCCCTGGCCGGAGCGACGCCCGTTCGGAGCTTGCTTCGTCCCCGGACGATGCACCGGCTACGCCGGACCGGCCGGGGCTCCGCCCGTTCGCACCTTGCTTCGTCCACTGGACGATGCACCGGCTACGCCGGACCGGCCGGGGCTCCGCCCGTTCGCACCTTGCATCGTCCACTGGACGATGCACCGGCTACGCCGGACCGGTGCTCACCCCCAAAGATCCGGGCGGGCGGGCTGGACCATTCCATCGGCATAGCCCAGCGGCGGATCACGATCCTCGGCCAGCAGGAGCGGCCCGTCCAGGTCCACGATCTCGGCCGCCTGCGCGACCAGAACGGCAGGCGCCATGGCCAGCGACGAGCCCACCATGCAGCCCACCATGACCGTGTAACCCGCGTCCCGGGCCGCATCGCGCAGCGCCAGCGCCTCGGTCAGGCCGCCGGTCTTGTCCAGCTTGATATTGACCATGTCATACTTGCCCGCCAGTCCCGGCAGGCTGTCGCGGTCATGGCAGCTTTCGTCGGCGCAAACCGGCAGTGGCCGCTCGATCTCGGCAAGCATCTTGTCGGCCCCCGCGGGCAGGGGTTGTTCCACCATCTGCACGCCCAGCCGCAACAGGTGCGGGGCGAGCTCGACATAGATCTCGGTCGTCCAGCCTTCGTTGGCGTCGACGATTATGCGGGACTTCGGCGCGCCGCGACGCACGGCCTCGAGCCGGGCCATGTCATCGGGCGTGCCCAGCTTGATCTTCAACAGCGGACGATGCGCGTTTCTGGCCGCCGCCACCTGCATCTTCTCGGGCGCGTCCAGCGACAGAGTAAAGGCCGTGACGCAGGGCTTGGGCTTGGGCAGGCCCGCCAGTTGCCAGACCGGCGCGCCCGTGCGCTTGGACTGCCAGTCCCAAAGCGCGCAATCCACCGCGTTGCGCGCGGCCCCGGCTGGCAAGGCATCCTGAAGGTCGTGCCGGCTGATATCCTCGGGAAGGGTCGTGATCTGCGCCGCGACGCTGTCCAGCGTTTCGTCATAGCGGGCATAGGGCACGCATTCGCCCTGCCCCTGCACGCCCTCGCGCGTCACCCGCACGGTCAACACCTTCGCCTCGGTCCGGCTGCCGCGGGCGATGGTGAACACCTCGGCCAGCCGGAACCGGTCGCGCGTGACGCTCAAGGACATGGCTTTCCCCTTTTCCTGGCAGTTGACCGCATCGGCCCCGCGGGAACCGCGGGCTCGACCCTACAGGTCCTGCAACGCATCCACCAGCCTACCCGCGCCCTGCCGGAAGGGATCGGCGGCTGGCAGGCCCATGCGGTCCTCGACCCCGGCCAGGCAATCCAGCGCCTCCTGTTCTGTCATGGCGGCGGTGTTGACCGAGATGCCCGCGACCTTGCAGGCCGGGTTGGCGACTTGCGCCAGCGGCAGGGCGGTATCGCGAAGCTTTTCCAGCGACGGCAGCGCATAGCCCGGCAGGCCGCGCATGTGGGTGCGGGTGGGTTCATGTGCCAGGATCAGGGCATCGGGCTGGCCACCGTGCAGCAGCGCCATGGTCACCCCGGAATAGGACAGGTGGAACAAGCTGCCCTGCCCCTCGATATGGTCCCAGTGATCAGCGTCGTTGTCCGGCGTCAGGTATTCCACCGACCCGGCCATGAAATCGGCGACGACAGCATCCAGCGGCACGCCGCGCCCGGTGATCAGGATGCCGGTCTGGCCGGTGGCCCGGAAACTGGACTTCAAACCGCGCTTTCGCATCTCGGCATCCATGGCCAGCCCGGTATACATCTTTCCCACCGAACAATCCGTGCCGACGGCGAGACAGCGCTTGCCGCTGCGCTTTTCCCCGCTGGCGATCGGATAGCTGACCGAGGGCACCCGCACATCGTGCAGCTCCTGGCCCGCGCGCCCGGCGGCGGCGGCAAGCTGCGGGTCGTGGCGCAGCAGGTTGTGCAAGCCGCTGGCGATGTCGAACCCCATGCCCAGGGCCTCGATCAGCACCTTCTTCCAGGCCTCGCTGATGACGCCCCCGCGATTGGCCACGCCGATGACAAGGGTCTGGGCGCCGGCGGTGCGGGCCTCTTCCAGCGTCATGTCGGCCAGGCCCAGGTCGGCCTTGCAGCCGCGCAGGCGCAGCTGGCCCACCGCGTTTTCCGGGCGCCAGTCCTTGATGCCGATGGCGACCTTGGCGGCCAGCTGGTCCGGCGCGTCGCCCAGGAAAAGAAGATAGGGGGTGGGAATCATGTGAAAGCCTCCTGAAGGTGCAGCCTATACAAGCATGACCGAACCCCAACCCGATTCGAAAACACGTCGGATTGGCTGAAATTGCGCAAAGTTTCCCCGCACCGTGGTTAAAAAGCCGGATAATCTTGCACAGCAAATCGAAAACCGGGGGATTCCGCGCAATGCTGCAGTTGCAAATTCGCCCTTGCAGCATAGCGCGCAAGAATATACCCACCCGCCCAGCCGCAACGAAATATCCTTACCCAAAGGAGCCATCCATGTCCTTCCGCCTGCAACCCGCCCCGGTCGCCCGCCCGAACCGCTGTCAGCTGTTCGGCCCCGGCTCCAACAGCAAGCTGTTCGAGAAGATGGCCGCCAGCGCCGCCGACGTGATCAACCTCGACCTCGAGGATTCGGTCAGCCCCGGCGACAAGGACATGGCCCGCGCCAACGTGATCGAGGCGATCAACGACGTGGACTGGGGCAGCAAGACCCTGTCGGTGCGCATCAACGGGCTGGACACGCCCTGGTGGTATCGCGACGTGGTCGACGTGCTGGAACAGGCCGGCGACAGGCTGGATCAGATCATGATCCCCAAGGTCGGCAATGCCTCGGACATCTACGCGGTCGACGCGCTGGTCACGGCCGTGGAGACCGCCAAGGGCCGCCAGAGGCCCATCGGCTTCGAGGTCATCATCGAGAGCGCGGCCGGCATCGCCCATGTCGAGGAAATCGCCGCCGCCAGCCCCCGGATGCAGGCCATGTCCCTTGGCGCGGCGGATTTCGCGGCCTCCATGGGCATGGCCACGACCGGTATTGGCGGCACGCAGGAAAACTATTACATGCTGCACGAGGGCAAGAAACATTGGTCCGACCCCTGGCACTGGGCCCAGGCGGCCATCGTCGCCGCCTGCCGAACGCACGGCGTGCTGCCCGTGGACGGGCCGTTCGGGGATTTTTCGGACGATGACGGCTACATTGCCCAGGCGCGCCGGTCCGCCACGCTGGGCATGGTGGGCAAATGGGCCATCCACCCCAAGCAGATCGCCCTGGCCAACCAGGTCTTCACCCCCTCGGACGAGGCCGTGGCCGAAGCGCGCGAGATCCTTGCCGCCATGGAAGAGGCCAAGGCCCGCGGCGAAGGCGCCACTGTCTACAAGGGCCGGCTGGTCGACATCGCGTCCATCAAGCAGGCTGAGGTGATCGTGCGCCAGGCCGAGATGATCGCGGGCTAGTGCAAGGGCACGGGCAGGTCACGGCAAATACAGCAAAACATCCTGTTTTTTTGATTTGCGTCAAGGAGCGGATCGCGTTTGTGCCTCAATCCTTCGCGGGCAACAAACCTGAATGGAGGATACGGGAATGAAACGTTTCGTGCTTTCCGCCGCCGCGCTTGCCATTGCCCTGCCAGTCGCCAGCCTTGCCCAGCAGAACGGCCCGGACCGGACCGCGCTGTCGCAGCCCGTCATCGCGCTGACCGGCGTTCTTAACAAGAATGCCGATATCGTCGGACTGAACGATGACCAGCGTGCCATCCTTGCCGATTGGATCGCCACCATGCCAGCGCAGCGCAAAGCGCTGGAAGACGAGACATTGGCGCTGCGGGCCGATCTGCGGGCCGCGATCATCTCGAATGCGCCGGAGGAAGAACGGGAAGCGATCGCCGCCCGGATCGGCGAAAACGAAACCGCGCTGGTGATGATGCGGTCGAATTGCGCCGATCATTGGCGCAGCGTGCTGACGCCCGACCAATTCGCCGAGTTGCTTGAACTTGCCGGCGCCGTCTGACCTGCAAGCGGGTCCGTCCACCTAACGGGCGGACCCGGTTCCGCAGTTCAGTAATCCCGAAGGGCGATCGCACCGTAGAAACACAGCCGCGAGCAGTCAGAGGCATCGCGGCGGATGTCATCGGGTGTCAGAACATGGGCCACGGCCAGGCCTTCGAAGCGGGCATCGTCGCATTCGCCGTCATTGGGAAAGCCGCCGCTGTCATCACCGAAATCGATCGCCGCGCATTGCGTTGCGGCCATTGCGTCCTGCATGTTCCACAGGCTGATCCGGCCCGCGTCGTAGGCAGAACGGCAATCGGTCGCGTCCTGCCCGACATATTGCCAGGTCACGCTCAGTGCCATGCCCGGCCCGAAAAAGCGCCGGTCGTCGCATTCGCCGTCGCGTGCCCATTCGCTGCTGTCGTCGCCGAAATTGATGTCCTGTGCCATCGCCGGCGCGGCCATCAATGCCAGAAGAACCGCTGTTACCTTGCCTGTCATGTTCGCAAATCCCTTGTTCCAGATGTCGATCATCGCCAATGTCCCGACCCTGCCCGGCAATGCCCCGCTTGGCAACATGGCCGGGCAAAGCCCCGTTGCATCCGCCCGTTATGCGCCTCTATATGGGCGGGAGTTTGGCAAAAGGTGATCCATGACCAACTATCTCGACTTCGAGAAACCGCTGGCCGAAATCGAGGGCAAGGCGGCCGAGCTGCGGGCCATGGCCCGCGCGAACGAGGAAATGGACATCGAAGCCGAGGCCCAGGCGCTGGACAAGAAGGCCGCCGACCTTCTGGTGAGCCTCTATGCCGACCTGACCCCATGGCGCAAATGCCAGGTGGCCCGGCACCCCGAACGGCCCCATTGCAAGGACTATATCGACGCGCTGTTCAGTGAATACACGCCGCTGGCCGGGGACCGGAATTTCGCTGACGACCACGCCGTGATGGGCGGGCTGGCCCGCCTCGACGACAAACCGGTGATGGTGATCGGCCACGAGAAGGGCAATGACACCAAGTCCCGCATCGAGCGCAATTTCGGCATGGCCCGCCCCGAGGGCTATCGCAAGGCCATCCGCCTGATGGACCTGGCCGACCGGTTCGGCATCCCCGTCATCACCCTTGTGGACACGCCCGGCGCCTATCCTGGCAAGGGCGCCGAGGAACGCGGCCAGTCCGAGGCCATCGCCCGTTCGACCGAGAAATGCCTGGACCTGCGCGTGCCCCTGGTCAGCGTGGTGATCGGCGAGGGCGGCTCGGGCGGGGCCGTCGCCTTTGCCACGGGCAACCGCATCGCGATGCTGGAACATTCGGTCTATTCCGTCATCTCGCCCGAGGGCTGCGCCAGTATCCTGTGGAAGGACGCCGAGAAGATGCGCGAAGCCGCCGAGGCCCTGCGCCTGACCGCACAGAACCTGCAAGAACTGGGGGTCTGCGACCGTATCATCCGCGAACCGCTGGGCGGGGCCCACCGCGCCAAGACCAAGGTCATCGAAAGCGTCGGCAAGGCGATCCGGGTCATGCTTGCGGAACTGGATGGCAAGACCGGCGACGAGCTGCACGACGCCCGGCGCAAGAAATATCTCGGGCTGGGCCAGAAGGGGCTCGCCGCTTGAGGGCGGCGCTGCTGGCGCTCGTCCTGCTCGGCCCGGCCGGCCCCGTCTCGGCCGAAGGCCTGATGGACCGCAATGTCAGCTTCGGCGCCCTGGCCTACGAGGACCGCGCGGCGCCCATATTCGTTGGCCAGCGCCACCCGACCAAGGTCACGGACGCGGTGGAATACGGGCTTGGCCCCGAAGGCCCGCAGAACGGCTGGGACATCATACCGGCGATCATCGACATTCGCGCCGACCGGATCGTGATCACCTATCCCGACATGCCGCAGGACAGTTTCCCGGTGCTGGAATTCAACGGCTACGTGCTGGACTTCCTGACCGAATGCGTCCTGTTCAACGGGGCCGCGCAGAACCTCGACCTGTCCACCGAGGCTCTGACCGAGGGCGCGGTCTTCTCCGAGGTCAGCCGGCTTTTCATCGACATGAGCGGCGTGACCTTCGGCCCCGACACCTTCATCGTGATCGATGTCGACGTGGCGCCCTGCCCCCTCGGCTAGCGCCGCGTCAGCGCGTCGATCATCGCATCGGCCAGTTCATCGGCCCCATGCTTGAGCGGGTCATTCACCGCCTCGGCAAGCCCCTGCATTATCATC
Organism: Alphaproteobacteria bacterium; assembly: GCA_009908505.1. Classification (GTDB taxonomy): domain Bacteria; phylum Pseudomonadota; class Alphaproteobacteria; order Rhodobacterales; family Rhodobacteraceae; genus Salibaculum. Next base: position 22,803 of record JAAAPD010000026.1, on the reverse strand, counting down.
AGACCCAGCACCGCCGCGTGCAGGGCCAGCGCCTCGGGCCTCGCCGCGTCGGGATCTGCCGGATCGAGATGCCGCGCTAGCGCGCCGTAAAGGCCGTCGGTGATATTGTGGACCTGGTCGAGCATTCCGGTACCGGGCCGGCCGCGGCTGGTCTGCGGCAAAAGATACATCAGGCGAAACCGATCCAGATCCTGGCAATGAAATGCGATCAGGCCACGCACGAACCGGGCGATCGCCGCGTTTCGGTCGGCGAGCCCGTCCAGTGCGCATGTCACCGCCTCGGCCTCGGCCCGCAATGCCGGCAGGAACAGGGCCGCCAGCAGGTCCTGGCGGGTCGGAAACCAGTAGAGCACGGCCTGTTTCGAGCGCCCCAAGCGCCGGGCGATGGCATCGAAAGAAAGTGCCGACAGCCCCTCGGCCACCAGGAGGCGGTGCGCGATGGACAGGATCTGGTCGCGGGTTTCGCTGGAGGACATTCGGATCTCTTGACTTGCTTACCAATGGTAGGTTACGAAACTTACCATCGGTAAGTAAAGCCCCGTCGAACAGGATCTTCCATGCCCCAGCTCAGCCTCGAAAACCCGGCCCTTGCCGCCTATGCGGTCGCGGCGGCGCTTATGGCGCTCAAGATCATGGGTCAGGGCTGGATGACCGTGGCGCGCATGATGCGGGTCAATGCCGGCTGGGCCAGCCCCGAGGATCTGCGCCCAGGGCCACTCAACAGGTCCCCCGACCCGTCACAACTGGCCCCGAACGATTACGTCGACCGGTCGCGGCGACTGCATCGCAACGATCTTGAGAACATTCCCGCCTTTTGGGCCGCCGGGGCCCTATTCGTGCTGACCGATCCACCGCTGCTCCTGGCACAAGGGCTGTTCTACGGCTTCGTGGCCGCGCGGCTGGCGCATTTCCTGGCCTATGCCACGCATTGCAGCCACGAGCTGCGCGCGACCTTCTACACCATCGGATCTCTGATCGTCATTTACATGTCACTCCACGTTCTCTGGGTCGTTTTGTCCTGACAGACCGGCTGAACCAGGGTGGTCCCGGCGCTGGCAACCAGAGGGCGATTCGCCCCTGGAATCCCCGAGCCCCGTCAGGATTGACAATTTGACGCACCGGGTGTGAACAAGATGTTAGCGCTCGCTTGTATGCATTTGTATACCGATGTGCTCTCCGGCCCTCCTTCCGGCGACAGCTAGCCCCCGCAAAACAAGGTGAAATCACCACCTGAAAATATTTTTTCAGAATTTTCGATTACGATAAAAATTTTTTGACACGAAATGCCAACAAAACGGTATCTCAAGCGCAACTCTTTACAGTTTTGTGTATCAACCGACCTCGAAAGTTCCGCGTTCCGTCAAACGGGCACATGTCGCGGAGCCACGAGAGGAGGACCCCATGGCCGATGCCAATCAATTGAAGAATACCCACCCCCCGTCATCCGCGACTGTTTCGCGTGCGCATGTTGATGCGGCGCGGTACGAGGAGATGTATGCGGCCTCTGTGTCCGATCCCGAGGGGTTCTGGGCCGAGCACGGGCGTCGGATCGACTGGATGACGCCCTTCACCAAGGTGAAGAACACCTCTTTCGCGCCGGGCCGGATCGACATCAAGTGGTTCGAGGACGGCACGCTGAACGTGGCCGCGAACTGTATCGACCGCCACCTGGAGACCCGCGGCGATCAGACCGCGATCATCTGGGAACCCGACGATCCCGAGGACGAGGCCCTGCACATCACCTATAACGAGCTGGCCCGCCAGGTCGGCACCATGGCCAATGTCCTCAAGGGGCTGGGCATCGGCAAGGGCGACCGCGTCGTCATCTACCTGCCGATGATCCCCGAGGCCGCCTATGCCATGCTGGCCTGCGCCCGCATCGGCGCCATCCATTCGGTCGTCTTCGCGGGCTTTTCGCCCGATGCGCTCGGCGCCCGGGTCAATGGCTGCGACGCCAAGCTGGTCATCACCGCCGACAGCGCCCCGCGCGGCGGCAGGGCGACCAAGCTCAAGGACAATGTCAACCAGGCCCTGCTGAACGATTTCGACGAGGTCAAGTGCCTGGTGGTCCGCCGCACCGGCGACCAGGTCGCCTGGCGCTCGGCCCTCGATTACTGGTGGCACGAAGAGGCCGCGAAGGTCTCCGCCGACTGCCCGCCCGAGGAGATGGGCGCCGAGGACCCGCTCTTTATCCTCTACACCTCCGGCTCCACCGGCCAGCCCAAGGGCGTGGTGCATTGCTCGGGCGGCTATCTCGTCTGGGCGTCCATGACCCACGAGATCACCTTCGACTACCATGACGGCGACATCTACTGGTGCACCGCCGATGTCGGCTGGGTCACCGGCCACAGCTACATCGTCTATGGCCCGCTGGCCAACGGCGCCACCACCCTGATGTTCGAGGGCGTGCCCACCTGGCCGGATGCCGGCCGGTTCTGGGCGGTCTGCGAGAAGCACAAGGTGAACCAGTTCTACACCGCCCCCACCGCGATCCGCGCGCTGATGGGCCAGGGGCCGGACCATGTCACCAAGTACGACCTCGGCGACCTCAGGGTGCTGGGCACCGTGGGCGAGCCGATCAACCCCGAGGCCTGGGCCTGGTACAATGACGTGGTCGGCAAGGGCCGCGTGCCCATCGTCGACACCTGGTGGCAGACCGAGACCGGCGGCCACATGATGACCCCCCTGCCCGGCGCCCATGCCACCAAGCCCGGCGCCGCGATGAAGCCCTTCTTCGGCGTCCAGCCCGTGGTGCTGGACCCCACCAGCGGCGAAGAGATCCACGACAGCCCCACCGAGGGCGTGCTGGCCATCAAGGACAGCTGGCCCGGCCAGATGCGCACGGTCTGGGGCGATCACGCCCGCTTCGAGAAGACCTATTTCAGCGACTACAAGGGCTATTACTTCGCCGGCGACGGCTGCAAGCGCGATGCCGACGGCGATTACTGGATCACCGGACGGGTCGATGACGTGATCAACGTCTCGGGCCACCGCATGGGCACCGCCGAGGTCGAAAGCGCCCTGGTCGCCCATGCAAAGGTCGCCGAGGCCGCCGTCGTGGGCTACCCGCATGACATCAAGGGCCAGGGCATCTATTGCTACGTCACCCTGATGACCGGCGAAGAGCCCTCCGAAGAGCTGCGCAAGGAGCTGCGCGGCTGGGTGCGCCGCGAAATCGGCCCCATCGCAAGCCCCGACCTCATCCAGTGGGCCCCCGGCCTGCCAAAAACCCGATCCGGAAAGATCATGCGCCGCATCCTGCGCAAAATCGCCGAAAACGACTACGACGCCCTCGGCGACACATCAACACTCGCTGACCCCTCCGTCGTCGACGACCTCATCGAAAACAGGATGAATCGCTAGGCCGCAGCCGTTATAATCTTGGACGGGCCGCCTTTCGGGGCGGCCCGTTTGCTATTGCTTAAATTTCAAGGCAGTTTTCCGCGGGCCATTAGCGATTTCGCCGCGCGACTCTGGCATAGTCACCGGTGGTGAGGGTATCACGAGTGGAGCCCTGAAATGGAACTATCCGCAATTCCCGGCTTTGCACCCGCCCCGCAGGTGCAGCCCGACACCCGCCCCACGGCCGATGCCGCCGCGCTGGCCCGCGACGCGACCCCGGACCTGCCCTTGCCGGTGCCGCCGATCCCGTCGCAGCAGGCGCTGATCGGCCAGGCCGCGCTGCGCGGCACCGGACCGGACGCCCGCGCCCGCCCCGACGCCCCGGTGGCCGAGGCCGAGCGCACGCTCAAACCCTATGGCATCGCCATGCTGCCCGAACGCAGCAGCGAAGAGGCCGCCGCGGCCGCGCGCCCGGGCGACTGATCCCGGCCGGCTGAGTCCCATCGACTGGGCCCGGCGGCAATTTTCGAGGCCCCGCTTTCCACAGCCGTTTGCTTGGTGTATGTGCGATGGAAACGGATGCGCCGCACCGCGTCCGGTACAAGGTGACAGGCAACCGGCTGAGGAAAGAATGACCAAAAATACGCAGCACGAGTCCGATGTGACTTTCATCCAGGCGCTGGCCGAACTGCTTCGCGAGAACGACCTGACAGAGCTTCAGGTCAAGCGCGACTACGGCGAGAACGACAGCCTGAACGTGCGCGTGAGCCGACACACCCAGGCGCAGCCCGCCCCCGTACAACAGGTCGCAGCCGCACCGGCCGGACCGGCCCCGGCCCAGGCCCCGGCACCTGCGGCCGAAACCCCGGTGGACGATGGCGACCCGGCCAGCCACCCCGGCGCCGTGACCTCGCCCATGGTGGGCACCGTTTACCTGCAGCCCGAACCGACCGCGCCGGCCTTCATCTCGGTCGGGGCCCAGGTCAGCGAGGGCGATACCCTGCTGATCGTCGAGGCCATGAAAACCATGAACCACATTCCCGCGCCGAAATCCGGCACGGTCAAGCGCATTCTCGTGGGCGACGGCGACCCGGTCGAGTTCGGAACACCGCTCGTCGTGGTCGAGTAAGGGGCCGCAGATGTTCGACAAGATCCTGATCGCGAACCGGGGCGAGATCGCGCTGCGGGTCATCCGGGCCTGCCGCGAAATGGGCATCGCCAGCGTCGCCGTGCATTCCACCGCCGATGCCGACGCGATGCATGTGCGCATGGCCGATGAAAGCGTCTGCATCGGGCCCGCCCCCAGCCCGCAAAGCTACCTCAACTATCCGGCCATCATCTCGGCCGCCGAAGTCACGGGGGCGCAGGCAATCCATCCCGGCTATGGCTTCCTTTCCGAAAACGCGCAATTCGTTCAAATCGTCGAGGACCACGACCTGACATTCATCGGCCCGACCGCGGAACACATCCGCGTGATGGGCGACAAGATCACCGCCAAGGACACAATCAAGGCGCTTGGCGTGCCCTGCGTGCCCGGATCGGATAGCGGTGTGGACAGCCTCGACGATGCCATGCGCATCGGTGAGGAGATCGGCTATCCGGTCATCGTGAAGGCCACCGCCGGCGGCGGCGGGCGCGGCATGAAGGTCGCCCAGAACGCGGATGACATGAAAAGCGCGTTCCAGACGGCGCGGGCCGAGGGCAAGTCGAATTTCGGCAACCCGGATGTCTATATCGAGAAATACCTGACCACACCGCGCCATATCGAGATCCAGGTCTTCGGCGACGGCAAGGGGCATGCGGTGCATCTGGGCGAACGCGACTGTTCCCTTCAGCGCCGCCACCAGAAAGTTTTCGAAGAGGCGCCCGGCCCTGCCATCGGCGCCGAAGAGCGCGCCCGCATCGGCAAGATCTGCGCCGATGCCGTCGCCAAGATCAACTATATCGGCGCGGGTACGATCGAGTTCCTGTACGAGAACGGCGAGTTCTATTTCATCGAGATGAACACCCGCCTGCAGGTCGAACACCCGGTAACGGAATACATCTTCGGCCAGGACCTAGTGCGCGAACAGATCCGCGTCGCGTCGGGCCTGCCGCTGTCCTTTTCCCAGGACGACCTGGAAATCGACGGCCACGCGATCGAGGTACGGATCAACGCCGAGAAACTGCCGAGCTTCGCGCCCTGCCCCGGCAAGATCACCCAGTTCCACCAACCCGGCGGCCTGGGCGTACGCATGGACAGCGCGCTTTATGACGGCTATTCCATCCCGCCCTATTACGACAGTCTGATCGGCAAGCTGATCGTGCATGGCCGCGACCGGCCCGAGGCGCTGGCCCGGCTGGCCCGTGCCCTGGGCGAATTGATCGTGGACGGGATCGACACCACCGTGCCGCTCTTCCATGCGCTGCTGCAGGAAGAGGCCGTTCTGACCGGTGACTACAACATCCACTGGCTCGAACACTGGCTGGACGAAAACCTGCCGGCCTGACGCGCGCCTACCGGGCGCGGGGTCGCATCACGCAGGTGGCCCGCCGCGCGCCCTTGGCGCGGTAGTAATCGGGAACGCCGGTGCGGTCCTCCAGCGCATCCCAGTCGGACCAGTCCAGGTCGTAGTCCAGGCATTCGGCGATCACCTCGAGGGCCCGGAAACTCATCACGCCCTTCACCGCCTCTTTCTGCCCCTCGATCTGCGGCAGCGCATTCAGCGGCTTGTCCGTGCGTTCGCGCGACAGGTGGATCGTGGCGCCGGGGCGCTGCAGGAATTCGCTGTCGACGATGACCAGTTTCGGCTTGAGCTTGCGCAGGCTGGCGAACAGCCGCAGGTGATCCATGATATGATAAAGGATGCCGAACACGGCGATCACGTCATAGGTTTCGCCGGCGACCATGGCGGCGTCGATCTCCTCGAAGATGTCGCCCACGCGCATCTCGATCACCTTGCGCAGCGCGGCATCGGGGTAGCTAGCCAACCCTGCGGCGGTCTCGGCCCGGCCCTCGATCCCCACGACCGTTTTGGCCCCCGCCCCGGCAAAGGCATAGGACCAACGCCCGTCATAGGCACCCAGGTCCAGGACCGACGCGCCCGCGATCTCGTCCAGGAAGGGGGCGACCAGGACATCGCGCCGCTTGTTGAGCCGCAGCACGGCCTTGGGATTGTCAACATAGGCATCCAGGTCGGAGACGAAATCGAAAAAACCCATCGCGGCACTCTCCTTGTTCCCGCCGTTACTTTGCCGATATGATCGCACGGAACAAGACACCCTGACCCAGCTGGTGGCCGAGTGATGCGGCAAGGACTCTCTGCGGATACGTTGCTTGCGGCCTATGCCAGCGGCATCTTTCCCATGGCCGAACATGAAGACGACCCGGAACTGTTCTGGGTCGATCCGCGCCAGCGGGGCATTCTGCCCCTGACGGGGTTTCATATCTCGCGCTCGCTGGCCCGCACCCTGCGGCGGGCCGATTTCGCTGTCCGGTTCGACACGGATTTCGTGGGCGTCGTCACCGGCTGCGCCGATCGCGAGGAAACCTGGATCAACACCACCCTTCGCGCGCTTTATGCCGAGTTGGCGGCGCGCGGCCACGCCCATTCCTGCGAGGTGCGGGATGCCACGGGTGCGCTGGTGGGCGGGGTTTTCGGCGTGGCCATCGGCGGCGCATTTTTCGGCGAAAGCATGTTCTCGCGGCGCACCGACGCCTCGAAGGTGGCGCTGGCCCATCTTGTCGACCGGCTGCGCCTTGGGGGGTTCACCCTGTTCGACACCCAGTTCATCACCCCGCATCTGCGACACCTCGGCGCTATCGAAGTGCCGCGCGGCACCTATCGGCGGATGCTGGCCGAGGCCTTGGAAACCCGGGCGCAGTTCGACCCGGACCGCCCGGCGCCGGACGGTCAGGAATTGGTGCAGCGCAACGCCCAGACATCATAGCGCTGGTGATCCAGCGCGTTCAGCGCCGGGGCGCTCGCGATCATCCAGCCGCGAAAGATCGGCTCGGGCGCGTTGTTGTAATGGATCGTCAGCAACACATAGGCATCGCCCGACGGGTTGCCCGTGGGAAAGCGGCATTCCCCCATCAGGATCGACAGGTTGCCGACCCCGGCCCTGTCGCCGTTGGCAAGTTCCAGGTCCTCGACCTGGCCGGTGATCTTGTCGAGAACCCGCAGCGTGCCGCCGGTGGCCGTCGTCGCCGCGGGCGCAAGGGCGGTTCCGGCAGCCGTGTCCCCGGCCGCATCGTCGAGGCCGGACCCCAGCCCATCGAGCGTGGGCTGCCCCGGACCGGGTTCGAAAAGGTCGGGGTCGGACAGGTCCAGCGCGGGAAGCTCGCCGGTGTCCTGTGCCGCGGCGCCCCCGGCCACCAGGATAGCGGCAAGCGCCAGGGCGCGGATCATTCCTCGTCTCCGCCGGACACGAACTTGGTGAGCAACTGGATCACGCTGACCGCGCCTTGCGTGTTCATGAAGACCTGCCCCTCTTCGAGATAGGCAAAGGAGCCGCCCGGCACGATCTCGACGAAGGTGCCACCCAAGAGCCCCTCGGAGGCCACGACGGCGGCGCTGTCATCGGGGATGGCGATCCCGTCGCGGATGCTCAGCACCGCCTCGGCGCGATAGGTTTCGGGATTCAGCGACAGATCGGACACGGCGCCCACGGACACACCGGCCAGCCGGATATCGGTGCCCACGGCCAAACCTTCGGCGGATCGGAAATTGGCGGCCAGATCATAGCTGTCCGACCTGTCACCCAGCCCGGTCGCCTGGGTGAAATACCACAGGAACCCGGCGGCCACGGCCAGGACCAGCGCGCCTGTCATCACCTCTGTCGTGGTTTCGCGCATGCGCCCTACTCCGGCGTCCAGGCCTCGTAATCCGACCGCGGCATCGGGTCGGCCCGGCGGATCGACCCCTTGGGCGCATAGGCCTGCGCGGTGCCCGTCAGGTTCGGGATATGCGGCTTTTCCCAGTCCTTGTGGACCAGCGGCTTGTCGCTGGGCGGCTCGTCCCAGGTGCGGTGCAGCCAGCCGTGCCAGTCCGGCGCGATGCGGCTGCCTTCGACTTCGCCACTGAAGATCACCCAGCGTTTGCTGTCATCGGCATTGCGGTAATAGGTGTTGCCCTGTTCGTCCTCGCCCACCTTTTCGCCCTTGCGCCAGGTGAAAAGCTGCGTGCCGAGGGTCTGGCCATCCCACCAGACAAAGATGCGCTTGATGATGTTGAGGACGCCCATGGTGCTCTCCTACTGTTGGGTCGGGTATGCCGAATTGGCGCGCGACAGTCCAGAGCCTGCGTGCCCCCGGGGCGGGTTTTCACCGGGGCAAGCGGGCCGTGACCTCGATCTCGATCTTCATTTCGGGGGTTTGCAGCGCCGCGGACAGCATCGTGGCGGCCGGTTTCGCCCGCGCGAAGGCCGCCGCGGTGATGGGCCAGCATTTCGGCCAATCGCCCGTATCGGGCACGATGTAGCGCACGCGCACCACGTCATCGAGACCCGCGCCCGCCTCGTTCAACGCGGTCTTGATCGTGGCCAGCGTATTGCGGCACTGGTCCTCGATCGTGTCGGGCATGCTCATGTGGGCATAGTCATAGCCGGTGGTCCCGGCGACGAAGACCCAGCCATCGCAGACCACGGCGCGGGAATAGCCGATCTGTTCCTCGAAGGGCGATCCGGTGGAAATATGCGTGCGACTCATACGGTCTCTTCTCTGTCCAACTGCATCAGAAGACGCTTAAGGGACTCGATGTCAATGATCCGGCCCAGCTCCGCCTCGGCTTGCGACAGGGCCTCGCGGGCGGCCATCGCAAGCGCCTCGCCGCGTGCGGTCATCACGATGATCTTCTGATTGCCTCGATCCCCATCATCCTGAAGGGTCAGAAATCCGGCCTTTTCCATTTCCTTGGTTACCCGGTAGATCGCCTGCCGCGAAAGGTCCAGGCGCCGTGCGACCGCCGCTGGGTAGGTTTCACCACAATCAAGCGCGGACAGCAGGGCAAGCTGCCCCTCCGAAAGGTCAAACCCTTCCGACGCAAGGGTTCGGCGCACAGCGTCCGTCAAACGCCGTTGCAACTGACCGATCCGAAGGATCATGGGTGGCTCCGGCCAAGATGTAAACGAAGTTGACAAGATCACAGATCCCCTCTAATCGTAAACAAAGTTTACAAAGGTTTCCCCCTGATGCAAGGCCTTCGCACGATCCTCGCCATGAACGCCGCAAGCTGCCTCGGCTTCGGAGCGCTTTTCCTGCTCGCGCCCGCCGCCGTTTCGGCCTTTTTGTCCCCAATCCCAGCCTGGCTGATCTCCGTGACCAGCCTTGCTCTTCTTGGAAACGGCCTGCACCTGAACAGCGCGCGGCACCGCGCCATGCCATCCCGATGGGAGGTTCTGTGGTTCTCCCTCGGCGACATGGCATGGTGGCTGGCAAGTGCGGCGATCCTGATCTGGCTGCCGCTCAGCATGGCGGCCAAAGGGGCGACCGTCATTGTCGCCATCACCGTTGCCGCCATGGGGCTCGCGCAGTTGTGGCACCTTGCCCGTGCAGATCGGGACGCCCCGTTCAGAAATATGATCGCGGATTGGCTCGCCCTGCCGCTTTGGGTGCAGGCTTGGCTGGTCGCACTCAACCTGATGTTTTGGCTCGGGTTTTTCCGCCTGCCTGGGGAGGCGGCCTTTGCCGCGCTTGTTGCCTATATCGCCAGCGGACCGATCCTGATCGCGCTCGCGCTCTGGTCCGGGGGGCTGACACGGATCGTGGGGGCTGGGCATCTTGTTCCGTGGCTGCCACTGGTGCCGATCCTGTGGCGTCATGCGGCCCAGCCCGAAGCGGCCTTGCTCCTAGGCGCAGTCCTGATCTGCCTCATCTTTGATATATACGATTTGATCCGCTGGCTGGCCGGAGACCGACTAACCCCGACGCAACGGATCACTTAGACGATCCTCGCTGACACGCGTCATTCTGACATGACGAAACCGAAGGCAGGCGCAAAAGCAAAACGCGCCCGCAGGACACTCCAGCCCACCAAGGCGGGTGCAAACGGCCTAGCCTGCGCTGGCGCTTTCCTTCTTGCCCTCGTCGTGGATCATCAGGGGCGCGGCATCGGCGCCGACCGCCTCTTCGTTGACGACCACCTCGGTCACGGTGTCCATGCCGGGCAGATCGAACATGGTATCCAGCAGGATATCCTCCATGATCGAGCGTAGGCCACGGGCGCCGGTCTTGCGTTCGATGGCACGCTTGGCGATGGCGCGCAGGGCATCATCGGTAAAGGTCAGCTGCGCCTCTTCCAGTTCGAATAGACGCTGGTATTGCTTGACCAGGGCGTTCTTGGGTTCGGTCAGGATGGTGATCAGCGCATCTTCGTCCAGGTCTTCGAGCGTGGCGATGACCGGCAGGCGGCCAACGAATTCCGGGATCAGTCCGAATTTCAGAAGATCCTCGGGTTCGAGATCCTGGAAAACCTCGCCCACACCGCGATCTTCACTGTTGCGCACATCGGCGCCGAAGCCCATCGCGCTGCCCTTGCCACGTTGGGAAATGATCTTGTCGAGTCCGGCGAAGGCCCCACCACAGATGAACAGGATGTTGGTCGTGTCCACCTGCAGGAATTCCTGCTGCGGATGCTTGCGCCCGCCCTGCGGCGGCACCGATGCGACGGTGCCTTCCATGATCTTCAGAAGGGCCTGCTGCACCCCCTCGCCCGACACGTCGCGGGTGATACTGGGATTGTCAGACTTGCGGGTGATCTTGTCGACCTCGTCGATATAGACGATGCCGCGCTGTGCGCGTTCAACGTTGTATTCGCTGGCCTGCAGCAGCTTGAGAATGATGTTTTCCACGTCCTCGCCGACATAACCGGCCTCGGTGAGCGTGGTCGCGTCGGCCATGGTGAAGGGCACATCGAGGATGCGCGCCAGCGTCTGCGCGAGCAGCGTCTTGCCGCAGCCCGTCGGGCCGATCAGCAGGATGTTGGACTTGGCCAGTTCGATGTCGGCCTTGTCGGCGTGGTTGAGACGTTTGTAGTGGTTGTGCACGGCAACCGACAGCACGCGTTTGGCCATTGCCTGACCGATCACGTAATCGTCGAGCACGGTGCAGATATCCTGCGGCGTTGGCACCCCTTCGGAGGATTTCAACGACGAGGATTTCGTCTCTTCGCGGATGATGTCCATGCACAGCTCGACGCATTCGTCGCAGATGAACACAGTCGGTCCCGCGATCAGTTTGCGCACCTCGTGCTGGCTCTTGCCGCAAAAGCTGCAATAGAGCGTGTTCTTGCTGTCTCCGCCGGACGTGTCCGCCATGTCGTCTTTCCCTGGCCGATGGCCGCTTGGTTTCGTTCGGGCTGTCCCGGTGTCACTGACACTAGGACAGCCCAGAGGTGTTCACAATGCCGAATCCGGGCCCGGCGGGATCGCCGCCGCCACCGGAATATCAGCTGTCGCCGTCATCGCCCTTGTCGCGGGCTTCGACGATCTCGTCGATCAGGCCCCAGGCCTTGGCCTCTTCGGGGTCCATGAAATTGTCACGTTCCAGCGCCGCCTCGACCTTCTTGTAGGTGTTGCCGGTATGCTTGACATAGATCTCGTTGAGACGCTTTTTCAGCTTCATCGTCTCTTCGGCGTGGATCATGATGTCGGTCGCCTGGCCCTGGTAGCCGCCCGAGGGCTGGTGCACCATGATCCGGCTGTTGGGCAGCGAAAAGCGCATCCCCGGTTCCCCGGCCGTCAGCAGAAGCGAGCCCATTGAGGCCGCCTGCCCCACCACCAGGGTCGAGACTTTGGGCCGGATATACTGCATCGTGTCGTAGATCGACAGCCCCGAGGTCACGACCCCGCCCGGGCTGTTGATATACATCGAGATTTCCTTCTTGGGGTTCTCGGCTTCCAGGTGCAGCAACTGCGCGACGACAAGCTGGCTCATCCCGTCATGGACCGGGCCGTTGACGAAGATGATGCGTTCCTTGAGCAGGCGCGAGAAGATGTCGTAGGCCCGCTCGCCACGGCTGGTCTGTTCCACCACCATGGGAACGAGGTTCATGTAGGTCTCGATGGGATCGTGCATTTGGCTCTGCCTCGGAACTTGGGACTGGATCGTCGTTAGAATGATTTCCTTGAGGGAGTCTTAGTGGTGGTGCCAAGGGGCTTCAAGGGCAACCGGACCGGGGCTTGAGGATCGGGCGCGCGCCGCTAGCTGTCATGGTCATGGAATTCATCCCCACCAGAGAGGCCGGACTGGCCCGGCTGAACGCCTTCCTGCCCAGGGCCGGGCGCGCCTATGCCGCGGGCCGCAACTATGACGAGCCGGACAATGTCTCGGGCGTGTCGCCCTACCTGCGTCACCGGATCGTGACCGAACCCGAGCTGCTGAAGGCGGTGCTGGCCCGCCACTCGCCCGAGGCGGCCGAGAAGTTCATCCAAGAGGTATATTGGCGGACCTACTGGAAGGGCTGGCTGGAAATGCGCCCCCCGGTCTGGGCGCAATACCGCGCCGGGCTGCAGGCCGCGCTGAACCGGGTGCAAACCGAAGCGGGCCTGCGACGGGGCTGGGAAGCCGCCTGCGCAGGCGAAACAGGCATCGACGCCTTCGACCACTGGGCGCGGCAACTGGCCGAAACCGGCTATCTGCACAATCACGCCCGGATGTGGTTCGCCTCGATCTGGGTCTTCACCCTGCACCTGCCGTGGGAGTTGGGCGCGGATTTCTTCCTGCGGCATCTGCTGGACGGCGATCCGGCATCGAACACGCTGGGCTGGCGTTGGGTGGCCGGGCTGCAAACCCCGGGCAAGACCTACCTGGCGCGGCCGGACAATATCGCGAAATACACGCGCGGGCGGTTCCGGCCCGAGGGGTTGGCGCACGCGGCCCCGCCACTGAACGGCCCGCCACACCCGCCGCGCATGGACCCGCCGACCGGCGCTGCGCCGCCACGGGGCCGCGTCGGCGTTCTGCTGACCGAGGATGACCTGTCGCCCGATTGGCTGTTGAGCCGGGTCGACGTGGTCGAGGTGGCGGTGTTCGACGGCACGGCCCTGCGCAGCCCGCTGCATGTGTCCGGAAACGTGCAGAGCTTCGTAGCCAGCGCGCTGGACGACCTGGACACCCGGATCCGGCCCCTTCGGCGCCTTGCCACGACGGGGGACGTGACCCATTGGGCCGAAGGGTTCGAGGCCATTGCCCTGCCCCATCCCCCGGTCGGCGCCACCGCCGACGCGCTGCGGCCGGCCCTGCCCCGGGCACGGACGCACCGCATGCTGCGCGATCACGACCGCATGGCCTGGCCGCACGCCACCGCCGGGTTCTTCAAGTTCAAGAAGAATATCCCCGAGCTGCTGAAGGCGCATGACCGGCAGGCCGATCTTTTCGAATAGCCCCTGCACGTCCCAGATTGTCAGGGTTCGCGCAACGCCTCCTGCCCGCGATAAAGCGGCTTGGTCAGGTATTGCAGCACCGTGCGCTCGCCCGTGTGCAGTTCCACGTCGGCCTGCATGCCGGGGCGGATCTCGATCACCTTCTGGCGATCGCTCAGATCGGTGCGATCCACCCGCACCGTCACCCGGTAGTGCGGCGGGGCATTGGGGTCGCGCTCGTCCTCGAAGGTATCGGCCGAGACAAGCGTGACCTCGCCCGACAGGCTGCCATGGATGGTGTAGTCATAGGCCGACAGCTTGATCGTCGCCGCCTGCCCGGTGCGGACATTGGCGATGTCCTGCGGTTTGACCTGCGCCTCGATGAACAATTCGTCGTCCAGCGGGATGATCTGCATGATCTCTTCGCCCGGGCGGACCACGCCGCCGATCGTCGTCACGGCCAGGTTGTTGACCACCCCGCGCATGGGCGAGGTGATGATCGTGCGTTCCAGCCGGTCCCGGGCCAGGCGCAGATCCTGACGCAGCGTGGCCATGGCCTGCAACGTGTCGGAATATTCGCTGGCCCGGTCCAGCTCGGCCCGGGTGACAATCTCGTTGTAGGCGTTCTCGGCATCCGAATGGGCCTTGCGGGCGCGCGTCACCTCGATCAGCGCGGCGATATCGCGGGCATGCAGGTCTTCCATGACCTCCAGTTCGCGCGCGGTTTCGGTCATGATGCGGCGCGCGCCCTCGGTCCGGCTGGTGAAATCGGATTGCCGCGCGTTCAACAGGGTCCGTTCCGAGGCGACGATCTCGGGGCTGAAATCGGCGATCTGCGCGGGCACCTCGAAATCGAACTGGCCGGCCATCTCGGCCTCAAGCCGCAGGCGGCGCACCTCGGCGGCCACAAGCTGTTCGCGCAGGTCGGCGACCTTGGTCTCGAACTGGGTGGCCTGCAGCCGGGCCAGAACCTGGCCGGCCTCGACAACGCTGCCTTCGTGTACCGCCAGTTCCGCCAGCATGCCGCCTTCCAGGTTCTGGATGATCTGCGGACGCGAAGACGAGACGACCTCGCCGCGGGCGCGCACGATCTCGTCGATCCACGCGAACTTCGCCCAGACCAGGAAGACCAGGACCGTGGCCCCGACCAGCCATGTCATCAGGCTGGGACCGCGCATCCGGCCATCGAATTCCTGTTCGATCGTCGCCATCAGGCCCCCGCCCCCGCGTTTTGAAGGTGCGACAGAACCTGTTCGCGCGGCCCGTCAACGGCAAGGCGCCCGTTCTGCAGGATCACCGTGCGGTCGGTCAGCTCCAGGATCGGCACCCGGTGGGTGGCGATCACCGCCGTGCGGCCCTTCAGCCAGGTTTCGAGCCGGCTGACCAGCGTCTTTTCAAGCGTCTGGTCCAGCGCCGCCGTGGGTTCGTCCAACAGGCACACGGCCGGGTCCTGCAGCCAGAGCCGCGCCCATCCGATCGACTGGCGCTGGCCGATAGACAGCCCTTCGCCGCCATCACGAATTTCCAGGTCCAGCCCCTTGGGGTGGTTGCGCACGAAGGGGCCGAGCCCCGCGAATTCGAGGGCCTGCATCAGCCGGCCGTCGTCTCGCTCCAGAAGCGTCAGGTTGAGGTTTTCGCGCAAAGTCCCTGAAAACAGGCGGACTTCCTGGCTCAGATAACCGATGGACCGGCGCAGGTCGCGCGGCATGACCTGGCCCATATCGACGCCGTCGACCAGGACCCGGCCCTTCGTGGGCCGATAGATCCCCGACAGAAGCTTGAGCAGGGTGGACTTGCCCGAGCCATTGGCCCCCAGGATCGCCACGTGCTGGCCGGCGGTGATCTTCAGCCCCGGAATGTCCAGGGTCTGGCCGCTGTCCTCGTCATAGCAGAAGGCGATCTCGCGCAGTTCGTACTCGCCGCGCAGGGTTTCGCGCCGCAGGTAGTGGCGGTCCGCCTCTTCGTCCTGCTCGGCCAGCACCACCTCGTCCAGCGCCTCGAGCGCGGCCTTGACGTTGGACCAGCGCGCCATGGTGGCGGCCAGTTGCGTCAGCGGCCCCAGCGTGCGGCTTGTCAGGATGCCCACGGCGATAATCGTGCCGACGGTGAATTCGCCCATGAAAACCATGAAGGTGCCGGTGACGACGGCGGCGACGTAGGTGGCCTGCTGCACGCCCTGCGCCCAGAAGGTCAGCGTGCTGGACAGCTTGCGCTGTTCCGAGGTGGCCACCGAGGTGACGGCCGACAGTTCCGACCAGAGCCGCTTGAACCGATCCTCGCCGCGCTGCGCCTTGATCGTGTCGGCCTCGTAGATGACCTCGTGCAGCAGCTTGTTGGCCTTGGTCGAGGCGCCTTGCGTCTGCTCGGTCAGCGCGATCATGCGCCTTTGCAGAAAGAAGGACGGCAACACCATCAGGATGCCGCCGATGAACAGCACCCAGACGACGTGGCCGCCGATACTGGCCACCAGCGCCAGGAACAGCACGATGAAAGGCAGGTCCGTCAGCGTGCCGATGGTCGAGGCGGTGAAGAACTCGCGCACCGCGCCGAATTCGCGCACCGCCGAGAACAGCCCCGAAGGCGTCTGCCCCGCCTTGCCGCGCCGCATGCCCAGCAGGCGGTCCATCAGCAGGGCTTGCACCCGCAGCTCGATCTTGCGCCCGGCGCCGTCCATCAGGCGGGCGCGGGCGATGCGCAGGAACGCCTCGAGCAGCATGGCCAGCCCCGCCCCGATGGCCAGCACCCAGAGCGTCGCGGTGGATTGATGCGGTATCACCCGGTCATAGACCTGCAAGGAAAACAGCGCCACGGCCACGGCCAGCAGATTGGCCACGAAGGACCCGAAGGCGACCTCCAGCATCTGGCGGCGGAAATGCACCATCTCGCCCCAGAACCAATGGGCGCTGCGATTCGTCTTGCCATGGGTCTTCGCCAGATCCGACACCGCGCGGTCGGCGCGCAGTACCTCGCCCGCGAAAACCGGCAGAAACTCGGCGGCGGGCACTTCGGCGCGGTTGTCGGCGCAGGTCGTGTCGTAGATCGTGAACCCCGCCTCGGACTGGTCCAGCACCAAGACGACCTGGCCGCTGGTCATCCGCGCGATGGCCGGCCATAGATCGGGGGTCGGACGCTTGACCCGGCGCACGGAGGCGACCAGCCCGGCCCCGGTCAGCGCGCCGGCCAGGGCCTGCGCGGTCACGTCATCGGTCTGCGCCCCAAGGCTTTCCAGCAGGTCGGTCGGCAAGAGGTCGACCCCCAGCAGCCCGGCATAGGTCGCTGCCAGCTCGGCGCGGTGGCGGGCCCGGGCGGTGAACCTGTCGTCGCGCGGGGCGGGCGTGTCAGGTTGCGCCGTGCGGTTGGCCGCATCGGTCGTCCGCCGCGTCAGCGTGCCGCCGCGCGTGGCATTGATATCGAAGGCAAGGACCGGGCCGCTCAAATCCGCTCTCCGTCCACGAGCGCGCCATGCAGCGCGGCCAGTTTCAGCTCGATCCGGGCGATGTCATAGCGCAGGTTCACCAGGTCGCGCTCCGCGTTCACGCGGGTCTGGAAGACGCCCACGACCTCGGGAACGCTGCGCTGGCCGGCCTGCAATTGCTCCTCGAACAACGCGTAATTAGCACGGGCCCCGTCCAGCAGGCCCTGCGCCTCGGCCAGTTGGCGGTGCAGCGACGCCAACTGGCTGTTCAAGCCCGCGATCTCGCGCGCGGCATCCTCGCGGGCCTGGCCGGTGCGGGCTTCGGCGGCCTGTTGCTGTGCCTCGAGCGCACGCATGTCGGCGCCCATGCCAAGCCTCAGCCCGTTGGCCGCCCCGACATTGACGCCCATGCTGTTGCCGTTGCTGCCGACCGAGCCGCTGAGGGTCGCACCCGGCAGGTAGCCGGCCCGCGCCGCGCGCGCCTCGGCCACGGCACGGCGAGCCTCGGCCTCGGCCTTCATGACGCTGAGGGGCTGGGCATTGGCGGCGGGGGCACGGGCCTCGGACAGCCCCTCGATCCCGGCCAGCGGCATGGCGGACATGGTCGACAATTCGGCCATGGCGGTCTGCGCCGCCTCGTCATCCGAGGCCATGTCAGACCGCATCTGGGCCAGCTTCTGGCCGACGAATTGCAGGTCGCTGCGATCGTCGATGCCGGCGCTAACCCGTTCCGACATGATGTAGTTCAGCCGCTCCATCCGGGCCATCGCGCCGCGCGTCACACCGGCCCGCGCGCGCGCTGATTGCCCGTCGAGGTAGAGCGACAGCGCCTGGTAGACCCGGTCATTGGTGTCCTGGGCCAGCGCCACGGCGGCCACCTCCACATCGGCGCGCGCAAAGGCGCGTTCGGCCTTCTTGCCGCCATTGTCGAACAGGACCTGGTCCACGACCAACGTCGAGACAACCGACCCGAGCGAGGTCAAGCTGACCTGCGGGCCCAGCGTGGGCAGCCAGTTGCGGTCGCGGGCCTCGTCGCGCAGCATGGCGGCGCGCAGGTCGGCCTCGGCGGCGCGGGAATTGGCGGCCAGCACGGCCCGCGAAACCTGCGCATAGGCCCCCTCTTCCAGCACCGATTGCCGGTTCAGCAGCGCGTCGATCAAGTCGGAGCGTTCGCCATTGGCCATTTCGGGCCGAAGCGCGGCCCTGTCCTGCGGTGCCTTGGCCGTGTCGGCCTGGCCGTCCCGCGCCAGGAAATCCAGCCCCGACCGGGCGGGCAGTTCGGACAGGTCCATGCAGCCCGACAGGGCAAGGCATCCGCCCAAAAGCGCCGCCCCGATCCGTGCTGTGCCGCCCTGTCCCACTCGTATCCCCGTTACCGCCGTCTCGTCGTCGCGGGGGCCGGTTCGGCCGGCCCTCCGCCTGGGTCATCTCGCAGGATCAGACCACCGTCGTCACATCGACCCCGTCCTCGATGAAGACCCGGGCCTCGTCGCCCATCGTGTAGATATCGTAGGTCTTGCCATCGATCACCGTGGTGGTGCCGGTTTCGGCCCCGCCTTCCAGCGTGATCTTGTCGTCGAAATCGCCGTGAACGATCAGATCGTCATTGACATCCGACAGGTCCTTGAGCGTCTGGGCATCCAGGGTCAGCGTCGTGTCCTTGGCAAAGCTCAGGTCGATCGCGCCGATATCGAAGCCCTCCAGCCCCGAAAGGTCGACGGCGTTGGGGCCGGTTTCCTCGAGCATCAGGAAGGTGGAATTGGCATTGCCCGCCGTATCGGCCTCGGTGACGACAAGGTGCGATCCGTCCGGCAGTTCCCGGTCGAAATCAAAGAAGGTCTGCCCCCACATGTCGTCGCCGTTGCTGTAGGTCGCGCCGGTATCGCCATCGGATTCGATCTCGGTCACCGACTGGGTGTTGGCGCTGGCGCCGATCCCGACAGATTGAACGCCGTCCGGCGTCAGCACCACGGTTTCGACCCCCGGCACGTCCGGGGTGGTCGTGTCCACGTGGAAGCTGTCGGTGATCTGCGCCTCGTTGCCCTGGCTGTCGGTGGCGGTGATGGTCACGGTCGCATCGTATTCATCGGCGCCCACCTCGTCCGGGGTGAAATCAACCGACCAGCTGTCCCCGGTCACCGTCGCCTGGCGCGCGATGCCATTGAACTCCACCAAGACGGTCGAGCCCGCCTCGACGGCCCCGGTCAGGGTGATCCCGTCTGACGCCTCTTGACGGTTGACCACGTCGTCGCCCTCGACCGGGCCATCGGCTGTCAGGGTATTGACGATCGTGTCGACCTCGACATCCATGGTGATCTCGCGCACGTTCCCGGCCGGGTCCGTGGCGGTCGCCGTGGCGGCCTGGGCGTATTCATCCTGGCGCACAGAGCTGCTTGAGAAGGTCGCCGACCACTGTCCGTCGCCGCCGGCCTGGACGGTATGGCTTTCGCCACCGAACTCGACGACGACCTGCGAATGCGGCTCGACACTGCCCGACAGGACAATTCCGTCCTGCGCGTCGGGGGTGGCGACGATGCCGTCGCCCTCGACCGGAGCCGACGAGAAGGCAAAGGGTTCGACCACCGTGTCGATCGCGACCGTGTCGCTGACTTCCTTGAAATTGCCCGCCGCATCGCTGATCGAGGCGGTGATGAGCGCCGCATCGGTATCGGCCGGCACATCGGCGGCGTCGTATTTCACCGACCAGTTGCCCTGGGCATCCGCGTAGACAGCCTGCTCGGTGCCGCCGAAGCCCACGGTGACCAGCAGGCCCGGCGTGGCGGTGCCGCTGATCCAGACGCCGTCGCTGGCCTCGTCCGCGTTGATCACGTCGTCGATCTCGATCGGGGCCGAGGACAGCGCCACGTCACCGGCCACGGTATCGACCTGCACCGCCTCGGTCATCGAGGTTGTGTTGCCCGCCGCATCGGTCGCCTCGACCACCATCGAGGTGGGATATTCGCCGCCGGGCAAGGCGCCCGCCGGGAAGGTTACGCTCCAACTGCCATCGGCGGCCACATCGGCCTGAAGCTGCGCCTCGTGCAGCGTGACCATGACGACGGACCCGGCCTCGACCGTGCCGGTCACGGTGATGGGCAGGCCGCTTTCGTCGAAATTCACCACGCCGTCGCCACCGACCTCGCCCGAGGTAACGGTCAGTTCGTTTACATATGTATCAATCTCCACCGAACCGGTGGTCTGGGCGGTGTTGCCAGCGCCATCGGTCGCGGTGACGCTCACGTCCATCGTGGTTTCGCCGGTGGGCAGTTGCGCCCCCGCCCACGAGGCCTGCCAGGTGCCGGCCTCGGTCGCGGTGACGGTCTGGGACATGCCGCCCAAGACCACCAGAACGCTTGCGCCGGGCTGCGCCGTGCCCGTCAGGGTCACGCCGGCCTCGTGCTCGGATCCGTTGACGATCGCGTCGGTACCGGCAGTGAAAGCGTTCAGCGTCACATGCGTCTCGGTATCGACCGTTACACTGTCGGTCAGCGAGGTCACGTTGCCCACCGCATCCATCGCGGTGACGGTGACCGGTTGGTCATATTCACCCGGGCCGATCACCCCGGGGTCGAGATCGACCGACCAGGTGCCGCCGGTGACGGTCGCGGTGTAATCGACGCCCGCAATGGTCACGACGACGGCGGACCCGGCCTCGACCGTTCCGGTCAGGGTCACGCCATCCTCGGATTCCACCAGGTTGACGGTGCCGTCGCCCTCGACCGCGTCGCTGTCGAATGTCAGGTCCAGCTCGGTATCGACGACCAGGGTATCGGTCGCCGTGGCGCTGCCGCCTTCGTTGGTGGCGGTGACGCTCACGCCGGTTTCGTAGGTTCCATCGGGCAACGCGCCCGGCTCGTAGACCACATCCCAGTTGCCGTCTTCGTCGGCGGTGGTCACGCGGGTGACGCCATCGATAACGACGGTGATTTCCGCCCCCGGCGTCGCCGTGCCGGCCAAATCGACCCCGTCGGCATAATCCTCTTCGTTGACCACGTCGCCGGCCCCCGAGGTGCCGCTGGTGATCGCGACCTGCGGGCCGTCATCGCCATCACCATCGCCGCCGCCACCCTCGCCGACGATACCGGCCACGGCCGCGGTTCCGACCGCCGCCCCGCCAAGACCGAGCAGCGGGCTGAGCCCCGCCCCGAAGACCTGGCCCAACATGCCAACCTCGTCATCGGCGGGCACGTAGTTGTCCGCCAGCATCACATCCGAACTGCGCATGAAATACAGATCGTCGTTCAGCGCGAATTTCTCGTTCTGGCCGACACCGGCATAATGCGCGTAGTAGTCTTCGCCCGCGCCCTGGGTCAGCTCGACCTCGGCCAGGTAGCCATCGGCCGACAGGAACAGCTGGTTCTCGACCGCGCCACCGGCAGCGAAAAAGCCCTCGATGACGATGACCCGGCCATCCAGCAGGGTGATTTCCAACGCCTGGCCTTGCCGCGTGTAGGCGACGATCTGGCCCCGCGTGAGGTTGAGCGAAATATCCGCCCCCTCCCCGACGATGATGGAATTGGACGCGTCTTCGCCGGCAACGGCCCCGCGCTGAAGATTGCCCGCACTGTCACGGACAACGAAATTGATCGCTGACATGGTTACTCGCTCCGCCTCAGTCACGCGGCCCGCTTTGCCGGGTCCGCCTATTGTTATTGAACATACAATATCTAGAACGAATCGCCATTTCTAGGGGGAAAATACGGGTGTTGCCGCCCGGACTCACCTAGTTGGAAGGGTCACGCTCCGGTTGCGCAGGGCCATGTTCAGGGCCGCCCCGAGCAGGACCAGATAGGCCGACAGGTAGAACCACATCAACAGGGCGACGACCGCACCGATCGAGCCGTAGACCTCGTTGTAATTCGAGAAATTCGCGACATAGGTGGAAAACCCCGCCGACATGGCGAACCAGCAGATCACCACCACCCCCGCCCCCGGCGTGAACCAGGCCAGCCGTTCGCCGCGCGCATTGGGCCCATAGCGGTAGAGCAGCCCCAGCCCGAAGACCAGAACCGCGATGGCCACCGCCCAGCGCAGGACCTCCAGGGTCCAGGCCAGCCCGCCCACGACGGGCAGGAATTGCAGCAGGATCGGCGCCACCACCACCAGAAGCAGGGCGACGATCGCGATCCCGACCAGCGCCCCGGTCAGCATCAGCGCCACGAGCGTGTGCCACAGCCCGCCCCGGTTGGGCCGTCCGAAAATAGCGTTGAGCCCCCGCATCAGCGCTGCCACCCCGGCCCGCGCCGACCAGAGCGCGACGCCGACCGACAGCACCGTGGTCCAGCCCAGCGTCGTGCCCCCCGCCGCCAGCAGCCGGTCGATCTGCGACTGGAACAGGGAAAAGGCACCGGGCGGCATGAAATCACGCAGAAGGTTCAACTGGTCCTCGACCACGCCGGGATCGGCCAGCAGCCCGAACAGGGAAATCGTCGCGGCAATGCCGGGAAAGATCGCGAAAAGTGCGTAGAACGCCACCCCGGCCGAAATCAGGCTGGCATTCTTCTCGTCGGCATAGGCCAGTCCCTGGCGCAGCTGTGTCCAGCCCAGGCGCGGCATCATTCCGCGAAAAGGACCAGCTCGGGCAGGCCGGTCAAGGGCGCCTCGAGCAAGCGCATGGCGGCCAGGCTGACCTGGCTGCCGGCGCCGGGCGCCCCGCCCGAAGGGCGCAGTTCCACGGCGATGCTGGTCCCCGCCGCGGGGTAGTC
>JAAAPD010000027.1 GCA_009908505.1 Alphaproteobacteria bacterium | reverse complement strand
ATCAAACTCGAGACGGAAAAGGATGTCGAGGCATTTAAGGCAGCAGCCAATCCGATTGATTTTCTTTCTGACACTGGCAGAACAGAGGCGGAGCGCAGACTAATGGTCAATCACATCTGTGCTGCTTTATTGCCGGATATGCTTCACTTCATTCATGCAGGGCTGACCGCTTTGGAAAAGCGGAAGTTCACACTTGCGTTTGCGTGCTTTAGAAAGCCGTTCAATGAGGGACTGCCTCTCATCGCTTTGCTATGCGCAGACGAAGAAGACTTTTTCATAAAGTTTAAGAGTGATCCCGTCGGCTATCTTGATAGTGGCAACTTCAACCGGCCAACAAAGAAGTTAGCAATCGAAGCCGCGATTGCGAAATGTTCTGATTCAAGCTTAATGTCTGCGGATCTATTGCACGAATATCTATTTAACTTTAAGAACCCCTCTGGATTTTCGGGTCTGTTCGACAAAGCAATGCATCTGGTCACGCGAAATCCTGACATAAAAACGGAAGCCTATAATCTGAACTTCATTTTCAAAGACCCAAGGCAAAACGATATATATGAATCTTCTTATCAGGGCATTTCCTATGTTCTGCTTTGCATCCACTTGATGCAAATTGAGTTGATGAAAAGAATGAATTTCCCAGCAGCTGACTATCTGAAGCAACTTAACATCAGAGCTGCTGGTGCTTACCAAGCTCTGTTCCTCAAAGGGCGGTCAGAGATTGCGAACAGCATGAACAAAACGCTTGGTGATCTGATGAAATGCCCAGTTTGCCAAGAGCGTGTTCGACTTCGAAAGAGGAACGCACCGATGTTCTTTGTTACTGAGAATCTTGAATGCGATAAATGTGGCCATATTAGTCAATTTCCGCTCGCGTGGCTGATGAGCAATCATGCCGATGACACGGCTAGTGGCCAAACACCTGATTAAAAATCGGAAGCGGGTGGATTCGCGGCTGGCGAGAAATATCCGAAAGCCCCTCTAACGGAATCTCATGTCCGCTACGGGCTGATAGCGGACATCCAGCGATCAAAGGTTGGCAGCCGCTCCGCCTCTACCGCGTCAGCAGCAGCCGGTCATTCTGGATCTCGATCCGTTCGAAACGGTTCAGATAGGTCATCCCCAGCAGCGACCGCTCCATCCGCCCGCCATTGACCGAGGCGCGCAGGTTGCGGTCCTCGATCGGACCCAGCCTGACCCGGTCCAGCACCACCGGCGCCGTAGGCACCTGGCCATTCGCCGTGAAGGCGGTGCCGATGAAATTGAGATCGGCCGGGTCCAGCCCCACCCGGGCCGCATCGGCCCGCGTCAGGACCACCTGCGTCGCCCCGGTATCCACAAGGAAGGGGACGGTCACGCCGTTGATTTCGAGATCCAGGTGGAAATGCCCGCCGCGCCCGCGCGGCACCTCGATCATGTTTTCCGAGATCGCCGCCTGCGTCATTGTCAGGTCGCCCCTCATGTCCTGCCACAACCCGGCAGCGGCGATGGCGCCCACGAAGATCAGCACCCAGATCATCGCCTGTTGCAGCATCTGGCTGCCCCTCAGGCGGCTATGGGCGATATAGGATCCCAAGATGGCGACGCCGAGCAGGGCCAGGAAGATGAAGGATGCGGTCTGATCTCCGGTCATGGGGGATAGATAGGGTCTATCCGCCCAAACCGAAAGAGCGCAGCCCGTCGAGCACGAATTGCACCGACAGCGCGGCCAGCAGCATACCCAGCAGACGCGTGACGACGTTGATGCCCACCCGGCCCAGAAGACGCTCCAGCAGGCCCGCGGCCAGGAACAGCACCATCACCAGCGCCAGCACCGCCAGTAAAACGCCCATGACCGTGGCGAACCCGGCTGGCCCCTCGGTCTGGCCCACCAGCAGGATGATGGTGGCGATGGCGCCCGGCCCGGCGATCAGCGGGATGGCCAGGGGAAAGACCGACGGGTCCTCGTCGTCCTCTTCCTCTTCGTCGGCCTGGTCGCGTCGGCGTTTCTGGCGCCGCTCGAACAGCATGTCGAGCGCGGTCAGGAACAGCAGGATTCCGCCCGCTACGCGAAAGGCGGGCATGGAGATGCCGATGAAGCCCAGCACCGCCTCGCCGAACAGCGCGAAAACCAGCAGGATCAGGAGACCGATGACGCAGGCCCGAATGGCCAGCGCGCGCCGCTTGGCCGCGCTCATGCCCTGGGTCAGCGCAACGAATATCGGGGTCAGCCCGATCGGGTCGATGACCACGAAAAGCGCGGCGAATGCGGTGACGAGAAAGGCCATGTCGATCATGGGTTGGACACTAGGCGGGCGCGGGCCGACTGACCAGACCCGCCAGCGCGCGACATCGCGGGCAATCAATGCGTCCCACGCGCGCCGCCCTCTTGGAAGACGGTGTCAGGCGGCCGCGTGCCGTTGGCTGAAAGGGAACGGGGTGTGCCTGCTACGGGCTGGCCCATGGCTACCCCCGCACCAGCAAGCGGTGCGCAAGGCCGACGGCAATCTCCGGGATTTCCATGACCAGGGACGGCGAAAGCCCCCAGACCGCAAGCCGGGAAACTTGCGGCCTTGGCCATGCGCCTGGACGGGCTCGCGAAAACGCGGTGGTGATACCCGGCGCCATGGGCTGGCCTACCTCCTTGGGGTTCCGTCTGACGGACAGCGACTGTATGGTTTCGCCAGGTCTGCCCAGTAGATGAGTTCCACATGTTTCGTGCCGCGGTCTTCGCGCTCTTCGCCCTCTTGCCGGTCCGCGGGTTTGCCGAGGCGGCCCCCTACCTGTTCGTGGCGGTTCAGGAGCGCGATGAGGTCGACCGGATCGTCATCCGCAACACCGGCGATTGCGCGCTTGCCGCGGGGCTGGTGGTGCTGGACATGCGCCCCTCGCAGGGCAGCGTGGTGATCGACACGGCCGTGGGCGGACGGGGCACCAAGGATGCCTGGCCGGTCCGCGTCGTGACGGGCCCGGTTCGGCTGGCGCGGCCTGTACCGGATGGCAGCCAGGTTCTGATACTCGATATCGAAACGCTCGTGCCGGGCCAGAGTGCTCAACTCACACTCGACATCGACAATGAGCGCGCATGGTTCCGGGCCGGGCGCATCGCGATCCGAAACACGGACCTCAGGGACAGTCTTGCGCGTTTCACACCACGCGGCGGAACCCCGGTGACGGTTGCCTTCGGAGACACCGCATCGGTGGCCCTTAGCTTGCCGGAGACAGCCTGCGCAAGCGGTGACGGCACGCCGACGACCACGCCCTTGGGCTGATCGCGGCACGCAGCTGCGCCTGGGGACACTTGGAGTCTCGGAACGATACTGGCCGCGGCGCGCCCGGTTCCGCGCGGCTCACCCGACCTCGGCGGCGTCGAGCTTTTCCTGCGCGGCCACCCAGAGGCTTTCGGCGCGCTCCAACCCCTCCATCACCTCGGCATATTTGCGGTTCCAGGTGTCCAGCTCGCCCGCCTTCGCGTCCTCGTAGAGTGCCGGATCGGCCAGCTTGGCGGCCAGTTTTTCACGCATCTCTTCGATCTTGGCGACGCGGGCCTCGCACTTGCGCACCTCCGAGCGCAATTCGAGGATCCTGTCGCGCGACGGGCGCGGGGCTTTGGGTTTAGCCGGTTTCGCGGGCTTGTCGCCGGACAGAAGCAGCTTGCGATAGGCGTCGAGGTCGTCCTCGAAGGGCGTCACCCGCCCGCCTTTGACCAGCCACAAGCGGTCGGCCACGAGGCTGAGCAGGTGCATGTCGTGGCTGACCAGCACCACCGCACCGGAATAGGCGGTCAGCGCCTCGACCAGCGCCTCGCGGCTTTCGATGTCGAGGTGGTTGGTCGGCTCGTCCAGGATCAGCAGGTGCGGCGCGT
The DNA here is from genome assembly GCA_009908505.1 of Alphaproteobacteria bacterium. Taxonomy (GTDB): domain Bacteria; phylum Pseudomonadota; class Alphaproteobacteria; order Rhodobacterales; family Rhodobacteraceae; genus Salibaculum. The sequence goes on along the minus strand of JAAAPD010000027.1, from coordinate 49,079 downwards.
CGATCGTGGCCAGAAGCAGCGACAGACGTGCTTTTTGCCCGCCCGAGAGCTTGCCCGCAGGCAGCTCGGCCTGGTCTGCATTAAGGCCGAACCCGGCCAAGCGCGCGCGCAGCTTGCCCGGGGCCTCGTCCGGGCGCAGGCGGCGGACATGATCGAGCGGGGTTTCCCCGGGGCGCAGCTCGTCCAGCTGGTGCTGGGCGAAATAGCCCACGCGCAGCTTGTTATGGGTGGTGAACTTGCCCTTCTGCGGATCAAGTTTGCCCGCCAAAAGCTTGGAAAGGGTCGATTTCCCCTCGCCGTTGCGGCCCAGAAGCGCGATCCGGTCATCCTGGTCGATGCGCAGGGTGAGCCGGTCCAGCACCGTGGTGTCGCCGTAGCCCACGGCGACCCCGTCCGTTGTGATGATCGGCGGCGACAGCTCCTCGGGTTCGGGAAAGGAAAAGGCGCGCAGGGCGGCCTCTTGCGGGGTCGAGATCAGGTTGATCCGTTCGATCATCTTCAGCCGGCTTTGCGCCTGTTTCGCCTTGGACGCCTTGTAGCGGAACCGGTCGACGAAGCTTTGCAGATGGGCGACCCGTTCCTGGGCCTTGCGGTTCTGCGCCTCGGCCACGGCCAGCCGCGCGGCGCGTTGCTGGGCGAACTGGTCATAGGGGGTGGCATAATAGGTCAGCTTGCGGTCTTCCAAGTGCAGGATACCGCCCACGGCCCGGTTCAACAGGCCCCGGTCATGGCTGACCACCAGCACCGTGTGGGGATATTTCGCAAGGTAGCTTTCCAGCCACAGCGCCCCTTCGAGATCGAGATAGTTGGTCGGCTCGTCCAGCAGCAGCAGGTCGGGGGCGGAAAACAGCACGGCGGCCAGGGCCACGCGCATCCGCCAGCCGCCAGAGAAGGCCGAACAGGGCATGCGCTGCTCGGCATCGGTAAAGCCCAGCCCCTTGAGGATCGCGCTGGCCCGCGCCTCGGCCGACCAGGCGTCGATATCGGCCAACCGTGTCTGGATGTCGGCGATGCGGGACGGATCGTCGCTGTTCTCTTCCATCAGGGCCAGGCGCTCGGTATCGGCCGCTAGCACCGTGTCCAGCAGCGAGGTGTCCGAGCCGGGAACCTCTTGGCTGACACCGCCGATCCGGGCCCCATTGGGAAGGTCGATCCGACCGGTTTCCAGCGTCAGCTCGCCCCGGATCAGGCGGAACAGCGTGGTCTTGCCCGTGCCGTTGCGGCCCACGACACCGACCTTGTGGCCGGTGGGGATGACCGCGCTGGCATTCTCGATCAGGGGGCGGCCCTCGACCGAATAGGAGATGTCCTCGATCCGTAGCATGGGGCAGGGGGTGCCAGAGCCGGCGCGGCGCGTCAATCGCACCTTTTCAAGCCGCACCCCCCATGCTATCGGCGCGGCGATATTCACACCGACCATCGAGGAAAGACCCATGGCCACCGAACGCACCCTGTCGATCATCAAGCCCGACGCAACCAGCCGCAACCTGACCGGCAAGATCAATGCCAAGTTCGAAGAGGCCGGTCTGCGTATCGTCGCCCAGAAGCGGATCCAGCTGACCAAGGCCCAGGCCGGCCAGTTCTACGCCGTCCACGCCGAGCGTCCCTTCTTCGACGAATTGACCGATTTCATGGCCTCGGCCCCGGTCGTCGTGCAGGTGCTGGAAGGCGAAGGCGCCATTGCCAAGAACCGCGAAGTCATGGGCGCGACGAACCCCGCCGATGCGGCGCCGGGCACCATCCGCGCCGAGTTCGCCGAGTCGGTCGGTGAAAACTCGGTCCACGGCTCCGACGCGCCGGACACCGCCGCCGAAGAAATCGCCTTCTTCTTCTCCGGCCTCGAACTGGTCGGCTGAGCGCGAAGAAAATTCAGGAGTTTGTTGCCGCCCGGACCTAACGGTCCGGGCGGTTTTCCTTTGCCAATGCCCATTGGGTCAGGGGCGGTCCGGCCACCTCGAAGACCACGGTCGAGGCAATGGTGACGGCAAGGACGATCTCGCCCATCTGCGCAAACCGCTCGGCCGCGACCAGGGCCATGCCCACCGCCACCCCGGCCTGGGGCAGCAGGGCGGCGGCGGTACGCGCGCCCCGGCGGGGTGTCATGCCCGCCAGCGGCCCACCCAGGGCGCCCCCCAGCACCCGGCCCATCGCCCGCAGGACCATGTAGGCCAACCCCGCCCAGCCCGCGGCCATCAGCGCCGAGATGTCCAGCGACGCGCCCGCCATGACGAAGAACAGAAGCAGGAAGGGCCATTCGATGCGCTCGATCTCGTGAAAGGGGCGTTCATGGTGGCGCGCCAGGTTGGCGATCACTGCGCCCGCCGTCATCCCGGCGATCAAGAAGGACACGTCTGCCAGAAGGGCCAGCCCGGCTAGCAGGAAGACCAGCCCCAGCGCCTCGATCAGGGTCGGCTCACCCGGTTTGATCCGGCCGCTGAGAACCGCGCCGGGCAGCCCGACGACAAGACCCAGAAGCACCGCGCCGCCGATCTCGTAGCCCGCATGGACCAGCGCCTGCGCGTCCCCATTGCCGCCGACTGTGGCCGCCAGCGTCAGCAACAGCGAAAAGGCCAGCAGCCCCCAGGCATCGTCGATGGCCACGATCCCGACAAGCAGCTTGCCGAAGGGCGTGGCCTGGGCGCCGGCCTGCCGGATCACGTCGAGCGTCGCCGCCGGGGCGGTCGCGGTCGAGATGCCCGCGAGCAGCAGCGCCGCCCCCAGCGGCAGCCCCATGGCCCAAAGCCCCAGCCCGACCACCGCCGCCGTGACCAGGACAAGCACCACCGACAGCGCCAGGATCGCCCGGCCCTGGGCGGCCAGCGTGCCGCGGTCCAGGCTGCCGCCCATCAAGAAGGCCACCATGGTCAGCGCCGTGGGCGCCAGCACCTCGTGCGCCGAATGGATGTCGATGGGCAGCCAGTCCAGCCCCGGCGGGCCGACCAGCACCCCCAGTAGGATCAGCAGCGTCACGCGCGGCACATGCACCACGTGCCCCACCGCATCCAGCGCGAGGCCGGCCAGGAACAGGATGCCAAGGGCAAGGATCACGATTTCCGGCGTCATGGCCCCACGCTAGGTCACGCGCATCCGGGCCTCAAGCGCGGCAGTGCCGGGCCACCTCGCGGTCGCGCAACCCAGTCTCGACCAGCAGGCAGCGGTCGCGGGCCTCGTAGTAATAGCCGCGCGCATACCACATGACAGCGGCGTCGATATCGCCATCGGCCACCCGCCAGGCCCCTTTCAGGTAGCGCCCGGCATATGTCAGGTTGGTCTCGGCGTCCAGCAAGGTCTCGGGCGGGCCGGAATGGCCCATTTGCGCGGCGGTTTCCGGCAGGATCTGCATCAGACCCCAATAGGGGCCGTTGCGGGCGTCCGGGCGATAGTCGCTTTCGCGCTGGATGACACGGTGCAGCAGCGCCTCGGGGATGTCATGCACCGCGGCGTATTCTTGCACCAATGCCCGCATTTGAGGGGTTTCCCCGGGATAGAGTGCGACCGGCGCGACCTTGCGGGTCTCGGGGCCCGGCGGGGCACCACCACAGGCGGTCAGAAGAACAAGGGCGCAAAGGGTCGCAAGTAGTCGCATGATGTTTCATAGCCTGCCTTGGGCGGGGCGCAAAGCCCCACGCCAGTGGCTCGGCAAGGCCCGGCCGATCCGGCGCACCCGGTCCCATGCCTAGAGTTTGCGGGACCGCTCGGCCACCGTCAGGTTCTGTTTGTTCCGGCCTCGAGAAAATCGGATCGACATGGCGCGGCGCGGAGGGAGAAGGCCACGCAGCGTCAGTGCCGATCCGTCGAAAGTGGCGTCGGGGTTTTGCATTACGGACCCGCGACCCATCATAAGATCAGATGCTGGCGAAGTCCCGGAAGACCACGGGTTTCGGAGGGCCCGGCCTGCGCCGTGTGCCCGTGCTGGAGGGGATACGGGACGACGGCGGGGTCGGCCGGGTGGAACTGTCCTTTGCCATAACGTGAACCTGCTCTGCCTCTGGGTCTCTGCCTGGCGGCCTCTTGTCGGGCCGTTTCTCCAGCCCAACAGACCAAATCGGCCGAAATGAGGCGCAAATATGGCAAATTCATGACAACCGCCCCGCCATAAGCAGGACAATCCGTATCTTGTCAGGAAATTTTGGCTCCGGCGGTAGGGATCGAACCTACGACCAATTGATTAACAGTCAACTGCTCTACCGCTGAGCTACGCCGGAACACGAAGGCGCGTATAGCAACAGGATTCTGGCGCGTCCAGAGGGTTCCTTTCAGTTTTTTGACAGGGCCCGCACTATCCGGCGACGGCGAAACGCGCCGAGGCCGTCAGGGGCGTTTCGGGCCGTGCCAGGCCGCGCCCGGACAGGTCGATCAGGTGGGCCAGGACGTTGCGTTCAGCGGCCACCAGCAGGGCCGGGGGCACGTCGGTATAGACCCGCCTGGTGATCTCGGCGGCCGTGCCGGGGGCCTCGTCCAGGGCGGCGCGGATCTGCGCCTCGCGCGCCATGCGGTGGGCGATCAGCTCGGCGATGCGGGCCTGGCCATCGGCGACCGGTGCGCCGTGGCCGGGCCAAAGCCGCGCAACCCCCGTGGCGGCCAGTCTGGCGCAGCCGGCCATGAAATCCGTCAGGTCGCCATCGGGGGGCGAGACCAGCGAACTGGCCCAGCCCATGACGTGATCGCCACTGAAGGCGCTGTCCTCCCACAAAAAGCACAGGTGATTGCCCATGTGGCCGGGCGTGTGCAGTGCCCGCAGGGCCCAGCCGTCACCGGCGATCCGGTCGCCATCGGCCAGAATTTCGTCCGGGCAGAAGCCCGTATCGACACCTTCGCCGCCACCCACCAGGCCGGACCGGGCGAGGTCCTGCATCACCGCGCTGCGCCCGGACCGTGCATCGCCGAAGGCCAGAACCGGCGCGCCGGTCTCGCGCGACAGCGGGCGGGCAAGGGGCGAATGGTCCAGATGGGCATGAGTCACCAGGATATGGCTGACCGGGCGCCCGGCGATCGCCGTCCGCAAGGCGGCCCGGTGACGCGGATCGTCGGGGCCGGGGTCGATCACCGCCAGGCGGCTGTCACCCAGCAGGTAGGTATTGGTGCCCCAATGGGTCATGGGCGACGGGTTCGGCCCCAGCACCATGGCCAGCCCCTCGGCCAGGTCCACCGGGACGCCCGGCCGCGGTTTTTCCAGTTCATCCTGCATCTTGCGTTCCCTTCGCCGCGCCCCGGGGATAGCCTTAGCCCATGATGTTCCAGTGGCTCAAACGATACATGCCCCGCGGCCTTTATGGCCGGGCCGCGCTGATCCTGATCCTGCCGGTGATCACGCTGCAACTGACGATCTCGGTCGCCTTCATCCAGCGCCATTTCGAGGACGTGACCGAGCAGATGACCCGGTCCGTCCTTTATGACCTGACCTACCTGACCGACACGGTGAACGCGACCGCCGACCGGGCGGCGGCGCAATCGGCCATAGACGGCATCGCCCCGGCGCTGGCGCTGGACGTGCGCCTGCCGGACCCGGACCTGCCCGAAGCCGATCAACGGCGCTGGTACGATTTTTCCGGCCTGGTCCTGCGCCGGGTGCTGCGCGCGGGGCTGCCGCAGGTGGGGCCGATCCTGCTGCCCGATGACCGGCGCGTCCTGTTGTGGATCGAAACCGATCACGGGCCGATGTCCGTGGGGTTCGACCGGCGGCGGGTGTCGGCCTCGAACCCGCACCAGTTGCTGGTGCTCATGGTGTTCCTGGGCGTGCTGATGACGGTGATCGCCTATATCTACCTGCGCAACCAGCTGCGCCCGATAAAGCGGCTGGCCAATGCCTCGGCCGAATACGGCCGCGGGCGGGTGATCCCCTATACCCCGACCGGCGCAAACGAGGTGCGCGCCGCCGGGCATGCCTTCCTCGACATGCGGGCCCGGCTGGAACGCCAGACCCAGGCGCGCACGCTGATGCTGTCGGGGATTTCGCATGACCTGCGCACGCCCCTGACGCGGCTCAAGCTGGGGTTGGGTCTGCTGGAGGATGATGACGTCGCGCCGCTGACCCGCGATGTCGCGGACATGGAACGCCTGCTGGACGCCTTTCTGGATTATGCCCGCGGCGCGGCCGAGGACGAGCGCAGCCCGGTGGACCCCGTGGCGCTGGCCGACCAGGTACTGGCCGATGCCGCGCGCATGGACCAAGCCGTGGACGAAGGCGAGATGATCGGCGACGGGGAAGAGGTGCAGCTGCGCCCCATGGCCATCCGGCGCGCGCTGGAAAACCTGATCGGCAACGCGCTGCGCTACGGCGACAAGGCGCGGCTGAGCGTGCAGGTCAGCCTGCGGGCGGTGCGATTCTCGGTCGAGGATAACGGTCCGGGCATCCCACCGGGCGCACGCGAGGACGCGGTGCGCCCCTTCACCCGGCTGGACCCGTCGCGCAACCAGGATCAAGGGTCCGGCGTCGGGCTGGGCCTGGCCATCGTGGCCGATATCGCCCGCAGCCATGGCGGCACCCTGCGGCTGGAGGACAGCGAGGCGCTGGGCGGGTTGCGCGTGGATATCGTTCTGCCGCGATAGGGGGCGGGGCCCAGGCTCTGCGCGCCCTGCCGCCGGGGGTGCCGCTGCGCATTCGCCGCTGGCAAACGCGCTTTGCGCAAGCCGCCGATAATCATCTTCGCGATTTCGGCGGTGGTAGGCCCGGCAGGACTTGAACCCGCAACCAAAGCGTTATGAGCGCTCTGCTCTAACCAATTGAGCTACAGGCCCGCCAGCCCTTCCGCTACGCTGAAAAGGGCTGGCGCGTCAACACCGATAGTTCAACGCGGGTCGAACCGGCCGATGGGCTTCTTCAGATAGGTGTGGCCGTCCGCTTCGGCCTCGGGCAGGCGGCCGCCCCGGATATTGACCTGAAGCGCCTCGAGCATCCGCGCGGGCAATTTCAGGGTCTGGTCGCGCGCGTCGCGCGTGGTGATGAATTCGGCCTTGCCGATGCCGTCCTTGACGTGACGGTTGCTAAGCCGGTGCTCGGCTACCGTGGCCATGTATTGCGGCGCCACCCCGGGGGTGGGGTAGTCATGCCCGACGTAAAGTCGGGTCTGCCCCGGCAGGTCCAGGATCGCGCGGATGGAATTCCACAGATCCTCGGTGCTGCCGCCCGGGAAATCCGCGCGGCTGGTGCCCGAGGCGGGCATCATCAGCGTGTCATGGACGAAGGCCGCATCCCCCGCCACATAGGTGATCGAGGCCAGCGTGTGTCCGGGCGAGAACATGACTTTCACGGGGATCTCGCCGACCATGAACTCCTCTCCTGCAGCAAAGAGCCGGTCCCACTGGCCGCCATCGGTGGCCAGGTCGGGCAGGTTGTAGAGGTCCTGCCATAGTTTTTGCACGCCGGTCACCTTTTCCCCGATGCCATGGGGCGCGCCCAGCTTCTCTTTCAGGTAGGGTCCGGCGCTGAAATGGTCGGCATGGGGGTGGGTGTCCAGTATCCAGTCGACGGTCAGCCCTTCGGCCTGCACATGGGCAAGGATCTCATCGGCGCTCTGCGTGCTGACGGCGCCGGCCTCGGGGTAGTAGTTCCAGACCGGGTCCACGATGGCCGCACGCCGCGTCTTCGGGTCATGAAAGACGTATTGCAGGCTGCCGGTCGGCCGGTCGAAAAAGGCGCGGACGACGGGAGAGGGCGTTTGCGAGGTCATGTTCGTTCCTTTCAAACATTAGAATTCTTTGATGCAACATGGTGACGCGAAAGCACAGGTCAACCCCGCCGTTGCCCCGCGTTAGAAATCAGGCTATCGCGTGGCGCACGATGCAGGGCAGGAGCAGGCGCGAAATGACGGACAAGGGCAATGGCAAGGGCAATGGGCTGACCTATGCGGATGCCGGGGTGGATATCGACGCAGGAAACGCACTGGTCGACCGGATCAAGCCCGCGGCCAAACGCACCAACCGTGCGGGCGTCATGGCCGGGCTGGGCGGTTTCGGCGGGCTGTTCGACCTGAAGGCCGCCGGATACGACGATCCTGTGCTGGTGGCCGCGACCGACGGGGTGGGCACCAAGCTGCGCATCGCCATCGATACCGGTGAGATGGACGGCGTCGGCATCGACCTTGTCGCCATGTGCGTCAACGACCTGGTTTGCCAGGGCGCCGAGCCTCTGTTCTTTCTCGACTACTTCGCCACGGGCAAGCTGGACCTGGATGCCGCCGCCCGGGTGATCGAGGGCATCGCCAAGGGCTGCGCGGACAGCGGCTGTGCCCTGATCGGCGGCGAGACAGCGGAAATGCCGGGCATGTATCCGGCCGGGGATTTCGACCTTGCCGGTTTTGCCGTGGGCGCGATGGAACGGGGCGCGGCGCTGCCCGCCGACGTGGCCGCAGGCGATGTGCTGTTGGGCCTGACCAGCAACGGGGTGCATTCCAACGGCTATTCGCTGGTGCGCCGGGTGGTCGAACAATCGGGCCTGGGCTGGGGCGATCCCTGCCCCTGGGCCGAGGGCACGCTGGGCGCGGCGCTTCTGGCGCCCACCCGGCTTTATGTGACACAGGTGCTGGCCGCGATCCGGGCGGGCGGCGTGCATGGCCTGGCCCATATCACCGGCGGTGGGCTGACAGAGAACCTGCCGCGGGTCCTGCCCGAGGGGCTGGGCGCCGACGTGAACCTCGATGCCTGGGAGGTACCGCCGGTCTTCCGCTTTCTGGCCGGGCAGGGCGGGATGGACGCGGCCGAGATGCTCAAGACCTTCAACAGCGGCATCGGCATGGTGGTCGTCGTGGCCGAGGACGAGGCACAGCGCATCGCGGCGATCCTGGCGGGCGAGGGTGAAACCGTGGTCGAACTTGGCCGGGTCACGAACGGCGCAGGCGTGCGCTACGAGGGCGCTCTTCTTTGACCAAACGGGTCGCGATCCTGATTTCCGGCGGCGGGTCCAACATGGTGACGCTGGCTGACAGCATGGTGGGCGATCATCCCGCGCGGCCCTGCCTGGTGCTGTCCAATGTCCCAGATGCGGGCGGGCTGCAAAAGGCACGCGACCGCGGCATCCCGGCGGACGTCGTCGATCATCGCGACTTCAAGGGCGATCGGGAAGCTTTTGAAAATGCGCTCGTTTCAGCCATTGATCCCCACGCTCCGGATATCCTGTGCCTGGCCGGATTCATGCGCATCCTGACGCCGCTTTTCATCACCCGCTACGCCGGGAAGATGCTGAACATCCATCCCTCGCTGCTGCCGAAATACAAGGGGCTTCATACGCATGCCCGCGCATTGGCGGCCGGCGATGCCGAAGCCGGTTGCAGCGTGCACGAGGTGACTGCGGAACTCGATGGCGGCCCGATCCTGGGGCAGGCGCGGGTGCCGGTCCGCCCGGCCGACACGCCCGACAGCCTGGCCGCGCGGGTTCTGGAACAGGAACACCGGCTCTACCCCGCGGTGCTGCGGCGCTTTGCGTCGGGGGACCGGACGCCCATCTTCCTGCCCTGGCTTTCGGTCCCCGCAAAAAAAGGCTAAGGCAATGCCATGAAAACCATTACCAAGACCGAGGACCTTGCCGCTTTCTGCGCCGAGGCCGCCAACCACCCCTATGTCACCGTCGATACCGAGTTCCTGCGCGAGCGGACCTATTATTCCAAGCTGTGCCTTGTGCAGCTGGCCTATCCGGGCGAGGGCGATGCGCACGCGGTGCTGGTCGATCCGTTGGCCGACGGGCTGACGCTGGACCCGCTCTACGATCTTTTCCGGGATCATGGCGTGGTCAAGGTGTTCCATGCCGCGCGCCAGGACTTGGAGATTTTCCACGTGGATGCCGGGATCATCCCCGAACCGCTGTTCGACACGCAGGTGGCGGCCATGGTCTGCGGATTCGGCGAGCAGGTGGGGTATGAAACCCTTGTGCGCAAGATCGCCAAGGCGTCGCTGGACAAATCCAGCCGGTTCACCGACTGGTCGCGCCGCCCGCTGACCGAGGCGCAGAAGAAATATGCCCTGGCCGACGTGACCCATCTGCGGGTGATCTACGAGGAACTGGACCGCCAGATTGCCCGGTCGGGGCGCCGCAAATGGGTGGCCGAGGAAATGGCCGTGCTTCAGGACCCGGCCACCTACCGGGTCGACCCGGGCGAGGCCTGGAAGCGGATCAAGACGCGCAACAGTTCGGGCAAGTTCCTGGCGGTGGTGCGGGAACTGGCGCGGTTCCGCGAAGGCTATGCCCAGGCGCGCAACATTCCCCGCAACCGGGTCTTCAAGGATGATGCGCTGGTCGAGCTGGCCTCGACCAAGCCACAATCGGACAAGGACCTGTCCCGCTCGCGCCTGCTGCTGCGCGAGGCCCGGCGCGGCGAGATCGCCGAAGGCATCCTGCACGCGGTCAAGGCCGGGCTGGAAACCGACCCCGAGGACATGCCCAAACCCGACCGCAGCCGCGAGAAACTGCAGGTGAACCCGGCCCTGGCGGACATGCTGCGCGTCCTGCTCAAGGCCAAGGCCGAGGGCGAGGGCGTGGCGCAGAAACTGATCGCCAGTTCCGCCGATCTCGATGCGCTGGCTGCGGGGGAACGGGACGTGCCCGCGCTCAGGGGCTGGCGCAAGGAGGTGTTCGGCGCCGATGCGCTGCGGCTGTGCGACGGAGAAATCGGCCTTGTGGTGCAGGGCCAGAAGGTCGTGGCGCGGGCGATCTAGCGCCGCGATCCGCCCGGCCTAGGGGCGCGCGCTGCGGCTGTTTTCCACCCCGGTGACGCGGACGGTGCGGATCGCGGCCAGGTCGGCCCGGTCCAGCGTGTAGGCCACGGTAATCTGCCGGCTGCGGGCCGGGCCCATCGCGGTGAAGGCCGGCGGGGCCTCGGCGCGCAGTTCCAGCGTCAGCGTGCCGCCGTCGGTCGAGACCGGCACCAGTTCGGCGTTGAAATAGCCTTGAATGTCGGTCCGGCCGGTCGCGGTGACGATGGCGCCATAGGGCGTGCGGTCGATCGTCAGCGCGGTGATGGTCTGCACCGGCACGCGCTGGTCCACGGTCACCTGGCGGCGGGTTTCGGGCACAAGCGGGCGCCGCTCGGCCGGATCGGCGGCGACCTGTTGCGCGCCGCCGCCGCCGCCAAACCAGTTCAGCGGGTTCACCGGGCTGTCGGCCAGCCGGGCGCAGCCCGAGGTGGTGGCAAAGATCAATGCTGTCAGAAGAAGGCCGCGCCGCATGTGCTGTCCCCAAGTCTTTCCCTGCAAAAGGCTTAGCGCAGCTTTGCCCGCGTGAAAAGCGCCCACTGGACGTGCCGGGGCAGGCGGCTTACATGACGGGCGACCGAAGAAGGAGCGCGCAATGGCCACGGACGCCTTTGAAGAGATCGTCGAAACCTTCGATTTCCTGGACGACTGGGAGGATCGCTATGCTCATGTGATCGACATGGGAAAGGCGATGGATCCACTGGACCCGGCGTTGAAAGTGCCCGCCACCAAGGTCGAAGGCTGCGCCAGCCAGGTCTGGCTGGTGCCCAATGTCGAGGCGGGCGTGTTTTCGTTTCGCGGTGACAGCGACGCGATGATCGTGCGCGGGCTGATCGCGATATTGGCCGCGCTATACAACGGCGTCCCGGTGGAAGAGGTCGAGAGGGTCGATGCCCGGGCCGAACTGGGCCGGTTGCAGCTGACCGAACACCTGTCGGCGCAGCGATCAAACGGGTTGCGGGCCATGATCGAACGGATTCGCGGCGTGGCGGCGACGGCGTGACGCCGCGCGTCGCCCCCTTGGGTCAATGACGCCACGCCCGCCGTCCGGCGTGCCCGCACCGAACGCTCAATCGCCCGGCTTGATGGTCAGGCCTGTTTTGCGAGCTCCGTGGCAAGATCGCCATAGCCGGTGAAGCGGCGCTCGAATTTCAGCCCGAGTTTGTCGGCACAGGCCCGCGCGGTTTCGGTCAGGGCCGGGTCATCGGTTTGGGCGAGGTAGACCAGTTTCTCGTAATGGCCGAAATACATGTCGCGCAGGTCCGGGTGCCGGTCCAGGCCCAGCGGTTTCGTGACGAAGGCGTCGAACTGCCGGGCCAGGAAATCCGTCAGGTAGAAGCTGGTGACATTGTCATCGGCCTTGGCGGCAAAGCTGTCATTGCCCTCGAAGAAGGCATAGCAGTGCGGGCCGGGGACCATCGCGACCCCGAGATCGGCGCAGGCGCGCTGCAAGGCGCCGCCGGTGCCGCAATCAGCATAGACCACGAAGATGCGGTCGTAGTCGGCACGGTGCTTTTCCACGGCGGCGATCACGGCCGGGGTGATCTTTTCTGGGGTGTTGTGCAAAATGGCCGGCAGGCAGTGCAGGTCCATGTGGGACCAGCCATTGGCCCGGATCAGCGCCAGGATTTCCCGCGCCAGCGCCCCGCAGGCCAGTAGCAGCACGCCGCCCTGGCCCTGCGCGGGCAGGCCGGTTTCCGTGAGCTTGCGGTCGTCCATTCGGGCCCCCGATGCAAAACGGCCCCGCCCGTGTCGGGGCGAGGCCGCGAAAATCCAGCCAGGTCGCGGCCTCAGCCCGCGGCCATCTGGTTGTGCTTGCGCGCCACGTAGTCCTTGGCGGTTTCCACGGCCACCGCGGCATCCCGGCAATAGGCGTCGGCGCCGATCGCCTTGCCGAATTCCTCGTTCAGGGGGGCGCCGCCCACCAGCACGATATAGTCATCGCGCAGCCCCTGTTCGATCATCGTGTCGATCACGACCTTCATGTAGGGCATTGTGGTGGTCAGCAGCGCCGACATGCCGAGGATATCGGGCTTGTGTTCTTCGAGCGCCTCGAGGTAGTTCTCGACCGGGTTGTTGATGCCGATATCGACCACTTCGAACCCGGCGCCTTCCATCATCATCGACACCAGGTTCTTGCCGATGTCGTGGATGTCGCCCTTGACCGTGCCGATCACCATCGAACCCATGCGCGGGGCGCCGGTCTCGGCGAGTAGCGGTTTCAGGATGGCCATGCCGCCCTTCATCGCGTTGGCGGCCAGCAGCACCTCGGGAACGAAAAGAATACCGTCGCGGAAATCCTTGCCCACGATGGTCATGCCGCCGACCAGCGCCTCGGTCAGGATGCGGTAGGGCGCCCATCCGCGTTCCAGCAGGATGTTGACGCCTTCCTCGATCTCTTCCTTGAGACCGTCGTAAAGGTCGTCGAACATCTGTTCCACGAGTTCCTCGTCGTCGAGGTCGGCCAGGATGATGTCTTCTTCGTCCGACATGGGGGATCCCTCATTGATCGCAGCTTGCCCGAGATTTGCGCCGAAACGCCGCACCCGGTCTGGGCCGATTGCGACATGGAGTGCCCGTCAAACGACTTAAAGGCAAATGAAATTACTGCGCGGTCATCGTGAGGGGTTTTCAAAAGTTCCCGTTTTGTTCATGTTGTGCGCATGGAGATTTCCGACAAGCCGCAGGCAAACGGTGAGGCGCGGGGGCGCGGGGCGCTGGACAATGCCGTGGGCCGTTTCGAGCCCTATGCGCGGGTGCGCGTCGATGATGGCTGGCCCGTGGACGAGCCCGCGCCTGTACTGCGCACGCAGGTGGCGCAAGAACGGCCCCGCTCTGCGATCACGCGCAATTCATCGCCAGATCTGTCCTTCGACCGTTCGGTCAATGTCTACCGGGGGTGCGAACATGGCTGCGTCTATTGTTTCGCGCGGCCGGGTCATGCGTGGCTGGGCCTGTCGCCGGGGCTGGATTTCGAAACCCGGCTGGTGGCGCGGCCGGGCATCGCGGCGGTCCTGGAACGGGAATTGCGGCGCCGCGCCTATCGGCCGGCAACCATCGCCATAGGCACCTATACCGATCCCTACCAGCCCATCGAGGCGACCCATGCCCTGATGCGCGAGGTTCTTGAGGTGTTGCGCCGGTTCCGCCACCCGGTCGGGATCGTGACCAAGGGCAGCCTGATCGAACGCGACATCGACCTGCTGTCGGACATGGCCGCGCAGGGGCTTTGCGCCGTCGGGGTGTCGGTGACCACGCTGGACCGCGCGGTGTCCCGGGCGATGGAGCCGCGCGTGCCCACGCCGGCGCGGCGCTTGCAGGTGATCGAACGTCTGGCCGGGGCCGGGGTGCCGGTGCGCATCTGTGCGTCGCCCCTTGTGCCCGGGCTCACGGATCACGAATTGGAGGCGATCCTGGAGGCCGGCGCGCAGGCCGGGGCGGTGTCGGCCTCGATGATCCCGCTGCGCTTGCCGCGCGAGGTGGCGGGGCTGTTCCGGAACTGGATCGAAGACAGGTTTCCGGACAGCGCGGGCAAGGTCATGCGGCGGGTGCGCGACCTGCATGGCGGTCAGGACTACGATGCGGAGTTCGGGCGGCGGATGACCGGGCAGGGGACATGGGCCACGCTCTACCGGTCGCGGTTCCGGGCCGCCTGCGCGCGGCTGGGTCTGGCGCGCGAGATGCCGGCCTTGCGCAGCGACCTGTTCGAGGTGCCGCTGGACACGCCGCAGCAGCCCAGCCTGTTCTGATCACGGGGGCCCGGTGCCTCAGCCCCGGCGGCGGCGTCCACCGCGGCGCGGGCTCGGGGTGGCGGCGCCCTCTTCGGTGCCATCCACGGCCGAGGAAAACCCGCCAAGCGCGGTGGCGATCTGGTCCAGCGTTGGCCTCTTGCCCCGGGGCCGGGTTTCCAGCGCATGGCGCATGGTGCGCAGGTGCTCGGGCGTGGTGCCGCAGCAGCCGCCGATGATGGTGGCGCCGCAATCGCGGGCCAGCACAGCATAATCGCCCATCAGGTCCGGCGTGCCGTCATAGTGGATGTGACCATCGACGTATTTCGGGATGCCGGCATTGCCCTTGGCGATCATCGGCGCCTCTGGCCCGGCGGCGGCAAATCCCAGCACGGTGCGCAGCAGGTCCGACGCGCCGACCCCGCAATTGGCCCCGAAGGCCAGCGGCGGGTTGGGCAGCTTGCCCACCAGCTTGACCATATCGGCGCTGGTCAGGCCCATCATAGTCCGCCCGGCGGTGTCGAAACTCATGGTCCCACACCATGGCATGTCGGCCTTGGCAAAGGCCTCGGCGGCGGCCTTGAATTCCTCGGGGGCGCTGATGGTCTCGACCCAGAGCACATCGACGCCGCCGTCTTTCAGGGCCTCGGCCTGTTCATGGAACATCTCGACCGCGATCTCGTGGGTCAGGCTGCCCATGGGCGCCATGATCTCGCCGGTTGGGCCGACCGAGCCTGCCACGATCACGTCGCGCCCGGCGGCATCGGCCACCTCGCGTCCCAGCGCGGCGGCTGCGCGGTTCAACTCGCCCACGCGGGACTGTCCGTCATGCAGTGCCAGCCGCGAGGCGTTGCCGCCGAAGGAATTGGTCAGGAACAGGTCGGACCCGGCCTCGACCGCGTCGGCATAGAGTTTGCGGATCCGGTCGGGGTGATCCAGATTCCAGAATTCCGGCGCGTCGCCCGATTGCAGCCCCATGTTGAACAGGTTGGTCCCCGTGGCCCCGTCGGCCAACAGCCAGTCGCGGGTTTCCAGAAGGCGGGACAGGGCATTGGTGGACATTGGATGCTCCGGCATGGGGTCAGGATGCCCGCGGATGGCACGGGCGCGCATGGGGATCAATTGAATTCCCTGCAAGATCGTCTTGAGGGCGGCTGCGCCGCGCCTAACCGGTCCGCAATCGGGGCCGACGACCCGGCCCCGTCGCAACAGTCATGGGCGGGCCGATCAGACCTCTGACACGATCTGCGCCTTGGCTTCCTTGAGGCATTCGGCCATCTTGGCGCGGATCGTCGCCTCGTCGGCCTTGTCGCCCAAATCGCCCGCCAGCTTGCGATAGACATCCTCGTGTCCGGCCTCTTCGAAATCGGCCTTCACGACTTCGCGGGCATAGGCCTCGGCGTCATCGCCGGACTTGCCCAGCAGCTCGGCGGCCCAAAGGCCGACCAGCTTGTTGCGGCGTGCCTCGGCCTTGAACTGCATCTCGGCGTCATGGGCGAACTTGTTTTCGAAGGCGTTTTCGCGATCATCGAAGGTGGACATGGGGCGAACCTCGTCTTTGCAGGAATCCGGGCGGGTGTTTGATACCTGATATGCCCGCTGGAAGGCTTGCCCGCAAGTGGGGCTTGCCGTAAGAGGCGCACATGCCGCATCCCATACCGGGCCGGGTGGCGCACACGGAGACAGCATGGCACGTCGCAAGAAGATTTACGAAGGCAAGGCGAAGGTCCTCTACGAAGGCCCCGAACCGGGAACGCTCGTGCAGTATTTCAAGGATGACGCCACCGCCTTCAACGCCGAGAAGGTGGACGTGATCGACGGCAAGGGCGTGCTGAACAACCGCCTCAGCGAATTCTTCATGACCGGGCTGATGAATATCGGCGTGCCGACCCATTTCATCAAGCGCCTGAACATGCGCGAACAGCTGGTGCGCCAGGTCGAGATCATCCCGCTGGAAGTCATCGTACGCAATTTCGCCGCCGGGTCCATGGCCAAGCGGCTGGGCCTCGAAGAGGGCACCCCGCTGCCGCGTCCGATCGTGGAATATTCCTACAAGGACGATGCCCTGGGCGACCCGCTGGTGCCCGAGGAGTACATCGTCGCCTTCGGCTGGGCCACGCAGCAGGACCTGGACGACATCATCGCCCTCGCGCTGCGGGTCAATGATTTCATGTCGGGCGTGATGCACGGGGTCGGCATCAAGCTGGTGGATTTCAAGATCGAGATCGGCCGCATCTGGGATAACGATTTCATGCGCCTTGTGGTGGCCGACGAGATCAGCCCCGACAGCTGCCGCCTGTGGGATGTCGAGACCGGCAAGAAGCTGGACAAGGACGTGTTCCGCCGCGACCTGGGCAACCTGACCGATGCCTATACCGAGGTGGCGCGCCGGCTGGGCGTTCTGCCTGCCAATTCCGCCCATCCCAAGCCGACGCTGATCAACTAGAAGGATAGCCGCCGATGAAAGCCAAAGTCACCGTCATGCTGAAACAAGGCGTTCTGGATCCGCAGGGCGAGGCCGTGCGCCACGCGCTGGGCGCGCTGGGCTTCGACGGGGTCGCGGGCGTGCGCCAGGGCAAGGTGATCGAGCTGGACCTGGCCGATGGCACCAGCGAGGCCACCGTGACCGAGATGTGCGAGAAGCTGCTCGCGAACACGGTGATCGAAAGCTACCGGATCGAGATCGACTGATGCGCGCGGCGGTCCTGCGCGAACTGCGCCAGCCGCTGAGCATCGAGGACTGGCCGGACCCGGAATGTCCAGCCGATGGCGTGGTCTGCCGGGTGCTGGCCTCGGGCATTTGCCGAAGTGACTGGCATGCTTGGGCCGGGGGCGATCCGCTGCCCTTGCCGCATATCCCCGGCCATGAATATTGCGGCGAGGTGGTGGCCGTGGGCCGCGACGTGTCGCGTTGGCGGGTCGGCGACCGGGTGATCGCGCCATTCATCCTGGCCTGCGGGGCCTGCCCCGACTGCGCGGCGGGCAACCAGACGGTCTGCGCGGGGCAGGTGGTGCCGGGCTTCACCTGCGCGGGCTCTTTCGCCGAACTGATCGCCGTGCCCCATGCCGATCACAACCTGACCGCGCTGCCCGAGGGGCTGGACCCGGCACTGGCCGCGGCGCTGGGCTGCCGCGTCACCACCGCCTGGCATGCGCTGACGGGGCGCGCGGCCCTGCGGCCCGGCGAATGGCTGGCGATCTTCGGCGGCGGCGGCATCGGCATGTCGGCCCTGCTCCTGGCCAAGGGGCTTGGAGCGAAGGTTGCCGTGGTCGATGTCGTCCCCGAAAAACTGGCCGAGGCCACGCGGCTGGGCGCGGATGTTGTGATCGACGCCCGCGACGGCGACCCGGCCGAGGCGGTGCGCGCAGCGACGGGGGGCGGCGCCGACCTGGCCATCGAGGCGCTGGGTATCCCGGAAACCACCGCCAACGCCCTGAAATCCCTGCGCAAGCTTGGCCGCATGGTGCAGGTGGGGATGCCGGCGGGCGATCACCTGACCATGCCGATCCCGATGGATGCGCTATATTCGGGGCAATTGGCTGTCTTCGGCACGCGGGGCATGCCCGCTTGGCGCTACCCGTCGCTACTGCAGTTCATCGAAGGGGCGGGGCTGGACCTGTCGCCGCTGGTCACGCGCCGGGTCGCGCTGGCCGATGCCAGCGCCGAACTGGCCGCCTTCGACGGGCCGACACCGCCCGGCATCGCCGTCATAACCGATTTTCCCGACTAGGGCCGTGGACTTGCGCGCCAGAAACTGTATGCCCCTGACCAACGAGCGAAGGAGTCGACCATGAAAGCCGCTGTTCTGCAATTTCCGGGGTCCAACTGCGACCGCGACATGGCCGTGGCCCTGCGCCGGGCGGGGGCGGATGTCACCGCGGTCTGGCACAAGGACAACGGCCTGCCAGACGGGGTGGATCTCGTGGCGGTGCCCGGCGGATTTTCCTTCGGGGATTACCTGCGCTGCGGTGCCATCGCCGCCAATTCGCCGATCTGCAAGGCGCTGGTCGCCCATGCCGATCGCGGCGGTTACGTGCTGGGGGTGTGCAACGGGTTTCAGGTGCTCACCGAAACCGGGCTGCTCCCCGGCGCCCTGATGCGCAATACCAACCTCAAGTACATCTGCAAAACCGTTGAATTGAAAGTGGAAACCGCCAACAGCGCCTTTACCGAAGGCTACGCGTCGGGCGATACGATCACCGTGCCGATCGCCCATCATGACGGCAATTACTTCGCGGACGACGCGGTGCTGGCCAGCCTGCGGGACGCGGACCGCGTCGCCTTTACCTATCGCGACAATCCGAACGGGTCGGTGGCCGATATCGCCGGGATCCTGTCGGAAAACCGCCGGGTGCTGGGGATGATGCCGCATCCCGAACGCGCCGCCGACCCGGCGCATGGCGGCACCGACGGGGCGGCGCTGTTCCGCACATTGGTGGGTCAGCTGACCGACGCGTGATGGACGCCGCCGCGCCGGCGGGCTAGATTCGCACCATGAGCGGGGATGATCATGAATATGGATGAGGCGGGCCGCCGCGCCGGCGGCGCCTGGACCTTGCGGCTGACGGTCGTCGGCCTTCTGATCGTGGCCGCGATCGTGATCTTCTGGTCCAACCGGTTGCTGACCGAACGGTTCACCGAGCGCACCCGCAGCAGTGCCGAGGTGCGTATGGCGCTCTATTCCGCCAGCCTGCTGAGCGAATTGCAGCGCAATTCCATCGTGCCGCAGCTTTTGGCGCGCGACCCGGCGCTGATCGGGGCGTTGAATTCCGGCGATTATTCGCAATCCACCGCGCGACTGTTGGGGTTCGTCGACGAAATCGGCGCGGCTTCGCTGCTGCTGCTGGACCGCGACGGGCGTATCGTGGCCGCGACCGAGCGGGAACGGCTGGGCGAGAACCGGCGCGCCACCCCGCATTTCGTCAATGCGCTGCGCTCGAACGAGACCGTCTTCACCATCGAGGAACGCCAGGAGGGCGGTTTTGCCTTCACCTATTCGCGCCGGATCGAGGCGAACCCGGGCACCCTGGGGGTGGTCGCCGTCGAGGTCGACCTGGCCAAGCTGGAACGCGGCTGGGCCGGCATTTCCGACGCGGTCATGGTCACCGACAGCGAGGGGCGGGTGATCCTGTCGACCGAACCGCGCTGGCGCGGGCGTATGGAGGACGAGGCGCTGGCCCTTGTGGCGCCGCAAACGGCGATCGAACGGGGCCTGCGCAGCGCGCCGGTCTGGTCGGCGCTGCCCATCGACGCCTATCTGCGCGGCGATGGTGTAATGCGGCAGGAGGTGCGGGTGCCCTTCCAGGGTTGGCGGCTGGTCAGCTTTACCACCTTTTCGTCGGTGCGCGAGCGGGTGAACTCGATCCTGGCGCTGGAAATCATGGGCTTCGCGATTCTGCTGTCGCTGGTCTTCTGGGCGTTCAGCCGGAAATCGGCGTTGCGCATGCGCGTCTTCCAGCGGGAATCGGCGGAGCTTCGCCAGTTGAACATCCGCCTGCAGCGGGAAATCGCCGAGCGCGAGAAGGTCGAAAAGGACCTGCAAGTGGCCGAACAGACCGTCGCGCAGACCTCGAAACTGGCCGCCCTGGGCGAGATGTCGGCGGCGGTCAGCCACGAGTTGAACCAGCCGCTTGCGGCGATGAAGACCTATCTGGCCGGTGCGCGCCTGCTGCTGTCGCGCCGCCGCCCCGACGAGGCCCTTGCCAGCTTTCAGCGCATCGACGGGCTGATCGAACGAATGGGCCAGATCACCAAGCAGTTGAAGTCCTATGCCCGCAAGGGCGGCGACGCGCTGGAACCCGTTGACGTCAAGGATGCAGTGCTTTCGGCGCTGTCCATGATGGAACCGCAGCTGCGCCAGCGCCATGTGGCGATCACCCAGGCGCTGCCGGATGGACCGGTGCGGGTGCTGGCCGACCGGCTACGCCTGGAACAGGTCATCGTGAACCTGTTGCGCAACGCGCTGGACGCCACGAAACTGGTCGAGGATCCGGCCGTGGACATTCTGCTGGCCCAGGGCGAGACCGTCCGGCTGAGCCTGCGCGACAATGGCCCCGGCATCGAGGATCTCGATAGTCTGTTCGAACCCTTCTACACCACCAAGCAGCCCGGCGACGGGGTCGGGCTGGGCCTTGCCATTTCCTCGGGCATCGTGAACGACTTTGGCGGACGGTTGACCGCGCGCAACGCGGCGGACGGGGGCGCGGTGTTCGAAGTGCAATTGCCCGTCTATACGGCCGAAATGGAAGCAGCGGAGTGAGGTGAGCAATGGCGCAGGCCATGAAGATCGCCATCGTGGATGACGAACAGGACATGCGGCAGTCGATTTCGCAATGGCTGGCGCTTTCGGGCTATGACACCGAGGCCTTTGCCAGCGCCGAGGAGGCGCTGAAGGGGATCGGCACCGATTACCCCGGCATCGTGGTCACGGATATCCGCATGCCCGGCATGGACGGCATGCAGTTCCTGAAAAAGCTGAAAAGCCAGGACAGCGCCCTGCCGGTCATCATGATCACCGGCCATGGCGACGTGCCTATGGCGGTCGAGGCGATGCGCGTGGGGGCCTATGATTTCCTTGAAAAGCCGTTCAATCCCGATCGCATGACCGAACTGGCCAAGAAGGCCACGACGATGCGCCGCCTGGCGCTGGACAACCGCGCCCTGCGCCGCGAGCTGTCCGATGGCGGCGCATTGATGAAAAAGCTGATCGGCGCCAGCCCTGTGATGGAGCGGCTCAAGGAGGATATCCTCGACCTCGGCCAGGCCGACGGCCATGTGATGATCGAGGGCGAGACGGGCACCGGCAAGACGCTGGTGGCCCATGCGCTGCACGCTGTCGGCGCGCGGGCCAACAAGAAATTCGTGCTGATTTCCTGCCAGGCCTATGACGAGGACGCGCTGGCCCGGCGCCTGTTCGGCCCCGTGGAACAGGACGACCCGATCCCTGCCATGGAAGAGGCGCGCGGCGGCACGCTGGTGCTGGAGGATATCGAGGCGCTGAGCAAGGAGACCCAGGCGCGTCTGCTGACCGCGATGAACGAGCAGGGCACGCCGGGCGAAACCCGCATCGTCGCCATCTGCAACCTTCAGGACGAGGGCAAGACCTGCGAAAGCGAGTTGCGCTCGGACCTGTTCTATCGCCTGGCCGCTCTGCGCATCACCGTGCCCCCCCTGCGCCAGCGGGGCGAGGATATCCTGACGCTTTTCACCCGGCTGAGCGAGCAGTTCGCCGATGAATACGGCTGCGACGCACCCCAGGTCAGCGCGCAGGAAGCGGCACAATTGCTGCAGGCCCCATGGCCGGGCAATGTGCGCCAGCTGATCAACGTGGCCGAACGCGCGGTCTTGCAGAACCGGCGCGGGTCGGGGTCGATCGCCTCGCTGCTGATGGCCGACGAGGAGGTGCCCGAACAGGCGATGACGACCGAAGGCAAGCCGCTCAAGGAATATGTCGAGGCCTTCGAGCGCATGCTGATCGACAACACCATGCGGCGGCACAAGGGGTCCATCGTCTGCGTGATGGAGGAGTTGTCCCTACCGCGCCGGACCTTGAACGAGAAAATGGCCAAGTATGGCCTGCAACGGTCGGACTATCTGGATTGAGCACTGCCCCCCGGGTCCTCTTGTTCGACATGGACGGGCTGCTGCTGGATACCGAGAGGGTGGTGCAGGCGGCCTTTGTCGAGGAATGCACGCGGTTGGGCCGGCAGGCCGATGCGGCGCACGACTTCTTCCTGACGCTGGTTGGCAGATCGGGGGCCGAATCCGCGACCCGCACGGGCGAGTTCCTGGGGGCTGGGGTGGACATGGCCGGGTTCGAGACCGCGATCGAGGCCAATTTCGACCGTCGCCTCGCGGCGGGCGTCGCCTTGCGCCCTGGCGTGGCCGAGGCGATTCCGGCGTTGGCGGAAGGCGGGCACGACATGGCCGTCGTCACCTCGACCCGCGGCGCGCGCGCCCGCCATCATCTGCAACGGGCCGGGTTGCTGGACCATTTCCGCTTCGTGCTGGGCGGCGACGAGGTGCCGGCGACCAAGCCCGATCCGGCCCCCTACCGCATGGCCGCCGACCGGCTGGGCCATGACCCGGCCCACGCACTGGCCTTCGAGGACAGCGACAGCGGCACGATGGCGGCAATACGCGCCGGCTGCACCACCGTGCAGATCCCCGACCTGCGCCCGGCGGGGCTGGCCCTGCCGGACCTCGGCCAGCATGTCTGCGAGAGCCTGGTGCAGGGGCTGGCCCTGTTCGATCTGCCGGGCTGATTTCGCCTGCTGGGCAGTTTCAGATTGTAATTTGCCCCGTGCCTCCCTTATGTAGGAGGAACGGATCGCTGGCACGACGCTGTGCCCTGGGATCCGGTAGGATTTTCCGTCAAGGACCCGCGGAGAGAGACCCGACCTTCACGGACAGCGAATGTGGCCCGGCCCTGCCGGGTCATTTGAACAGCCCTCGGGCGCGACGACGCAAAACTCATCGTGCCGGGCCATTGAATTGGCGACCTTTCCAAGGCCGTCGGAGAAGAAACGCGATGCGTGGCGCGAGCATGACAGACAGGACAGGGGCGGCCCACGGGCCCGCATCCGCCGTCGTCGCGCGCACCATCGCCACTACTGGACAAGACGTCTTCGCGCTCGCGCCCCCCGGGGCGGGGCCGTTTGCGTCTTGCGAACGGAAAACATGGCTAAGAAAATGCTTATCGACGCCACTCACGCGGAAGAAACCCGCGTCGTCGTGGTTGACGGAAACAAGGTCGAGGAATTCGACTTCGAAACCCAGTCCCGCCGCCAGCTAGCGGGCAATATCTATCTGGCAAAGGTTACGCGCGTCGAACCGTCGCTTCAGGCGGCCTTCGTCGATTATGGCGGCAACCGTCACGGGTTCCTGGCCTTCTCGGAAATTCATCCCGATTACTACCAGATCCCGACCGCGGATCGCGAGGCGCTGCTGGCCGAGGAAAAGGCCTATGCCGAGGCGATGAAGGCCGAGGCCGAAGCCGAGGACGAGGAAAAGCCCAAGCCCAGGCGCCGCCGGTCCCGCGCCAAGCCAAAGCCGGCGGCGACCGAGGGCACCGATGCCGTGATCAGCGCCGATCCCGAAACCACCGCCGAGGACAGCCCGGTCGAAACCCCCGAGGAGGAAACCTCGGGCGATATCGAGGGCATGCAGGTGCTGGACGGGGTGTTGCCGGACGTAGAAGAAGGCAGCTCGCCTATGGAATCCGTGGCCGAGACCCCGGTCGAGACCCCCGCGGCCGACGAAGAGGACGAGGCCGACACCAAGGCCAGCGATGCCACCGCCAAGGATGACAGCATCGAAAGCGTCGCGGTCGAGGATGACAGCGAAGAAGTCCGCCCGGTGCGCAAGCCGCGCCCGCGCCGCTACAAGATCCAGGAGGTCATCAAGGTCCGCCAGGTCCTGCTGGTGCAGGTCGTGAAAGAGGAACGCGGCAACAAGGGCGCGGCGCTGACGACCTACCTGTCGCTGGCCGGCCGCTACTGCGTGCTGATGCCAAACACCGCCCGGGGCGGCGGCATCTCGCGCAAGATCACCAACGCCGCCGACCGCAAGAAGCTGAAGGCCATCGCGGGCGAGATGGACGTGCCCGAGGGCGCGGGCCTGATCATCCGCACCGCCGGCTCGCAGCGCACCAAGACCGAGATCAAGCGCGACTACGAATACCTTCAGCGCCTGTGGGAACAGATCCGCGAACTGACGCTGAAATCCATCGCCCCCGCGCCGATCTACGAGGAAGGCAACCTGATCAAGCGGTCGATCCGCGATCTCTACAACAAGGAGATCGACGAGGTCCTGGTCGAGGGCGACGTCGGCTATCGCACGGCCAAGGACTTCATGAAGATGATCATGCCGTCCCATGCCAAGAACGTGAAGCACTATACCGAAGGACTGCCGCTTTTCGCGCGCTACCAGGTCGAGGGCTATCTGGGCAACATGTTCAACCCGACTGTGCAGCTGCCCTCGGGCGGCTACATCGTGATCGGCGTGACCGAGGCGCTGGTGGCCATCGACGTGAACTCGGGCCGGGCCACCAAGGAAGGGTCGATCGAGCAGACCGCGACCAAGACCAACCTCGAGGCCGCCGACGAGGTGGCCCGCCAATTGCGCCTGCGCGACCTGGCCGGACTGATCGTGATCGACTTCATCGACATGGACGAGCGCAAGAACAACGCCGCTGTCGAAAAGCGCATGAAGGAACGGCTCAAGACCGACCGGGCGCGGATCCAGGTCGGACGCATCTCGGGCTTTGGCCTGATGGAAATGTCGCGCCAGCGCCTGCGTCCCGGCATGCTCGAGGCCACAACGCAGCCCTGCCCGCATTGCCACGGCACCGGCTTGCTGCGGTCCGATGACAACGTCGCGCTGGCGATCCTGCGCCAGGTCGAGGAAGAGGGCGTGCGTGGCCGCACGCGCGAGGTGCTGATCAAGGCGCCGGTCAATATCGTCAACTACCTGATGAACCAGAAGCGCGAACATGTCGCCCAGATCGAAGCGCGCTATGGCCTGTCCGTGCGCCTAGAGGCGGATGTGACGCTGGTCTCGCCCGATTACCAGATCGAGAAGTTCAAGCAGGCCACCCGCAACGTCGCCGAGGTGGAACAGCCTGTGATTTCCTCGGATACGGCCGTCATGGCCGAGGTCGAGGACGAGGCCCCCGCCGCGCCGCAGCCCGAACCCGCCGCCGAGGGCGAGGAGCAGCCCAAGAAGAAGCGTCGCCGCCGGCGTCGTCGCCGCAAGAGCAATGGCGGGGCTGAAGGCCAGAACGGCGAGCAGACGCAGGCCGACAGCGCGTCCGAGGACAGCAAGACCAGCGCCGCGCCGCAAGAGGCCGCAAACGTGGACGCGCCGGCCGATGAGGCCGCCGAGAAAAATCCCAAGCCCAAGCGGACCCGGACCCGCCGCAAGAAGACCGAGGCGGCCTCCGAGGCCCAGACTGACGCGGCCCCGGCCGAGGCGTCCGAGACCCCCGAGGCCGAGGAGAATCCCAAGCCCAAGCGGACCCGGACCCGCCGCAAGAAGACCGAGGCGGCCCCCGAGGCCCAGCCCGACGCTGCCCCGGCCGAGGCGTCCGAGACCCCCGAGGCCGAGGAAAAGCCCAAGCCCAAGCGGACCCGGACCCGCAAGAAGAAGACCGAGGCGGCCCCGGACGAGACGGCCGACCAGCCGGCCAAGGTCGACGCCCTCGAGGCGGCGCCGGACGAGCAGGCCCCGGCCAAGGCACCCGCGCCCGCGGAAAAGCCCGCTGAGCCCGTGGCGGCCGAGACCAAGGCCGAAGACAAGCCCGACGAGGCGGCCAAGCCCAAGCGGCGCGGCTGGTGGGCGCTGGGCCGCTAACCCGGACGGACATTAGGCACGAAGACCGCCGCGCCCCCGGGGTGCGGCGGTTTTCTTTTGGCCCCGGCGCCGATCAGCGGTCGGGGCCGCGCGCGATCAAGTAAAGCTGATGGTCGGACCCTTCGGACTGCTTTAGCAGGTCATGCCCGGCCTCTCGGCAGAAATGCGGGATGTCGATCACGGCGACCGGGTCATCGGCCAGAACCTGCAACCGGGCGCCCGGCGCCATGTCGCGCAGCAGCTTTCCGGCCCGCAGAACGGGCAGGGGGCATTTCAGCCCGCGGGCATCGAGGGTCGCATCCGCGCTCATTCCTGCCCAATGGGGCAAAACCGCCCCGCTTGTCCAGCCGCAAGCCACTGACGCCCCTGTGACAAAGAGTGGCGTGACCTCGGGGCCGACAATCGCTATCTGGGGGGAAACCACCAGAGGACACCATGTTCGCCGCCGAAACCTTTCTCGATGCCACGTTGCTGCCCGCGCTGCTGATCGCGGTCTCCGCCGGGGTCCTGTCGTTCCTCAGCCCCTGCGTTCTGCCGATCGTGCCGCCCTACCTGGCCTATATGGGCGGGGTCAGCGTGGCCGACATGGGCGAGGGCGACCGGGCCTCGCGGCGCAAGGCGGTCGGCGCGGCGGTGTTCTTCGTGCTGGGCCTGTCCACGATCTTCCTGCTGCTCGGGGCGGCCGCCTCGGGGCTGGGGCGGATGCTGCTGGCCTATCAAGACTGGATGCTGATCGGCGCGGGCGTCGTCATCATCGGCTTCGGGCTGCATTTCATCGGGCTCTACCGCGTCGCCTTCATGGACCGCGAATTGCGCGTCGATGCGGGCGACCAGGGCGGCTCGGCCCTGGGGGCCTATGTGCTCGGGCTGGCCTTCGCCTTTGGATGGACGCCCTGCCTGGGGCCGATACTGGGCGCGATCCTGGGGCTGGCGGCGACCGAGGCCGATATCGGTCGCGGTGTTGCCATGCTGGCGGCCTACGCCGTTGGCCTCGGGATTCCCTTCCTGCTGGTCGCGGCCTTCTTTCCCAGCCTGACCGGCGTCATGGGCTGGATGAAGCGGCACATGGGCGCGATCGAGAAGACCTCGGGCGCCCTGCTGGTGCTGGTGGGTCTGATGATGATCACCGGCCAGTTCACCGCCTTCAGCTACTGGCTGCTCGAGGCCTTCCCGGCGCTGGCCACGCTGGGCTGACCAGGGCGGCACGGCGGGCCCTTATTTTTGCCAGAAATCGCGGCTAGAATGGGCAAAAGGGCAGTTGCGGGCGTGATCAATGACCAGTGAAACCCATCGTGAAGTCGCGCGGCGCCGGGTATTCTACATCCCCGGCTACGACCCGATTCACCCACGCCGCTACCGCGAACTCTATCGCACCGAATCCGCGGCCCAGGCCGCGATTTCCGACTACGAGATCTCCATCGCGCCGAAAACTGGCGGCAAGGATTTCGGCTGGACCACCAAGGCCCGGATCGACGGCAAGGAAACCCGCGCCGAGATCGATGTTCTGGTCTGGTCCGATATCGTGCGCCGTTCGATGGGCAAGTCGATCCCGGCCACCTACGGGCAGATGCTGCGCACCGC
The DNA here is from genome assembly GCA_009908505.1 of Alphaproteobacteria bacterium. Lineage (GTDB taxonomy): Bacteria > Pseudomonadota > Alphaproteobacteria > Rhodobacterales > Rhodobacteraceae > Salibaculum. The sequence goes on along the minus strand of JAAAPD010000027.1, from coordinate 21,734 downwards.
CTGGACCTATATGCGCACCGGGGCGCTGCGCCGCCTGATGTGGCTGCGCAAGGGGCCGGTGATCGCCGCGCTCTATCCGGTTGGGATGCTGATCCTGCAGGCCATGCTGGCAGTGTTGGCGGGGGTTCTGGCGGCCCGGCTGCTGGGCTGGGGGCTGGCCGCCGGGTTTCAGGCGATTGCGGGCCTGATCGGGGGCTTGGTTCCGACGCCGCCCGATGCGCCGCCGCTGGATTTCTCGGTCTTCGTCCTTGCGCGCACCGTGCTGATGTGGGCGCTTGGGGGCTTCGTCTTCTGGCGCGTGCTGCAATGGTTCAAACGCCAGGACGGCCGGTTCTTCGCCTATTACCTGATGCATGACTACGCCTATTCGGCCCGCTGGCTGGGCGCGAACCCGCCCGAGCTGGAAGAGCGTATGGCCACGTTCCGCGCCACGATCGCCCGCGCCCTGCAAGACCCGGAGGACGAGGTCCTGGTCGTCGGCCATTCCTCGGGGGCGCATCTGGCGGTGTCGATCCTGGCCGACCTGATCCGCGCGGGCGAGGTGCCCAAGGATGGCCCGGCGCTGGCCTTCCTCAGCCTGGGCCAAGTGGTTCCGATGGTGTCCTTCCTGCCGCGGGCCGGGCGGCTGCGCGCCGACCTGCACTACCTGTCGCAACGGGCCGAACTGACCTGGGTCGACGTGACCGCGCCCGGCGATGGTTGCGCCTTCGCGCTGTGCGATCCGGTGGCGGTGTCGGGCGTCGCGCCCGAGACCGGCAAGCGCTGGCCGCTGGTGCTGTCGGCGGCGTTCACCCAGACGCTGTCGCCCGAACGGTGGAGGGACCTGCGCTGGCGCTTCTTCCGGCTGCATTTCCAGTATCTGTGCGCCTTCGACCGGCCCGGCGATTACGACTATTTCCGTATCACCGCCGGCCCACGCACCCTGGCCCGCCGCTTCGACGGGCGCGCGCCATCGAAAAGCCGCATTGACGTTCCGGCCTCGAAATACACAAGCATGGGCCATGACGCCGATCCCGCCGAAACCGCCCTCACGGCCTGACAAGGTCTCGCTCTGGCGCTACATGCGGCTGTTTCGGCAGGACATCCTGTCGGCGCAACCGGCCAAGCTCTATCGCGCCTGGATGGCCGAGTTCCGCACGCCGTTCTTCCGGTCCTACCTGGCCAACGACCCGGATCTGGTGAAGCGGGTGCTCAAGGACCGGCCCGAGGATTTCCCGAAATCCGACCGGATCGGTGCCGGCCTGCGGCCGCTTCTGGGCGACAGTGTCTTCCTGACCAATGGCGAAACCTGGAAACGCCAGCGCCGCATCATCGATCCGGCCTTCGAGGGCGGCCGGCTGCGCGACACCTTTCCGGCGATGTGGGCGGCAGGCGAGGCGGCGGTGGACCGGTTCGGCCGGGCCGGGCAGGGCGGCCCCTTCGACGTGGAACCCGAGACCAGCCATGCCGCCGCCGACGTGATCTTTCGCACGCTGTTTTCCATTCCTATCGAGCACGAGCTGGCGCGCCGGGTCTTCGACCAGTTCAAGGCGCATCAGCGCACCCAGCCGATCCTGAACCTTGCCGCGTTCCTGCGCGGGCCGCGCTGGATGCCACGCTTTTTCAAGCGCGAGACCCGGCGCACCGCCCGCGAGATCCGTGCACTGATCACGCAGCTGACAACGGAGCGCATGGCCGAGATCGCGGCGGGCACCGCGCCCGACGATCTGGCCACCAAGATCATGACCACCGCCGACCCGCAGACCGGCGCGCGGTTGGACACGCCCGAGATGGTAGACCAGGTGGCGATCTTCTTCCTGGCCGGCCACGAAACCAGCGCCAGCGCCCTGGCCTGGACGCTCTACCTCATGGCGATCTATCCCGATTGGCAGGATAGGGTGGCAGGGGAGGCGGTCGCGCTGGACGCAGGCTGCGATTTCAAGGTCATGTCGCAGCTCCGGATCAGCCGTGACGTGTTCCGCGAGGCGCTGCGCCTTTACCCCCCGGTGCCGATGATGGTGCGTGAAACCACCTGCCCGGAAACCATGCGGGGCCGCAGCGCGCCCGTGGGCAGCCAGGTGGTACTGTCGCCCTGGCACCTGCACCGGCATAGCCGGCTTTGGGACAACCCCGACGGGTTCGACCCGTCGCGCTGGACGACGGAAAACGGCAAGACCTGCCAGCGCGATGCCTACATCCCGTTTTCCGCCGGGCCTCGCGTTTGCACCGGGGCGGGCTTTGCCATGGTCGAGGGGCCGCTGGTCCTGTCGATGTTGCTGCGCCGCTATCGCCTGCGCCCCGTCGAGGGCCGCGTGCCGGTCCCCGTGGCGCATCTGACCGTGCGGTCGCGCGACGGAATCTGGCTTCGGCTGGAGCGGCGCACGGGGTGAGTCGTTCCGCCATGGGAAACGCAGGCTCAGCATCTGGCGCATTGTGGCCCATGAGGGAACGATGCGGCAGGGCGTTGAGGTGGGTGAAGTGCGCTTAAGCCCGCAGCGACAGCCGAAATAATCAAATAATAACAGTATAATAAAAGTCTAACTTCAAGTTATCGCGCCCCGGTTGCGTGCGCCTGTTCTTGCCCCTTTCCTGCCCCTGTCTGTAAACTGGCGACACAGTCTGGGGGATTGTAGCATGAGTATGACAGAAATGTTTCGCGCCCGGGGCAATCTGGGCGCCCGTCTTCTGGAGGCGGCCAAGGGCCATTTCCGGGCCAGCCGTGAAACCGCCGAACCGGTGTCTGATGACCGGCGCTTGACCCGCCTGGCCGACCATGAGCGTGACAAGGAGCTGCTGACCGAGGTCGAGCGGCACGATGTCGAGATGCTCAACCGCGTGCGCGCCGCGCTTTACGAAGACTGAGTCGGGCCGCGCCTGACGGCCTGCAACACGAAAACCCGGATCGCCGAGGCCAGGCCGACATCGCCGCGTGCTTCGTCGATCTCGATGGCCAGGCCGTTGATCGTCTGGCCGCGCGCGGCGGCGATGCGCCGGAATTCCCGCCAGAATTCATCCTCGAGCGAGACCGAGGTGCGATGCCCCCGCAGGGTCAGCGAATGTTTGACCGGCCGGCCGTTCATTCGTCCTCGAACTTGTGCTGGTCCAGATGGCGCCGCGCCTTTTCGTCCCGCGCGGTGTCCAGGAGCTTCTGGGCCTTCGTGCGCCCGTGTTTGACCACGTTCGCATCGGCCCGGGCCTTCTTCTCGGCCCGCGCCTTTGTCTTGCGATGCTTGCCCAGGTTCACGACGCTCATTTGGGGCCGATCATGTCCTCGGGGCGCACGACGCGGTCGAATGTCTCTTCGTCGACGAAACCCAGCTTCACCGCCTCTTCGCGCAGGGTGGTACCGTTCTTGTGGGCTGTCTTGGCGACAGTGGTGGCGTTGTCATAGCCGATCGTCGGGGCCAGCGCGGTGACCAGCATCAGCGATTCGGTCATCAGCTTCTCGATGCGCTCTTCGTTGGCCTGGATGCCCATCAGCATCCGCTCGGTGAAGCTGTCGGCGGCATCGCCCAGAAGCTGCATGCTCTGCAACAGGTTATAGGCCATCATCGGGTTGTAGACGTTCAGTTCGAAATGGCCCTGCGAGCCGGCAAAGCCGATGGCCGCGTCATTGCCCAGCACATGGGCGCAGACCTGCGTCATGGCCTCGGCCTGGGTCGGGTTGACCTTGCCTGGCATGATCGAGCTGCCCGGTTCGTTCTCCGGCAGGATCAGCTCGCCCAGCCCCGACCGGGGGCCGGAGCCGAGAAAGCGGATGTCGTTGGCGATCTTGTAGCAGGCCATGGCCGTGGTCTTGACTGCGCCGGACATGAAGACCATGGCATCATGGGCGGCCAGCGCCTCGAACTTGTTGGGGGCGGTGACGAAGGGCAGGCCGGCGATCTCGGCCATGTGGCGCGCGACGGTCGTGTCCCAGCCATGGGCGGTGTTAAGCCCCGTGCCCACGGCCGTGCCGCCCTGGGCCAGTTCGTAGATCTTGGGCAGGGCCTGCTTGATCCGTTCGATGCCGTTTTCGATCTGCTGGGCATAGCCCGAGAATTCCTGCCCAAGGGTCAGCGGCGTGGCGTCCTGGGTATGGGTGCGGCCGATCTTGATGATGTCGCCGAATTCCTCGGATTTGGCCCGCAGCCCGGCCAGCAGGCGTTCCAGCCCCGGCAGAAGGGTATCGTGCACCGTCTTGGCGGTGGCGATGTGCATGGCTGTCGGGAAGGTGTCGTTCGAGGACTGGCCCATGTTGCAATGGTCATTGGGATGGACCGGGTCCTTGGACCCGATCTCGCCGCCCAGGATCTCGATGGCGCGGTTGGAAATGACCTCGTTGGCGTTCATGTTCGATTGTGTGCCCGACCCGGTCTGCCACACGACCAGGGGGAAATGGTCGTCCAACTCGCCGGCGACGACCTCGCTTGCGGCCTGGATCATGGCATCGGCCAGTTTCGCGTCCAGCTTGCCACTGTCCTTGTTGGCCTGGGCGCAGGCCTGCTTGATCACGCCTAGGGCGCGCACGATGGCCACGGGCTGCTTTTCCCAGCCGATGGGAAAATTCATCAGGCTGCGTTGGGTCTGGGCGCCCCAATAGCGATCGGCCGGCACCTCCAGCGGGCCAAAACTGTCGGATTCAGTGCGGGTTTCGGGCCGGGTCTGGGTCATGTGTCTGTCCTTGCGGTATGCCGTTGCATGCCAAATACCGCCCCGAACCTGTGACCGCAACGGCCCGATTGCCGCGTTAGCGCTATTTCGGGGCTACTTGCGGAACTGGTCGAGGCTGACCACCTCGGCATCTTGTTGATCATCATCCGCCTCGGCCTCGGGTTCTGCCATTTCCTCCATCGGCGCATCCTCGATCTCGTCCTGGTCGGGCTGGGTCTCGAAGCGCAGACCGAATTCCACCGACGGGTCCACGAATGTCTTGATCGCGTCATAGGGGATATAGAGGGGCTCGGGCGCGTCGCCGAAATTCAGCGTAATGGCAAAGCCGTCCTCGGTGACGGTCAGGTTGTCGAACCAGTGCTGGATCACGATGGTCATTTCGCCGGGATAGCGATCGGACAGCCAGTCGGCGATTTCCACGTCCGGGTGCAGCGTGTCGAAGGTGATGAAGAAATGATGCTGGCCGGGCAGGCCGTCCTGTTGAATCCCGTGCAGCACTTTGCGGATCAGGCCGCGCATGGCCTCGTGCATCAGGTTGCCGTAATCGATGGTGCGGGTCACGGGGACGATCCTTTGCTCTGTCCGCATCAGCATACGGGATTCGGAAGGGGAGGAAAGGGGGCTAGAGCATCCCGGCCAGAACGGCGGCGGCGGTGGTCGCGCCAAGCGCCTGCAAGAGCGGCCATTTCCGCCAAAGAAGCAGCGCCGCGGCCAGGCCCGCAAGCCCCAGTGCCAGCGGCGAGAAACTGCCCCAGTCGGGCGACAACAGGTGCAGCGGGCCGATCTGCCGCATCTGGACTGCCCCGAACAGGACATGCGCCGCGAACCAGACAGACAGGTTCGCGATGACCCCGACAACGGCGGCTGTGATCGCAGACAGGGCCGCGTTGATCCGGGGGCGGTGTTCCAGCCAGTCGATCAGCGGCGCCCCCGCGAAGATCCAGATGAAGCAGGGCACGAAGGTCACCCAGAGGGTCATCAGCCCCGCCAGAAGCCCCAACCAGACGCCGCCGAGGTTCAAGCCGGCGGTGATTCCGACGAATTCGGTGACCAGGATCAACGGGCCGGGCGTGGTCTCGGCCAGACCCAGCGCGTCCAGCATCTGCCCGGTGGTGATCCAGCCCTGGGCGGTCACCACTTCCTGTGTCATGTAGGCCAGCACGGCATAGGCCCCGCCGAAGGTGACCACGGCCAGCTTGGAAAAGAACAAACCCACGGACAGCAGGAAGCCGTGCCCGGCCAGCGCGGCGGCCGCCAGTGGCGCCGCCCAAAGCGCGCCGCCGATCCCCAGCGGCCGCAGGCTGCGCCGCAGCTCGGCGCGCTGGCCCCCCGCCGGTGCGGGGCCGGAATAGCGCAGCGTCCCCCAGAGTGCGGCCAGTGCGATCACCAGCGGGAAAGGCAGGTTGAACAGGAACAGCGCGAGGAAGGACAGCACCGCCAGCGCCTTGGCCCCGGGGGCGCCCAGTGCCTTTGCCGACAGGCGCAGAATGGCCTGGATCACGATGATGACGACGGTGGCCTTCACCCCCAGGAACCCGGCCTGGACCAGGGGCAGCTCGGCATAGGCGCCATAGGCCATTGCAAGCGCCGCGATGACCAGCGCGCCGGGCAACACGAACAGCCCGCCCGCGATCAGCCCGCCGCGCACCCCGCGGAGCCGCCAGCCGGCATAGGTGGCCAGCTGCATCGCCTCGGGGCCCGGCAGCAACATGCAAAAAGACAGGGCGCGCAGGAATTGCGCCTCGGTCAACCAGGGGCGGTCCTCGACGAGTTCGCGGTGCATGAGGGCGATCTGGGCCGCCGGCCCGCCAAAGGACAGAAGGCCGATGCGCCCGAAGACGCGGGTCAACTGGCCTAGGCTGTGTTGCATGAGACCACCAGCCGTTCCAGCCCGTGGAAATGGTAGACATCCGCGTAACGTGGTGGTGCGGCCAGGGCGAGGTCCGGGCAGCGGTCGAACAGCACGCGCAGCCCCAGCAGCAATTCCATCCGCGCCAGCGGTGCGCCGACGCAGAAATGGATGCCGCCCCCGAAACTGCTGGACAGCACCCCGTCGCGTTTCGGGTCGAATCGGGATGGGTCCTCGAAAGTGTCCGGGCAGTAATTGGCCGCGCCCAGCATGCATTTCACCTGGTCGCCGCGGCGGAACCGGTGGCCGAAAAGCTCCACGTCCTCGTAGACCCAGCGGTCGAAGATATGCAGCGGCGGATCATGGCGCAGGCATTCCTCGATCACGTCCTCGTCCACCTGCCGGTGGTCCTGTTCGATCAGCAGTTTCACGGCGTTGCCCATGGCATGAACCGTGGCCTCGTGCCCCGCGTTCAGCAGCAGGATGCAGGTCGAGATCAGCTCGTCCGTTGACAGCTTTTCGCCCTCTTCCTCGGCGGCGATCAACTGGGTTATCAGGTCCTCGCCGGGGTGGCTGCGGCGCTCTTCGATATAGCCGCGCAGGAAATCGGAGAACGCGGTCGAGGCGGCCATGGCCCGCGCCTCGATCTCTTTCGTGCGTCCGGCCTGGTACATGGCCACCATGGCGCTGGACCAGGCCAGCAACTGGTCGGCCATGGTCTCGGGGACGCCCAGCAGGCGGCAGATGACGATGATGGGAATGCGCTGGCAATACGCCGGCAGAAGGTCGAATTCGCCCTCCGGAAACGTGTCGATCAGGTGATGCGCCAGCGTCTCGACCTCGTCGCGCATGCCGATAATGCGCCGCGAGGTGAAGGCCCGCAGCACCAGCGACCGCAGGCGGGTATGGCGCGGCGGCTCCAGTTCCAGCATGGAATGGGCCTCGATGTCATAGAACGGGCGCAGCCGGTCGGGGATCGGTGCCCCGTGCCCGTCGGGCACCTCGCGGCCCAGCCGCCGGTCCTTGAGCAGCGCCATGACCGCCGTGTAAGAGGTCGCGCAGACCGCGTCGTAATCTTCCCACCAGAACAGATCGCCCCCGGCCCGGGCCCGGTCGTAGAACGGGTAGGGGTTCTGGACGAAGCCGGTATCGGTGGGGGATTGGTGCAGGCGCAGCATGGGCTCAGTCGGCGGCTTCCAGCGCGGCGACAATGGGCAGGAAATCATCGGACTTGAGCGAGGCGCCACCGACCAGTGCCCCGTCCACATCGGCCACGCCGAAGATCTCGGCGGCGTTCGCGGCCTTGACCGACCCGCCATAGAGGATTCGGATGGCCAGCCCGGTCTCGGTGCCGAACCGTTCGATCAGCGCATCGCGCAGCGCGTTGTGCACCGCGCCGATCTCGTCATTGGTGGGGGTGAGCCCGGTGCCGATGGCCCAGACGGGTTCATAGGCCAATACCGTGTTTTCCCCGGTGCAGCCATCGGGCATTGACCCGGCCATCTGCCGGTGCAGCACATCCAGCGTGTCGCCCGCGCGGTATTGCGCCTCGGTCTCGCCGATGCAAAGGATCGCGGTCAGACCGGCACGCCAGGCCGCTTCGGTCTTGGCGCGCACATCCGCATCGGTTTCGCCGTGATCGGCGCGGCGTTCCGAATGGCCGGTGATGACATGGGTGGCACCCGCATCGGCCAGCATCTCGGCCGAGACGTCGCCGGTATGGGCACCGCTTGCGGCGGCGTGGCAGTCCTCGCCGCCGACGGGCCAGCCAAGGGCAGCCATCCGGTGCACCAGCGTGGCCGGTCCGCAGATCGCGGTATCGACCGATGGGGCGGGCTTGGCCGCAGCCATCTTTTCCAGCTCGCCAAGGTGGGCGGCAAGCCCGTTCATCTTCCAGTTTCCGGCGGCGAATTTGCGGCGCATGGGCGGATCTCCTCGGGGGGACGGGTTTCGGCTTGGCTTTGGACAGAAATCACGCCATTTGGGGGTGAATGCAAGCAGGAAGAGGGCGGAAATGATCCCGAGAATCGATGCGGCGGCCCTGTTGGCGGGCGATCCCGATACGGTTTCGGCGGTGCGCCGCGCGGCATCCGGGTTCGGCTTCCTGACCCTTTATAATACGCCGATCCCGGCGGCGCAGGTGCGTGACGTGCTCGCCGCCTACCGCGCCTTTTTCAAACTGCCCGAGGCGGACAAGGCACGGGTGGACATGGCCCGGACCGGGGCCAGCCGGGGCTGGGGCGGCGCGCGGTCCGAACAGGTCGATCCGCAGGCGAACCCCGATTACAAGCAGGTCTTCGATTGCGGTTTCGAGGCGCCCGGGACCGGGCTGCGCACCTATGCGCCGAACCTCTGGCCCGGCCGGCCCGAAGGGTTTCGCGCGACGATCGAGGGGTATTACACGGCGGCCTGTGCCTTTTCGCTGGACCTGCTGGGGGCCATCGGGGGCGCCATCGGCAAGGAGAAGGACTATTTCGCCGACAAGTTCGACCGGCCCATGGCGCTGCTGCGCGGCAACTATTATCCCAGCCGACCGGCCTGGGCGGGCGAGAAGGATTTCGGCATCGCCACCCATACCGATTACGGCTGTCTGACCCTGCTGGCCACCGATGGCACGCCGGGGCTGGAGGTGCGCAAGCGGGGCGGCGGCTGGATAGCGGTGACGGCCGCGCCAGGCGAATTCATCATCAATTTCGGCGAGATGCTGGAGATGTGGACCGCCGGCCGGGTCGTGGCCACCCCGCACCGCGTGAAAGGCTCGCCCGAGGAGCGCCTCTCGGTGCCGCTGTTCTTCAACCCCAACCACGACACCAACGTGGCGCCCATCGGGTCGGGCAGGGTCATCCTGGCCGCCGATCACCTGCAAAAGCGGTTCGATGAAACCTATGTGCACTTGCAGGGCAAGGCGGGCTGATCCGATGTCCGGGCCGGGCGGGCCGCCCAAGCCTTAGAGGAAGCTGAGCGCCTCGCGGGCCAGCGCACCGGCTTCGGACGGGTCGTCGCGGGCGGCTTCGGGCAGAGTCCAGTAGGGCATCGCGCTGGTGCCGCCATCGGCGCGCTCATGCACCCAACGCGTGCAGCCCTTGGCCTCCAGGTGGTCCTGGAACGCGCCCGCGCCCTTGATCATCAGGCCATGTTCGGCGTGCAGGATCGCGAAGATCGTCCCGTCATGATAGAGGCACAGGCCCCCCATCATCTTGCGCGTGGTGATGTCGCCGGGAAGGTCTGAAAACAGGTCCTTGGCATAGGCGATCTCGGCCGCCGAAACGCCCATCAGCCGCGGCCTTGCTCCGCCGACAGCTCCTCGACATCCTTGAACTTGATGGATTCGCCGCAGCCGCAGGCGTCTTCCACGTTCGGATTGCGGAACTTGAACCCGGCTTCCAGCAGGCTGACCTCGTAGTCGATTTCCGTGCCGAAAAGGAACATCTGCGCCATGGGGGCGATCATCACCCGCGCACCGTCCTGTTCGACCACCTCGTCGTTGGGATCGATCTCGTCGGCGTAATCCATGGTATATTCCATGCCCGCGCAGCCGCCCTTCTTGACGCCGATGCGCAGTCCGGACTTGTGGTCACGCCGCATCAGCTTCGCGATCTGTTCCGTTGCCTTGGGCGTCAGGGTGACGGCCTGTTTGCCGGGAATGCCGAACATCGGAGAGCTCCTGCTGTCGATTTCCCGATCAATCTAGTTGGGCAAGGCTGCTGACTCAAGGGGGGCCGGGCATCCGATGTCGCCCGGCCCGGTTTTCGCAGGCGCCTCAGAGGCCCATGCAGTTGGCGTAATAGGTGGTCGTGGCCGGCCAGTCCGAGAAGACGCCGATCACGCCCACATCCTGAGCCAGGGCATCGAGCACCTTGAAATAGTCGCCGTCCCGGCTGATCGCATCACTGACAGACTGGTAATACCAGCCGCCGCCCGCGCCCAGCGGTCCGGACCGTTCCAGTGTCCAGGTGATGAGGCCTAGATCCGCCGCCTTGGCCTTTTCGGCCAGGGCCGAGGGCACGATGTCGGTGGTGGTGTGAAGGTCATTCTGCGCGTGACGGCAGACCAGTTCGTGATCGGCGGTGAAGGTCACGTCGCATTCCAGGATACCCGCGCCCATCTGCGCCGCGGCGATGTTGGATTCGGCGGTATGTTCGGGGAACATCAGCGGCGCGCCGCGATGGCCGATGGAAAACTTGCTTTGCGCTGGGCTCTGGCCCATGCAGGCCGACAGCCGGTCATTCAGAGCGCCGTCCTCCATCTGGGAAATCAGGAAGGCCGGGCGCGGGCCATAGGTCAGCATCTGGGGGCCATCGGCCAGGGCAGGGGTGGCGGCAAGGCCGAGGACCAACGCGGCAAGGCTGCGGGACAGGGTCATGTCGCGTCTCCGCTTGGTTGGTCTTTGGACCTTCTCACCCTGGGCGGTCTTCATGACGGGTGTTCGGCGCTTCGGTTACGTTTGCGCAACGGAACTGCGACGGAATTGTTGCGCCATGCCACCGGGGGCGATGTTCAGGCGGGCAGGGACAGGGGCGGCAGCACGTCCAGCATGGCCCGTGTCGCCAGCGCCGCCAGGATCGCCCAGCCGAAGGAGGCAAGCGTGCCGATGATCACGTATTCCGCGCTGCGCTGGTCGCGCGAGGCGGTGTCGAAGCGCAGGATCGACTTGGCCGCGATCAGGAAACCCACGCCGATCGGATGGCTGGTCAGGATGAAGGCGAAGATCAGGCCGCGTTCCAGCATCCCGATCTGGCGCCCGCCATCGCGCAGCCCGGTATTGCGGATGCGCGGGCTGTGCGGCTGCATCAGCAGGCCGACGGCATACTGCCCGCCCCACAACGCCAGGGTCACCCCCGCCGCCAGCGCCATGAGCGGCAAAAGCCATGGCAGGCCCGCCCAGGCGCCGGTGGCCCACAGGCCGGGCGCATAGGCGGCAACTGCCAAAAGGGTGGCCATGTGCGCGCCCTGGTCCACCAGGAAGGCGGTCAGCGATCGGAACCCGCCATAGGTCTTGGCCGCGTCGATGACGAGATGGGCGGCGGCCAGGACGACCACCTCCGGGGCGGTGGCGGTGCCCAGGCTCAGTTGCGCGGTGCCAAGAACAAGGGCGGTATGTAGCAGAAGGACCCCCGGATGCGCCTTGCGCCGCACCATCCAGCCGGTCTGCAACAGGAAATCCGCGACCACGTGGGCCAGCAGCAGGGCGGTGAATGTTTCAATCATCGCGGCGGTCTCCGGCTTCGATCTGGTAAAGCGCGGTTTGCACGAAATCATACCCGGCGCCGTCAAGGGATTTCGTCACGGCCTGGCGGGACTTGCCAAGCCGGTTCGCGACCTGGGTAAAGCTCGTCTCTTTATCGGTGCGGATCATCTCGACCACCGCGGCGGCCTGGGCCTGCGTCCAGCCCTGGGACACATGGTCGGCCAGTGTCAGGGCCGCGTCGCGGGCGCCGCGCGCGTGATGCGCCCAGTGCAGCCGCGAATGGGCGCTCAGCTTCAAGGCATCAAGCCGGTCGCCCGACTCGATGAAGACCCGGGCGGTTTCGGTGTTCAGGTCAGCGGCCAGGTCCGGGGGGCCGGGGCCTTCGGCAATGCCGATATAGGTGTCGAACCGGTCATCGGCCGCCTTGAGGGCCGCGCGAAAGGCCAGGGCCGTGCGCAGGAAGAGCGGCGGTCGGGTCAGAACCGCCTGCCAGCCATCCCCGCGGTGGCGGGTCAGGTGCAGGGGGCCACTCTGCACCACCTTCATCTGCGCTGCCATGTCTTCGAGTGCCGCAAAGGCACGCGATATCGCGTCTCGCCCCAGCTCGGTAGAGCTGACCAGGTCACCAGTAAGAACCGCTATGGTCGAATTTCGATGTATCATGCGCACCCATATTAGGGTGCATTTGGGATAACGCAACCTTTTTCGGTTGCCTTACATGAAGCCGAGTTCCAGCCGTGCCTCGTCCGACATCATGTCCATGCCCCAGGGCGGGTCCCATGTCAGTTCCACATCGGCCATCTGGACGCCGGGCACGGCGGCCACGGCATCATGGACCCAGCCGGGCATCTCACCTGCGACGGGACAGCCCGGCGCGGTCAGCGTCATGATCACGTGCACTTCGCCCGCCTCGGAAATCTCGACCGTGTAGACGAGACCGAGGTCGTAGATGTTCACCGGAATCTCGGGGTCATAGACGGATTGGCACGCTTCCACGATCTGGTCGTAGAGCGGATGATCAGTAGTCGATGGCTTGATCAGCGGAGCGCCTTCCAAGGGTTGGCTCTGGTCGGTCATTGCGCATATCCCGGTTCATTCCTGACCATTCATATAAGAATACCGAGGTCCGGGTAAAGGGGGCGCGCCGTCGCCGTGGCGTGAAACGGGGCAGGTCCGCCCCGCAAGTGTGCCCCGGGCGGTTACTGGAACCGCCCGGGCGAGTGGATCAGAAGGCCCAGGACAGGCCGGCCTTGATCTGGACGTTGTCGTCCCAGCCATCCATGTTGCAGTCCTCGCCGCTGAAGCCGGCGGGGCCGCTGCAATCATCGCCGTTGAAGTAGCTCTTGTCGTCGAAGCGGGTCATCAGCGCCTCGACCTTGAAGCTGGTCGTCTCGGACATGGCGTGTTCCACACCCAGGCCGACCACCGCCCCGGCCCGCGTATCGCTCAGGTCGAATTCGGGCGATGTGGAGGGCAGGTAGGTATAGGTCAGGTCCGACTGGGCCAGGGCCAGGCCGCCAGTGGCATAGAACATGCTGTCACCGGTGGCGATGCCCGCCCGGCCGCGCAGCGTGGCCATGGACCTGAGCCGCGATTCGATCTCACGATAGCTGTCCGCCGTGCGGGTGGCGTTGTTGGAATACAGCGCCAGGTCACCCAGCACCCCGTAGACGAAGCTGCCGCTCTGCCAGTTATACCCGGCATGGCCACCGATCCCGGCGCCCAGCGACGTGACGTCGAAGGTGCCGCCATAGTCTTCGTAGTCCTGATCCCAGATCGAAGCCTTGTTGGCCAGAAGGGCGAAATCGGCGCCGTAGAAACCGCCGGACCAATCGCGGCCGGGGGCGAGGGCGCCGGTGCCGCCACTGCCCGTTCCACCGATATGGTAGTTCAGGGCCGCGGTCACCTGGGCATAGTCCGCATGGCCTTCTTCGGCGTTGTCCGACTCTCCTATCCCGTCGAGGCGGGTGTAGCTGGCCTCGACATTCCAGGACAGCGTGTCCGACATCATCTGTTCGACACCGAAGCCGACGGTCAAGCCGCCATAACGGCCGCTGAGGTCCTCTTCGCTGCCATAGGTATTGGTCACGTTGGCCAGGGTCACCCCGCCCAGAACATACATGAGCGCGTCATTGACCGCGACGCCGGTGCGGCCGCGCAGGCTGAAACTCTGGTCGACCGACACGTCGATCTCGCCGTAGTAGGCATCGTAGTTGGCCGACATGCTGGCGGTATCCAGGCGCGCCTCGACACCGTAGACCATGGCGCCGCTCTGCCAGTTGTACCCGCCGGCAAGGCCGACGATCCCGCCATCGGCGCCGACATCGTAGGTACCGCCCATGTTGTTGAACTCGATATCGCTGCGCGCGATCTCCGAGGCGCCGTAGCCCAGCAGCGCGCCCACATAGGCGCCGCCGAAATCGGCGGGTGTGCCATAGCCGCCCGAGGCGGTGCCCCGGTCGCCGCCGAACTGGTAGTTCACCGCCAGGTTTATGCTGTGGATCGTGTCGTTGATCCGCATCGGGAAGCCATCGTCGTTGACGCTGATATTCTCGCCGAAGATGCTGGCCAGGTAGTCGGCACTGACCGACCAGCCGCCACCGATCGCATGTTCGACGCCGAAGCCCAGCGCCACGCCGGTCTTGGTCGCCCCAAGGTCGGGCCAGGTGTCGGAGACATCGTTGAACTCGGTCCAGGACCGGTCGAAATCGGCGAAGGCCAGACCGGCGGTTCCGTAGACCATCGTGTCATCCACGGCCAGACCCTGGCGGCCGCGCAGGGTGGCCAGATAACCGATCGTGTTGGGCACCTGATTGTCGCTGGCGTAGATCTCGTAGCCGTCATTGGTCATCGCGCTGACATCGACGACAAAGCCGGTCAGGACGTTGTCACGCACGATGTTGTAGCCCAGCTGCACCCCGAGGCCGAGCCCCGGCGTCACGAAATCCTGCGTCGACCCGTACCAGTCGTAGTCCGGATCCTCGAACGTGGCCGTATGCTGGTTGAAGCCGAGCTGCGCGCCCGCGAACCAGCCGTTCCAGTCGTGGCCGGCATCCTGGGCGCAAGCGCCCGAGGCAATGACCGCCAGCGCGGTCGTGGATAATAGGTAGCGTCCCATTCTGGGTTCCCCAACTTTTGAAAATGAGTTGTAACAAATGAACTCGTTACCGATTCCTGCGGTTAACGTAGAGTTAATTTCGCGTCAAAAGAAGCGCATAGGCGCGGCGGGCGCCTTTTGTTCCGGCAGTGTCCTGTTTTTGCCACGTCGGCTGGCGCGGCGTTCGGCGAGGCGCCTATTTCTTGCCCGTCTTGGTCGTGGCGCGTCGCGCCGGGCTGGGGCGCACCTGTTCCTCGATATGGTCAAACAGCTTGCCGGCCAGGTTCTTCTTGCTGGCCTTCTCGATCCCTTCCAGTCCGGGCGAGGAGTTGACCTCTAGCACCTTCGGCCCGTCCTCGGACCTTAGCAGGTCCACCCCGGCCACCCCCAAGTCGAAGGCCTTGGCCGCCTTGACCGCGACGCGGCGCTCGGCAGCCGATATGCGGGTCGCGACGGCCGATCCTCCACGGTGCAGGTTCGACCGGAAATCGTCGCCCCCCGAGCTGCGCTTCATCGAGGCCACGACCTTGCCGGCGATCACGAAACAGCGAATATCCTCGCCCGCCGCCTCCTTGACGAATTGCTGCACGAGGAAATTGGCCCTGAGGCCGCGGAAGGCGTCGATCACGGATTCGGCGGCCTTCTTGGTTTCGGCCAGCACCACGCCCTTGCCCTGCGTGCTTTCCAGCAGTTTCACGATCAGCGGCGCCGACCCGACCAGGCCGATCAGGTTGCTTGTATCCTTGGGGCTTGCGGCGAAGGCGGTCGTCGGCATGCCTACCTTCTGCCCCGCCAGAACCTGGTGGGCATGCAGCTTGTCGCGGCTGGCGGAAATCCCGTCGCTGCTGTTCAGGCAATAGGTGCCCAGGGTTTCGAACTGCCGGACGATCGCGGTGCCATAGGGCGTGATCGAGGCGCCGATCCGCGGGATCACGGCGTCGTAGCGGGGCAGACGTTTGCCGTCGTAATGCACTTCGGGGGCCAGCGCGTTGATCGCCATGTAGCACCGCGTGGTGTCGATGATCTCGACGGTGTGGCCGCGTTCTTCGCCTTCGTGGACGATGCGCTTGGTGGAATAGTTGTTGGCCTCGCGGCTGAGCACGGCGATGCGCAGGGCCCGGCGCGGGGCCACCTGCTTGATCCGGCGGGTCGTGTAGACATCGAAGCTGCGTTCGGGGCGCAGGAACCGTTCGGTCGGCTGTACGATCACGTCATCGCGCAGGGCCTGCCGCCCCAGCAGCATTCGGTTGGCCATGGTGGCGCGGTCGGTCAGCGTCACCTCGATCGGCCAGCTGTGCCCATCCCCGACATCAACGTTGGTCTCGATCACGTAGCGCATCTCGATCTCGCCGTTGGACGACGTCACCTCGCGCCGGTCCACGACCGGGGCCGAACACGTGATCGAGATGTCGTCGCGTCCGGGAATGGGATGGACGGCGAACCGGACCTTGGGCGCGCGGGCCGACCCGAAGGTTTCGATCTCGAACGCATGCAGCGCTGAGGTGCGTGCGCCGGTGTCGACCTTGGCCCGCAAGGTTGGAAGTCCGAGGTCCGGCAAGCCAAGCCAATCCTCCCATCCAAGTCGAATCGGCTCGGGCTGCTTGTCGGTCTCGGACATGGGGGCTCCTTTTCTTTTCTGTTTCTATGGGTAACAAGGCCGGGCGGAATTGCAAAGGAAAGCCAGATGCCGGACAGGTTCGCATTTCAGCTGAACGCCACCGACGGGACGGCGCGCACCGGTGTCATCTCGACCCCGCGCGGCCAGGTCCGAACGCCCGCCTTCATGCCCGTGGGCACGGCGGCGACCGTCAAGGCGATGCTGCCCGAAAGCGTGGCGGCCACGGGGGCCGATATCCTGCTGGGCAATACATATCACCTGATGCTGCGCCCAGGGGCGGAACGCATCGCGCGACTGGGCGGGCTGCACGCGTTCATGAACTGGGCGGGGCCGATCCTGACGGATTCGGGGGGCTTCCAGGTGATGTCGCTGGCCGGGCTGCGCAAGCTGACGGAAAACGGCGTGACCTTCCGCAGCCATGTGGACGGCTCGAAACATGAGCTGACTCCAGAACGGTCGATGGAGATCCAGCGCCTTCTGGGATCGGACATCGTGATGTGTTTCGACGAATGCCCCGCGCTGCCCGCCACCGAACAGGCCGTGGCCGACAGCATGCACCTGTCCATGCGGTGGGCACAGCGGTCGCGCGATGCGTTCGGCGAACGGCCCGGCCATGCGCTCTTCGGGATCATGCAGGGCGGCGTGTCGCCCGACCTGCGCGAGGAAAGCGCCGAGGCGCTCAAGGCGATCGGGTTCGAAGGTTACGCCATAGGCGGGCTGGCCGTGGGCGAGGGGCAGGAGGCGATGTTCGGCGTGCTGGACTATGCCCCGAGTTTCCTGCCCAAGGACAAGCCGCGCTACCTGATGGGCGTGGGCAAGCCGGACGATGTCGTCGGCGCGGTCAAGCGGGGCGTGGACATGATGGATTGCGTCCTGCCCAGCCGGTCGGGCCGCACCGGCCAGGCCTGGACCCGGCGCGGCCAGGTCAACCTCAAGAACGCGCGCCACGCCGATGATCCGCGCCCGCTGGACGCGGCCTGCACCTGTCCGGCCTGCGCCAAGTATTCCCGCGCCTATTTGCACCATGTCTTCCGCGCCGGTGAAATGATCTCGGGCATGCTGCTGACCTGGCACAACCTGCATTACTATCAGCACATCATGGCCGGCATGCGCGCCGCGATTGCAGAAGGGACGTTCGCCGCGTGGGAGGCCGAGTTCCACGCCACGTGCTCGCACGGCGACATCGCGCCGCTTTAGGCGAAGACCTCGCTTTCAAGGCTGGTGCCCTTGGCCTTGACGCGTTTCTCAAGCAGCCCCACGCGACGGTCAAGCTCCTTGCCTTGGCTGTCATCGAGCCATTCGAAGAGGCGGGTGGCCAAAGAGGCGTTGTTGAAGGTCGCGCACTTGGTCACCTGGCGCTTGGCCCCCAGATCCTCGATGTCGTAGCCCACGCTTCCGGAATTGGCCTCGGGCGCGTCCATCCGGTTGGCGTGGATGAAGTCGTAATGGCAGGAGCGCGGCGGATCCTGCGACAGGATCGTGCGGTGTTCCTCGATCTCCAGCTTGCGGTTGATCTTTTCAATGACCCGGATGCGCGACGGGTCGTGGGGATGGGCGTCGAATGCGCGGATCATGTCGGCCTCGGCCAGCATAGCCTCATGGCCCGGGCGGCCGACCAGCCCGTCATACAGCAGTCAGGCGGGCAGGGTGGTGCGGCAGCGCACCTTGTATGTGGCGTGGCGGCGTCCGACACGCCGGATGATCGGCAGGTTCAAAGCCAAGATATAGAGGACCAAGGGGAACCAGCCATGTCAGCGTGCCGCCCAATTCGGGCCGCCCCGGCACAAGGCCGTCGAACAGGCCCGCCTCGGCCAAGCCGGCATGAAGCACCAGCAGCGGCAGGATTGGCGCCATGGATCGGGTGAACCGGACAAGCGATGTGACCAGCCACGAGAGCAGGGCGAACAGAAGGGCTGTCACAACCAACCCCGCCGGCCAGAAACCGGTGGGCAGGGCCGCGTCCCCGTGAGAATGCAAGCCCACAAGCACGAAAATGGTCCAGAGGACAAAGACGTAAAGCGCCCGGCGACGTTCGGCCCGGCCCGTCAAGCTGAGTTTTCCCCAAGAAAGATCGCACGCTCTCTTGCGGCCCCCCGCAAGCATGGGCACTAATGGATCACCGACGCGTGACCGGGCATGGTTGAAAACAGGGCGCCAAGACCCAATTATTGTTGTCCATGACCGGAGACGGGGGCGTTGCCTAACGCTGGGACCCGCCGTCTTGCCAAGAACAAGGAAAGAGCATGCAAGAGCCTCTGAGCAATTCCTATCCGATCCTGCCGCTGCGCGACATCGTGGTCTTCCCCCACATGATCGTGCCTCTTTTCGTGGGCCGCGAGAAATCCGTGAAGGCCCTCGAGGCGGTGATGGCCGAGGACAAGCAGATCCTGCTGTCCAGCCAGATCGACCCGGGCGTCGATGATCCCGATACCGACGGCATTTACCGCGTTGGCGTGCTGGCCAATGTGCTGCAACTGTTGAAACTGCCCGATGGCACCGTGAAGGTGCTGGTCGAGGGCAAGACCCGTGTGCGTATCACTGAATTCCTTGAAAACGAGACCTATTTCGAGGCCGCCTGCGAAGATCTCACCGAGATGCCCGGCGACATGACCGCGATCGAGGCCCTGTCGCGCTCGGTCGGTCAGGAATTCGAGAAATACGCCAAGGTCAAGAAGAACATTCCCGAAGAGGCGCTGGCCGCCGTGGACGAGGCCGACGTGCCCGCCAAGCTGGCCGACCTTGTCGCGGGCCACCTGGGTATCGAGGTCGACCAGAAGCAGGAGCTTCTGGAAACCCTGTCCATAAGCGAACGGCTGGAAAAGGTTTATGGCCTGATGCAGGGCGAGATGTCCGTCCTGCAGGTCGAGAAGAAGATCAAGACCCGCGTCAAGAGCCAGATGGAGAAGACCCAGCGCGAGTATTACCTGAATGAGCAGATGAAGGCCATTCAGAAGGAGCTGGGCGACGGCGAGGACGGCGAGGGCGAAATCGCCGAGCTCGAGGACCGGATCGCCGCGACGAAGCTGTCGAAAGAGGCCCGCGAAAAGGCCGAGGCCGAGCTCAAGAAGCTCAAGAACATGTCGCCCATGTCCGCCGAGGCCACGGTTGTGCGCAATTATCTCGACTGGATGCTGTCGATCCCGTGGGGTACCAAGTCGCGCACCAAGCGGGATCTGGGCCGCGCCGAGAAGGTGCTTGATGACGACCATTACGGGCTGGAAAAGGTCAAGGAACGGATCGTCGAATACCTGGCCGTGCAGCAACGCAGCAAGAAACTGAAAGGCCCGATCATGTGCCTTGTCGGCCCGCCGGGCGTGGGTAAGACCTCGCTGGGCAAGTCGGTCGCCAAGGCAACGGGGCGCGAATTCATCCGCATCAGCCTGGGCGGCGTGCGCGACGAGTCCGAGATCCGCGGCCACCGCCGGACCTATATCGGCTCGATGCCGGGCAAGATCATCCAGGCGCTGAAAAAGGCCAAGACGACGAACCCGCTGATCCTGCTCGACGAGATCGACAAGATGGGTCAGGATTTCCGCGGCGACCCGGCCAGCGCCATGCTGGAAGTGCTTGACCCGGAACAGAATTCCACTTTCGTGGATCACTACCTGGAGGTCGAGTATGACCTCAGCAACGTGATGTTCCTGACCACATCGAACAGCTACAACATGCCCGGGCCGCTTCTGGACCGCATGGAGGTGATCCCGCTGGCGGGCTACACCGAGGACGAGAAGCGCGAGATTGCCAAGCAGCACCTGCTGAGCAAGCAGATGAAGAACCACGGGCTAAAGCCGTCCGAGTTCTCGCTCGATGACAGTGCGCTGACCGGGATCATCCGCCACTACACGCGCGAGGCAGGGGTGCGGAACTTGGAACGCGAGATGGCCAAGGTGGCCCGAAAGGCCGTCACCAAGTTGGTGAAGAAAGAGGCGGAACGCGTTGAAGTCACGGAAGAAAACCTGTCCGACTTCCTCGGGGTCAGGAAGCACCGCTATGGGCTGGCTGAAGAGAAGGACCAGATCGGCGTTGTGACCGGTCTGGCCTATACCTCGGTGGGCGGCGAGCTTCTGAATATCGAGGCGGTGCGCCTGCCGGGCAAGGGCCGGATGAAGACCACCGGCACCCTGGGCGACGTTATGAAAGAGAGCATCGACGCGGCCAATTCCTATGTCCGCTCGGTCAGCCCGCAGCTGGGTGTCAAACCGCCGCGCTTCGACAAGCTGGACATCCACGTTCACGTGCCCGACGGGGCCACGCCCAAGGACGGCCCCTCGGCCGGCCTGGCCATGGTTACCGCGATCGTCAGCGTTCTGACACAGATCCCCGTTCGCAAGGACATCGCCATGACCGGCGAGGTGACCCTGCGCGGCAATGCCACCGCCATCGGCGGGCTGAAGGAAAAGTTGCTGGCGGCGCTGCGGGGCGGCATCACCACGGTGCTGATCCCCGAGGAGAACGAAAAGGACCTGCCCGAGATCCCCGACAACGTGAAAGAGGGGCTGGAGATCATCCCCGTCAGTCACGTCTCGGAGGTGCTCAAGCACGCGTTGGTGCGTCAGCCCGAACCGATCGAATGGGATGAAGAGGCCGAGGAAGCCGCCGCGGCCGAAGCCGCCCTGCGCAAGGGCGAAGAGGGTGGCGCGACCGTCGCGCACTAGGCCCGGTCATTCGACCCAAAAAGGGCGCCCTTGCCGGGGCGCCCTTTTTTTGCGGTGGTGATGCGCGATTGGCGACCCGGGGGCCGGCAAAGCGCACCGTTGTGGGTCAATCGAAGGTGATGCCGGTTGGCTCGCCCCCGTTGCTGGTGCTGCTGGAGGCCGCCGCGGCGATCAGGGCGATAAGGATCAGCGGAATGATCAGGCTGGCGCTGCCGCTGCCGGTGTCCTCGACGATCTCGACCGGTTCCATCTCGATGGCGGGGGCCATGCCGCCGGCAAGGGCACTGCTTGCGGTCAGGCTGGCGATGGTCGTCGCTGCAAGGATCTTTTACTTTCTCTTTATTTGGTTTTGATTCAGTGGATGCGTTTCATTTCAAGGCCCAGCATGCCGTAATTGACACGCATCAGGCCGTTGGAGTCGGTCACGACCGCCTCGGGCGTGTGGGCCAGCACATCCTGCGCCATGACCCCTTCGAAAACCGCCTCGGCGCCGATATAGCGAAACTGGTAGAGCGGCAGGCCATTGGCGGCGGTGCCCACGGGCACGATATCCGTCTTCACACGCATGTCGCTCTCAATCACGGGTTCTTCGCCGCTGGTGCCGCTGGAGGCCGCGGCGATCAGGGCGATCAGGATCAGCGGAATGATCAGGTTGGCGCTGCCGCTGCCGGTGTCCTCGACGATTTCGACCGGTT
>JAAAPD010000031.1 GCA_009908505.1 Alphaproteobacteria bacterium | reverse complement strand
AGAAGTCAGGTTTGCGGGACTTAACGGCCATTCATCGCTTGTGCCCAGTGTCTACTTTCGGAAAACAAGAGCGATAGTCGAATGGCTTTGGTACCGGGCTTAGAACCGGTACAAACCTCACAATGTGTAGTTGTTCTCTATTTTCTCTTAGGTAGGTTACTCAAGATATAGTCAGGGTGGTGCAGAATAGACAAATTTGAAGAATACCCCGTGATTCCCGCAAACAGCTTTGTCGCCGTTGAATTCAAACGCGCGTACTTTTTATCAAGAAAGCTTTCTTCGTTGGTGATCGCCAGCCAAACGATGGCAAGATTGAAGGGTATCTGGCAAACTTCTATCATAAACCTGAGCAAGAGCGATTTAAGCCTGATACTCAAAAGAGACATAGGTACCGCAATCGCGAAAGCTGAGGCAGTTATCAGAAATTGGATAGAGGTCACATCTCTATTCAGAGCTATTCCTACGATTGCAAAAACAGCTATGGCAGAAGCAGCCCCAAACAGAGCAATGCGCGTGTTTACGAAAATTGCCCGATTTCCAATAACCTCGGGCGCTTGGGAACCTAGCGAGTTTTCAATCCATTCCGAATAATACCAATTCCAGCCAGCGAGACTTACATAGGTTGATGTCAAACACGCGAACAGGAAGAATCCCGGAAACAACGCCCATGTCAAAACACACACAGCCAAGAAGAATATGGTGATACCCCAAGCCGTTGCGTAATTGTAGTGCGGATCATAAAGCCAATTAAACATATTCGCTGTTTTGTCATTCCCAGTAGTGCCTGTTGTGGCGAATATGTGGAATCTTTGTGAATTTCGCATATAAGTTCGGCCTTAGGTATGTCTGTGCCTTCGCTGACGCTTACGCGACATTCGTTCCCAGCGCAGCATCGTTCACCAAGGGCTCAAAGCGGCCTTTCGTTGCACCTTATTCGCCATTGCGAAGCCCAAGATCCTGCACCGACCTTGATCCGGCCGCTCACGCCCTAGACCACCTCGCCGGCATCCAGCCTGGCAAGTAAGTCTCCCGCCTCGGTCAGCACCGTTTCGCGCTTGTCGGCATCCATGCGGTCCCAGGTCCGATACATCTGCGCCATGCGTGGATTGCCCTCGAAGCGGCCGCGGTGCCGGTTCATGAAATGCCAGTAGAGCAGGTTGAACGGGCAGGCCCCCTCTCCCGTCTTACTTGTCACGGAATAGGCGCAACCCTTGCAGTAATCCGACATCTTGTTGATGTAGTTGCCGCTCGACACGTAGGGTTTCGACGCGATGATGCCACCATCGGCGAACTGGCTCATCCCGATCGTGTTGGGTGCCTCGACCCATTCATAGGCATCGGCATAGACCGCCAGGTACCATTCATGGACCTGGCGCGGCGCGACCCCCGCCAGCAGCGCGAAATTGCCCGTCACCATCAGGCGCTGGATGTGGTGGGCATAGGCCTCGTCTCGGGTTTGGGACACGGCCTCTTTCATGCAGCGCATCCTTGTCTCACCACCCCAGTACATCCATGGCAGGTCCCGGTCATGGCCCAGCGCGTTTCGGGTCACGTAATCCGGCCCTTCAAGGAAATAGATCCCGCGAACGTATTCCCGCCAGCCGATGACCTGCCGGATGAACCCCTCGGCCGCGTTGAGCGGTGCCGACCCGTCGCGCCATGCCTGCTCGACCGCCTCGCATACCTCCAACGGGCCCAGAAGACCGGCGTTGAGATACATCGAGATCACGCCATGCCAGAGGAACCGTTCGCCGCGCAGCATCGCGTCCTGGTAGTCACCGAAATTCGGCAGGCCGCCCGTGACCCAATGGGACAGCGTCCGGCGGGCCTGTGCACGGTCCGTGGCGAACCAGAAATCGTCCAGCTCGCCGAAATTCCCGTCGAACAGGTCGCGCACAAGGTCCAGGACCTCGCGCACCACCGCGTCCGGTTCGAACCGCATCGGCCCGTTGAAATCCACCGCCCCCGGCGCGGGCTTGCGGTTGTCGTGGTCGAAATTCCACTGGCCGCCCGCCGGATCTTCCCCGTCCATCAAAAGACCTGTTGTCTTGCGCATCTCGCGATAGAAATACTCCATCCGCAGGGCCTTGCGACCCTTTGCCCAGGTCGCGAATTCCGCGTGGGAACACAGGAACCGGTCATCGGGCAGCAATGTCACGGGGACCGGGCAGGCCTTGAGTGCCTCGATCAGCCGCCATTCGCCCGGCTCCGTCGCCAGAACCTTGGTCGCGCCCACCTCCTCGGCGCGGCGCAGCAGTTCGGCACAGATGCTGTTGCCCGTCTCCGGGCCATCCAGCCGACCATAGCGCACGTCCCACCCCGCCGCGCGCAGCCACGCGGCGAATTTGCGCATGGCGCTGAACAGGAAGGCGATCTTCTTGGGGTGATGCGGCACGTAACCGGCCTCGTCCGCGACCTCCGCCATCACAACCACGTCGCGGGCCTTGTCCGCTGCGGCCAGCGCCGAAAGCCCCTCGCTCAACTGGTCCCCCAGGATCAGGACCAGCCGCGTCACCAGGGAATCTCCTTGCCGGCATAGTCGTAAAACCCGCCCGATTGCGACGGCTCCAACCCGACCATGACATCGCACAGATTGCGCGCGGCCTCTTGCGCCGACACCTTGCGATGCCCGGTGTACCCGGCCGTGAAGGCGGTTTCGACCGTGCCCGGATGCAGCGCCGCGATCACCGCCTCCTTGCGCTTGCGCCCGATCTCGATGGCCGCGCCGTGGATCACCTGGTTCACTGCGGCCTTGGAGGCGCGGTAGGAATACCAGCCGCCCATCCGGTTGTCGCCGATCGACCCGACCCGCGCCGACAGAACACCGACCGCCGAGCGCCCCGCGCGCGGCAAGAGCCGTTCAACATGGGCCAGGACCAATGCCGGGCCAATGGTATTGACCGCAAGCACATCCGCCATTTGCCCCGCTTCTATGGCCGCGAGGGATTTCTCGGGCGCACCGTTCGCTGCCAGGGTGCCGATCGCGACGAAGATCACCTCGAACGGGCCGTCAAGCGCCCCGAGGTGCCGTTCGACCGAGGCCGCATCGGTCACCTCCAGCCCATCGCCCGACCGCGACAGGCCCGTGACCGCGTAACCGCGTGTTTCCAGTTCCGCGGCCAGCGCCGCGCCGATCCCGCCCGAGGCGCCTATGACAAGTGCTTGTTTCATGGGGGCAAGTTTAGAGCGGCCCCGGGACCTTTCCAGTTGTATCTGGCCAGCGCCCATGCCACCCAATCCCCTCCACGATCTGAAAGGGGCGAAGATGGGCGAACTCGTCATGGTGCGGCACGGACAGGCCAATACCGGCGCGACCAGCGAGGCGGAGTATGACCGCCTCTCGCCGCTTGGCCACCGGCAGGCCGCGTGGCTGGGCGGATGGATGCAGACCCACGAATCCCCGTTCGACTACATCCTGACCGGCACCATGCGCCGCCACCGCGAAACCGCCGACGGCATGGGCGTCAGGGCCGACAAGGCCGACGACCGGCTCAACGAGCTCGACTACTTCGCGCTGGCCCGTGATATCGAGATTACCCACGGGCTGCCGCAACCGGCCTCGGAACAGGATTTCGCGGCCCATGTGCCGCAGACCTTCGCCGCCTGGCACGCGGCCGAGATCACCGGCGCCGAACCCTTCTCCAGTTTCGAAGACCGCATCCGGACCGTGCTGGACGAGGCCGCCGAACCGGGCCGCCGGGTGCTCTGCGTCACTTCGGGCGGGGTCATCGCCATGGCGCTGCGCCTGGCGCTCGATCTCGACCCCGAGCGCCTGGCCCAGGTTCTGCTGCCGATCTACAATTCGTCGATCCACCGGTTCCGCGTGCTCGACACCGGAACCTTCCTGTCCAGCTTCAACGCCATCCCCCACCTCGACCCGCCCGACCGTGCGGACAGCCGAAGCTGAATCTGACCGCCGGACCGCCCCTGCCAAACGAGGCGCCCCGCAGGCGGCCAGATTTTTCCAGCCGCCCCCTTTCCAAACCGGATCGCCTGCGTATAGTGCCATCCCATGACGAGCATCGCACATATCCCGGCCCTGCTCGGCCTGCTTCTCCTTAGCCGCCTCTGAGCGTGCCTTTCGGCGCGACCGCTCAGAGGGGAGGACGCGCCAAAGAAACGCTAAGGAAATCAAGGAAATACCAAAATGACAGACCACGTGTTGATCTTCGACACCACCTTGCGTGACGGCGAGCAATCGCCCGGCGCGACCATGACCCATGATGAGAAGCTCGAAATCGCCGAGATGCTGGACGAGATGGGCGTGGACATCATCGAGGCCGGCTTTCCCATCGCGTCAGAAGGGGATTTCAAGGCGGTCTCGGAAATTGCGGAACGCAGCCAGGACGCCACGATCTGCGGTCTTGCCCGGGCCAATTTCAAGGATATCGATCGCTGCTGGGAAGCCGTCAAAGGCGCCAATTCCCCGCGCATCCATACCTTTATCGGCACCTCGCCGCTGCACCGGGCCATCCCCGACCTGACCAAGGACGAGATGGCCGACCGGATCCATGAAACCGTCACCCATGCCCGAAATCTGTGCGACAACGTGCAATGGTCACCCATGGATGCCACCCGCACCGAGTGGGACTACCTGTGCCGGGTGATCGAGATCGCCATCAAGGCCGGGGCGACGACGATCAACATCCCCGATACCGTGGGCTATACCGCGCCGGGCGAAAGCGCCGACCTGATCCGCCGCCTGATCGCCCAGGTTCCCGGCGCCGAGGACGTGGTCTTCGCCACGCATTGTCACAATGACCTTGGCATGGCCACGGCCAACGCGCTGGCCGCCGTCGAAGGGGGCGCGCGCCAGATCGAATGCACCATCAACGGGCTGGGCGAACGCGCCGGCAATACCGCCCTGGAAGAGGTCGTGATGGCCTTGCGCACGCGCAGCGACATCATGCCCTTCCATACCGGGGTCGACACCACCAGGATCATGGCCATCTCGCGCCGGGTCAGCACTGTGTCGGGCTTTCCGGTGCAGTTCAACAAGGCCATCGTCGGCAAGAACGCCTTTGCCCATGAAAGCGGCATCCACCAGGACGGGATGCTCAAAAACCGCGAAAATTTCGAGATCATGCGCCCAGAGGATATCGGCCTGGCCGCCTCGACGCTGCCGCTGGGCAAGCATTCGGGCCGGGCCGCCATGCGCGCCAAGCTCGATGAGCTGGGCTTCGACCTGGGCGACAACGAGATCAAGGACATCTTCGTGCGGTTCAAGGAATTGGCCGACCGCAAGAAAGAGGTCTATGACGACGACCTGATCGCCTTGGTGCGCATCAACGAAGGCGCCGAGGACCACCTGCAACTGGTCGAGCTCAAGGTCACCTGTGGCACCGGCGGCCCGGCCGAGGCGGTTCTGACCATGGAGGTGGACGGCACGCGCCACACGATCACCGATACCGGCGACGGGCCGGTTGACGCGACCTTCAAGGCGGTGCGGGCGATCCATCCCAACCAGGCGCGGCTGGAGCTCTACCAGGTGCATGCCGTGACCGAGGGCACCGATGCCCAGGCCACGGTTTCGGTCCGCCTGGCCGAGGACGGGCGCATCGCCACCGGGTCCTCGGCGGATACCGACACGGTCGTGGCCTCGGCCCGCGCCTATATCAACGCGCTCAACCGGCTGATCGTGCGGCTGGAAAAGACCGGCCCGGGGGCCGATGTCAAGGAAATCCGATACACGGATTCAGGCGAATGAGGCTCGCCTGCATCCTGTCCCTGGTCGCCACCGGGGCAGTCGCGCAGGACTGCCCCACGGCCGAGGACCTTGACGACGGCATCCGCCTGACCCGGGTCGATCCGTATTTCTCGGTCGTGATGACCCGGGACGAGGATGACCTGTCCGAGGCGCGGGTCATGACGCGCGATGGTCTGCCCGAAGCGGTCTCGACCCGTTATGCCCATGCCCTGACCGTGACCCACCGCGAGGGCGCCGGTGGCACGCTGTCGCTCGACTACGCGCGGGACACTTCGGGTCTCGACCAGTTGCCCGGACCGCGCAGCTGGTCCAGCGCCGTGACCCTGCGCACCGGCGACGAGGTTCTCAATACCGGCACCTATACCGCACAGCTGAGCGGGCTGGGCAAGGCCGAGATCGGCGAATGCAGCTACACGGTCTGGCGCGTCAACGAGGTCTTGCAGCTTGACGGCATGGCTCCGATGACCTTCGAAAAATCCTATGCCCCCGACCTTGGGCTCGTGCTGGGCTCGATCCAGCTGGACCCGCAGGGCGCCCCGCTGGGCAGCGTCTTCTTCGACGAAATCACGGCGGAATAACGCCCCCTGCCGCCAAGCCCCCTTTTCCCTGCCCCGCGCGGGGCCTATAAGCACGGGCAGTCCGCATCCAAGGGGGAGTCGCGGACCTTTGGCTAATGGGAACGGGGCCGCATGATGGCAGGGTTTGCAAGTTTGTTTTCGTCGGACATGGCGATCGACCTGGGCACGGCGAACACGCTGGTCTACGTCAAGGGCCGCGGCGTGATCCTGTCGGAACCCTCGGTCGTGGCCTACCACGTCAAGGACGGCGTCAAGAAGGTGCTGGCCGTGGGCGAGGATGCCAAGCTGATGCTGGGCCGGACGCCCGGCAGCATCGAGGCCATCCGCCCCATGCGCGAGGGCGTGATCGCCGATTTCGACACCGCCGAGGAGATGATCAAGCACTTCATCCGCAAGGTTCACAAGCGGTCGACCTTTTCCAAGCCCAAGATCATCGTCTGCGTGCCACACGGCGCCACCCCTGTGGAAAAGCGCGCCATTCGCCAATCGGTGCTGTCGGCCGGGGCCCGCCGCGCCGGGCTGATCGCCGAACCCATCGCCGCGGCCATCGGGTCGGGCATGCCGATCACCGATCCCACCGGCAACATGGTCGTCGATATCGGCGGCGGCACCACCGAGGTGGCCGTCCTGTCGCTGGGCGACATCGTCTATGCCCGCTCGGTCCGGGTGGGCGGCGACCGCATGGACGAGGCCATCGTCAGCTACCTGCGCCGCCAGCACAACCTGCTCATCGGCGAAAGCACCGCGGAACGCATCAAGACCTCGATCGGCACCGCACGCATGCCCGATGACGGGCGCGGCCAGTCCATGCAGATCCGGGGCCGCGACCTGCTGAACGGTGTGCCCAAGGAAACCGAGATCAGCCAGGCCCAGGTGGCCGAGGCGCTGGCCGAACCGGTGCAGCAGATCTGCGAGGCGGTGATGACCGCACTGGAAGCCACCCCGCCGGACCTGGCCGCCGACATCGTCGATCGCGGCGTCATGCTGACCGGCGGCGGCGCCTTGCTGGGCCAGCTCGACCTGGCCTTGCGCGAACAGACCGGCCTTGCCATCTCGGTCGCCGACGAAAGCCTCAATTGCGTGGCGCTCGGCACCGGCAAGGCGCTGGAATATGAAAAACAGCTGCGGCACGTCATCGACTACGACAGCTGAGCATCCAACCGGGGGATAGCGCCCCATGGCACGGGACAGAGCCCAGTCAGAGGACTATGTCAGCCCCGTTCGGCGTTTGCTGATCGGAGTGCTGGTGCTGTTCATGCTGGGCGTCTTCCTGTTGTGGCGCATCGACAGCCCCCGCGTGGAACGGGTCCGCGCCGAAATCATCGACCGGGTCGTGCCATCCTTCGAATGGGCCATGGCGCCGGTCACGGGGCTGGCCAACCTGGTGTCGGATTTCCAGTCCTATCAACGTCTTGCCGAACAGAACCGGGACCTGCGCCGGGAATTGCAGGACATGAAGGCCTGGCGCGAGGCCGCCTTGCAACTGGAACAGGAAAACGCCGTGCTGCGCGACCTTAACAACGTACGGCTGGACCCTGAATTGACCTGGGTCACGGGCGTGGTGCTGGCCGATAGCGGCTCGCCCTTCCGGCAATCGGTGCTTTTGAACGTGGGCGCGCGCGACGGTATTCTCGATGGCTGGCCCACCATGGACGGGATCGGGTTGGCCGGGCGAATCTCCGGCGTCGGCCAGAACAGCAGCCGGGTGCTGCTTCTGACCGACACGTCCAGCCGCATCCCGGTCACGATCAAACCCTCGGGGCAGCGCGCGATCCTGGCCGGGGACAACACGATCAACCCGCCGCTGGACTTCATCGAGGACCCGGACAGCATCCGCCCCGGCGACCGTGTCGTGACCTCGGGCGATGGCGGATTGTTCCCCGCGGACATCCTGGTGGGCCAGGTGGTGCTGGGCACCGACCGGCGTTTTCGACTGCGGCTGGCGGCGGATTTCGAGCGGCTGGAATTCCTGCGCGTGCTGCGCAGCCAGCAGGCCGAACGCATCGACGCCACCGGCGCCCTGATCGCCCCCGTCACCCCGCCCGACCCCGCCGAGCAACCCGAACCCGCCGAACTGCCCGACGGTGACACCCTGAGTGGCCAGACATCCGAGGCCGGAGATGGCTGAGGCGTCGCGTCGCCGCATCTGGTTGGGCCGCGGGCTCTACCTCGTGCTGTGCGGCACGATCATGTTCCTGCATCTGCTGCCCATGGAAACCATGCCTCGCCGCTGGGGCAGCCCGGATTTCGTGCTGCTGATCACCCTGGCCTGGGCCGCGCGACGCCCCGATCACGTCCCCGCCCTGCTGATCGCGGCGGTGTTCCTTTTGTCGGACATGCTGTTCCACCGCCCCCCGGGGCTGTGGACCGCGCTGGTCCTGATCCTGACCGAGGTGCTGCGGACCCGCGCCCGGTCGATCCGCGTGGTGCCGTTTCCGCTCGAATGGTTCGGCATCGCCGTCGGAATCGTCGCGATTACCTTGGCCTACCGGTTCACATTGTCGCTTGTGATGGTGCCGCAGGCGCCGCTTGGGCTGACTCTGACGCAAATGATGCTTACCATCGGGACCTACCCCTTGGTCGCGCTGCTGTCGCATCTTCTGTTCGGCGTCAGCCGCCCGGCCCACGGGGAAGTCGACGCATTGGGACACCGGCTATGAAACGCGGACCGAAGGAAACCGAAGCAAGCGCACGCCGCATCTCGCGGCGGGCCCTGTTGCTGGGCGGTAGCCAGCTTGCCCTGGTGGGGGTTCTGGGTTGGCGCATGCGGTCGCTCCAGGTCGATCAGGGCGACACATATCGCAGCCTGGCCGAACGCAACCGCATCGACATCGAGCTTCTGCCCCCCGATCGCGGGCTGATCTACGACATCAACGGCGTGGTCCTCGCCGAGAACGAGCAGTTCTACAACATCACCATAACCCGCGAGGATGCCGGCGATGTCGACGCCGTGCTGGCCAAGCTGGCCCGGCTGATCCCGATCACCGAGGTCCAGATGGCCCGCACCCGCGAAGAGCTGGACGAGGTGCGCGGCGACATGAAGGTCACCGTGGCCGAGCGCGTGCCGTGGGATGACGTGAGCCGCGTCGTCGTCAACGCCCCCGCCCTGCCCGGCGTCACCGCCGAACTGGGCGTGAGCCGCCTTTATCCGCAGGAAACCGACATGGCGCACGTGGTGGGCTATGTCGGCCCGGTCAGCGACTACGACCTCAGCCGGATCGACGACCAGGATCCTTTGCTGCGCATCCCGCGTTTCCAGATCGGCAAGACCATGGTCGAGAACAAGCTGGAACGGGTATTGCGCGGCAAGGCCGGCACGCTTGAGGTCGAGAAGAACGCCGCCGGCCGGGTTATGCGCGAACTCAGCCGCACCGAGGGCGAGCCGGGCTCGGACCTGCAACTGACCGTCGATGCACAATTGCAGAATTATGTGCAGACCCGGCTGGGCGAGGAAAGCGCCGCGGCGGTGGTGATCGACCTGGAACAGGGCGATATCGCCGCCATCGGCTCGGCGCCGTCCTTCGACCCCAACCTGTTCGTGCGGGGGATTTCCCAGGCCGACTGGGATGCGCTGAACGAACGTGACAAGGACCCGCGCGAACATCACCGCCCGCTGGCAGCCAAAACGGTGCAGGGGGCCTATCCGCCCGGCTCGACCTTCAAGATGGTCACGGCCCTGGCCGCGCTGGAAGACGGCGTGGTGGAACCCGAGGAAACCGTGCGGTGCCTGGGCCAGCTGGATGTCTCGGACGTGCGGTTTCATTGCTGGAAGCGTGGCGGCCACGGCAACATGAACCTGCACGAAAGCCTAAAGCAGAGCTGCGATGTCTACTATTACGACGTTGGCCAGCGGGTCGGCATCGACAAGATCGCGGCCATGGCCCGGCGGCTGGGGCTGGGGGAACGCCACGACCTGCCCATGTCGGCGATCACCGCGGGCATCGCGCCCGACAAGGACTGGAAACGCCGCGAGCGCGGCGAGGACTGGCGCATCGGCGACACGGTCAATGCCTCGATCGGGCAGGGCTACGTTCTGGCCTCGCCGCTGCAACTGGCCGTGATGACCGCCCGCATCGCGACCGGTCGGTCGATCTCGCCGCGGCTGGTGCGGTCGGTCGACGGGGTCGAACAACCCTCGGGCGCGGGCGCGGATATGGGCCTGAACGAAAACCACCTGCGCCGCATCCGTGCCTCGATGTTCGATGCCTCGAACCACCGGCGCGGCACCGCCTATCGCACCCGGATCGTGGCCGAGGGCATGCAGATGGCGGGCAAGACCGGCACCAGCCAGGTCCGCCGCATCACCGCCGAGGAACGCGCCCAGGGCGTCTGGCGCAACGAGGACCTGCCCTGGCACCGGCGCGACCATGCGCTCTACGTGGGCTTCGCCCCTTACGAGAATCCGAAATACGCGGTTGCGATCTTGGTGGAACATGGCGGCGGAGGGTCTGCGACCGCGGCGCCCATCGCCCGTGACATCATGCTCCAGGCCCTGCATGGCGGCACGCCGCCCCTGTCGGCCTATCCCGCATCCGATCGGCCACGCATCGAGGACCAGCAACGCCGGCTCGACCTGCGCGATATCCGCCCGGGCCGCACCGCCGACCGGGCCTGAGGCGCGAAATGAGTTATCTCGAGTACCAGGTCAAATATGTCCCCTCCGGCTTTCGCAAGCTGCTCTACCTGAACTGGCCGATCGTCTTCCTGGTCTCGGCCGTCTGTGGGGCGGGGTTCGTGATGCTCTATTCCGTCGCGGGCGG
Organism: Alphaproteobacteria bacterium; assembly: GCA_009908505.1. Classification (GTDB taxonomy): domain Bacteria; phylum Pseudomonadota; class Alphaproteobacteria; order Rhodobacterales; family Rhodobacteraceae; genus Salibaculum. The sequence continues at coordinate 42,627 of JAAAPD010000031.1, read as the reverse complement.
CAGCATGGACCCCTGGGTCCGGCCGCAGATGCAGCGGTTCGGCCTGGGGCTGGCCCTTATGCTGGTCGTCGGGCTGGTCCCGATCTGGTTCTGGCGCAACATGGCGGTGCTGGCCTATGCCGTGTCGTTGATCCTGCTCGGCCTTGTCGAGGTGATCGGCGTGGAACGCAACGGCTCGCAGCGCTGGCTGGACCTCGGCCCGATGGACCTGCAGCCTTCGGAATTGATGAAGATCGCCCTGGTGATGCTGCTGGCCGCCTATTATGACTGGCTGCCCCTCGACAAGGTCAGCCGGCCGCTCTGGATCGTGATCCCTCTGATCCTGATCGCCGTACCGGCGTTCCTGGTCCTGCGTCAGCCCGACCTCGGCACGACCCTATTGCTGGTCATGGGGGGCGGCGCGGTGCTGTTCCTCGCTGGGGTCCATTGGGCTTATTTCGCCAGCGTTATCGCCGCCGGGATCGGCCTGATCACGGCGGTCTTCGCGTCGCGCGGAACGCCCTGGCAACTGCTCAAGGACTACCAGTATTCCCGGATCGACACCTTCCTCGATCCCAGCCAGGACCCGCTGGGCGCGGGTTACCATATCATGCAGGCCAAGATCGCGCTGGGATCGGGCGGCTGGACCGGGCGCGGCTACATGCAGGGCACCCAAAGCCGGCTGAACTTCCTGCCCGAGAAACATACCGACTTCATCTTCACCACCCTGGCCGAGGAATTCGGCTTTCTCGGCGCGTCCACTCTGCTGATCCTCTATGCGCTGATCATCCTGTTCTGCATCGCCTCGGCCCTGACCAACAAGGACCGCTTCGCCTCGCTTCTGACCCTGGGCGTGGCGGTGACCTTCTTCCTCTATTTCGCGGTCAACATGGCGATGGTCACCGGGCTGGCGCCGGTGGTGGGGGTGCCCTTGCCCCTGGTCAGCTATGGCGGATCAGCGATGCTGGTGCTGATGATCGGCTTCGGGCTGGTGCAATCGGCCCATGTCCACAAACCGAGATAGGCCATGATCAACGTTCTTTTCGCCGCCGGCGCCGGGCGCTGGCCCGACTATGCCGAGGCGCTGCCCAAGGCCTTGGCCGAAGCCGGGCTGAATGTGGACCTGTCCCGTGACCATGCGCCCGAAACCGTCGATTACATCGTGACCGCCCCCAGCGGCGACGTGCAGGACTACCGCCCCTACACGTCCTGCAAGCTGGTCCAGAACATCTGGGCGGGGGTCGAGAACATCACCGAGAACCCGACCCTGACCCAGCCGCTGGCCCGCATGGTCGATCCGGGGCTGACACAGGGCATGGTTGAATGGGTCACGGGCCACACGCTGCGCCATCATCTGGGCATGGACCTGCACATTCATGGCCAGGACGGTGTCTGGCGCGATTTCGTGCCGCCGCTGGCCTGGGACCGGCCGGTGACTGTGTTGGGCCTCGGCGCGCTCGGGTCCGCCTGCGCCGCGACCTTGGCCGGCCTGGGGTTTCCCGTGCGGGGCTGGGCGCGTAGCGCCACGACCATCGACGGGGTCGAAACCTTCGCCGGCCCGGGCGGGCTGTCCCGGGCCCTGGACGGGGCGCAAATCGTCATCCTGCTGCTGCCCCTGACCGAGGCGACCCGGCACATCATGAACACTGAAACGCTGGCCCTGCTGGCGCCGGGCGCGGTGATCCTCAACCCCGGACGCGGGCCGCTCATCGACAACGACGCCCTGTTGGCCGCGCTGGAGGATCAGTTGGGGCACGCCACGCTGGATGTCTTCGAGACCGAACCCCTGCCGCCCGATCACCCGTTCTGGGCGCACCCCAAAGTCACCGTGACCCCGCATATCGCATCGGAAACCCGGCCCCGCACCGCCGCCACCGTGATTGCCGAGAATATCCGCCGGGGCGAAACCGGCGCCCCCTTCCTGCACTTGGTGGACCGGGCCTCGGGCTATTAGGCGGCTCTCATTTCGTGAGAAATATTCACGGGGATGCCGAAGGCAGGGGGGCGGAAAGCCCCCGATCCCCGAGGAGGCGCAAAGCGCCGACGAGACAAGCCTGGTTGGCGCAGCCGCGCCGCCAGGTCAGCGCAGCTTGGGTGGCTTGTCGGGATCCATGCCGGGATTGGCGCCCGGAACCGGGCGGGTCTCTGGCTTGGGCAGGTCGAAACGCAGGCCGACACGCGCCGCGCTTGCGGCCAACTCGTCGCTGGCCCGCAGGTGGATCACGTCGATCCGGCCCGCCGCGACGCCGGAGAAGGTCAGTGCCTCGCCCACGGCACGGGCCAGGGCCGCCTCGGCCCCGTCGACCGTGTCCACGAAGGCCAGCAGGCTGCCCTGGCTTCCATCCTCCTGCACCGCCCCCACGAGGTAGGCCGCGGATGCAAGACCGCCCGCCTTGGCCAGCTTGCGATCCAGCGCGGTCAGGACGGATTCGGGAAGGTCCTCGGGCGGGGTCAATTCGCGCAGCCGCGCCTCGATCTCTTGCGGGCCATCGGCCAGCGTCCGGGCCAGCCAGTCAACCCCGTCGGCGCCGATCAGCATGGCCGATGGTGCCACGTCCAGGTTCAGGCCCAGACCGATCCCCTGCCCGGCCAACATCGCCGCAAGGCCCCGGCCGGACAGCGCCGCATATGGCGCGGGCCCCTCGGCGAAACCCGACAGTCGCTCGATCCGATCGAAGACCAGAACGAACCGCTGCCCCTCCACCTCGAACAGCTCGGGCGAGACATCGTCGCCGCGCGGCTCCTCGCTCAGCAGCAGGAACAGTTCGCTGTCGGCCATCCGTTCGTAGAAACGCAGCCGCGCGCCATCATCGGCGGGGCTGGCCTGCATCGCGGCATGGGCCCTGTCGATCTCTGTCTCTTGATCCATCGCGCACCTCTCGCCCGCCGGGTACTGCGTCACGCGGCGCAAGGCAAGTCCGGCCCTCCGGCCAAGGGCCCCGTCCGCGGCCTGCCTGTTGTTTTTCCCATGGCCGATCCGACATAATATCGCCAGATTGTTCCAGTATCGGGAACAATGCAGGCAAGCCAAGTCGGTCGACAGAACACGATCGGAAAGACCGGGCAGTAAAAGGTAATCGAGGCGTCGATGCTGGAATTCGACAATGTCAGCAAGTCCTTCTGGACCGGCACACAGCGCAAGGTCATCCTCGACCGGGCGTCGTTCCGTGTTGACCTGGGCCATTCGCTGGGCATTCTCGCGCCCAACGGTACCGGCAAGACGACCCTGATCAACATGATGGCCGGCCTTGAAAAACCCGACGAGGGCGAGGTGCGCCGCAACTGCCGCATTTCCTTCCCGCTGGGCTTCATGGGCGGTGTCGTCGGCCGCCATACCGCCCGCGAAAACGCCCGCTACATCGCCCGGCTCTACGGGTTGGACCCCGATTATGTCGAGGCCTTCACCCGCTGGTTGGCGGGAATCGAGGAATATTACGACATGCCCGTCGGCACTTATTCCGCCGGGATGAAGGCAAGGTTCACTTTTGCGCTGATGCTGTCGCTGGATTTCGATATATACCTGATCGACGAGGGCATGCCCCAGACCACGGATGCGGAATTCAACCGCAAAGCCGGGGAGATCCTCAAGGAGCGGCTGGCCACCACGACGGTGGTCATCGTTTCGCACCAGCCGGAAACGCTGGAAAAATTCGCGCGCTCGGCGGCGGTTCTGCGGGATGGCCGACTGCACATGTTCGACACCTTGGAAGAGGCCAGACAGCTTTATGACTACCAAGCCCAAGGCTAGGAAATACCGCATTCGCCGCAACGACGCCCTGGCCACGGGCGGCGGCAGCGCTGACGCGCCCGACGCCGAGCCCCGCGTGACCCGAACCGAGTCCGCGCCGTCACCCGCCGCCAACGCCAACATCACCAGCCCCGGCGGGGTGGCCGCCGAGACCGACATCGACGCGATCCGGCAAGAGGGGCTGACCGGCCGACAGTTGCGCATGGCCCGGCGCGTCGCGCACAAGCACGGGCTGGCCGTGACCTCGGATTTCGATGCGGTGCGGCAATTGCGTCAACGCGGCATAGACCCGTTCCAGCGCAACAACGTGCTGGAACTGGTCACACCCGACGACGCCCAGACCGACAAGGCCGCCGCCGCCATGGCACAGACCCAGGGCCAGCCCGAGGCACCCGGTCCCGGCGCCCAGATTCAGAAGCAGGACAAGGTGCAACTGCCGCAAACCGTCGTCCACAAGCCCAACCTGCCATCGACCGAGAAAGCCGCTCCGCCGACGGCGGAACAGCGCGCCGGCGAGATTCGCGCCCTGCAGCGCGACATTGCCCGGCGCCGCCGCAAGAAGCTTTTCGCGCTGTTCTCGCGGCTGGCGGTCTTCGTGCTTTTGCCGACGCTGGCGATGGGCTGGTATTTCTTCGTCGTTGCCACGCCGATGTATGCCACCAAGTCGGAATTCGTCATCCAGCAAGCCGAGGCCCAGGGCAGTTCCGGCTTCGGCGGCCTGTTCCAGGGCACCGGGCTGGCGACCCAGTCCGAGGCGGTCAACGCGCAATCCTTCCTGACCTCGCGCGAGGCCATGTTGCGGCTGGACGCCGACCACGATTTCAAAGCGCATTTCCAGGGCCCCGACATCGACGCGATTCAGCGCCTCGACCCCGACGCCACCAACGAAGACGCCTTCGGGGTCTACCAGGACCATGTCCTGGTGGGCTACGATCCGACCGAGGGCATCATCAAGATGGAAGTGATCGCCGCCGACCCGGCCAAGAGCCAGGAATTCTCCGAGGCGCTGATCAGCTATACCGAGGACCGGGTCGACAAGCTGACCCAGCGCATGCGCGAAGACCAGATGTCCGACGCCGTGGCCAATTACGAGGCCGCCGAGACGGCAAGGCAAGAGGCCCTGTCCGAGTTGACCGCGATCCAGCAGGAAGCCGAGGTCGTGGACCCGGCCAGCGCCGTTTCGGCCCTGCAGCAACGGATCAGTACGCTGGAACTGCGCATGGACGAAAAGCGGATCGAACTGGCCAGCCTGCAGGCCAATGCCAGCCCGAACGCGGCGCGCGTGTCGGCGGTCGAGGGCGAAATTGCCCGAATCGGCGACCAGATCGAGCTGTTGCGCGGGCAGATGTCCGAGGGCAGCAACGGCTCGCTCAGCCAGGCCGAGATCGTCGCCAAGCTGCGCGAGGCCGAGGAAAACTATGCCTTCGCCATCGAACGCGTCACCGCCGCCCAGGCCGCCATGGACCAGGCCCGCATCGAGGCCAACCGGCAGGTGCGGTTCCTGTCGGTCTCGGTCGCGCCGATCGCGCCGGACGAGCCGACCTATCCGCGCGCCTTCGAGAACACACTGTTGTCCTTCCTGATCTTTTCCGGCATCTACCTGATGATTTCGCTTACCGCCTCCATCCTCCGAGAACAGGTCAGTTCCTGATGAAAGATGTCTCTGTCGGCGCCCTCACCGTCTCCAACGACCGGCCGCTCACGGTGATCGCCGGGCCCTGCCAGCTTGAGAGCGAGGCGCACGCCCTTATGATAGCCGAAACAATGGCCCAGGCCTGCGCAGCGCATGGCGCGCAATACGTCTTCAAGGCCAGCTACGACAAGGCCAACCGCACCTCGCTGGGCGGCAAACGGGGCCTTGGCATGGATGACGGGTTGCGCGTGCTCCAGGCGGTCAAGGACAAGATCGGTTGCCCCGTTCTGACCGATATCCATTCCGAGGCGCAATGCGCCCCGGTGGCCGAGGTGGCCGACATCCTGCAGATCCCCGCCTTCTTGTGCCGCCAGACCGACCTGTTGCTGGCGGCCGGCGAAACCGGTGCGGTCATCAACGTAAAAAAGGGCCAGTTCCTGGCGCCGTGGGACATGCCCAACGTGGTGTCCAAAATCGAAAGCACCGGCAATGACCGGATCCTGCTGACCGAACGCGGCACCTCCTTCGGTTACAATACACTGGTGGCCGACATGCGGTCTCTGCCGCAGATGGCGGCGACGGGCTACCCGGTGGTCATGGACGCGACCCATTCGGTGCAACAGCCCGGCGGGCAAGGCGGCAGCAGCGGCGGTCAGCGCGAATTTGCCCCCGTGATGGCGCGCGCGGCGGTGTCCCTTGGCGTGGCGTCGGTCTTCATCGAGACCCACGAAGACCCGGACAATGCCCCCAGCGACGGCCCCAACATGATTGCGTTGGACCGGATGGGGGCCATGGTGGGCTCACTGATGCAGTTCGACGCGCTGGCCAAGGCCGACCCGATCCGGCTATAGCCCCGGCCCCGCGACAAGCGGCTTCCAACACGGAGACGAGCATTCTAAGCTGTCGGTGAATTCCAACCGCGACGGCCTTTTCCCATGACATTTCTGCGCCTCTGCCTGCTGATGCTGACCTTCGCCCTGCCGGGCCTTGCCCAGGCGCAGGACACCGGCCCGAACGGCACCATCACCGCTGCGCAAACGGCCCAGCAGGATGCCGAGATCGCCGTTCGCCTGCGCGAAATCCTGCAAGAGCTTGGCAATTACGAGGATGTCACCGTGACCGTTGCCGATGGCATCGTCACCCTGCGCGGCACCGCGACGTCACTGGCCGAGGCACAGTCGCTCGATGGTCTCGCGGCGCGTGTCGAGGGGGTGGTCGCCGTCAAGAACGAGGTGCGCGAGACCTCGGATATCGTCCGCCGCCTTGACCCGGCCTGGGACAGGTTCATGGGCCGGGTGGATGCCCTGCTGGTGCAGTTGCCGCTGGCGTTGATCGCGCTGGGGGTCTTCCTGCTGATCGTCGTGGTCGGCATCCGGGTCGGGCGGATGCGGCGGCCCTGGGACAGTCTTGCCCCCAACGCATTCATCGCCGACCTGATACGCACGCTGGTGCGCATCGCCTTCGTCATCGTCGGCATCGTCATCGCGCTGGACATCATGAATGCCACGGCGCTTCTGTCCACGATCCTGGGCGCCGCCGGCCTGATCGGCCTGGCCATCGGTTTCGCGGTGCGCGACACGGTCGAGAATTTCATCGCCTCAATCATGCTGTCGATCCGCCAGCCCTTTCGCCCCAACGACGTGGTGGAAATCAACGGCGACGAGGGCAAGGTGATCCGCCTGACCAGCCGCGCCACGATCCTGCTCAGCTTTGACGGCAACCATATCCGCATCCCCAATGCCACCGTCTTCAAAAGCCGCATCGTCAACTACAGCCAGAACCCCGAACGCCGTTTCATGTTCACCGTGGGTGTCGAAAGCGGCGCCGACTTGGGCGCCGTGCGCGAGGCCGCGACGGACGCCGTGCGTGTCCTGCCCTTCGTGGTCGAGACACCCGGCGTTTCGGTCTGGCTGGGCGAGATCACCGATGCCGGGGTCGAGGTGATCGTGACAGGCTGGATCGACCAGCGCGAAACCTCGCTGCTGTTGGCCCGAACCGAGGCCCTGCGCGCCGTCAAGGCCGCCATCGAGGCGATGGGCGTCAAGATCCCCGATACCACCTATACCATCCGCATGGCAGGCGAGGAGACCGCCCCGCCGCCCGCGCCCAAGCCTGCCCTGCCCGCGCCGGGCCAGGCCGCCGTCACCACCCAGGCCGAGGCCGAACTGGACCGGATCGTCGAGGCCGAACGGGAGGACGAAGAGAACGAGGACTTGCTTCGCGACCATGCTGTGAAAGAATAGCGGAATTCGCGGTATTCAGGGCTTGATCACCCGTCCGCTTCGGCGTATCACGCGCTCCGCTGCTGGGGTGTAGCCAAGTGGTAAGGCAGCGGTTTTTGGTACCGTGTATCGTAGGTTCGAATCCTACCACCCCAGCCAGCGGTTCCGGATGTCAGAGTAGCTTGACGCCCAAGGGCCGCATGCCCCCCGAAATGCCCCTGAAAGTGCCCCGGACCGGGTGCGGCGGGTGCCCAGCAAGCTCAGGAATCTGCTGACCCACATCCAGATCAATATCGCGATCCCCGCCCCGATGGAGCCAAAAGCCTGATTGCAGTTGCCGAAATTTGCGACTTGGTAGCTTAATCCCATGGATGCCATGGCTCAGCTTGCCACGGTGACGACCGCACCGGGACGGATGGCACGCGTGCTGCCCCGCGCCTTGTCCGGTAATTATGAGATCCGCAATCAGGTTCATCATTGCGATCAGCGCGGCGAGCGCCGGAAACAGCGACAACATGGCGAAGAACCCCACATCCGCCGACAAAAGGGCGAGGTTGGTATCGCCGACCTGGGTGGCCCCGCCCTTCAGGCCCTGCCGGAACGTGCCCACTGTAGACCCTTCTGTCTCGGCCATGCCTTGTACTCCTACGCCTTCTCGACTTGGGGCTCTTCCTCGGAGTCCGGCTCTCCCTCCTCGGGTCCCTCGAAGTCAAAGCGCGCTGAACCGTCTCTGTGCCTTGTCATGCTCGCGATAAGAAGGGCTTTACTTCCGCCAATCACGCCGTGGTCCGGTATCGATGTGGACAAAGCCGCGCGACGGGTACCAACCGACACCGCCAGCACCTTCGGCGCGGGCCAGCCTGCGCAATCGGCGCGTTGTCACGCCAGGCGTGTGAATATCAAGCGCCTGACCGCGCATATGAAAGCTGTTTGTTGCGCTGCCCCGAAGCGCCGCGTTGGTCGCTTGTGTGCGGTAGGCCGAGGTGATCACGACCGGTCGATCACCGATCCTGTCCTGGATTCGCCCGACCAGCTTGATCAAATCAAGGTCCATTTCCGTGGACTGACCGGCACGGACATCGCGCAACAGACGGTTCAGGGCTGCAAACGCGGCTTGGTCCGGTTCGTGGCCGAACAGACGCTTGCGGACGAGATCGCCGCGAAAAACCTCTCCCGTGCGCTGGCGGACCAGGTGAAGTTCCAGATCACCAAGCGCCAGCGCGGGCGCCGCAAGGCTGCTTGCCGCCAATGAAACGGCACCGGTCAGAAAGTGTCGTCGGGATTGCATTGCGCATCCTCCTTTTTCTTGCCGCGTTTCGAATGCCAAGGAGGTAGAGGGGTGGTTCAAAACTGTAAAATTGATAATATTCAGGGGTGACGTGAGATATCCTCGTCTCAAACCTGTTGATCCGGATGTCATGGAGCGCGCGAATGGATATTGCCCTGGTTAAAACCTTTCTCGAAGTCGCGGCAACGGGATCTTTCGTGCATGCCTCCGAACGGTTGTTCGTGACCCAATCGGCGGTCAGCCTGCGGATACGCCGGTTGGAGGAAATGCTGGGCCATGAGCTATTCACCCGATCCAAGGCCGGGGCGACCCTGACCTCGGCGGGGCAGGAATTCGAAGGCTATGCGCTCAGCCTTTTGAAACTTTGGGAAGAGTCGCGCCAGCAGATTGCCTTGCCGCAAGGCTTTACCGAGAGCATCAGCATCGGGGCGCAGTATTCCCTTTGGCCCCGCCTCGGATTCCGGTGGATCGACGAGATGCGCGCGGCCATGCCCGAACTCAGCATCCGCAGCGAGGTGGGCATGCCGGACCGCCTGACCCGGCAGTTGCTAGAGGGGACGGTACAGGCGGCGCTGCTTTATACACCGCAGTTGCGGCCCGGCCTGACCATCAAACCTGTGATGTCTGAGGATTTGGTCATGGTGGCCGCTTGGCCCGATCCTGATCTTGAGGCGCTGGACGGGCATTACGCCTTTGTCGATTGGGGCCCGGAATTCGTCCATGCCCATGCGCTACATCTGCCCGAGCTGACCAATCCCGGCCTAACGCTTGCCTTGGGTTCGCTCGGGGCCGATTTCATCATGAATCGCAAGTTCGCCGCCTATCTGCCCGCCCGCTATGTCAAAACCTATGTAGACGCGGGGCAATTGTATTACGTGCCTGACGCACCGACATTCCCTTTCCCGATCTGGTCGGTCTGGCGCGAAGATCTGGATGATCGCGTGGCCAGTGTTGCAAACGCGGCCCTGCATAAGGTGATTTCGACCCTTGAGGAGGATCAGGAGGCCGTTCAAGAGGAACTGGAAGACCTGAGCGAGGATGGCGAAATCGAGACCCTTGGGGATATTTTCACGGAAGAAGAATGAGTTTTTCTTATTCTATCCATGCTTCAAATTCGTTTTCCTTAATGTTTCGGCGAGCTTAGGCTGCGGTGGACCTATTGGCCCAAGTGGTCAAGGTCGTGGCCGCCTGCCGATGTCTCATCCCCATACACGAGAGTGGCAGGCGGCCCACGCAGGTTGCGGCCCGGCCTTGGCCGGCTACGCGACCCTTGCAAGGCATGTAATCGCTTCCAACAGGGAAATTGCCTCAACTCCGGGCGGGTTCATCCCCGCCCTTTTTCTTGTGGTCGGCAGGGAATAGGCAGTGTGATCGCGTGAGGCTTGATTCAAAACGTCGTTAGGTAGGAGGCTGAACAATACGATTTTGAGATGAGCAATTCTTGCCTCAAGGGTAAATATTATTCGTTTTTCATATGACTGGCCCGATAATATCCTTAAGGAATGATGGAAAAGTGGCGAACAAACAGCGCGGCCCCGGTCGAGGGTGATCCGCAAAACTCTCATATCTTGGAACTGTATCTGCCGGAGTCGAACCGTCGGTTCGGGTTCCGCGTGGGTGGGTTGATGGAAGGTCCCAATGTTGTCGTGGCCTGTCAGGCCGCGCTGGCGCGGCAGGTGTATCAGCGGCTTTTGCTGATCCCCAGTCTCAACCGTCTCAAGGGGCGGTTGTTCCTGATCTCGCTGGACCGTTTGGATGACCTGCAAGAGCTCGGGTCGTTGCGGGGACTGCTTGGGGTGCGTGACCCGATTGATAACATCCTGACCTTGCCGGCCGCGGAGCTGGATACACTGGATGAGACAGCCGCCGCCGAATTGGTGCGGCGCAACTACTATGCGGTTTTGCGCCTCTGCGCACGCATGGGCATGGTGCAAGGCCGGGGCATTCCCGACCGCGACGCGCCGCTGGCCTAAACGCCGACCTTACCTTTCAGAACGGACACCCAATGACCGATCTCGATATCGACGACCGCGCCATGGAAGATCGCCTTTTGGAGGCGATCCGGGATGAAGACAGCGCCGCGATTGCCGAGGTGCTGGACCCCCTGCCATACAGTGACGCGTTGCGGCTTTTGTTGAACCTGCCAGAGCAGGAACGCGACCGCGCCTTTGCCCTGATGCCCACCCACCTGGCGGCCGAGATGGTCGAGGAAGCCCCTCATGAAATGGCGGCGGCGCTGGTGGCGCATATGGCCCCGATCAAGGCCGCTGAAGTTCTGGACGAGCTTGGGACGGACGTACAGGCCGACGTTGTGGCCGAGATGGAGGCAACCGACGCCGAGGCGGTTCTGGGCGAGATGGAGGATGGACACGCCCAAGACGTGCGGCGGCTGATCGCCTATCCCGAGTGGACCGCTGGTGCCTTGATGACCGCCGAGGCGTTTTCCTTTCCACAAGAGGCCACCGTCGGCACCGTGCTGCGACGATTGGCGAGTGAAGACGAGGATTTTGAGCGCTATCGCGGTCAGCACCCCTATATGCTCGACGATGCAGGCCGGCCGGTGGGGGTCGTCTCTCTGCGCGGCCTTTTGACCGCCAAGCGCAGCATGAAACTGTCGGAAATCATGAGCGCGCCAATGACCGTTTCGGTCGAGACGTCACTGGACGCACTGGAAGACATCTTTGACGAGCATCCGTTCCTCGGCCTGCCGGTGGTTGAGGCGGACGGGCGGTTGGCAGGGGCACTGTCGCGTGCCGCTGTCGATGAAGCCTTGGCCGAACGCGCCGAAAGCGAAAGCCTTCGCCGTCAGGGTGTTTTCGGCGACGAGCTGCGCTCGATGCCGACGCTGCTGCGTTCACGTCGTCGCTTGGCGTGGCTGTCGGCCAATATCGTTCTGAACATCATCGCCGCCAGCGTGATCTCGGCCTACGAGGAGACGCTGGCGGCCGTAATCGCCATCGCAGTGTTTTTGCCGATGGTCTCTGACATGTCGGGCTGTTCGGGTAATCAGGCGGTGGGTGTGACCATGCGCGAGCTGTCCCTGGGCCTTGTGCGCCCAGTTGATGCGCTCCGCGTCTGGCTCAAGGAAGTCACGGTCGGGGCCATGAACGGCGTGGCGCTTGGGGTGCTGATCGGCATCGTGGCCTGGGCGTGGAAGGGCAACCCGTGGCTTGGCCTCGTGATTGGAACCGCGCTGGCCCTGAATACCGTTCTGGCGGTGTCGATCGGTGGCGTGGTTCCGCTGTTGCTGAAACGTCTGGGGCAGGATCCGGCCGCCGCGAGCGGGCCGCTGCTGACCACCATCACCGACATGGCCGGGTTCTTCCTGGTGCTCAGCCTCGCCAGCCTTGCGATGCCGTTTCTGATCTAAGGGAGAAGGAGATGAAAAACCGGCCTGAACTTATTCTGTTCGTTATCAGCTTCGTGGTGCTGGTCATGCTGGTCATCGGCGTTGTGCAGAACATGCGCGAAGCTGATGAGCCGGGCGCGGCATCAGAAACCATGCTGAAAGAGACGGCGGAAATCGCGGTGTCCCACTTGCCCGACCCGCCCATCATCTTCAATACGGATTGGATAGAGGCCTTGCCCTCGCGGCCCGATCTGAGTGAACAGGAACTGTGCCTCGCGGAGGCGATTTACTTCGAAGCGCGCGGTGAATCGGTGCGCGGTCAGATCGCCGTGGCCGAGGTGATCCTGAACCGCGCCCGCAGCGCGCGTTTTCCCGACACGGTTTGCGACGTTGTTTATCAAGGCAGACACCGGCGTAACGCCTGTCAGTTCAGCTATGCGTGCGACGGTGCACCCGAACGCTTCGATGAGCGTGACGCCTATGACCGCGCGCAACGTCTGGCTGCGCACCTTTTTGATGAAGGACGCGCCGGACTGGCCCGCGGTGCCGAGTTTTACCATGCTGTCACGGTGCAGCCGTCTTGGGCCGAAAAGCTGCATCAGGTCGCACGGATCGGTGAGCATGTTTTCCTGCGGCATCCGGAGTCTCTTGCCACAGACAAAAATCGCGGCGAATGACACTTCAAGATGCAAAGGTGGGCACCCCCACCCGTAGTCGAAAGACAAAAAACCAGGTCGCCGGTCCTGATCGCGTGGCGTGCAAGAATTATGCTGCTGTCTCTTGGTTTGGACAATAACGAGGCCAAGGTTGACAACGGCGCGCGTACGACCGCACTGCTCACCGGGCGTTACCAAGGTGTTCTGTGCGGGCCAAGCAACATTCGCGTAAGGCGGCTTGGACCCGCACTGCATGAGTTCGGAAGCTCCCCGATGTTGCTCTCGCAGCGAAAGTCATGTTTGACGGACCATACTTCGGAATCGAGTGTCACCTTTCAATGTCGGCTCCGGGCCGAGACGAGCCATTCGACTCGCTTGTGGTGGATGGAAGGTGTGAACCGGAAAAAAAGAAAAACAAAAGCCCCACCCAACAGCCCAGCAAGAGCCATCGGATGGGGGTAGAGTTAGGTCGGGATGCGCCGGTGAACCACGTAGTCCGCCAGCCACTGCCAGTAGTGGTCCGCGTCCGGAAAGCCTTGGTCGCGGGCGGCGCGCTTGCCCAAACCGAAACCCATGATTATCAAAATCAAACCCGCAGACTCTCGTTATGAACGAGGGACCGACGGGGGGCCGGTCAGTTAAAGGCAGTCCGCAAGCACCGTGGCCAGGTTGCGCAGCACATCGCCATAAAGGTCCGGGCCGGGTTCGAGATCGGAGCCCAGCGGATCGAGCACGCCGGTATTCGCCTCGGACCCGTCCATGACCGCGTCCACGATACCGGGGTCGAATTGCGGCTCGGACAGCACGCAGGTCACCCCTTGGTCGGCAACGCGGGCCTGAATCTCGGCGATCCGTGCAGGGCTGGGGTCGGAGGCATCGGACACGGAAATGGCACCCGACGCGGGGAAATCGAACGCCGCCTCGAAATACTGGTAGGCATCGTGAAAGACGATGAAGTTGCGGCCGCGTACCGGATCGAGAATGCCGTTGATCTCGCTGCTCAACTCGGCCAATTCCTCACGTCCTGCCGCCGCATTGGCAAAATAGGCGCTCGCATTGTCAGGGTCGGCGACCGAGAGCTCCGCCGCGATGGCATTCAGCCAGACCGCGGCGTTGTCAGGCGACAGCCAGGCATGCGGGTCGTGGTCGCCGTGGTCATGGCCGTCATGTCCGTGGTCGGCATGGTCGTCATGATCGTGATCATGTCCGGTCTCCTCGGCGTGGTCACCGTGGTCTTCATCATGGTCATGGTTGTCATGGTCATGCCCCTCGTCATGATCATGGTCAGGATCATCATGGTCATGATCGTGATCATCGTCGTGATCGTGATCGTCACCATGGCCCTCTTCATGGGCGTGATCGTCGTGGTCGTCGTGATCATGGCCTTCGTGGCCTTCATCGCCATGGGTGTGGGCCTCGAACAAGGCGCCTTCGCGGAACGCCAGTTTCGTCGTCCCATCGACCGCGAACAGCTCGGTGACCACCGCGTCGCCAACCAGGGTTTCCAAGGCGCCGTCCAGCCAGGGCGTCAGGTCTGGGCCGACCCAGAACACCAGGTCGGCCGCCTGCAGCGCGGCGGCCTCCGACGGGCGCAGGTTGTATTCGTGCGGACTTGCGCCCGGCGCCACGATCAGCGATGGCTCCCCGACGCCGTCCATCACGCGCGCCACGAGCGAATGCACCGGGGCTATATCGACCGCCACGTTGGGGACATCCGCCAGGGCCGTGCCCCCGAGCAGCGTTGCGGCAACAGAGAGGGGAATGAGGTTTCTGGACATTTCGTGCTCCACGTGATTACATAACATTACCGCCTCGCTACAGGAAATGAGATAACATGACAACCACCCAGCGCGCAGGAAAACCCGCATCCAGCGACCCGATCGGGTTCGAAAAGCACGATCACGGGTCCTGCATCACGTCCGGGCTCAAGGCGGCCGAGGCGCATTGCCAGTCGAAAGGGCTGCGTTTCACGCCGGTCCGGCGCAAGGCGCTGGAAATCCTGTTGCAGGAACACCGGGCGATCGGGGCCTATGAAATGCTCGACAAGTTGCGGGATGCCGGGTTCGGCTCGCAACCACCCGTGGCCTACCGGGCGCTTGAATTCCTTATCGCCAACGGCTTCGCGCACAAGATCGAACGGCTCAATGCCTTCATCGCCTGCGCCCATCCCGGCGCCAGCCACTCGCCCGCCTTCATGATTTGCCGGGTTTGCGATTCGGTGGCCGAGGCGCAGTCTTCCCCGGCGCGCGGCGCGCTTGGCGACGCCGCGCGGACAACGGGGTTCAAGATCGAGCGGACCGTGGTCGAGGCCGAGGGCATCTGCCCGACTTGCGCGGAAAAGGCAGACGCATGAGCCTGATAACAGCGGACAACGTCAGCGTCAGCTACGGCGCCAACACGGCCTTGCGCAACGTCTCTCTCGCGATCGAACCGGGCGAGATCCTGACCATCGTGGGGCCCAACGGGTCGGGAAAGACCAGCCTTTTGCGGTTGCTTATCGGCGCGGCAAGCCCGTCGACCGGACGCATCACGCGCAAACCGGGGCTGCGCATCGGCTATGTTCCCCAGAAATTGCATATCGATCCGACCCTGCCCATCACGGTCGAGCGGTTCCTGCGCCTGCCCGGCGGCATCGAGCGATCGGCCTGTGCCGCAGCATTGCGACGGGCCGGCGTGCCCGGCCTGTCCAATCGCCAGATGTCCGCCCTGTCCGGCGGTCAGTTCCAGCGCGTCCTTCTGGCGCGCGCGCTGATCAACACGCCGGACCTGCTGTTGCTCGACGAAGCGACGCAGGGGCTGGACCAGCCCGGCTCTGCCGCCTTCTATCTCCAGATCGAGGAGGTGCGGCGGAACACCGGCTGCGCCATCGTGATGATCAGCCATGAACTGCACGTGGTCATGGCGGCCTCTGACCGGGTGATCTGCCTGAATGGTCACGTCTGTTGCGAAGGCACGCCGGAGAACGTCTCGGCCGCGCCGGAATACCGGGCGCTGTTCGGCACCGGCACCGGCGGGGCGCTGGCCCTCTACCGGCACGAACACGACCACACCCATGACGAGGCCTGCGCGCATGGCGATGCGCCGCAGGACAGCAAGACCGCGGCGGCTGAATAATGTTGGATGATTTCATGACCCGTGCCGTGCTGGCTGGCGTCGGCGTGGCCCTTGCGGCGGCCCCGTTGGGCAGTTTCGTGGTGTGGCGGCGCATGGCCTATTTCGGTGATGCGACGGCCCATGCCGCGATCCTGGGCGTGGCGCTGGCGCTGGCGCTGCAAATCTCGATATTTGCAGGTGCCGTGGCCATTGCGCTGGCCATGGCGCTGACGGTGACTGTGCTTTCGGGGCGCGGCTATGCAATGGACACGCTGCTTGGCGTGCTTGCGCATTCGGCGCTGGCCTTCGGGCTGGTCGCGGTCTCGTTCCTGTCGGGTATCCGCATCGACCTCATGGCCTATCTGTTCGGCGATATCCTGGCCGTGTCGCGCGGGGACCTGGCGGTGATCTGGGGCGGCGCGGCGCTGGTCGTAGGGTTGATCGGCTGGCGCTGGTCGGCGCTGCTGACTTCGACCATCAGCGCAGAGCTTGCCCATGCCAGCGGCATCGACCCGAAGCGCGAACAGCTTGTCCTGACACTGGCCCTGGCCATCACGGTCGCGGTGGCCATCAAGGTGGTGGGCGTCTTGCTGATCGCGGCCATGCTGATTATCCCGGCCGCCGCCGCCCGGCCCTTTTCGCGCACGCCCGAGCAGATGGCGCTGGCCGCCGCGGCCATCGGCGGCGGGTCCGTGCTGGTCGGCCTGCAATCTGCCTATGCGCTGGATACGCCCGCGGGGCCGTCCATCGTCTGTGTCGCCGCGCTGGCGTTCCTGGCGACCGGACTATTTCAAGTCGTGCGCGACTGACGTCCGGACCGGCGCGGCAGGGCGCGTCAGCTATAGGTGCGCGCCTGCAGGTCGGTTTCGGCCAGACGGACCGTGCAGCTATCGAGAAACGCCGCCTCGGCATCCGATTTGCGGCGGGCCGGATTGGTGATCAGGTAGATGTCGACCATGGGCAGGTCCAGGTAGGGCGGCAACTGGCGCAGCCGGCCGGCGACCACGTCCTGCCGCGCCACGTGCAACGGCAAGGCACCGATCCCGACATTGGCCATGATCATGCGGCGGATCTCGTTCAGGTTCGAGGACACCCCGCGCCCTTGGTCGGCCAGCCCGGCGCGGGCCCGCAACCGCGAGATCGCCTCCAGCGGACCGCCCTCGGCCTCGGTCTGGAAGGCGACGAACGGCTCCCCGTGAAGCGCCGCAGGATCGATCGTTTCGGCCGTGAACAGCGGATGGCGCGCGCCGCAGTAAAGGCCGAAGAATTCCCGGTACAGGATTACCGTGTCCAGGTTCTGCGGCACCCGCGACAACAGGCAAATGCCGAAACTGGCCCGGTTCTGGCCGATCATCGTCACGACATCCTCGCTTTCGATGACAGAAAACGAATAGGTGACCTGCGGATGGGTCCTACAGAACCGGTTCAGGATCTCGTCGAAATGCTCGGACACGACGGAACTGGTGATCGCGATCGACAGGTGCCCGCGCAATTCGGTGTTGTCGACATCCAGAAGCGAGGGCAGTTGCGACACCGATCCGAATATCTTGGCGCATTCGGAATAGAGCGCCTGGCCGGGCCGCGTGACCAGGAATTCGTTTGGCTTGCGCACGATCAGCTGTTTGCCCGTGGCCTGTTCCAGCCGTTTGAGCGCGGCCGAGACCGTGGGCTGCTTGAGCCCCAGGAAATCCGCCGCCTTGGAAATGCCGCGTTGTTCGACCACCACCATGAAGGTGCGCAGAAGGTTCCAGTCGAGGTTCCAGGGAAACCGTTGATGTTGCGGCAGGCTCATTGATTTCATCTATATTGAACGTAGCGCATATTTATTTGCGCGATATCAGGCGACATGCAAGGGTTTTGTCCAGAGCGGGGCGAACCCGCCTATTCTTGCGCGGGCGACCGGCCCGCGCGGACCAACCAACATGGAGACCACAATGAATTCTCGCCGTATGATCCTGAAGACCACCCTGGTCGCCGCTGGCCTTGCCGTGACCGGGCTGACCGGCGCCGCCGCCGAAGAGCTCGAGACCCTCCAGGAAGAGGGTGTTATCCGCATCGCCATGTCCGGTGCCTACCCGCCGTTCAACTTCGTGAACGACCAGAACGAGGTGGTGGGCTTCGACCCGGCCATCGGCGCCGAGATCGCCGAGCGCATGGGCCTGGAAGTCGAGATCGTCACCACCGCCTGGGACGGGATCATCGGCGGCCTGCTGGCCAACAAGTACGATGCGATCGTCGGGTCCATGACCATCACCGAGGAGCGTGACGAAGTGGTCGATTTCGTCGGCCCCTACTATTCCGACAAGCGCGCCATCTTCACCAACCCCGGGTCCGGCATCGAAAGCCTGGACGACCTGGAGGACGTCAAGGTCGGCCTGACCCTGGGCGAGACACACGAGGAATGGGCGCGCGAACGCGGTTACGACATCAACACCTACAAGGGCCTGCCCGAACTGCTGCTGGAGCTTGAGAACGGCCGGGTCGATGCCATCGTCAACGACTCCATCGCCGCGATCCTCGCCATGACCGAGAAGGGGCAGGACTACGAGATGTTCGCCGACCCCACCACCGACCCCTTCGGTGCCGGGATCGCGATTCGCGAAGGCAACCCGGAACTGGCCGCCGCCATGCAGGAGGCGCTGGACTCCATGATGGAAGACGGCACCTACCTGGCCATCGCCGAGGAATGGATCGGCGACGACATCCGCTGATCGTGTCGGCCCCCAGCGCCTGCGCGGCGGGGGCTTTTCCCACCTGCCCGGCCCGGCAACCGCATGCCGGACCGGAACCGGGTGAGTGCGTTTTCACGGGCGCCGGCAGGACAGGCCCGGCCCGGCAGACCATCCAAGGGGGCGTGACATGGACATCGACCTGATGATGCGGGTCTATCCGTTCTTCCTGACCGCGGCCTGGACGACGATCCAGCTATCCGTTCTGACCGCGCTTCTGGGTTTGAGCATGGGGGCGCTGGGGGCCTCGGCCCGGCTGTCGCGTTTCGCGCTTCTGCGCTTCGTCGGCGCGGCCTATGTCAGCCTGTTCCGCGGCACGCCCGCGCTGATCCAACTGTTCATCCTGTATTTCGGCGGCCCGCAGATCGGCATCCAGCTGGATGCGTTCGAGGCCGGCGTGATCGGGCTGGGCATCAATGCCGGCGCTTACATGACTGAGACAATCCGCGGCGCTATCATCTCGATCGACAAGGGCCAGCGCGAGGCCGCCCGCACCCTGGGGCTGAGCCAATGGCAGGCCACGTACAAGATCGTCCTGCCCCAGGCCGCGCGGCTGATGGTGCGCCCGCTGGGCGTCAACCTGAACATGCTGATCAAGGCCACCGCGCTGGTCGCGGCGATTTCCGTCGTCGAACTGACCTATACCGCCCAACGCTATATCGGATCCACCTACAAGCCCTTCGAGATGTTCCTGCTGGCGGGGGTTCTTTACATGATCATCATCTATGCGACCGGCCGCGCCGTGGCCTGGCTGGATCGCAGGGTACAGATCACCTGAGCGGGAGAGACACGTCATGGGCCTCGATTTCACGGTTGTTCCCGGCCACCTGGACATCATACTTCTGGGCTGCGCCTGGACCATCGGCATCGCGCTGGCCGCCGCGTTGCTCAGCTTCTTCGGCGGCATCATCTTCGCGGTGATCGCGCTTTACACGCCCTGGATCATCCGCCAGCCATTCCGCTTGATCGAATGGGTCTTCATGGGCACGCCGCTGCTGTTGCAACTGTTCCTGATCTATTTCGGGCTGGTGCAGATCGGCATCGACCTGCCAGCCTTCGTGGCCGGCATCATCGGGCTGGGGCTGCATTTCGCCGTCTATAATTCCGAGTTGATCCAGACCGCGATCCTGTCTGTGGACAAGGGTCAGATGGAAGCCGCCCGCACCGTCGGCCTGTCGCGCGGCCAGGCCCTGCGCAAGGTGGTGATCCCGCAGGCCGTGCGCGACGTGATCCCTCCCATCGGCAACAACATGATCGCCCTGCTCAAGGACAGCGCCCTTGTGTCGGTGATCGGCGTCAGCGAACTGACGCTGTCCGCCCAGCGCGCCATCGGCGCCACCTATCGCCCCTTCGAGTTCTACCTCGTGGCCGCGATGTTCTACTACGCCATCAATCTCTGCATGGAATGGGTGCAGCGCCGTATCGAACGCCGCATCTCCATCTCTCGCTGATCCAGGAGACCGACCATGAGCGACCAGGACCATTTCGTCGAAATCCGCTACGCCCAGAAATCCTATGGATCGCTGGAGGTTCTCAAGGATATCAGCCTGAACGTGGAACGCGGCCAGATCGTCGCCATCATCGGCCCCTCGGGATCGGGCAAGTCCACCCTGCTCAGGGCTATCAACGACCTCGATCCGCTGACCGGGGGCGAGGTCTGGCTGGATGGCGTGCAGGTCAACAAGTCCCTGCCGCATCGCCAGTATGAAAAGCACATCAACGAGATGCGCCAGCATGTCGGAATGGTGTTCCAGCACTTCAACCTGTTCCCGCACATGACCGCGCGGGAAAACGTCACCATGGCGCCGATGCTGCTCAAGCGGCTGTCCAAGGCCGAGGCGGACAAGCTGGCCGAAGAACAGCTCGACAAGGTCGGGATGCTGGACCGGATCGACTATTACCCCTCGCGTCTGTCGGGGGGCCAGAAACAGCGCGTGGCCATCGCCCGCGCGCTGGCGATGGAACCCAAGCTGATGCTCTTCGACGAGGCGACCTCGGCGCTCGACCCCGAACTGGTGGACGAGGTCAATCTGGTCATGAAGAAGCTGGCCGAGGAACACATGACCATGATCATCGTCACTCACGAGATGGATTTCGCCGCTTCGGTCTGCGACCGCGTGCTGTTCATGGACCAGGGCGTCGTGGTCGAGGAAGGCCCGCCCAGCGTCGTCTTCAAGAATCCGACCAAGGAACGCACCCGCGAATTCCTGCGCAAACATCTGGCAGGTGCCGCGTGACCGACGCCCCCTCCTACCTGTTCTACCAGTCCCGCAATCCGCGGCCCTTTCTGGACCGGGGCGAGGGGATCTACCTGTTCGACGAGGCCGGCAAGCGCTATATCGACGGGTCCTCGGGCGCGATGGTGTCCAATATCGGCCATTCCAACCCACGTGTGCTGGCCAAGATGAAGGCCCAGATGGATCGGGCCACTTTCGGCTACCGGCTGCATTTCCGCACCCATCCCTCCGAAGACCTGGCCGCCATGACGGTGCGGATGACCCCCGAGGGGCTGGACCGCGTGTTCTTCGTCTCGGGCGGGTCCGAGGCGGTGGAAAGCGCGGTGAAACTGGCCCGGCAATACGCTCTGACCCAGGGACAGGCGGCGCGCCACAAAGTCATCTCGCGGTTTCCGTCCTATCACGGCTGCACTTTCGGGGCGTTGGACCTGACCGGCTACGCCCCTCTTCGCGACCCCTTCGCGCCGATGTTGGAAGGGATGCCCAAGATCGCCGCGCCAATGACCTACCTGGATCGGGACAACCTGACCGAGGAACAGCGCGGCCTGAAATACGCCGACCTGCTGCGTGACAAGATCCTTGCCGAGGGGCCCGACACGGTGCTGGCCTTCTTGATGGAGCCTGTCGGCGGGGCCTCGACCGGCGCGCTGGTCGCGCCCGACAGCTATTACTCCCGCGTGCGCGAGATCTGCGACGAATTCGGCGTGCTGCTTATCCATGACGAGGTCATGTCCGGCGCTGGCCGGACCGGGCGCTTTCTGGCCTCGGAGCATTGGGGCGTCACACCGGATATCGTGGCGCTTTCCAAGGGATTCGGTGCGGGTTATGCGCCGCTTGGGGCCATCGTCGCCGGGGCGCAGCTGGTCGAACCGGTGCTGGACGCGGGCGGGTTCCTGCACGGGTTCACCTATGCGGGAAACCCGCTGGCCTGTTCCGCCGGACTGGCCGTCCTGGAGGAGCTGGAAGAACAGGACCTGATCGGCAACGCCGCCCGCATGGGGAACGTACTGATGGGCGAGTTGCGCGCGCTCATGGACCGCTATCCCTTCATCGGGGACGTCCGCGGCAAGGGTCTGCTGACCGCCTTCGAATTCGTGGCCAACCGCGCCACGATGGCGCCACTGGACCCGGCCCTGAATGCCCATGACCGGCTGGTCGAACTGGCCTATCAACGCGGTCTGATCATCTATTCGCGCCGCACGCGCGGCGGCACATCGGGCGATCATTTCCTGGTCGCCCCGCCGTTCATCATCACCCGGCCCCAGATCGGCGAGATGATGACGATCCTGCGCGATGCGCTGGACGCGTTCGCGCAAGAGGTCGGCTTGCCGGTGGAGCGCGCCGCATGAGACTGCCCGACAAGACCCGGGCCATCGAAGAGGCCATCGCCGAGATCAAGGATGGCGACACGGTGATGGTTGGCGGCTTCGGCGTGCCGGGCACGCCGATGACGTTGATCCATGCGCTGGTCGACCATGGCGCGCGGGACCTCACTCTGGTCAAGAACGACGCGAACGAACCGGGCATGGGCATCGACCACCTGCTGCAATCGGGGCAGGTCGCGCGATTGATCACCACCCATCTGGGGCTGAACAGCCACGCGATCGGCTTGATGAATAGCGGTGCGCTTACGGTCGAGTTCAACGCCCAGGGCATCCTGGCCGAACGCATCCGCGCCGGCGGTGCGGGGCTGGGCGCCGTGCTCAGCGATATCGGCATCGACACCGAACTGGCGCAGGGCAAGCAAGTGGTCGAGATGGGCGGCAAGCCGTGGCTGGTGGAACCGGCCCTGCGCGCAGACTCGGCGCTGATCCATGCCGATCGCGCCGATCCCTTCGGCAACCTTGCCTATGTGGCGACGGCACAAAATTTCAACCCGCTCATGGCCATGGCCGCGACCTGCGTCATCGCCGAGGTGGAAACCGTGCTGCCACTGGGCGGGCTGGGCGCGAACGAGGTGCATACCCCCGGCGTCTTCGTCGATCACGTCGTGGCACTGGGGGACCTGTCAGAGGAATACGCCGTTGTCCGACGCTAGAGACCGCATGGTGGCTCGCGCCGCGCGCGAGATCGCGCCGGGCATGGTGGTCAATCTGGGGATCGGCCTGCCGACCCGGGTGGTCAACCACCTGTCGGCCGATTTCCCGGTCTGCCTGCATACCGAGAACGGCCTGTCGGGAATCGGCCCGACCCGCGGCCATGACAGCGCCGACCGCAACCTGATCGACGCGGGCGGGGCCTATGTATCGACCGTGCCGGGATCGGCCTGTTTCGACAGCGCCACCAGCTTTGCCATCGTCCGCTCCGGGCGGCTGGACCTGACCATGCTGGGCGCCTTCGAAGTCAGCGCCACCGGCGACCTGGCCAACTGGAAGATCCCGGGCAAGTTCAGCCCTGGCGCGGGCGGCGGGATCGAGCTGGCCCAGAAGGCGCGGCGCGTGGTGGTTCTGACGACCCATTGCGATCGCGCCGGTAACCCCAAGCTGAAACAGGCCTGCGCCCTGCCCCTGACCGCGGGGGGCTGCGTGGCGCGGATATTCACCGACTTGGCGGTGATCGACGTGACCGGGGACGGTTTCGCCCTGGTCGAAACCGCCGACGGGATCAGCGCGACCGACGTGGCCGAGGCCACCGACGCCCCGCTGGCCCTGCCCGATACGCCCCTGCCGACCTTTTGAAGCGCCACATGACCGATGATCTGCACACCCGCCTGAGCATTGCCGTTGACGCGGCCTTCGACCGCCAGGTCGCGTTCCTTTCCGAGCTGACCTCGCATCCCTCGACCAGGGGCCACGAACAATCCGCCCAGGATTTCATGGCCGGCGAACTGGCCACGCGGGGCTACGACATCGATCGCTGGCAGATCGACATCGACGAGATCCGGCATCTGCCCGGTTTTTCCCCCGTGCTTGGCCCCTACCAGGACGCGGTCAACGTGGTGGGCACGCATCGCGCCCGCACGGGCAAGGGCCGGTCGTTGATCCTGAACGGTCATATCGACGTGGTGCCCGCCGGGCCGCTGGACATGTGGGACAGCCCGCCCTTCGAACCGCGCATCGCCGATGGCTGGCTCTATGGGCGCGGCGGCGGCGACATGAAGGCGGGGCTGGCCACGAATATGTTCGCTCTGGATGCGCTGGCGGCCTGCGGTTTGGCCCCGGCGTCCGACGTGTTCGTTCAGTCGGTGGTCGAAGAGGAATGCACCGGCAACGGCGCGCTGGCCTGCCTGGCGCGCGGCTATCGCGCCGATGCGGCGCTGATCCCCGAACCCTTTGCCGAACATCTGGTCACGGCGCAGCTGGGTGTGGTCTGGTTCCGGGTGCATCTTAAAGGGCTTCCGACCCATGTTGCCTATGCCGGCACCGGGTCCAACGCGATCGAAGCGGCGATCCCGCTGATCACCGCGCTGCACGAGATGGAACACCGCTGGAACGCCGCCGAGAACCGCCCGGCGGACTATGCCCATATGGACCATGCCCTGAACCTGAATATCGGCCGGATCGAGGGCGGCGACTGGACAAGTTCGGTGCCAGCCTGGTGCGTTTTCGATGTGCGCATGGGCGTGTTTCCCGGCCAGTCAGTCGACGCGGCCAAGGCCGAGATCGAACAGGTGATCACGCGAGCCGCCCGCGAAAACGCCTTCTTGCGCGACTCCCTGCCCGAGATCGTCTATCACGGCTTCCACGCCGAGGGATACGCGCTGTCCCAGGACGGGTCGGCCCGCGCCGCCGATGCGATCTCGGCGCTGGAACGGGCGCATCGCGGCATCACCGGCGAGGCGCTGGAACACGAGGCGATCACCGCCACCACCGATGCGCGATTCTTCGGGCTCTATGCCGATACCCCCGCGCTGGTCTATGGCCCCCGCGCAGAGGCCATCCACGGGTTCAACGAAAGGGTCGAACTGGACAGCATGCGACGCGTCACCAAGGCCACCGCCCTGTTCATCGCCGATTGGTGCGGCACGGAAGAGGTATAGAACATGCGTGACGCCGTCATCGTTTCCACAGCCCGCACGCCCATCGGCAAGGCCTATCGCGGCGCGTTCAACACCCTGACCGCGCCCAGCCTGGCCGCGCCGGCGGTCACGGCCGCCCTGTCCCGCGCCGGGCTGGAGGGTGGCGAGGTGGAAGAGGCCGTCTTCGGGTCGGCCCTGACCCAGGGCACGTCGGGCGTGAACGTGGCCCGTCACATCGCGCAGGCCGCCGGCCTGCCCGACAGCGTGGCCGGGGCCACGGTGGACCGGCAATGCGCCTCGGGCCTCAACGCGCTTGCCATCGCCGGGCACATGGTGCGCTGCGAGGGGGTGGGCGTGGCGCTGGCCGGGGGGCTCGATTCCATCTCGCTGGTGCAGAACAGTCACTGGAACGGTCACCGCTACCGCGATCCGAACGTGGCGCAAACCTACTACCTGAACATGCTGGACACCGCCGAGATCGTCGCCGACCGCTACGGCGTCAGCCGCGCCGCCCAGGACGCCTATGCCCTGCAAAGCCAGCAGCGCACCGCCCGCGCACAGGAGGCGGGGGTGTTCGCCGGCGAGATCGTTCCGGTCGAAGCGGTCAGGATCGTCACCGACAAGGCCACCGGCGAAACCCGCCAAGAGACCGCACGGCTGGAGCATGACGAATGCAACCGGCCCGGCACCACCGCCGAGGGGCTGGCCGGGCTTGCCCCCGTGCAGGGTGCGGGCAAGACCGTGACCGCCGGCAATGCCAGCCAGCTGTCCGACGGCGCCGCCGCGCTGGTGGTGATGGAGGCGCAAGAGGCCAGCCGGCGCGGCCTGTCGCCGCTTGGGGCGCTGCGCGGTTTCGCCGTGGCCGGCGTCGCCCCCGAGGAAATGGGCATCGGCCCGGTCGTCGCGATCCCGCGTCTTCTGGACCGCGCCGGGCTGGGAATCGCGGATATCAACCTTTGGGAAATCAACGAGGCCTTCGCCGCGCAGCTGGTCCATTGCCGCGACGCGCTGGATATCCCGGATGCGCGGCTCAACGTGAATGGCGGCGCGATTTCCATCGGCCACCCCTACGGCATGTCCGGCGCGCGCATGGCCGGACATGTCCTGCTTGAGGGCCGCCGCCGGGGCGCGAAATGGGCAGTCGTGTCCATGTGCGTGGGCGGCGGACAGGGCGCCGCCGGCCTTTTCGAGATTTTCTGAGGAGGACAGGATGCTGACCCTTGCCCAGGAGGACATCACCCGGCTGACCGCGCTGCGCCACGACCTGCACCGCCAGCCCGACCTGTCCGGCCAGGAAGGGCCGACCGCCGCACGCATCGCCCACGAACTGACGGCGCTTGGCGCGGATCGGGTCTGGCAGGGGTTGGGCGGGCACGGCGTTGCGGCGGAATTCCGCGGCAGCGGGGCCGGTCCGACCGTGCTTTTGCGCTGCGAACTCGACGGGTTGCCAATTCATGAAATCGGCGCCCTGCCCTACCGGTCGGAAATCGACGGCAAGGGGCATCTGTGCGGCCATGACGGGCACATGGTCACGCTGCTGGGGGTCGCGCGCCTGTTGGCCCGGCGCCCGGCACGGGGCCGCGTGATCCTGCTGTTCCAACCGGCCGAGGAAACCGGGGCCGGGGCGGCAGCCGTTGTCACCGATCCGCGCTGGCCCGAGATCCGGCCCGATTACGCCTTTGCCTATCACAACGTGCCCGGGCGCCCCTTGGGTGAAATCGGCTTGCGCGCAGGGCCGGGCAACTGCGCTTCGCGCGGGTTGCGCCTGCACCTGACGGGCCGGAGTTCCCATGCCGCCGCGCCCGAGGACGGGGTCTCTCCGGCACCGGCCATGGCGCGGCTTTTGATAGACCTGCCGGCCTTGGGCACGGGCATGATCGGCGAGGCGGATTTCGCGCTTGCCACCCTGACCCATGCGCGCTTGGGCGAGCCCAGCTTCGGCATCGCGCCGGGCGAGGGCGAACTGCGCGTCACCTTGCGCGCCATGACCAACGAACGCATGGACACGCTGATGGCCGAGGCCGAGCGCCATGTCGCCGCTGCCAAAGGCGCGCTGGACGTGGCGCTGTCCTGGCACGATGTGTTCCGCGCGGTCGTGAACGACACAGAGGCCACCGAGATCGCCCGAAAGGCCGCCACGCGGCTGGGGCACCCGCCCCATGAGATGGCGCTGCCCATGCGCTGGTCCGAGGATTTCGGGCGCCTGGGGGATGACGGGGCCAAGGCCACGCTGCTTTACGTGGGCGCGGGCGAGGACCACCCGCAGCTGCACAACCCCGACTACGATTTTCCCGACGCGCTGATCCCCGTCATGGCAGAGCTGTTCAACGGCATCCTGCGCGACCTTTTGGGCGAGGCGAATGCCGGATGATGCCCGACCCGGCCCCCGCCTCCTGGTGCAATATCCACCGCGACCGCATTGCCCGGAACCTGGACCTGGCCCTGGGCCTCGTGCCCGCGGGGCGGCGGTTTTGCGCCGTTCTCAAGGCCGACGCCTATGGCCATGGCATCGACCAGGTGGTGCCCCTGATGCGGGATCGCGGCGTGACCTGCATCGGCATCACCTCGAATTCCGAGGCGCGGGCGGTCCGCGGGGCAGGGTTCGATGGCACGTTGATCCGGCTGCGCAGCGCCACCCCGGCGGAGATCGAGGAGGCCCTGCGCGACAGGATCGAGGAACAGGTTGCCGCGCCCGAGGCGGCCCGGCACCTGGCCGCGCTGCGCCGGGCCGGGCGGCTGGGGACGGGCGTGCATCTTGCGCTGGATGCCTCGGGCATGGCGCGCGACGGCCTGGACATCGCCACGGGCGCGGGCCGGGACGCCTGCCGGCAGATCCTCGACCTGCTTGGCGATGGGGTCCGGGGCATCTGTTCGCATTTTCCCTCGAACGCGCCCGACCAGCTGCGGGGCAGCGCCGCCCTGTTCCGGGACCAGGCAGCCTGGGCGCTGGAGGCCGGCACGCTGGATCGGCGCAAGGTTCTCGTCCATGCAGGCAGCTCCCTCACCCTGGCCGCGGTCACCGCTGTCGAGACCGACATGTATCGGTGCGGGGCGATCCTGTACGGCATCCTGCGCCCCGACCTGGGCTTTCGCCCCACCATGGACCTTGAGGCGCGGGTCGTCAGCCTGCAATCCTACCCGGCCGGGGCCAGCGTCGGCTATGACCGGGCCGCGCGGCTGGACCGGCCAAGCCAATTGGCCTGCATCTCAATCGGCTACGAGAACGGCTATCGGCGCGGCGCATCGGACGAGTCGAAGGTGACGATCCGGGGCAGGCAGGTGCCGGTGCTGGGCAAGGTGTCGATGAATGCCCTCGTCGCCGATGTCACCGACCTGCCAGGGGTCGGCGTGGGTGACCCGGTGGTCCTGTTCGGCGGCACCGGCCCCGGCGCGATCACGCAGGAAATGGCCGAGCACCAGTTCGGCACGATCATGGCCGATCTCTATTCCGATTGGGGACAGCGCAACGCGCGGTTCTACCGCTGAGGCCGTGGGGTCGATTTATTTCACATCCTGAATACACCTTTTTGATCCAGATCACGTCCTAAGGTCCGCGCCTGGCCTAGGACCGGGATCGCAGAAAGGAAGGCGCAGGATGTCCGAAACACCGCAACAGCCGCACTGGACCGCCCGCCAGGCCCGCCTCGGCGGGCTTTTCTCGGTTGCCGCCAGCCTGGTCTGGATCGTCCAGGCCTGGGTGATCGCGCGTCTGCTCGCGGACCTGCTGTTGGGCAAGGACAGCCCGGTGTTGGCCTTGGCCCTTGCCTTCCTGGCGCTGGGTGTGCTGCGCGCCGCGCTCGACAGCCGGGGACAGGCCATGCTCGGCCGCGCTGCCGCCGCCCGGATCGCCGCCCTGCGCGACGAGATCATTGCGCGAGAGGCGGCAACGGTCACGCCGTCGGGCCATGGCGGCGCCGGCGCCCTGGCGGCCCTTGCGACCGAGAAGGCCGAGGCGTTGCGCCCCGCCCTTCTGCGCTATGCCCCGGCGCGGCAAAGGGTCATGGTCCTGCCGCCGGTGATCGTGCTGCTGACCGCATGGTTCAGCTGGGCGCCGGCGGCCGTCCTGCTGATGGCCGGGCCGCTCATCCCGTTGTTCATGGCACTCGTCGGTTGGGCCGCGAAAGAGGCCAGCGCCCGGCAGATGGCCGAAATAGGGTCCTTGACCGACCTTCTGGCCGACCGCCTGGCCGCCCTGTCCGACCTGCGGCTGATCGGGGCGGGACCGCAAGTGATCGACGGGTTCGCGGCGGCCTCGGACACCCTCCGGCACCGCACCATGGCCGTGCTGCGGGTGGCGTTCCTGTCCTCGACCGTGCTCGAGCTGTTCTCGGCCCTGGCCGTGGCGATGATCGCGGTCTGGGTCGGCTTCTCGCTTCTGGGCCAGGTCACATGGGGGGCCTGGGGCGGGTCGCTCAGCCCCTTCGCCGGGATCTTCATCCTGCTGCTTGCGCCCGATTTCTTTCAGCCGTTGCGCGACCTTGCCGCGGCCTGGCACGACAAGTCCGCCGCCGACGCGGTGACCGAGGAGGTGCACGGCTGGCGCGATGATCCGCGCCCGGCCCTTCCCGGCATCGGCGGCCGGGCCGCGCCCCTGTCCTTCGACGGGCTGTCCAGCCGGGGCCTGGTCCTGCAACGGGGCGGCCGGCCCTTGTATTGGCCCGACCTGACCATCCGTCCCGGCGAAAGCCTGGCCCTTAGCGGGGCCAGCGGCAGTGGCAAGACGACCCTGCTGCGCCTTCTGGCCGGGCTTGAGCAGCCCGACGCCGGCACGATCCGGATGGGAGAGACCCCGCTGACCCCGGAAATCGCGGACCGCTGGCGCGCCACCCTTGGATGGATGCCACAGGCGCCACATTTCCTCGGCCGGTCGCTGCGCTACAATATCGGCTTCGGCGACCGCCCCGACCCGCAACTTCTGGAGAGAACCCACGTCGCGCCCATCCTGGCGACCCTGCCACGGGGCGACCTGACCCGGCTGGGCGAAACCGGAGCCGGCCTGTCAGGGGGCGAGGCGCGCCGCGTGATGCTGGCCCGCGCTCTGCAGGGCCAGCCCGCCCTGCTGCTGGCCGACGAGCCGACGGCCGACCTTGATGCAAAGACCGCCAGCGACATCATCGACGGCCTGCTGGCTCATGTCGCAGCTGGCGGCACCCTTATCGCCGCCAGCCATGATCCGCGCCTGATTTCCAGGCTGTCGCGCCATGTCGCGCTGGGGGCGGAGCAATGAACGCGCTGCTGCGCATGATCCGGCTGCTGGTGGCCAGCGACCGGCGCGCCTTGGCCAGGGGCATGGCGCTGTCGATCACCGTCCTGGCGATGGGCGCGACCCTTCTGGCGCTGTCGGGCTGGTTCATCACGGCGGCCGCAGCTGCGGGGCTGGCCGGGCTGGGCGTCACCTTCAACTTCTTCACACCATCGGCCATGGTGCGCCTGCTGGCGCTGGGGCGCACGGCGGCCCGCTACGGTGAACGGCTGACAACCCATGACGCGACCTTGCGGGCACTCTCGGCGCTGCGAGTGCGGCTGCTGGGCGGTCTGCTGATCGCGCCTTATCGGCAGCTGGAGCGGCTGCGGGCCAGCGCCTTCCTCAACCGCGTGACGGCGGATATCGACGCGCTGGACGGGCTGGCGCTGCGCCTGGTCCTGCCGGGCATGGCGGGGCTGGCCGTGATCGCGCTCACGGCCGCCGCTACGGCCTGGCTGGTCCATCCCGTCGTGGGCCTGGTGATCGGGCTGGGCTACGGGGTCGCGCCGACCCT
Organism: Alphaproteobacteria bacterium; assembly: GCA_009908505.1. Classification (GTDB taxonomy): domain Bacteria; phylum Pseudomonadota; class Alphaproteobacteria; order Rhodobacterales; family Rhodobacteraceae; genus Salibaculum. Next base: position 11,976 of record JAAAPD010000031.1, on the reverse strand, counting down.
CGTCTTCGTCGCGGGGCAGAGACTGGCGGAACCGGCGGCCCGCCGCGCCGAGGCCGGCCTGCAGGCGCTGCGGCAGCGGCTGGTCGACATGATCACCGCCCGCGAGGAGTTGATCGCCTTCGGCCAGTTGCCCGCGATGCGCGACGCCGTGACCCGGGCGGCCGGCCAACATGCCCGCAATCATGACCAGATCGACCGGATCGACCGGCAGACCGGCGTGATCCTTGCGCTGTGCGGCTGGGGCGTCGTTGCGGCGGTCATGGCCATCGGCGGCAACCTGGCCGAGGCGGGCGCCATTTCGCCGGCCCGCACGGCCATCGGCATTTTCGCCGCCCTGGCCCTGGCCGAGGCGGTGGCGCCCGTGCGCCGCGCGCTGTCCGAGATCGGCCTGATGCGATCGGCCGCGCGCCGGATCGTGCCGATGCTGAACGACGCGCCGGGCCCCGACGGGGCCATCGCGCCTGCCCGCCATACCGGCCCGCCCCTGGCCCTGAGTGGCCTTGTGCTGCGGCGCGGGTCCGGCACCCTGCCCATGTTCGCGCCGCTGAGCCTGACGGTGGCGGCCGGCGAGACCGTCGCCCTGACCGGGCGCAGCGGCGGCGGCAAGTCGAGCGTCCTTCTGGCCGTCGCCGGCGAGATCATGGCGCCGGACGACACGGTAACCCGGTCCGTGCCCGCGGATGAAATAGCCATGGTGCCGCAACGGCATGCGCTGGTCGCGGGCACGATCGCCGAGAACCTGTGCCTTGCCGCGCCGGAGGCGGACGAGACCGCGCTCTGGCAGGCGCTGCGTGCCGCGCGGCTGGAGGACATTGTGCGGGCCAAGGGCGGGCTGGCCGCGCGTCTGGGCTTTCGCGGCGCGGGCCTCTCCGGGGGCGAGGGGCGGCGGCTGGTCCTGGCCCGCGCGGTGCTGTGCAATCCGCGCCTTCTGTTGCTGGACGAACCCACCGAGGGGCTGGACGGCCCCCTGGCCCAACAGGTGTTGACCGGCTTGCGCCAGGCCCTGCCAGGGGCAGCGATCCTCATGGCCGCGCACCGCCCCGAGGAAACCGCCTTTGCCGACCGCGTCATCCCGCTGGGCTGAAAAACCGCATCTTCGGTACGGGTTTTTGACCTGAGTCAAATCATACATCCAAGAATCGTCATATGAAGCTTTTATTCTGCATTCGAGATGTGGAATTTAGAGCATTCAAGGAGTTCCGAAATGGAGATCGGACTGGTCGAGCTGTCGCGCCTGCAATTCGCGCTGACAGCCATGTATCACTTTCTCTTCGTGCCGCTGACGCTGGGTCTGTCGATCCTCGTCGCGATCATGGAGACCGTCTATGTCATGACGAACCGCCCGATCTGGCGGCAAATGACGAAATTCTGGGGCACGCTTTTCGGCATCAACTTCGTGCTGGGCGTCGCCACGGGGATCACGATGGAATTCCAGTTCGGGATGAACTGGTCCTACTATTCGCACTACGTGGGCGATGTCTTCGGCGCGCCGCTGGCGATCGAGGGGCTGATGGCCTTCTTCCTGGAGGCGACCTTTGTGGGGCTGTTCTTCTTCGGCTGGGACAAGCTGAGCAAGGTGCAGCACCTGGTGGTGGCCTGGCTGGTGGCCATCGGGTCGAACTTCTCGGCCCTGTGGATCCTGATCGCCAATGGCTGGATGCAGAACCCGGTGGGCGCCGAATTCAACCCAGACACCATGCGCATGGAGATGACGTCGTTTTTCGAGGTGCTGTTCAACGAGGTGGCGCAGGCGAAATTCGTCCACACGGTGTCCGCCGGCTACGTCACCGCCAGCGTCTTCGTGCTGGGGGTTTCGGCGCTCTACCTTCTGCAGGATCGGCACCGGGATCTTGCGCGGCGCTCGATCGCGGTCGCCTCGGCCTTCGGGCTGGCGGCGGCGCTTTCGGTCGTCGTTCTGGGCGATGAATCCGGCTATTCGGCCAGTCACACCCAGAAGATGAAGCTCGCCGCCATGGAAGGCATGTGGGAAACCCACCATGCCCCCGCGCCCTTCACCGCCATCGGCTTTCCCGACAAGGAGGCGCGCGAGACCCACTACGCGGTGGAAATCCCCTGGGTCATGGGCCTGATCGGCACCCGGTCGCTAACGCAGGAAATCCCCGGCATCAATGACCTTGTCGCCGAATCCGAGGACCGGATCCGCGACGGGCTGATCGCCTATGACGCGCTGATGACCATCCGTGACCAGCGCGACGCGACACCTCAATCGGTACGCGACACCTTCGAGGCGCATTCCGACAACCTTGGCTACGCGATGCTGCTGATGCCCTACGTGGATGACCCGCGCGAGGCGACGGACGAGCAGATCGCCATGGCCGCCGATGACACGGTGCCCGGCGTGGCGCCACTGTTCTGGGCGTTCCGCATCATGGTCGCACTGGGCTTCAGCTTCATCGCGGTGATGGCCTATTTCTTCTGGCGCGCCTCGTTCCGGCAGATGCAGTTCCCGCGCTGGTCGCTCTACCTGGCGGTCGCCATCATTCCAACGCCCTGGATCGCGGCCGAGTTGGGCTGGTTCGTGGCCGAGTTCGGCCGCCAGCCTTGGACAGTGGACGGCGTGCTGCCCACGGCCATGAGCGCCTCGCATCTGAGCATCGCCGACCTTCTGATTTCCCTGGCCGGGTTCGTCATCTTCTACACCGTGCTCTTCGTGATCGAGGTGCGCCTGATGGTGAAATACATCCGCAAGGGCCCGGTCCAGGATGTCGAGGAAACCGAGGCCTGGCAAGCCCGGCATGAACGGCGGCTGAAAAGCTCCGGCGTCGATCCCGATGCCGGCGTGGCCACCCCAGCGGAGTAAGACAGATGATTCTTCATGAACTGATCGACTACGACATCCTGCGCGTAATCTGGTGGGCGCTTCTGGGCGTGCTGCTGATCGGATTTGCCCTGACCGACGGTTTCGACATGGGGGTCGGCGCGCTGCTGCCCTTCGTGGCCAGGACTGACGTGGAACGCCGCGTGGCCATCAACACGGTCGGCCCCGTCTGGGAAGGCAACCAGGTCTGGTTCATCCTGGGCGGCGGCGCGATCTTCGCCGCCTGGCCACCGCTCTACGCAGTCAGCTTCTCGGGGTTCTACCTGGCGATGTTCGTCATCCTCGCGGCGCTGATCGTGCGGCCGGTGGCGTTCAAGTATCGCTCCAAGCGCGAGGACGCGACCTGGCGCAGTCGCTGGGACTGGGCCCTGTTCGCCGGGGGTGCCGTGCCCGCGCTACTGTTCGGCGTGGCTGTGGGCAACGTGCTGCTGGGCGTGCCCTTCTACCTGACCGACAGCCTGATGCCGATGTATCCGGGAAATTTCGCGGCCAAGTTCCTTGGGCTGCTGCGGCCTTTCGCCCTGCTGGCCGGGGTGGTGTCGCTGGCGATGCTGCTGATGCACGGCGCCGCCTGGCTGAGCCTGAAGGCCGAGGGTGACGTCGCCCGGCGCGCCCGGTCCATCGGCATCGTGGCCGGTCTGGTCGCGGCGGCGGGCTATGCCCTGGCCGGGCTCTGGCTGGCCCTTGGGATCGACGGTTTCGTGCTGGGCGACGTCGCCGCCGGAGGCGCGTCGAACCCGCTGTTCTCCGAGGTGACGCGTGAGGGGTCCTGGCTATCGGCCTATGCCGATCGGCCTTGGATCGCCATCGCCCCCGCAATGGCCTTCCTCGGGATCGCCATGGCGGTGCTGGGGCTGCGGTCGGGGCGCGAGGTCTCGACCCTGCTGTGGTCGAAACTGGGCATCACCGGGATCATCGCAAGCGTCGGCCTGACGATGTTCCCCTTCATCCTGCCCTCGACCCTGGACCCCACCAGTTCGCTGACGGTCTGGGACGCCTCGTCCTCTCACCAGACGCTGTTCATCATGCTGGTGGTCACGGCCATCTTCATGCCGCTGATCCTGATCTACACCGCCTGGGTCTACAAGGTGCTCTGGGGCAAGGTGACCGAGGCCGACGTGACCGAAAACTCCGACACCGTCTACTGAAAGGAGACCTCAAAGATGTGGTATTTCGCCTGGCTTCTGGGCCTGCCGCTGGCCGCCGCCTTCGCCGTTCTCAACGCCATATGGCTTGAAATGCGGATGGACAACTGCCTGGCCGAAGAAGGGGATTGCCCGGTGGGCGATCACGACAAGTCCTGACCGGGGATCCCCCCGACCCGGTATCGGCCCCGCGGGGCCGGTGCCCCGACCTTCCACCCCGATGATCAATCAGAAAGGACACCATCCCATGAAAAACCTAGTTCTCGCCGCCTGTTCGGCGCTCGCCCTGGCCGCCCCCGCAAACGCGCAGGAAGCGCCAGAAACGCTGGTGACGATCCTGACCGCGCCCGAGCCGCAGACCCAGTTGATGGCCATGGTCCTGGCACTGCAATCCGCCGACCAGGGGGCCGCGCCGCATGTCCTGCTGTGCGGACCGGCCGGCGACATCGCCCTCAAGGACGCGCCCGAAAGCGCCACCGCCGGGCAACCGCCCCGCGACATGAGCCCCAAGGCGCTTCTGACCCGCATCGCCGGACTGCCGAACGCCACGGTCGAGGTCTGCGCCATCTACCTGCCCGGGCGCGGCGATGGCCCCGAGGTTCTGATGGACGGCGTCGGCGTTGCCAAGCCGGGGGAAATGGCCGCCGCCATGATCGCCCCCAACGCCCGCATCGCCAGCTACTGAGCAGGCCAGGCCCGTGCGCCCACCGGCGCGCGGGCCATTTCATTGCCAATTCGAAAACACCCTCTGCCTTTCCAAGACGATGGCGCCGCATTTCACCGTGTCCGGCATTGAATGATCTGCTAAGACTCCCGCCCAGAGCAACCTTGTGCACGATCGTATACCGCCCCCGCGGCGCCGATCGGCCACCATGCGGGAAACACCATGTCAAAAACCACCCAGATGACGGAAATCGAAGGCCTGCGAATCGACACGGGCCTGATGCAATTCATCGAAACACGGGTCCTGCCCGGCCTGTCCGTTTCCGCCGACCAGCTATGGTCCGGGCTGTCGGAACTGGTGTACGATTTCGGCTCGCGCAACCGCGCCCTGCTGGACAAGCGCGACCTGATCCAGAGCCAGGTCGACGACTGGCACAAGGCGAACCGCGACGCGCCGCATGACCGCATCGCCTACAAGGCCTTTCTGCAGGAAATTGGCTATCTCGTCCCCGAGGGCGAGGATTTCGAGATCGAGACCGAGAACACCGACCCCGAGATCGCCACGGTCCCCGGCCCTCAGCTGGTGGTGCCCGCGACCAATGCGCGCTTCGTGCTGAACGCCGCGAATGCCCGCTGGGGCAGCTTCTATGACGGGCTGTACGGCACCGATGCCATGGGCAGCGCACCGCCCGCCGGCGGGTTCGACGACGGGCGCGGCGCGCGCGTCGTGGCCCGGGCCGCCGTCTTCCTGGACGAGGTCTTCCCGATCACCGACACGAGCCACGCCAAGGCGAGCCGCTACAGCGTCGAGAACGGCGCGCTGAAGATCGACGGCGCCGCCCTGATCTTGCCCGAGGCCTTCGCGGGCTACACCGGCCCGGCCGACGCGCCGGACACCGTGCTGTTGCGCAACAACGGTCTGCACGTCGAACTGGTCTTCGACTCCAGCCACCCGATCGGCAAGACGACCCCCTCGGGGCTGGCCGATATCCGGCTGGAATCGGCGATGTCCGCCATCATCGATTGCGAGGATTCCGTCGCCTGCGTCGATGCCGAGGACAAGGTGCTGGCCTATGCCAACTGGCTGGGCCTGATGCAGGGCGACCTCAAAGAGACCTTCGAGAAGGGCGGCAAGGCCATGACCCGCCGTCTCAACCCCGACCGCACCTATACCGCCCCGGACGGATCTGACCTGACGCTCAAGGGCCGCGCGCTTCTGCTGGTGCGCAATGTCGGCCACCTGATGACCAACCCGGCCATTCATGACCGCGACGGCAACGAGATCTTCGAAGGCATGATGGACGCGATGTTCACCGTCCTCATCGCCATGCACGACCTCAAGAAGACCAGCGGCCCGCGCAACTCGGTCGCCGGGTCGGTCTACGTGGTCAAGCCCAAGATGCACGGCCCCGAAGAGGTCGCCTTTTCGGACGCGATCTTCACCAAGGTCGAAGACGTGCTGGGCCTGCCCCGCTACACCGTCAAGCTGGGCATCATGGACGAGGAACGCCGCACCAGCGTGAACCTCAAGGAATGTATCCGCGCCGCGAAACACCGGGTCTGCTTCATCAATACCGGGTTCCTCGACCGCACCGGCGACGAGATCCACACCTCGATGGAGGCCGGCCCCTTCAGCCGCAAGGATTTCATCAAGCGCAAGGGTTGGATCACCGCCTATGAAAACCAGAACGTCGATATCGGGCTGGAATGCGGCCTGTCCGGCAAGGCGCAGATCGGCAAGGGCATGTGGGCGGTGCCCGACAAGATGGCCGCGATGCTGGAACAGAAGATCGAACATCCCCGCGCCGGGGCCAATTGCGCCTGGGTGCCCTCGCCCACCGCGGCCACGCTGCATGCGACCCATTATCACAAGGTCGACGTGATGGCAGTGCAGGACCAGCTGGCCAAGGGCGGGCGCCGCGCCTATGTCGAGGCGCTGCTGGACATCCCGCTGGCCTCGTACCGCAAATGGACCAAGGACCAGATCCGCCGCGAGGTCGAAAACAACGCCCAGGGCATCCTGGGCTATGTCGTGCGCTGGATCGACCAGGGCGTGGGCTGTTCCAAGGTGCCGGACATCAACGATGTCGGTCTGATGGAAGATCGCGCGACCTGCCGCATCTCGGCGCAGCATATCGCCAACTGGCTGCATCACGACGTGATCGGGCAGGAAGAGGTCATGGAGATCATGCAGAACATGGCACGCGTCGTGGACCGGCAGAACGCGGGCGATCCGTTTTACCGCCCCATGGCGCCCGGTTTCGACGGCATCGCCTTCCAGGCGGCATGCGATCTGGTGTTTCTGGGCCGTGAACAGCCCTCGGGCTATACCGAGCCGGTGCTGCACCGGCGGCGGCTGGAACTCAAGGCGCGGGATTAGGTGTGAAACGGCGGGGCAACCCGCCGTTTTTCTTTACAACCGGGGCAATGGCGGGAATTTTCAAACCGGACCGATAAGTCCTATTCGCCCCTTCCCTGTGGTTTTAGGCGCCCCTGCGCCGCATATTTCGAGAACGCATCCACCCGGTTCCAGGAGCCTCCATGACCAATAGCTATTACGCGCCCAAGGGGGGCCATCCGGGCCAGGACCAGCTGCTGACCGACCGCGCCGTCTTTACCGAGGCCTACGCGGTGATCCCTCGCGGCACGATGCGCGATATCGTGACCAGCTTCCTGCCTTTCTGGGACGAGACCCGCGCCTGGGTGCTGGCGCGGCCGCTGTCGGGTTTCGCGGAGACCTTTTCGCAATACATCATGGAAGTGCAGCCGGGCGGCGGCTCGGGCCGGCCCGAAACCGACCCAGGCGCCGAGGCGGTGCTGTTCGTGCTCGAAGGTGCGGCGACACTGACAGTGAACGGCGCGACCCATGAACTGACCCCCGGCGGCTATGCCTACCTACCCCCCGCCGCCGAGTGGACCCTGCGCAACAAGGGCGACGTGCCGCTACGCTTTCACTGGATCCGCAAGGCCTACCAGGCGGTCGAAGGGCTGGGCGCCCCGGATGTTCTGATCCTGAACGAGAACGACATCGCCCCCAGCTCGATGCCCGGCACCGAGGGCAAATGGGCCACCACCCGTTTCGTGGACCCCGCCGACATGCGCCACGACATGCATGTGACCATCGTCACCTTCGAGCCCGGCGCGGTGATCCCCTTCCTTGAAACCCACGTGATGGAACACGGGCTCTACGTGCTGGAAGGCAAGGCGGCCTATCGGCTGAACACCGATTGGGTCGAGGTCGAGGCCGGCGATTTCATGTGGTTGCGCGCCTTTTGCCCGCAGGCCTGCTATGCCGGTGGGCCGGGTCGGTTCCGCTACCTACTCTACAAGGACGTGAACCGGCACATGCCCTTGCGCTAGTCCGCCGCCCCGCCGATCGCGCGGGTCAGGTCGCGGGCCGCATCCATCACCGGCACGGACAGCCGGTCGATATCGTCCAGCCCCACCCGACTGGTCGGGCCGGATACGGAAATGCCTGCCACCGCCTCGCCCGTCATGTCGAAGACCGGGGCCGCGATGCAGCGCATGCCATCGGTCTTTTCCTCGTTGTCCACGGCGTAGCCGCGCGCGCGTATCCGGGCCAGGTCCGCGTCCAGCCCCACCAAGTCGGTGATGCTCTGGCCGGTGAAGGCCTGCAAAGGTCCGCCGCCCAGCACCCGGCCCAGCCGCCGATCATCCATATGCGCCAGGAGCGCCTTGCCGATGCCCGAGGCATGCATTTCCGACAGCGTGCCCGGCGGAAAGAAGGCGCGGATCGTCGCGTTGGTCTCGACTTGGCCGAGGAACAGCACCGCGCCCTCCTTCTCGATTCCAAGGTTCGCGGTTTCGCCGGTTTGCTCCATCAGCGCGCGCATGACCGGGCGGGCCCGATCCACGAGGCTGGTGCGGCGCAGGAACCGCGCGCCGATCACGAAGGCGGCCGGCCCGATATGCCAGACCTGTTCGGACGCATCGAATTCCACCAGTCCGCGCCCTTCCAGCGTGACAAGGATGCGATAGACCGTGGCGGGGGATTGGCCGGTTTCCTCGGCCAGGGCCGAAAGTGACAGGCCGCCGGTGCGGCTCAGGAAGGCGAACACCTCCATCGCGCGGTCCAGCGACTTGATCGTGTTCTGTTCGGTCTTGTCGTGCCAGTCCCGCGGGCGGCCCCGGGCGCGGCGCAGGTGCGAATCCTTGGCTTGGGACATCCGGCGCTCCTTTCTGAAATCAATTTTTACAATATGAAAAACGCAAGTTCATGACAATAAATGATTTTCCTGAACGCCCCAGTTTTGAAAAATCATTTCAAAAAAATTTTCCCCGCGGCTTGCCCCCCCTATGCTGGCCCCATCACTGCAAGGGATATCCCAATGAGCTTTCAGAACCCCGTCTTCATTCCCGGCCCGACCAACATCCCCAAACATTTGCGCAAGGCCTGCGACATGCCGACGATCGACCACCGCTCGCCGCTGTTCGGACAGATTCTGCATCCGGCCCGCGAAGGTGTGCGCAAGGTGCTGCAAAGCGACAGCGCCGAGGTTTTCATCTTTCCGGCCACCGGCACTGGCGGCTGGGAAACCGCGCTGACCAACACGCTGTCGCCCGGTGACAGGGTGCTGGTCGCGCGCAACGGCATGTTCAGCCATCGCTGGATCGACATGTGCCAGCGCCACGGGCTGGACGTGCAGATCGTCGAGGTGCCTTGGGGCGATGGCATCCCGGCGGACCGCTACCAGGACATACTGGCCGCCGATACCGGACACGCGATCCGGGCGGTGCTGGCCACCCATAACGAGACCGCGACGGGCGTGCGCTCGGACATCGGCGCGATCCGCCGCGCGATGGACGCCGCCGGGCACCCGGCGCTTCTTTTCGTCGACGGGGTCTCCTCGATCGGGTCGATGGAGTTCCGCTTTGATGACTGGGGCGTTGATGTCGCCGTGACAGGCTCGCAAAAGGGGTTCATGCTGCCGGCCGGCCTTGCCATAACCGGGTTCAGCGCAAGGGCCATGGCGGCAACCGAAACCGCCACCCTGACCCGCACGTTTTTCGACGTGCGCGACATGGCAAAGGGCTACGCCGGCAATGCCTACCCCTACACCCCCGCCGTGGGGCTGATGAGCGGCCTGAAAGAGGCCTGCCGGATGCTGCTGGACGAGGGGCTGGAAAATGTATTTGCCCGCCACCACCGCATCGCCGAGGGCGTGCGCGTCGCCGTCAAGGCCTGGGGGCTTGAGCTTTGCGCGAGCGACCCGTCGGTCCAGTCCGACACGGTCAGCGCCATCCGAACCCCGGTAGGTTTCAACGCCACTGATATCGTCACCCATGCCGCCGACAGATACGGCGTAGCCTTCGGCGTGGGCCTGGGCGAGGTCGCGGGCAAGGTCTTCCGCATCGGGCACCTGGGCTCGCTGACCGACGTGATGGCCCTGTCGGGTATCGCCACGGCGGAAATGTGCATGGCCGACCTGGGGCTTCAGATCACGCTGGGATCGGGCGTCGCGGCGGCACAGGACTACTACCGCGGACATCCGGCCGCGCCGCGCAAGGCCGCCGCCTGATGAAGGACACGATCATGGACATCCCCACCTACGACGACATGCTTGCCGCCCATGACCGGATTGCCCCGCATATCCGCCGCACCCCCTTGCGCGTGTCCGACGACCTGAACGACCGGACCGGCGCGCGGCTGTTCTTCAAATGCGAGAATTTCCAGGAACCGGGGGCCTTCAAGGTGCGCGGCGCGACCAACGCGGTCTTCGGGCTGGATGAGGCCGCGGCCGCCAAGGGCGTGGCGACCCATTCCTCGGGCAACCATGCCTCTTGCCTGTCCTATGCCGCGATGCGCCGGGGCATCCCCTGCAACGTGGTCATGCCGCGCACCGCGCCGCAGGCCAAGAAGGACACGGTCCGCCGCTATGGCGGCAAGATCACCGAATGCGATCCCTCGACGACCGCGCGCGAGGCAACCTTTGCCCGCGTGCAGGCCGAGACCGGCGGCGATTTCGTTCATCCCTACAACGATCCGCGCGTGATCGCGGGCCAGGGCACCTGTTCGCGCGAATTCATGGAACAGGCCGACGGGCTGGACATGGTCGTGGCCCCGATCGGTGGCGGCGGCATGATCTCGGGCACCTGCCTGACGCTGTCGACGCTGGCGCCGGAAACCCGCGTGATCGCCGCCGAGCCGGAACAGGCAGACGACGCCTTTCGCAGCTTCAGGGCCGGTCACATCATCGCCGATGACGCCCCCGAAACCATCGCGGACGGGCTGAAAGTCCCGCTCAAAGACCTGACCTGGCATTTCGTGTCGCGCCACGTGTCCGAGATATTCACCGCCTCGGAGCAGGAGATCGTGGATGCGATGAAACTGGCCTGGAAACACCTGCGGATTGTGCTGGAACCCTCCAGCGCCGTGCCGCTGGCCTGCGTGCTGAAGTACCCCGAGGCATTTGCCGGCAAACGGGTCGGCATCATCGTCACCGGCGGCAACGTGGACCTGGACAACCTGCCCTGGATCGAGGGCTGACAAGGAGACGACGGATGAAAGACGCGATCAATCTCGACGCCTATGAAGTCGGCTATGACATCCCCGCCAAGCCGGGCATGTACGCCGCCGATATCCAGACGCCGGCGCTGGTGCTGGACCTCGATGCGCTGGAACGCAACATCAAGAAGATGGGCGACTACGCCAAGGCCCACGGCATGCGCCATCGCACCCATGGCAAGATGCACAAGTCCGTGGACGTCCAGAACCTGCAGCAAAAGCTTGGGGGCGCCTGCGGTGTCTGCTGCCAGAAGGTCAGCGAGGCCGAGGTCTTCGCCCGTGGCGGCATCACCGATATCCTGGTGTCCAACCAAGTGCGCGATCCGGCCAAGATCGACCGGCTGGCGCGGCTGCCGGGGCTGGGCGCGCGCACGATCTGCTGTGTCGATGATCTGGCCAATGTGGCCGATCTGTCGGCGGCGGCGCAAAAGCACGGCACCCAGATCGAATGCCTTGTCGAGATCGACTGCGGCGCAGGGCGCTGCGGCGTGACCACCACGCCGGACGTGCTGGACATCGCCAAGGCGATCGACGCGGCGCCGGGGCTGCGGTTCTCGGGCCTCCAGGCCTACCAGGGCGCGATGCAGCATCTCGACAGCTATGCCGACCGCAAGGCCAGGATCGACGTGGCCGTGGAAATGGTCCGCGACGCCGTGGACGCGTTGAAGGCCGAGGGGCTGAACTGCGACATCGTCGGTGGCGGCGGCACCGGTTCCTATTACTTCGAGTCCAATTCGGGCGTGTATAACGAGCTGCAATGCGGCTCCTACGCGTTCATGGATGCCGATTACGGCCGCATCCTG
>JAAAPD010000059.1 GCA_009908505.1 Alphaproteobacteria bacterium | reverse complement strand
GCCGCGCACAGCACACGTTCGACATCGGCGATCTTGCGAATGCGCAGGTTGCTGTCCTCGGGCTGGCCAAGGAAGAACGCCAGGTCCAGCCCCTCGGTCGTCAGGTCCACCTTGCGGTCGGTCAGGCGCAGACGCACGCTGACCTCCGGGTATGCCTTCAGAAAGTCCGGCACCCGCGGCGCGATCAACCGCCGCCCGACCCCCAGGGGCGCGGCCACGTAGAGCGACCCGCGCAGGTTCTCGGTGATGTTGACGATCTGCGCCTCGGCGCTTTCCACCGCCTCCAGGATCTCGGTCGCCCCGCGATAAAAGGACTGGCCCTGTTCGGTCGGTGCCAGGCTGCGAGTCGTGCGCTGGAACAGGCGCACGCCCAGATGCTCTTCGAGCTGGGATATACGCGACGAGGTCACGGCGGGCGAAATCCGCAAGTCGCGACCAGCGGCCGACATGCTGCCCAATTCGTAGACGCGGACGAAGGTGCGGATATTGTCGAGATAGGACATTATTCTGAATTTTTTGATGCTGCTTGGGCTTTCACAGCGATAGCAGAATAAAATAGCCTCGCCTAGTCTGCCGCTGACGTCGAATCCCCGAGGAGGCCCGCATGTACGACCTGGCAATCATATGGGACTGGATCGCCTTTTCGGTGCGCTGGCTGCATGTCATCACGGCGATGGCGTGGATCGGGGCCTCGTTCTACTTCATCGCGCTGGACCTTATGCTGAAACCCGCGCCCGACATGCCCGAAGGCGCATATGGCGAGGAATGGGAGGTTCATGGCGGCGGGTTCTATCATACCACGAAGTACCTTGTGGCCCCGGCCCGCCTGCCCGATCACCTGACCTGGCACAAGTGGCAAAGCTATTGGACCTGGCTGTCGGGCGCCGCGCTGTTGATGATCGTCTACTGGGTCGGCGGCGAGCTGTTCCTGCTGGACCCGACCAAGGCCGACCTGGCACTGTGGCAGGGCATCGTGATCTCCGGCGCCTCGCTCACCATCGGCTGGATCGCCTATGACCAGCTGTGCAAGTCGAAGCTGGGCGAGAACCCCACCGCGCTGATGCTGATCCTGTTCGCTATCCTGGTGGCGATGGCCTGGGGCTATGACCAGATCTTCACAGGCCGGGCGGCGCTGCTGCACTTGGGCGCCTTCACCGCCACCATCATGACCGGCAACGTGTTCTTCCAGATCATGCCGAACCAGCGCATCGTGGTGGCCGATCTAAAGGCCGGGCGCACGCCGGACGCAAAATATGGCAAGATCGCCAAGCTGCGGTCGACCCACAACAATTACCTGACCCTGCCGGTCGTTTTCCTGATGCTGTCGAACCATTACCCGCTGGCCTTCGCCACGCAGTTCAACTGGCTGATCGCCAGCCTGATATTTCTGACCGGGGTCACGATCCGGCACTATTTCAACACCATGCACCGCACCGGAAGGGGCCCGCACTGGACCTGGTTCGTCACCGTTCTGCTGATGATCCTGATCGCCTGGCTGTCGACGGTGAAGACCGGCGAAACCTGGGAAGAGGCCGAGGCGCGGGAGTTGACGGACTACGAACAGCGCTATGCCTCGGCCGACGGGTTCGAGGATGCCTATTACGCGGTGGTCGGAAACTGTTCCATGTGCCATGCCCGGGAACCGGCCTGGGGCAACATGCACTGGGCGCCCAAGGGGGTCTACCTGGAAACCCCCGGTGACGTCGCGCGCCAGGCCGGGCAGGTCTACCTGCAGGCAGGGGTCAGCCACGCCATGCCGCCGCCAAACGCGATCGAGATGGATGACGAGGCCCGGCAGACGATCGTCGCCTGGGTCCGCGAGGTGCGCGGCGCGAATTGATCCCGGGCTTGTTTCATTGCGGCCGTTCCATGCTATGTGAAAACGAAGGATCAAATCGGAGACCGCCTTGACCCATCCGCTTCTGACGCAAGATGACATCGACACCTATCAGCGCGACGGCGTGGTCGTGGTGCGCGGCCTGTTCCGCGACCAGGTCGACCTTCTGCGCGCGGGGGTGGCGCGCAATATGGACGACCCCGGCCCCTATGCCGCCGAGAACCTGAAAGAGGGTGAGGCCGGCCGCTTTTTCGACGATTACTGCAACTGGACGCGCATCCCGGAATTCGAGCAGGCCATCCACGCTTCGCCCGTGGCCGAGGTGGCCGCCGACCTGATGCAATCGTCAAGCGTGCAGCTTTTCCACGATCACGTGCTGGTCAAGGAACCGGGCACCTCAAAGCCCACGCCGTGGCACCAGGACGGGCCCTACTATTTCGTCGAGGGCCGGCAGACCGTCAGCTTCTGGTCGCCGCTGGACCCGGTGCGCGACGCGACGCTGCGCTGCGTGGCCGGATCGCACCTGTGGGACAAGCCCGTCCTGCCGACGCGCTGGCTGGCGGAAACCAGCTTCTACCCCAACGAGGACGATTACATGCCCGTGCCGGACCCCGATGCCGAGGCGATGGAGATCCGCGAATTCGAGATGGAGCCGGGCGATGCCGTGGCATTCAACTTCATGGTGCTGCACGGCGCGCGCGGAAATACCAGCGATGCACGGCGGCGGGCCTTTTCCTTGCGCTTCGTCGGGGACGATGCCCGCTATACCGAACGGCCCGGACGCACCTCGCCTCCCTTTCCCGGCCACGACATGACCGAAGGTCAGCGCCTGCGCGACGACTGGTTCCCGGTGCTGCTGGACCGGCGCTAGGCCGTGGCCGCGCCGCGTCCCTCCCGGCATGCCCATGTGCCCGAGGGCGCCTTCACCTACCCGATCGAGGCGCCGGGGCCGACGCGCTGGTTCGGCTTCCTGGTTCTGCGGGACTTCACGTTGCTGGCCTTCAGTTCGGCGCTGGACCCGCTGCGCGTGGCCAACCAGCTTGCGCAGAAACCGCTATACGGCTGGGTTGTGATCTCTGCGGACGGGCAGCCGGTGCGCGCTTCTTCTGGGGTCGAACTGGGCGTGGATGGCGGGCTTGATGCCCTGGCGGACGACCTGGAGCTCTTTGTCTGTTCCGGCAATCGCGGCACCGAGGTCGCCTCGGACGCGGTTCTGGCCGCGATTCGCAAACATGCCCGATTCGGCGGGCGGGTCGGTGGCATCTGCACCGGGGCGATGACACTGGCCCGCGCCGGGTTGCTCAAGGACAAGCGGTTCACGCTGCATTGGGAAAACCAGCCCGGCTTCATCGAGGCCTTTCCCGGCCTGACCCCGGCCCGCACGCGGTTCGAGGCCGACGGCAATATCCGCACCTGCAGCGGCGGTTCAGCCTCGACCGAGATGATGCTGTCGATCATCGCGCAGGATCACGGGCAGGACTTCGCAATCGCGGTGGCCGACATGTGCCTGAACGATCCCAACCTGACGCCGGGCCGCGAACAGCGGTCTTCGATCGCGCGGGCCATCGACAGCCGCAACCCCAAGCTGTTGCACGTGCTGCGCGCCATGTATGCCAATATCGAAGACCCCCTTTCCCTGGAGGACCTGGCCAGCGACGCGGGCGTGTCACGCCGGCAGATGGAGCGCCAGTTCACCCAGAGCCTGGGCGAGCCGCCCGCCGCGATCTATCGCAACATCCGGCTGGACCGGGCGCATTCTCTTCTGGCGGAAACGGACCTGGGCGTGACCGAGGTGGCCACGGCTTGCGGGTTCAACTCGGTTTCCGTTCTGACACGGCACTTCAAACGCCGCTTCGGCACGACGCCCTTCGGCAAGCGTGGCCGGCGTTAACCGTGGCGCGGCGGGCGATCGAAAATGCCGCTCTGGTTGGCCGTGTCGGTAAACCAGCCGCCCGGCCCGCAGATGTCATCGGGCAGGTAGGGTTCCAGCTTTGGCAGCACCCGGCAAAGCAGCATTTCGATCAATATCCAGACCAGGGCCGCAACCCCGACCCCCAGCACGACATTCCAGAAAAGCACGGTCATCTGTCCCCCGACATCCCCAAGGCCAAGTCCTGCGGCCATTAACCAGAGTTTCAAGACAGGGATGTGACAGGCCCCGCGTCAGCCCAGCGCATAGCCCGCGCCGCGCACGGTGCGCACCGGATCCTTGCCGCCATGCTGGGTCAGCGCCTTGCGCAGCCGCCCGATATGCACGTCGACCGTGCGGGTATCGACATAGATGTCACGGCCCCAGACCCGGTCCAGCAGCTGTTCGCGCGACCAGACGCGGCCAGGCTTTTCCATGAAGGTGGTCAGCAGGCGGAACTCGGTCGGGCCCAGCTTGAGCAGCTTTTCGGCCCGTTTCACGCGGTGGGTTTCGCTGTCCAGTTCGATGTCGTCGAAGATCAGCACCTGCCCCACCGTGGCCGGGCGCACCCGGCGCAACTGCGTGCGCACCCGCGCCATGAGCTCGGACACCGAATAGGGTTTCACGACGTAGTCATCGGCCCCGGTTTCCAGCCCGCGCACCTTGTCCACCTCTTCGGACCGGGCCGACAGCATGATGATGGGCACGTTGCGGGTATCCGGCCGGGTCTTGAGCTGGCGGCAGACCTCGATCCCCGACACGTTGGGCAGCATCCAGTCCAGGACGATGACGTCCGGCAGATCCTCCTTCACCATCATCAGGGCCTGTTCGCCATCCTCGGCCTTGGAGGCACGGAACCCTTCGGCCTCGAGGTTGTAGCCAAGAACTTCGCGTTGCGCCAATTCATCCTCGACCACAAGTACATGCGGTTGCGTGGCAGGTGACATCAGGTTCAGGTCTCGCCGGAAATATAGGCCGTCTCATCGCTTTTGGGGCGGTTGTCATCGGGCATGTCCCCGGTGACCACATAGATCACCTGCTCGGACATGTTGGTGACCAGGTCGCCCATGCGTTCGACGTTCTTGGCAATGAAATGCAGGTGCATGCAGGCCGTGATGTTGCGCGGATCTTCCATCATGAAGGTCAGGAATTCGCGGAACAGGGCGTTGTACATCTCGTCCACTTCCTCGTCGCGCTGGCGTACGGCCTCGGCCAGTTCGGCGTCGCGGCGCACATAGGCATCCAGCGTGTCCTTGAGCATGCGCTGCACTTCCTTGGCCATCCGCCTGAGCGCCTTGTCGGGCCCGCTCACCGGGCGCAGCTCGGCCAGGACCTCGGTGCGCTTGGCCAGATTGCGCGCGTAGTCGCCGATCCGTTCCAGGCTGGCCGACAACTTGAGCACGGCCAGCACGACACGCAGGTCGCTGGACACCGGCCCGCGCAGGGCGATGGTGCGGGCCGATTCCTCGTTGATGCGTTCTTCCAGCTCGTCGATGACCTTGTCACCCTCGTGGACCTTCTTGGCCAGTTCCACGTCCCGCGTGGTCACGGCCTTGGAGCCTTCAAGGATGGCGGCCTCGACAAGCCCCCCCATCTTGACCATCAGGGCCTGGATCGCTTCGAGATCACGGTCGAAGGCGGAAGAAATATGTTCCTGGTTCATGGTTTTTATCCGATCCGCCCGGTGATGTAGCTTTCGGTGCGCTCATCCTCGGGGTTGGTAAAGATGCTGCCGGTCTCGCCGTATTCAACGAGGTTGCCGAGGTGGAAGAAGGCCGTTTTCTGGCTCACCCGCGCGGCCTGCTGCATCGAGTGGGTGACGATCACCACAGAGTAGTTTTGGCGCAGCTCGTCGATCAATTCCTCGACCTGGGCGGTGGCGATCGGGTCGAGTGCCGAACACGGTTCGTCCATCAGCAGCACCTCAGGTTCGGTGGCCACGGCGCGGGCGATGCACAGACGCTGTTGCTGGCCGCCCGACAGGCCGGTGCCCGGCGCATCCAGTCGGTCCTTTACCTCGTCCCAGATCGCACCACGGCGCAGGGCACGTTCCACGATCTCGTCCAGCTCGGCCTTGTTCGCGGCCATGCCGTGGATCTTGGGGCCGTAGGCCACGTTGTCATAGATCGACTTGGGAAAGGGGTTCGGCTTCTGGAACACCATGCCGACCTTGGCGCGCAGCTGCACCGGATCGACCTGCTTGTCGTTGATATCCTCGCCGTCCAGGTGGATGTCCCCCTCGACCCGGCAGACATCGATGGTGTCGTTCATCCGGTTCAGGCAGCGCAGGAAAGTCGACTTTCCGCATCCCGACGGGCCGATGAAGGCCGTGACGGTGTTGTCCTGGATATCAACATCCACGTCCTTGATGGCATGGTTGTCGCCGTAATAGACCTGCACGTTGCGGGCCGAGATCTTGATGTCGTCCATATCCACCGCTCTTTCAATCAGTCGCATATCGTTCATGTGCCCGCCCCCCTTACCAGCGGCGCTCGAAGCGCTTGCGCAAAAAGATGGCAAGCGCGTTCATAACAACAAGGAATGTGAGTAGCACGCAAATCGCCGCCGCCGTTTTGGCCTCGAAGGCGCGCTCGGGAAAGTCGGACCAGCGGAACACCTGCACCGGCAGGACAGTCGCATTGTCCGTGATGCCCGAGGGCACGTCCACGATGAAGGCCACCATGCCGATCAGCAGCAACGGCGCGGTCTCGCCCAGGGCCGCGGCCATGCCGATGATGGTTCCGGTCAGGATGCCGGGCATCGCCAGCGGCAGGACATGGTGGAACACCGCCTGCACCTTGGATGCCCCCACACCAAGCGCGGCCTCGCGGATCGAGGGCGGCACGGCCCGCAGCGCAGCCCGCGAGGCGATGATAATCGTCGGCAGGGTCATCAGTGCGAGCACGATCCCCCCCACCAGCGGGGCCGATCGCGGCATCCCGAAGTAGGTGAGAAACACGGCAAGGCCAAGCAGACCGAAGACGATCGACGGCACCGCCGCAAGGTTGTTGATGTTCACCTCGATGAAGTCGGTGAACCGGTTCCGCGGCGCGAATTCCTGAAGGTAGATCGCCCCGAGAACACCCACCGGGAAGGTGAGACCGAAGGTTACGAGCATCGTCCAGAACGACCCAACGACCGCGCCCCAGATACCGGCGAGTTCCGGCGCACGGCTGTCCGCGGCCGTGAAGAAGCGCGTGTTGAAGACCCGCTCGATCAAACCGGCTTCCTTCAGGGTCTCGGTCCAGGCGATCTGGTGGTCGCTGAAGGGACGATCGGCCTCGGGCGAGGGCATGATGTAGAACGACCAGGATTCGCTGTCCTCGATGGGCAGGTTCATATTGGTCAGCATCTCGCCGGTCCCACTTTGCCGGTTGACCTCTGTCAAATGCAACCAACCGCCACCCGCCTTGATGAAAAGTGACACGTTCTCTTCGTCCACCTCTTCGGCACCACCGGCCCCTTCGGCGCGGGCTTCAAGCGCCTCGGCCTCGGAGAGCAGGGCATCGCGACGCTCAACCGCCTGGGCCTGGTCGGCAAGGCTCTCCTCTCGGTCCTCGGCGGTCTCGGCCGCCTCGGCGCGCTCGCCATAGACATTGACGGCGTTCTGCTGGCGGCTGGCTTGGGCACGCAGCCGGTCGGCGTCATCATAAAGCTGCGCCTTCACCTGACGCAGCGCATCAGCGAAATCGTTCGCGCTGGAAGAGACAGTTAGGCGATCGTCATCACCCCGCGACACCGAGAGCAGCCCGTTGATGGGCTGTTCTTCAAGTCGCCCATAGGCGCCCTGTTTGTACAGGTCCAGAGTGTCGGACCCGATCAGCGGGTAGTTGATGCTCTGACCCAGAAGGTCAGGATTTGCCGCAACATGGTCAGCGAGTTCGAAACTGGCCCCGCCGGACACCAGGTCATGAAGGTCGCGCAGCTCCTGCCGCCCGGCGGCGAGCGGAAAGCGCTCTTCCAGACTGCGGTCGATCAGCGCGTCGAATTCGGCGCGGCGAATGGTTTGCGGGTCCGAGCTCGAGTTGACCCCGAGAAAGTCGGTATCGAGCTGGATTTCCTTGTCGAAATAGGTGGTGAACAGGGCACCGCCGGCCTGAAACACGACCGTGGACAGCAGGGCAATCAGCGCCGCGGCAGCAATCCCGATGGCGGAAATTCCGTAGATTTTCAACCGCAACTCGGCGCGGCGCCGCTTGCGCAAGCGTGCAGACCCGGCACGGAGGCTGCCAGGGCGGGGCGCGGCGGCGGGGCTATTGGAAGCGAGGTCAGCCATGATCGGGTCCCGTCAGTCGTAGGCTTCGCGGAAGCGGGCAACCAGCCGCTGGGCGAGCATGTTCATCAGAAGTGTCAACACGAAGAGCGTAAAGCCAAGCGTGAAGGCCGGGCCAGCGGCAGTTTTGGCCTCGGTGTCGCCCGTGATCAGCGCGACGATCTGAACCGTCACAGTCGTCATCGCTTCCAGCGGGTTGCCGGTCAGATTGGGTCCCTGGCCCGCGGCCATGACCACGATCATCGTCTCACCGATCGCCTTGCTGACGCCAAGAACGATGGCCGACACGATCCCGGGCAGAGCCGCTGGCAAGACCACTTTCCGGATCGTTTCGGCCCTGGTGGCGCCGAGGCTCAGCGAACCGTCCCGCAGGCTTTGCGGGACGGACGTGATCACGTCGTCGCTAAGCGAAGAAATGAAGGGGATGATCATGATCCCCATCACCAGACCGGCCGCGAGCGCGGATTCCGACGCCACTTGGATGCCCAGCGATTCGCCTGTGTCGCGCAGCAAGGGCGCGACCGTGATCGCGGCAAAGAACCCGTAAACGACAGTGGGAATACCAGCGAGCAGTTCCATCACAGGCTTGACCACCGCCCGAACGCGGTGATTGGCGAAGTCTGCCAGGTAAATTGCAGCGAAAAGGCCCACCGGCACCGCCACCATCATGGCGATCAACGTGATCATCAGGGTGCCAGCGAAAAGCGGTACGATCCCGACCTTGTCGGCGTCCATCTCGCCCTCAAAAACGCCCGAAAGCGGACTCCAGGTGGTGCCAAGGAGAAACTTGTGGAGCTGCCAGTCGATGGCGTTGAAGAAGCGGACGGTTTCGAAAATCAGCGAGAACACGATCCCGATGGTGGTGAGAACGGCAACGGTCGCCATGACGGCGAGGCCGCGGCGAATTATGGTTTCGGATTGGACGCGGGCGCGCGCCTCGACGGTTATGCCCTTGTAGGTCCACCAACCCGCCGCGGCAGCCCCGACGAGGGTCACAAGCGTGGTCACCCAAAGGCGCGTACCGTTCATCCAGGAAAAGGCGCCGGCGATCCGTTCGCGCAGCGGGTCCATCTCCGAGGACACCGCCCCCTGGGCAAAGCTCCGCGCGTCCGACAGGACGAGGTTCCACTGCAGCGGCCCCTCGTCGGGCAGGGCGTCGCTGATCCGGGCCATGAGAGCCCTTTGGATCAACGCCTCGCCCACCGCCGTCAGGACGATCAGCGCACCCCAACCGGCGATGAGAACCCACAGGGCGCTGTGCAGACCATGGTGCTGCGGCCGAGAATGCAGCCGCTGACCGGCGGCGGACGACAGCGCCGTCGCGCGCTGACGCGCCATCACATAGGCGACCACGGCCGCGGCAAGTACAAGTAAGAAAAGAGCGAAGATCATGCAGGAACCCCGGTGAATCCCGATCCGTCAGGCGATCGGGCCGCGCGTAATTGAAAGCGCCGGGGGCGGCGCACAGCCCCCGGCCAGGTCCGATCAAACGGATCAGTAGTTTTCGGCGGTCAGGGCCGGCAGGTTCTCGATGGCATCGAGGTTGGCCTGCTGAGCATCCTCGGAGACCGGGATCATGCCGAGGTCAACCATGTAGCCGTCCGGCCCCTGCGCGCTCACGAATTCACGGGCATACTCCAGAACGCCGGGGATCACGTCCACATGGGCGTGCTTGATGTAGAAGAACATCGAGCGCGACACCGGGTAGGCGTCCGAGGCGATGTTCTCGAACGTCGGCTCGACGCCATCGATCACGGTGCCTTGCAGCGAATCCTGGTTCTGATCGAGGAAGGAGAAGCCGAACACGCCGAGAGCACGGTCGTTGGCTTCCAGCTTGGAAACGATCAGGTTGTCATTCTCACCGGCTTCGACGTAGGCGCCGTCTTCACGGATTTCCATGCCGGCACCGCCGCAGTCTTCGCCGCCGGCCTCTTCGCAACCGGCTTCCATCATCAGCTCTTCGAAAGCGTCACGGGTGCCGGAGGTCGGCGGGGGGCCCAGAACTTCGATGTCTTCGGCCGGCAGAGCCGGGTCGATGTCGGACCACATGGTCGGCAGCGGGCCTTCAGCGGCCAGGGCTTCCCAGACCTGCGCCTTGGTCAGTTCGTAGGCCGGGCCGGATTCGGCGTTGGCCATCACGATGCCGTCGTAGCCGGCCAGGACCTCGGTGAACTCGACGCCGTTTTCGGCGCAGGTCTCGACCTCGGACATCTTCACGCGGCGCGAAGCGTTGGTCACGTCGGGATGCTCGACTCCGACACCGGCGCAGAACAGCTTCAGACCACCGCCCGAACCGGTCGATTCGACGACAGGGGTGTCGAAATCGGTGGAGTTGCCGAACTGCTCAGCCGCGGCAGTGGCAAACGGGAAAACGGTGGACGAGCCGACGATGCGGATCGTGCTGCGCTCCTGAGCGGCGGCCGCGGTGGCCGAAACGGTAGCGATCGCCAGGGCGGAGGCGGTCAGTTTTGCAAGCGACATTGGGTACTCCTGATATTGTCTTGCAGACGGTCAACCGCGAGCCGGAAGACCTTGGGTCGGTGGCTACGGATCGGTCGTGATGCTTATGCAAAATTTTTGTGACGCTTTTGTAACAAGCAGCGCCGTGCGCGCCGATCGGCGCATTTCCTTGGGGATAACACAAACCGAGCGCCGCTATTGACCCGGCGTCGTCCACCCAAGGTTGTTTCCGGATGGTTTCAGACGGGAATCGCAGCCGCGGCACTGGCCCGGTTCCCGCCCCGGATTCGCGGTGATCCAGGACCGTTTCGCCTTCATATGGACCCGCAACGGGGATTGACGCCCCGCGACCGCCGGTCCAACGCTTTCGCCATGACCGACCTGACCAATTGTATCGACGAACTGCGCACGCTGATCGGCTATCCGACCGTGTCCGCTGACAGCAACCTGGGCCTGATCCACCACGTGGCGGGCGTGCTGGAACATCACGGCGCGCGGGTCGAGGTGCAGCATGACGACAGCGGCCAGAAGGCCAATGTCCTGGCCACCTTCGGGCCGGACCGCGATGGCGGCATCCTTCTGTCGGGCCATACGGACGTGGTTCCGGTGGCCGACCAGCCCTGGACGACCGATCCCTTCGAACTGGTCGAGAAGGACGGCAAGCTTTTCGGGCGCGGCACCTGCGACATGAAGGGCTTCATCGCGGCCTGTATCGCCTTAGCCCCCCGCTTTGCCGAGGCGGCCCGAACCCGCCCCCTGCACATGGCCTTCACCTATGACGAAGAGGTCGGCTGCCTGGGCGGGCAGGCCCTGGTGAACCGGCTGCGCGAACAGGGCCTGCGACCGGCCATGGCCATCATCGGCGAGCCGACCGAGATGCGCGTGATCGAGGGGCACAAGGGCTGTTACGAATACACCACCCGGTTCACCGGGCTTGAGGGTCACGGCTCTTCGCCCGACCTGGGCATCAACGCCGTGGAATACGCGGTGCGTTATGTCACCCGTCTGATCGCGCTGTCGGACCGGTTGCGCGACCGCGCCCCCGACGGATCGAAGTTCGAGCCCCCTTGGTCCACGATCAATACCGGTGCGCTGCGCGGCGGCATCGCCCACAACGTGATCCCCGGCGCGGCCGAGGTGGAATGGGAGATGCGACCGGTGCAGAAATCGGACGCCGAGTTCGTGAAGGCCGACCTGGCCGATTACGTGGCCGATGAATTGCTGCCGGCCATGCAACAGATCGACCCTCGCGCGCGGATCGAGACCCGGACCATCGCCGAGGTGGACGGGCTGGAGCCGATGGATGAAAACGCGGCGCGCGACCTGTGCATGGAACTGACCGGCGCCAATGGCTGCGGACTGGTGCCTTTCGGGACCGAGGCCGGCCTGTTCCAAAAACTTGGTTGCGCCGCCGTGGTTTGCGGGCCCGGGTCGATCGCGCAGGCGCACAAGCCCGATGAATACGTGGCGGTGGACCAGCTCGAGGCCTGCCTGGGGATGCTGACCCGGCTGACGGAAAAGCTTTAGCCGGGCCTGGGGGCGCTGCCCCCGTCCGTCTTCGGCGGCGCGGGTCTCCGCCCGCGATATTGTGGGCCCCAAAGAAGCCGGGCGCGTTTACCTTGAGCTTGCAATGAATTCAGCCCGTCTCCAGCCTTTTCAGGATCGGGCAGTCGGGGCGGTCATCGCCATGGCAGGCGGCGACGAGATCCGACAGGGTGGCGCGCATCTCTTCCAGCCCGGCGATCTTTTCCTCGATCTCGGCCAGGTGCGCCTTGGCGATGGCGCGGACATCGCCGCTGGCCCGGGCGCGGTCCTCCCAAAGCGCCAGCAGGCCGCGGCAATCCTCGATGGAAAAGCCCAGGCCCCGCGCCCGGGCGAGGAAGGCCAGCTTGTGCACATGTGTGCGGTCGAAAGCCCGATAGCCATTTTCGGCTCGATCCGGCGTGACCAAGCCGATTTCCTCGTAGTAGCGGATCGTCTTGGCCGGCAGACCGGTGCGGGTGGCGACATCCTTGATGTTCATGACAGGGCCTCCGTCTTGACGCGGCGCAGGCGCAGGGCGTTGGTGACCACCAGCACCGACGAGAGCGCCATGGCCCCGGCCGCCAGTTGCGGCGACAGGAGCGGCCCGCCGAAGACATGAAGCAGCCCCGCCGCGACCGGGATCAGCAACACGTTGTAGCCGAAGGCCCAGCCGAGGTTCTGCCAGATATTGCGCAGGGTGCGGCGGCTGATCTCGACCGCCTCGGCCACGCCGCCGGGATTGCCCGAGACCAGGACGACATCGGCGCTTTCCACGGCCACGTCGGTGCCCGACCCCATGGCGATGCCGATATCGGCGGCGGCCAGGGCCGGGGCGTCGTTGATCCCGTCGCCCACGAAGGCCAGCTTGCGGCCGCCCTCTTGCAGGGCGCGCACCGCGTCTACCTTGCCATCGGGCCGCACGCCGGCGACGACATGGTCGATGCCGAGTTCTGCTGCGATGGCCCGGGCGGCCGATTCACTGTCGCCCGAGATCAGCGCTGTGTGCACGCCGCGCGCATGCAGCGCTTCGATGGTGGCTTTCGCGCTGGGTTTGAGCGTGTCGGCCAGGCCCAGCACCCCGGCGGGCGCACCGTCCATGGCGACAAGGACAACCGTGCGGCCCTGCTCGGACAGTGCCGCCGCCTTTTCGCCCAGTGGGGCGGCATCGACACCGGCCTGGTCAAGCATCTGCGCATTGCCGATGGCGACCCTGCGGCCATCCACGGTGCCGGACAGGCCATGGCCGGGCACCGCCTGAACGCCGCTGGCCTGCGGCATGTCCAGCCCCCGCGCCCTGGCCTCGGCCACGATGGCGCCTGCCAGGGGGTGGTCCGAGGCGGCCTCGACCGCCGCCACGACGGCAAGGAAATCCCCGTCGTCCCCGGTGCAGTCGATGTCCGTCACCTGCGGCTTGCCCATGGTCAGCGTGCCCGTCTTGTCGAAGGCCACGACATCGACCGATTGCAGGGACTGCAGCGCATCGCCGCGCCGGAACAGCACGCCGAGATCGGCGGCGCGCCCGGTGCCGACCATGATCGACATCGGGGTCGCCAGCCCCATGGCGCAGGGGCAGGCGATAATCAGCACGGACACCCCCGAGACCAGCGCGAAGGGCAAGGCCGGTTCGGGACCGAAGGCAAGCCAGAGCGCGATCGTCACAAGCGCCACGCCCATCACCGCCGGCACGAACCAGGACGTGATGCGATTGACCAGGTCCTGCACCGGCAGGCGGCTGCCCTGGGCCTCTTCCACCATCTCGATGATGCGGGCCAGCATGGTGTCCGCCCCCACGGCGGTGGCGCGCATGACCAGCGCCCCGTTGCCGTTGACCGTGCCCGCGACAAGGGCGGCGCCCCTGGTCTTTTCGACCGCGACGGGTTCGCCCGTGACCATGCTTTCATCGACGAAACTGCTGCCCTCGCGCACCACGCCATCGACGGGGATGCGATCACCCGGGCGCAAGTGGACGCGATCACCGCGCTGGATGTCATCGACCGCCACCTCGCGGATCTTGCCATCATGCTCGACGCGGGCGGTATCGGGGCGCAGGCCGACAAGCCGCTTGATGGCGGCGCCCGTGCGGCCCTTGGCGCGCGCCTCGAGCCAGCGGCCCAGAAGGATCAGGGTCACGATCACCGCGGCCGCCTCGAAATAGACAGCGACGGTGCCATCGGGCAGCCATCGGGGCCGGAAGGTCGACACGCTGGAATAGGCCCAGGCGGCCCCGGCCCCGATGGCGACCAGCGAATTCATGTCCGGCGCCCGGCGCCAAAGCGCCGGAAAGCCCTTGGCAAAGAACAACCGGCCCGGCCCCGCCAGCACCAATGTGGCCAGCGCGAACTGGATCATCCAGCTGTCCTGCATCCCGATGGTGGCCGCGATGAAACGATGAATGGCTGGCACTGCGTGGCTACCCATCTCGACCACGAAGATCGGCAGGGTCAGCATGGCAGACAGGATGAAGGACCGGCGTAGCTGGCGAATTTCTGCCACGGTCTTGTCATCGGCATTGTCGCCGGTTTCCAGCCGTGTGGCGTCATAGCCAACGCCCTTCACCGCCGCGATCAGCGGCGCGGTGTCCTTGTCGAGGGTCATGACCGAGGCCACGCCATCGGCCAGGTTGACCGTGACCGCCGTGACGCCGGGCACCTGCGACAGGGCATCTTCCACGCGGGCGACGCAGGACGCACAGGTCATGCCCTCGATCCGCAGGCGCAAACGGTGCGGCACGGCCGGGTAACCGGCGGCCTTGAGCGCGCCGCTGACTGCACGGGCATCGGCCCCGTCCAGCGCCACGCGGGCGGTCCTGGTGGCAAGGTTGATCTCGGCCCCGGTGACACCGGAAACGGAGGAAATGGCTTTCTCGGCCCTGCCCACGCAGCCCGCGCAACTGAGCCCGTCGATCTCGAAATCAAGGCGTTGGACGGTCATGATTGTCCCCTTTCGATGGGGGACATAAGGGTTCCAGTGATGGGAAGGTCAAGGCCCAAGCGCTTGTATCGTCGGAAATTCGACCTCAGGCCACCGATCCGCCCGGAAAGAATTTGGCGATCCGGATATCGGCGGTGCGGGCATGCCCCTCCATCCCTTCCAACCGGGAGATTCGCGCCGTCGCCTCGGCCAGCGGCCGGATACCGGCGCGCGTGGCGCGCTGCCAGGTCACGGTCTTCATGAACTTGGCCACCGACAGCCCGCCTGTATAGCGGGCCGCGCCGGAGGTCGGCAGCACGTGGTTCGGCCCACTGGCCTTGTCGCCGAAGGCAACGGTGGTTTCCTCGCCCAGGAACAACGAGCCATAATTCCGCAGGCGTTCCAGCCACCAATCCAGGTCCGCGCATTGCACGTGCAGGTGCTCGGCCGCGTAACGGTCGGAAAGCTGCGCCATGTCCTCGCGGGTCTCGCACAGGACGACCTCGGCATGATCGGCCCAGGCGGCGCGGGCACTGTCGCGATTCACCCGCGGCAGGGTCTCGATCAGCGTCGGGACACGGGCGATGACCGCCTCGGCCAGCGCGCGGTCGCTGGTGACCAACCAGACCGGCGAATTGTGGCCGTGCTCCGCCTGCCCGACCAGATCCCAGGCGACGATCTCGGGATCGGCGGTTTCGTCGGCCAGCACCAGCACATCCGTCGGCCCGGCCACCATGTCGATGCCGACCTCGCCGAACAGCACGCGCTTGGCCTCGGCCACGTAATGGTTGCCCGGACCAACCAGGATATCCACGTCCGGCAGCCCGAAATACCCGCGCGCCATGGCGGCGATGGCCTGCACCCCGCCCATGGTCAGGATGGCGTCGGCGCCGCACAGGTCCATCGCAAAGAGCACCTCGGGGGCGATGCCGCCGCCCGGACGCGGCGGTGAACAGGCGGTGACATGCCCGACCCCGGCCACCTTGGCGGTGGTGATCGTCATGATCGCGCTGGCCACATGGGCATAGCGCCCGCCCGGCACGTAGCAGCCCGCCGCCGCGATGGGAATCTGCCGTTGGCCCGCGATGACGCCGGGAAGGATTTCGACCTGAGTATCCTGAATCGTGTCGCGCTGCGCCTGGGCGAAGCGGCGGATATTGTGGTGGGCGAAGCGGATATCCTCCTTGACGGCATCGGGCAGGGCCGCCGCGGCGCGGTCGATATTTTCTCGCGGAACGATCAAGGGCCCGTCCCAGCCATCGAAACGCGCCGCGAGAGCCCGCACGCTGTCTTCCCCGCCCTGTTCGATCTCGGCCAGAAGCGCGGTCACCTTCGCGCGCGCATCGGAGGGCGCGGCATCGGCGGGCGGGGTCGCGACCTTGAGATAGTCAGCCATGTGGGTCCTCCGGCGGGTTCGGCCGCATTGGCGGCTGCCGGGCATCTTGCGCCCTGTCCGCGCCGGTTCAATGCCCTTCGCGCCTTCGCGGGGCTGTTGTTCGGTTTCCCGAAACCCGGCTTCGTCCAAATCGCCGAGGCCCTTGCAACTGGTTCTAAACCATTCCTTGCACTGGCCCTATCGGAAACCGCCGAATTGAAGTGATGCTGTCCCATCGCGGCGCCCGCCCTGCGCCGCACAGCGATCAAGCGGAGGCACCCGATGATGGACGGCAACCTGAGCCCCAACGACATCTCCCACGTGGTCGAGGCCGACCGCGCCAATGTCTGGCACCACCTGGTTCAGCACAAGCCGTTCGAAACCGGAGAGCCGCGCATCATCATCGAGGGCCGCGGCATGCGGGTCTGGGACCAGAAGGGCAAGGAACATATCGACGCCGTATCGGGCGGGGTCTGGACGGTGAACGTGGGCTATGGCCGCGAACGCATCGCCAACGCGGTGCGCGACCAGCTGATCCAGCTGCCCTATTTCGCAGGCGCCGCCGGGTCGGTGCCCGGTGCGCTGTTCGCCGAGAAACTGATCGAGAAGATGCCGGGCCTGAGCCGGGTCTACTACACCAATTCGGGGTCCGAGGCGAACGAGAAGGCCTTCAAGATGGTCCGCCAGATCGCCCACAAGCGTCATGGCGGGCGCAAGCACAAGATTCTCTTTCGCGACCGGGACTATCACGGCACGACGATTTCCTGCCTGTCCGCCGGCGGGCAGGATGAACGCAACGCGCAATACGGCCCTTTCACCCCCGGTTTCGTGCGCGTCCCGCATTGCCTGGAATACCGCAAGCACGAACAGGCCGGTGCCCCGGTCGAGAATTACGGCGAATGGGCCGCGGACCAGATCG
>JAAAPD010000023.1 GCA_009908505.1 Alphaproteobacteria bacterium | reverse complement strand
TATACGAGATCACCGGGCAGGTGGCCGATTGGGTCTGCGGGACCGGGGTCTTGACCCTCTTCGTCCAGCACACGTCCTGTTCGCTGCTGATCCAGGAAAATGCCGATCCCGAGGTGCAGACCGACCTGCGCAATTACTTCGACAGGTTGGTGCCGCCCTCGGATGACCCGTCCATGGCCTACCTGACCCATACCTACGAGGGGCCCGACGACATGCCGGCCCATATCAAGGCGGCGATGATGCCCGTCAGCTTGCAGATTCCCGTTCTTGATGGGCGGCTGGCGCTGGGCACATGGCAGGGGATCTACCTTTTCGAACATCGCCGCCGGGCGCATCGGCGGTCGGTGCAGGCGATGCTGGGGGGCGGGCATGACGGCTGAACAGACGGCATTGACCTGGGTCGAGGCCGAAAAGGGCCGTCTGTCAAAGGATTGCGCGACGATCTTCGATTTCGCCGAACCGGCCTGGCGGGAATACCGCTCGGCCGCCTGGTATGTGGACCGCCTTCGCGCCGAGGGCTTCGAGGTCGAGGAGGGGTCCGGCGGGATGCCAACCGCTTTCTGCGCCGAATGGTCCAACGGCGATGGGCCCGTGATCGGGATGTATGCCGAATACGACGCGGTTCCGGGGAACTGCCAGGCGGCCGCGCCGCACGAAGCCCCCCGCGCCGGCCTGTCGGCCCAGGCGGCGGGCCATACAGACCCGCATTCGGCGCTGGGCATCGGAAGCCTTGGCGGGCTCTTGGCGACCAAGGCGGCGATGCAGGCACACGGGGTCGGGGGCGGCCTGCGTTTCACCGGCGAGCCGGCGGAAAAGGTGCGCGGGTCAAAGCCCATCCATGCGGCCAAGGGCTACTACGACGGGCTGGCGGCCATGCTGTCCTGTCACCCGTTCTACATGCTGCCGCTGTGCAATACCGTCCGCCGCGACACCCAGTGCGGCGCGGCCTATTCGATGATCTATCGCTTTATCTGCGACGCCCCGCATTTATGGGGGGCGACCGATGGCGCCCCCATCCCGCAGAGCCATTCCGACGTGCGCGCGCCCGGTGCCAATGACGCGCTGGTCATGATGTATGCCCAGGCCCGGATGCTGCGCGACGCGATGCTGTCGCATCAGGGCGGCTGGTCGATCTCCGAGGCGATCCTTTCGACCGGGCAGGCCACCGCCGACAATCTGCCCGCCGGCCTGGCCGAGCTGCAATACCTGCTCCGTGTGCCCACGGTCGAGATGGCCGAAACCGTGACCGCCCGGCTGGACGAGATCGCCGAACACTGCGCGGCGATGACCGGCTGCCGGGTGGACCGCCACTGGGTCAGCAAGTCGCGCCCGGGCCTGACAAATCACGCCATGGCGGACGTGGTCTGGGATGCCTTGCAAAGGGTCGGCCCGCCGGCCTGGGACGCGGCGGCAAAGGCCCTGATGGCCGAGGTGCGGCGCAATTGCGGAGAGAAGGATGAGGGCGACCCGATCCTGCCCGCCTGCGAGGCGCTGATGGACCCCGCCGAGGCCGAGGCGATTTTGCGCCGCGACCTGCCGCCGTCGCAGGTAAACAGCACATCCGACGATTATACCGACATGACCTGGCATGCGCCCACGGCCCGGTTCTACATCGCCCGTCCGGCGCTCAAGGGCGGTCCGTATCCGCCGTGGGCGATGAACGCGCTGGGCGGGATGCCAGGGACGATTGACCCGACGGTGCAGGCCGCGTCGAAGGTGCTGGCCCTGTCGGCCCTGCGCCTGTTGCAGGACGACGGGGCGCGTCAGGCCGCATGGGATGAATTCACCCGCCGCCGGGATTCAGCGCCGATCCCGCCCCTGGCCGATTACGCCCCGCCGGTTCATTTCAATTGGCCCGAATACGTCGAAACACCGCGGGGCCGCGATTGGCATATTCCGACCTGGGGGACATGATGCGCGCGCTCCTAGCCGTCTTGGCTTGCACATCTCCGGCCTTCGCCCAATGCGCTGACGGGGCCGAGACCTTCCTGTCCTGCCGGATCGAAGGGTCGGACAAGCGGCTGCAGGTCTGCCTTGTCGGACAGACCCTGACCTATCGCTTCGGTCCGGCCGGCGCGCCGGAGCTGGCGCTTGCCGCGCCGGTCACCGCCGCCGGATATACGCCGTGGCCCGGGATCGGCCGCACGATCTACGAAGAGGTGACCTTTCGCAGCGCCGATTTTCGCTACGTCGTCTTCGGCGGGATCGAGCGGGATCATGATGCCACCACCGAGGAGATCATCCCGACCCGGTTCGGCGGCGTATCCGTCTTTCTAGGTGCTGATGAAAGTCCGCTTGCCGCATTCAGCTGCGCCCGGGACACGGTTGATTTTCCATGGAGCGCGGCGATCGGCGATGCCAAGCGCGGGATGGGCCTGACCTTTGACCGACAGGTGCAGCGCTGGGTTCCAGATGCCGAGTGAGTCCCGTACGCCACGCAACGTACCCAGCATTTTGCGGCGTCAAATGACCTCTACCCAAAACCTCGGGGTCGTCCTATAGTGGCTGTGGATAAGTGGGGCGAAAGACCCCACGAGGCAGAGACAAGAGGACAGGACAATGCGCTGCCCGTTTTGCGGAAACGTCGATACCCAAGTGAAGGACTCCCGCCCGGCCGAGGATCACGTCGCCATTCGGCGGCGGCGGTTCTGCCCGGCCTGTGGCGGCCGTTTCACCACCTATGAGCGCGTACAGCTGCGCGACCTGGTGGTGGTCAAGTCCAATGGCCGGCGCGAGGATTTCGACCGCGACAAGCTGGAACGCTCAGTGCGGATCTCGATGCAGAAACGTCCGGTGGAACAGGAACGTGTGGACCAGATGATTTCCGGCATCGTCCGGCGGCTGGAAAGCATGGGCGAAACCGACATCCCGTCCAAACAGATCGGTGAGATCGTGATGGAGGCGCTGGCCCGGATCGACACCGTGGCCTATGTGCGTTTCGCCAGCGTTTACAAGAACTTCCAGGCCGCAGACGATTTCGACAAGTTCGTGAGTGAATTGCGGCCCCAGGCCAAGGCGGCCGAAGACGAGGCCGAGTGACTGACAGCCTTGATGCGCGGTTCATGAAACAGGCCCTGTCGCTTGCGCGGCGGGGCTTGGGGCGTGTCTGGCCGAACCCGTCCGTGGGCTGCGTGATCGTGCAGGGCGGGCGGGTCGTGGGCCGCGCGCGCACCGCCGATGGCGGGCGCCCCCATGCGGAAACCCAGGCGCTTGCCATGGCCGGCGCGGCGGCGCGCGGCGCGACCGCCTATGTCACGCTCGAACCCTGTTCCCATCATGGCAAGACCCCGCCTTGCACGGATGCGCTGATCGCCGCCGGGGTGGGGCGCGTCGTGGTGGCGGCGGGCGATCCCGATCCGCGCGTCGCCGGCACCGGGATCGAACGACTCCACGCCGCAGGGATCGAGGTCCGGACCGGCCTGTTGCACGACGCGGCCGAAGCAGACCTGGCCGGTTACCTGCTGAACCGCCGGGGGGGGCGGCCCCTCGTGACACTGAAGCTGGCCAGTTCCTTCGATGGCCGCATCGCCACGGCGACGGGGGAAAGCCGCTGGATCACCGGGCCGCTTGCGCGCCGGGCCGTCCATGCCATGCGGGCCCACCACGACGCGGTACTGGTCGGGGCCGGCACGGTGCGCGCCGATGACCCGGCCCTGACCGTGCGCGGACTGGGCCCGATACCGCAACCGGTGCGCATCGTGGCGTCCCGCCGGCTCGATCTGCCCGACGGGCGCCTGGTCGCGACGATGGACGAGGCACCGCTCTGGCTGTGTCATGGCGACGATGCCGCGCCGGCGCGGCGCGATGCCTGGCAGGACCGCGGCGCGCGATTGGTCCGATGCGGTGTCGCGCAACGCCAGATCGACCCGGCCGACATGCTGGGCCGGCTGGGTGCGGCGGGGCTGACCTCGGTCTTCTGCGAGGGCGGCGGTGCGATGGCGGCTTCGCTGTTGTCAGCCGGGCTGGTGGACGAGGTCGTGGGCTTTACCGCCGGGGTCATGCTGGGGGCCGAGGGTACGCCGGGGCTGGGCGCGATGGGGCTGGAGGCACTGGCCGAGGCGCCGCGGTTCGACCTTGTGGAAAGCCGGGCCATCGGCTCGGATCTGATGCACCGATGGCGGGTTCAGCGCCACAGCCAGGATTGACCGGCGGCAACCCCCTGTGCCTTGGCCAGCAGCCGGTTCAGGCGCGAAGGCCGGGGCACAGTCCCCTCTGACAGGCGGTCCACCACCACCTCGACCGGGCAGGCAAGACCCGTCATCGGATCGAAATAGCGCGGATAGCCGATCAGCGCCGCATGGGCCAGCTGTGCCAGGGTCGGGCGCGCCGTCCGGCGCGGGCAGGGCATGGCCCGGTCATCGGTCAGCCCCCAGCCCGCGTAGAAGGGTGTGCCGAGGCAAGTCACGGATCTGCCGCGCAATAGCGCCTCGAACCCGATCAGCGAGGTCATGGTCCAAACCTCGTCCACCGCATCCAGCGCGGCCATGGCATCGGTGCGGTCCAGAACCGCATCGGCGAACTGGCCGGCATCGGCCACCGCGCCCGCCCGCAGGCCTGTCTCGACGTCCGGGTGGGGTTTGTAGAGGATCACGGCGGCCGGGTTGGCCGCACGGGTGGCCTCAAGCAGGGCGCGGTTGGTACGGATGTCCTCGGTGCCCGCAAGGATCGAGGCATCGTCCTCGACCTGGCCGGGGACCAGGATACGGCGCCCTGCCGGCAGGCCCTGGGGCAGATCGTCGCCGCCCAGGTTGTATTTCGACAGCCGGGCCCGGGTCAGCCGGGCGATCAGCCGCGCGGAGCGGTCCGTTTCAGCCTCGGGCAGGTGCGGACTGGCCTCGACCAGGCGTTCCAGGCGGCTTTTTGCGCGCGGGTCGTAGTAAATGCCCAGGTCGTCCAGTACCAATGACAGCGGCGGCACCAGGTCGGCGCCCAGCCCGCGCGACCGCAGGAACCCGTCCTCGACCCGCACGGCCGCGTCATGCCCGTCGGACTTCGAGGCCCAGACCATGTGCCGCCGTCCGTCCCGCGCCACGCGTCGGGCGGCGCGGTCGGGGCGGTTGTCGAACACCACCTTGCGATACTGGCCGAAGACCTTTTGCAGCGGCGCGCGTTTCCACAGCCGCATGCCGCTGGCGACCCAGCCGGCCTGATCGTCGCGCCAGGCGCGCGCCTGCGCGGCAAGTGTTTGCGTGGCCTCTTCTAAGGAACACAGCCGGTCGCGATAGGGGTCATACCACCGCGGATACAGGATCATCGCCGCGGCGAACATCTGCGCGCGGGTCAGGGTCCGCTGGCGGCGGTCCAGCGGCGCGCGGTCCTGGGTCAGGCCCCAGCCCATGTAGAAAGGCTGGCCGAACACGACAGGGTTGTGGCCGGCCAGGATCGCCTCGAACCCCATCTGCGAGGACACTGTGTAGACCGCGATGGCGCCTTCCAGAAGGTCATGCGGCGAGACCAGGTCGGTGAAGAATTCCATGCCCTCGAACAGGTCGCCGTCGCGGAAATGTCCGCCACGGTGGCCCGCCAGCGTCTCGGGATGGGTCTTGACGAGGATGCGCGCGCCGGGGTGGTCCTCTCGTGCGCAGAACAGCATTTCAAGGAACGAGTTTCGATCCGCGCGCGAGGCGCTGACGCTGGCATCGCCCTCGGTCTGGTCGATGACCAGAACATAGCCCGGGTCGGGGCACGGCGTGGCCGGATCAAAGGCGTTGTATTTCGACAGATGCGCGCGCGCCAGGGCGGCGATCCCGGCGCGGGCACGGTCCAGTAGGGCGGTGTCGTCCAGCGGGTGTTCGGCCAGCAGCACCTCGAGATCCGAAGGGCTGGAAGGGTCGAAATGCACGCCGCTTGCGTCCAGCAGCAGGCCAAGTGGCGGCGCGCCCGCGCGTCCGGGAAGGACCGAGCGCAGAAAGGCGTCCTCGACCCGCAGGACGGGCGCCGCCGTGTGATCGGCGACGGCCTGGCCGCGCCAGCTGGTCGGGGATTGGCCCCAGACGCCGACCAAGTCGCCCGGACCGGGTTTGCCCAGCCGGATGTCATAGCCCGAAAGGGTCAGGATGCGCCGGATGCGCGGCTGTGTCAGGAACCCGCCATTATAGACGTAAAGACGCCGCGAGGTTTCCCCCGCGGCGTTATCGTCCTTTGCGATCACGTCAGTTGCCTGCCAGCGTGTCCGCGGCGGCCGTGGTCTGGCCCAGCGTGCCGGTCACGGCCGCGATGGTTTTGTTGAACTGGCTGAACGGCGCCTCGGTCACGTAGACCGTGTCCTCGTCGCGGATGGCGAAATCGCGTGCCATGAACATGCCGTTGGGTCCGGTCAGGTCCAGCACGTAGACAACGCGTTGCGTGCCTTGCAGATCGTCGCGCCCGACCAGTTGCCGGGCGATTGCTTCGGGTTCGTTGCGGAACACGAAGACGCCGGTGGGATCGGCCAGCGCCTGGTTCAGGCCGCCGACCTGGGCGATGGCCTCGATGGCGCTGATGGTCTGGCTTTCGAAGGGCACGCGGTTTTGGGTGCCGGTGGCCCCCAGCGCGGTGAAGGACCGGCGATCCTGTTCGACGAAGATGCGATCGTTGGACCGCAGCGCGATGTCATGGCCCGGATGGGCATAGAGATCGTCGAACCAGATCTGCCCGGAATGGTCGCCCCGGATCACCGTGACCTGGGCGATCTCTGGCGGCACGGTGACGCCGCCGGCGGCGGCAAGCATCGCGGCCAGCGTGCGGGTGGGCCGCTCGATCGGGTAGACACCTTGGGCGCCCACCGCGCCGGTGATCGCCACGGTCGCGCCATTGCCGGCCAGCCGTCGCACCTGCACCTGCGGGTCGGGGGTCTGTTCGTTGAGTTTCTCGACGATGATCCGGCGGATCGCCTCGGGCGTGTTGCCCGCGGCGCGGATGCGGCCCGCATAGGGCACGAAGATGAAACCGGCGCCGTCGACCTGCACCTCTTCGAGAACGGTGGCGTTCTGGCCTTCGGCGACCAGCAGCCCGTCCTCGACGTTTTCCCAGATCGTCAGGCTGAGCGTATCGCCGGGGCTGATCGTGTCGCTGCCCACCTGCCCGGCATTGACGAAGCTTTCGGCAAAGCCAAGGGCAGGGGTGACACTGGCGATGCGGTTGACGCGATCATCGACCAGCAGGACGAAGGAATCGCCCTCGCGCATCACCGATCCGGCGAAGATCTCGCTCTTGTTGGGGCCCGACCGCGGCAGGCCGCAGGACGATACCAGGACAAGCGCGGCAAGAAGGGCCACGCCTTTCGCTAGGCGCAAGCTAAGGGGTTTCACTGCTCCGGTCTCCTCGACCTGTTATTATCTGCCTCAGGTTTTGCACAGAAGTTACGGGAATCCGGGCGCAAAATCCACCAAAAAGGCCGGGGGCAGGGCGGGTGTTGCGGTGCTGCACGGACGGCGCAAGGTCTTGTGGCGGCGGGGCGGGGCGACTCAAGATGCGGTCGGCGCGCGGGCCGCGGGCGAGACCGGCCGCCGGGTCAGTTGACCACGCGCAATTGCTGGCGCGGGGGCGCCTTGCCCGATTTGAGCGCATCGTAGGGATCGTTGGGATCCAGCATCATGTCGACCACCTGGCGCAGCAATTGCCGCCGCCCCCGGCCCGAGTAGTAGCCCCCCGGCACCTGGCTGGTTTCCAGAAGAAAGCGCCGAAAATCCTTGTAGGCGGCCAGGTCGGGGCGGCTGGGCTGGGCGAAGAAGGTTTCGACCGGCAGGTCGGAGACGAGCCCCGGCTTGGCATAGACCGCCTCGCCGAAGACCTTGAGCGGGATGCCCCGGTGCAACACCTGTTGTGCGGCGGTGGAATTGACCGTGACGGCGGTGCGGGCATGATCCAGCAGTTGCGCCAGCTTGCCGCCGCGCACGAAATGCACCCGGTCGGCGACGCCATGGGCGCGGCCAATCTCGCGGATGATCCGCTTGAGCGGGCTTTGCCCGTTTTCCAGCGGATGGGCCTTGAACACCAGGTGGTGATGGCGCGGCGCCCCCTCGGCAAAGCCCTCGATCACCGCCTCCAGGAATTCGGCCATGCTGGAAAACGGCGAATGTTGCTGGAAACTGGAATCGTGCTCCAGTTGCAGCAGGGCGAGGTGATAGGGATAACCACCATGCTTGATCCGCAGCGTGGCCAGGATGCGGCCCAGCGCGAAGGCGGGCATCAGCACCAGGCGCCGCGTATAAAGCAGCGTTTCGGTCAACAGGGGCAGGTCGCGATGCGGGCGGAAATTGCGGTAGCCCCGGTTCCGGAACAGCACGAACCAGTGATAGAGCGCCCCGTAGAAGACGTGCTGTCGCATGTCGCCCCACTGGGCCGGGGCCTCGGGCACGTCCAGCGCGCTTTGGGCGAGGGCGGTGCGCATGTCCTCGATGCCCAGCTGCATCAGCCGCGAATGCCCGTTCGAGCCGCCCCGTTCATAAGTCACCCAATAGGGGCGCATGTAGCCTTCCTCGAAGACATGAACGGTCAGCCCGAGGGCGCGGGCCGCGGCCACCGCCTGTGCGTGGACCGGGCGGGTGTCGCCGTAGAGCACGATGTCGGTGACGCCCTTTTCCGCGACGATGGCGCGGAACCGGTCGGGCCAGTCCGCGGCCGGTTCACGATAGGGAATGTAGGTTTTCGGGGTGAACCAGAAGGCGCGGTCGCCGGCATTGAACCCGACGCGCCAAACCTGCGCCCCCGCACGGGTCAGCATCCGGCCCAGGCGGTGGAAGAAGGGCCCGTGCGGTCCCTGCAGGAACAGAAAGGTCTTCTGGCCGGGGTCGGTCACGATGCGGTTTTGCCTACTCATCTTCCACTACCCGTCGGTTAACCGAACGCTGGGGCCGGAATATGGCTCAATCGTGCCGGCGACGCGACCTTGCCCCTTTGCGAATATGAGTTTAGCCAAGGATCATCAGGAAGGGAATGCAGCCATGTTCACGGGCATCATCACAGATATCGGGGAAGTTCTGGAGGTCGACCAGCGGGGCGACCTGCGCGCGCGGATCGGCACCGGCTATGACATCGCGGGGATCGACATCGGCGCCTCGATCGCCTGCGACGGGGTCTGCCTGACCGTGGTGGCCAAGGGGACCGAGCCGCGCGGCTGGTTCGACGTGGACATATCGGCCGAAACCGTGGGGGCGACGAATATCGGCCGCTCCGGCTGGGCGCCCGGCAAACGGCTCAACCTGGAACGGGCGCTGAAGGTCGGTGACGAGCTGGGCGGGCATATCGTGTCGGGTCATGTGGACGGCGTCGCCGAGATCGTGAACATGGTGGATGAGGGCGACAGCACCCGCGTCACCCTGCGCGCGCACGGCGATCTGGCCCGGTTCATCGCCCCCAAGGGGTCGGTGGCGCTGAATGGCACGTCGCTGACGGTGAACGAGGTCGACGGTGCCGATTTCGGCATCAACTTCATCCCGCACACCAAGGAAATGACCACCTGGGGGGATGTCGCCGTGGGCGATGCGATCAACCTCGAGGTCGATACGATGGCCCGCTACGTGGCGCGGCTGCGGGACTACGGCTGAGGGAATACGCCTGAGGCGCGACGCTACTTCGCCATTGCCCGCGCGCCCTTGGCGGCGGCCAGGATTTCCTCGGCGATTTCCTCGGCCTCTTCGGGCGAGAAATCCATCGGGATCTCGGCCCCATCGGCCTCGATGAACAGCCGCACCATCCCCCCGTCGGTCGGCCCGATCTGCAGGTTCGCCTCGATGTCGCGTTCGGTGTTGATGCTCATGATGTGGCCCCTTTCGTCGCTCCGGGGCATCTATCCCCGTGCCCGGTGCTTGGCAAGTGCCGGCCGGTGCGCGGGGCCGGCATTCGCGCGCGAATCCCCCTTGCAATTGGCCGATGTCGGGGCTAATTCCCCCGCCAGTGCCGCCTTAGCTCAGTAGGTTAGAGCGCTAGATTGTGGATCTAGAGGTCCCCCGTTCGAGCCGGGGAGGCGGTACCATCATCCCTCCTGCGGATACGTGACATGCACCATGGCCCGCCCCGGGGCGGACCCAAGGAGGCACATGACCGAAACCCGCATCACCTTCGACATCCAGCCCGATCCGCCCGCGCGCCTGGACAAGGCGCTGGCCCGGGACGTGCCGCAAGAGGCGGAGTTGAGCCGGTCGCGCCTTGTGCGCCTTCTGGAAACCGGGGCGGTGCGCGTTAACGGGGCCGTCGTGACCGCGGCCAAGCACAAGGTGGCGGCCGGGGATCGCATCGCCCTGACGGTGCCCGCCCCCGAGGATAGCCACATGGTGGGCGAGGACATCCCGCTGGCC
Source organism: Alphaproteobacteria bacterium (assembly GCA_009908505.1). GTDB lineage: Bacteria > Pseudomonadota > Alphaproteobacteria > Rhodobacterales > Rhodobacteraceae > Salibaculum. Next base: position 7,728 of record JAAAPD010000023.1, on the reverse strand, counting down.
GTGGTCTACGAGGATGCCGAACTGATCGTGATCGACAAGCCGCCGGGCATGGTCGTGCATCCCGCGCCCGGCTCGCCCTCGGGCACATTGGTCAACGCCCTGATCCACCATTGCGGCGACAGCCTGTCGGGGGTGGGCGGCGAAAGACGCCCCGGCATCGTGCACCGCATCGACAAGGACACCTCGGGCCTGCTGGTCGCGGCCAAGACCGACCGCGCGCATCACGGGCTGGCGACCCAGTTCGAGGCACACAGCGTCGAGCGGCACTACCGCGCGCTGTGCTACGGCGTGCCGGATGCCAACGATCCCCGCCTGCGCGGCATTCGCGGCACCAGTTTCGAGCCGGGCAACGTCCTGCGCATCCAGACCGAACTGGCCCGCCACAAGCATGACCGGCAGAAACAGGCGGTGGTCTGGTCGGGTGGGCGGCACGCGGTGACGCGGGTGCGGATCGTGGCGGAGATGGGCCGGCCGCCGGTGGCGGCGCTGGTGGATTGCTGGCTGGAAACCGGGCGCACCCACCAGATTCGCGTCCACTTGGCCCATGCCGGCCACGGGCTGATCGGCGATCCGGTCTATGGCGGGCGGAGGAGGTTGCCAATGGCCGCGGTGGGTGAGGCCGGGGCCGAGGCGGCGCGCCGCTTTCCGCGCCAGGCGCTGCATGCGGCCACGTTGGGTTTCGAACACCCGGTCACGGGCGATACCTTGCGGTTCGAGGCGCCGTTGCCACAAGATATGGCGGGATTGATGCGGAATCTGGGCGGCCGGGGCTAGTGCGTCGTCCTCTACCCTTTCCCAACCAAGGGCTGTAATACGCGATCCCATGTGCGTGAGCGCAGGGTAATCTGCGACGAATTCGGCTGCATCGGGGGGCGTGATGGGCTAAACCTGAACCGATCAATCTTGAAATGGTCATGTGCATGACCATATTCATGTTAACCCCATAAACATCGGGAGGGGACGAGACATGAGCACGGAACAGACGACGAACCTGAGCAGCTATGCCAATCTTCCGGCACCCTCGCCGGAACAGGGCCTGAACCGCTACATGCAGGAAATTCGCAAGTTTCCCCTTCTGGAGCCGGAAGAGGAATACATGCTGGCCAAGCGCTGGGTCGACCACGAGGATACCGAGGCGGCCCACAAGATGGTGACCAGCCACCTGCGCCTCGCAGCCAAGATCGCCATGGGCTATCGCGGCTACGGGCTGCCCCAGGCCGAGGTGATCTCGGAGGCCAATGTCGGCCTGATGCAGGCCGTCAAACGCTTCGATCCCGAAAAGGGTTTCCGCCTCGCGACCTATGCCATGTGGTGGATCCGCGCCTCGATCCAGGAATACATCCTGCGGTCCTGGAGCCTCGTGAAGCTGGGCACGACCAGCGCCCAGAAGAAACTGTTCTTCAACCTGCGCAAGGCCAAGGCCCGGATCGGCGCTCTGGAAGAGGGCGACATGCGCCCCGAGAATGTCGAGCGGATCGCCCATGACCTGGGCGTGACTCAGGACGAAGTTATCAGCATGAACCAGCGCCTTTCCGGCAGCGACGCTTCGCTCAACGCGACCGTCGGGCAAGAGGGTGAAGGGTCGATGCAGTGGCAGGACTGGCTGGAAGACGAAAGCGCCAACCAGGCCGAGGATTACGCCGAGAAGGACGAGCTGGACGCGCGGCGCGAATTGCTGGCCGAGGCGATGGACGTCCTGAACGAGCGCGAGAAGGACATCCTGATGCAGCGCCGGCTGGCGGACGAAACGGTCACGCTGGAAGACCTGAGCGGCAAATACGACGTCAGCCGCGAACGTATCCGCCAGATCGAGGTCCGCGCTTTCGAGAAGCTGCAGAAGAAGATGCAGCAACTGGCCAAGGAACGCGGCATGCTGCCCGTGGTCTGAGGGTTATGCGGCACGACGCTACGGTGCGCCGTCCGGCCGGGCGGCGCCTTTTTCGATCCACGGGTCCATCGGCGCCGCGCGGTACGGCGCCGTCGGCTTGGGCCCCGTTTGCGGTCGTTTCGAAACGGAAAGATCGCCCAGGATCCAAGGCCGACCTCTTGAAGCCGCGGCGCGAAACGGGGCGCCGATGCCCCTTTCCCGCGGCCCCCGCTACCGCTAACGTCATGCCGAAGGGAGGACCGACATGACCGAACCGATCCGCTGGGGTATCCTTGGGGCGTCGAAGTTTGCGCGCGAACACATGGGGCCTGCGATCCATATGGCCGACAATGCCGAATTGGCCGCCCTGGCCACGTCCAGCCCGGCCAAGGCCGCGCCGTTCCGCGCCCTGCAGCCGCGCCTTAAGGTCCATGGCAGCTATGACGCGCTACTGGCCGACCCCGAGACCGACGCGATCTACGTGCCGCTGCCCAATCACCTGCACGTGGAATGGACAAAGAAGGCGCTGCAGGCCGGCAAACATGTGCTGACGGAAAAGCCCATCGCCATGCGGGCCGACGAGATCGACGCGCTGATCGCGCTGCGCGACAAGACAGGCCTGCTGGCGACCGAGGCCTACATGATCGTCCATCACCCGCAATGGAAACGCGCCCGCGAGATCGTGCAATCGGGCGAGCTGGGCAGGCTGACCCATGTCGAGGGCGTCTTTACCTACAACAACGCCGAGGACACCGCGAATGTCCGCAACGACCCGGCCAAGGGCGGTGGCGGCATTCCCGATATCGGGGTCTATACCTATGGCAGCACCCGCTGGGTCACCGGGCAGGAACCGCAGGCGATCACCCATGCCGACCTGACCTTCGAGAATGGCGTCGACGTGATCGCGCGGGTCGCGGCCCGGTTCGACGGGTTCACCGCGCATTTCGTCAACTCCATGCGCCTGCACCCTTTCCAGGAGATGCTGTTCATGGGCGATGCCGGCTGGCTGCGGCTGACCGCGCCGTTCAACCCCATCGTCTTCGGCGAGGCCCGGCTGGAGCTGCGCACCAAGGCAGGCGAGCGCACGGAACGGTTCCCCGCAGACTGGCACTACAAGACGCAGGTCGAAAATTTCGGCAAGACCATCCGCGAGGGGGACGCCTACCCCTGGTCGCTGGAGGATGCGAAGGGAACGCAGGCCATGATCGACGCGGTTTTCGAAAAGGCCGGGTGCGGCTAGACTGCTCTTACAGGAGGAATCGCCATGGCCGACCCCAATGAATTCGACGACGTAATGCCAGAAAACACCGCCCGGCGCGACCCCGCCGGCCCGGTCGAAGAGAACCTGTTCGCGCGGCTGATCTACATGATCATCATCGGGATTTTTCTGTCCTTCGTGGGCACGATCATCGGCATCCTGGCGCTGGTTCAGTTCATCCTGGCGCTGGTCAACAACAAGGTGCCCAATGAACGGGTGGCCGAGTTCGGCACGACCCTGGGCATGTGGGTGGCCAAGGCCGCGCGCTACCAGACCTTTGCCTCGGAAGAGAAACCCTGGCCCTGGACCGAGCTGGATTGACCGCGCATCTTCGCATCTTCGATCTGGATGCGGGGGAGGCGGAAACGCTGCTGACCGTGGCCCATCGCATCGAGGCGCCGAACTGGCACCCCGATGGCGCCAGCCTGATCGTCAATGGCGGCGGGCGGCTGTTCCGGGTCGCCCTGGCGGCCCCGGCGCTGGACCCGGTCGACACCGGGTTCGCCACCACCTGCAACAATGACCACGGGATCACGCCGGACGGGACGCACCTGATCCTGTCGGACAGCACCGAGACGGGCGAAAGCTGTATCTACACGGTGCCTGCGGCGGGGGGCGCCCCGCGCCGCGTGACGCGGCACACGCCGTCCTACTGGCACGGGGTCAGCCCGGACGGACGCGAGCTTGCCTTCGTCGGTGACCGGGGGCAGGGATTCCAGGTCTTCACGGTCCCGATCGAGGGTGGCGAGGAAACCTGGCTGACACGGGATTTCGACCATTGCGACGGACCGGACTACAGCCCGGACGGCCGGTGGATCTGGTTCAACGGCGAACGCGGCGGGGCGGTCGACCTGTGGCGGATACGGCGCGACGGCACGGGGTTGGAGAGGATGACCGCGGATGATCGCGTCAACTGGTTCCCGCATCCCGGACCAAAGGGCGACCGGGTGGTCTACCTGGCCTATCCTCCGGGCACACGGGGCCATCCGGGCGGGCTGGACGTGCAACTGCGCCTGCTGCCTGCGGACGGTGGCGCGCCAGAGGTCCTCTTGGATCTGCATGGCGGGCAGGGCACGATCAACGTGCCAAGCTGGGCGCCGGACGGGCGGCGCTTTGCCTTTGTCAGCTACGAGGATGAGGGTGCGTGATGGCCGGAGGCTGGTCCCGCGATGGTGCGGAAAACGAACAGATGGAAGCCTCGATCGCCGAGGAGCTTGAGCGCCTGCGCGCCCGACAGGGGCCGTCCGGAGAGAGTTTCACCCATTGCGCCGAATGCGACGAGGAAATCCCCGAGAGGCGCCGCCTTGCCATTCCGGGCGTGAAACTCTGCATAGATTGTGCGTCCGAACGCGATGGCCGCAATGCCCCGCGCGCCGCAATCAACCGGCGCGGGTCGAAGGACAGCCAGTTGAAGTGAGGGGGCGCTGCCCCTCTTGGCCTGCCGGCCAATTCACCCCGGGATATTTTTGGGTCCAAAGAAAGGGGCAGTTCGGTGACATTAACGCGGCTGCCTGACCGTGCGGGAAAGGCGGGGCGCGGATGGCCGCGCCGCCGGACTAGTCTTCCATCGCTTCCAGCTCGTCGATCATACCCTCGATCATGGCCAGGCCCTTGTCCCAGAAGGCCGGGTCGGAGGCATCCAGGCCAAAGGGTGCCAAAAGCTCGGAATGGTGCTTGGACCCGCCGGCCTTGAGCATGTCGAAGTACTTGTCCTGGAACCCCTCGGGCGCGGCCTCGTAGGCGGCATAGAGCGCGTTCACCAGCCCGTCCCCGAAGGCATAGGCATAGACGTAGAAGGGCGAGTGGACGAAATGCGGGATATAGGCCCAGAAGGTTTCGTAGCCGTCCATGAACTCGAAGACGGGGCCCAGGCTTTCGCCCTGCACGGACATCCACAGCGCGTTGATGTCGTCCGGGGTCAGCTCGCCGCCCCGGCGCGCGTCGTGCAGCTTGCATTCGAAATCGTAGAAGGCGATCTGCCGGACGACGGTGTTGATCATGTCCTCGACCTTGCCGGCCAGCAGCACCTTGCGCTCGGCCTTGCTGGGCGCCTCGGCCAGCAGTTTGCGGAAGGTCAGCATCTCGCCGAAGACGCTGGCGGTTTCGGCCAGGGTCAGCGGCGTCGCGGACAGAAGTTCGCCCTGTTCGGCGGCCAGCACCTGGTGCACGCCGTGGCCCAGTTCGTGGGCCAGCGTCATGACATCGCGCGGTTTGCCCAGGTAGTTGAGCATGACATAGGGATGCACGGTCGTGACGGTGGGGTGGGCAAAGGCACCGGGTGCCTTTCCCGGCTTGACCGGCGCGTCGATCCAGCCCTTGTCGAAGAAGGGCTGTGCGAGGTCGGCCATCCGACCATCGAACCCGGCATAGGCGCTCATCACCGTCTCGCGCGCCTCGTCCCAGTCGACGATGCGGTTGCTTTCCATGGGCAGGGGCGCGTTACGGTCCCAGACCTGCATCTTGTCGAGGCCCAGCCACTTGGCCTTGAGGTCGTAATACCGGTGCGAGAGGCGCGGATAGGCCGCGACCACGGCGTCGCGCAGGGCCTCGACCACTGGCGCCTCGACATCATTGGCCAAGTGACGGCCGGTCTGCGGGCTGGGCATGCCGCGCCAGCGGTCCTCGATCTCCTTTTCCTTGGCCAGCGTGTTGTGGACACGGGAGAACAGGCCGACATTCTCGCCGAAGACACGGGCAAGTTCGCGGGCGCCCTTTTCGCGGGTGGCGCGGTCCTGTTCCGACAGAAGGTTCAACGTCGCCTCGATGCCCTGCGCCTCGCCGTCGATCTGGAATTCCAGCCCGGCGATGGTTTCATCGAACAGCTTGTTCCAGGCCGACGCCCCGACAACGGATTGGTCGTGCAGGAACTTTTCCAGCTCGTCGGACAGTTGGTAGGGCTGCATCTTGCGGATGCGGTCGAAGACCGGCTTGTAGCGGGCAAGCTCTGGATCGGCGGCCAGCAGGTCCTGCAACGCGGCTTCGTCCAAGCGGTTGAATTCCAGGCTCCAGAAGACCAGGGGCGTCGTGTAGCCGGTAATCTTGTCCTGGCAATCGGACAGGAACTTGCCCCGACCGGCATCCGTGGTCTGCTGGTAGTAGCGCAACCCGGCAAAGGACATGATCCGCCCGGCGACGATGTCGATCCTTTCGTAGCGCTGCACGGCCTCCAGCAACCCGGCCGCGTCCAGCATAGCCAGCTTGCCTTCGTAATCGGTGGCGAAGCTCTGGCAGGCCTCTTCCAGCCAGTCCAAGTCGCGCTTGAGTTCCGGCGCATCCTCGGCGGCATAGAGGTCGGCCAGGTTCCATTCGGGCAGGTCGCCCAGGGGCCGCCCCCCGTTCGCGTTGGCGTCGAATACCGGCTGCTTGGTCATGTGGGCCTCTCGTCGTTAACGTTTTATCCTACTTATGGGCGCGGGGGCCGCTTGACCAGTGCTAGCCGTACTGCGCCAGCATGTCGTGAAGGTCGGACAGCGTGTTAATCTCGGCCACGGGCTTGTCCTCGCGCCAACGGGCCATGCGGGGAAAGCGCAGGGCGATGCCGGACTTGTGGCGCGGGCTCTCCTGGATGCCTTCGAAGGCGATCTCGAAGACCAATTCGGGCGGCACTTGTCGCACCGGCCCGAACCGCTGCAGCGTGTTCTTGCGCACCCAGCGCGTGATCTCGCGGAACTCGGCATCGGTCAGACCGGAATAGGCCTTGGTGAAGGGGGTGAAACCATCGCCGTCACGCACGGCGAAGGTGAAATCGGTGAATAGGTTGGCCCGGCGGCCATGGCCGGCCTGGGCGTAGATCATCACCGCGTCCACGGTCAGCGGGTCGACCTTCCATTTCCACCAATCGCCCTTCTTGCGGCCCGCCATGTAAGGCGAACTGCGCCGTTTCAGCATCAACCCCTCGGCATTGTGATCGCGCGACGCGGCGCGGATGCGGGCCAAGTCCTCCCAGGTGTCGCCCGCCATCTCGGGCGACAGGCGCAGGGGCGCCTCTGGCGGAAGGTCCGCCACCAGCGCCGCGAGGGCCGCGCGCCGGTCGGTCAAGGGCCTGGCGCGGATGTCCTGCCCGTCCTGCTCTAGAAGGTCATAGGCCATCAGCACGACCGGCACCTCTGCCAGCAATTTCTTCGGCACGCTTTTGCGCCCGATCCGCTTTTGCAGGGCGTTGAAGGGCAGCGGGCCATCGCGCCAGGCCAGTACCTCGCCGTCGATCACCGTGCCCGGCGGCAGGTAATCGACGAGTTGGCCCAGTTCGGGGAAGCGGTCGGTCATCAAGTCCTCGCCCCGCGACCAGAGGTGATGCGTCCCGCCGCGCAGCACCAGTTGCCCGCGGATGCCGTCCCACTTGCGGTCGATCAGCCAGTCCGAGGGCGGGCCGAGCGCGGCCACATCCTCGAGCTGGTAGGCCAGGTAAAAGGGGTAGGGGCGGCTGAGATCGGCGCTTGGGTCATGCGCCTCGATCAGGGCGGCCCAGCTGGTGGTCTCTGGTGTCCAGGCGCCCATCAGCTTGTGGGTCAGGTCGGCCTCGTCCTGCCCCGTGGCCTGCGCCAGCGCGCGGGTCATCAGTTTCTGGCTGACCCCGATGCGGAACCCGCCGGTCAGCAGCTTG
>JAAAPD010000040.1 GCA_009908505.1 Alphaproteobacteria bacterium | reverse complement strand
CACGAGGCTCCGATGCAAGAGCCCCAGCAGATCGAGCGCGACCTCGTTGCCCGGGTCGGGCCCTGGGGGGCGGTAGAAAGGCAAAGCGGATGAATTTCGTAAGACTGGTCGTTTTCGGGTTCCTGTTCCTCAGCGTGGTCTATATCTGCGTCTCGCTCTATTCCCGGTCGGTCCGGCGCGAGAAGCTGGAGGCCGAGTGGGAGGAAACCCGCCCCGAAGGCATCCACCGCGATGCCTTTGTCAAAGAGGGCATGAAGGAGTATGAAGCCGGCCTGAGAAAGCGGTTGATCCTGCTGGTCTACATCATCCCGCCGATCCTGGTCGGTGCCATCATCTATTTCGTCAACTAGGGGTCCGCCATGCGCAATTTTCGCCGAGCCGTCCGCATCACGGTTTTTCTGATCCTGGCGCTTTGGCTGCATTACGTGATGCCGCAGCAGGATACGGTGCGCATTACAGGCACTGTAGAGCAGGATGAAAATATCTCGGGGTTACAGCGCTATTTCTATGCGCAGGCCGATTCTGGTGCGGCAGAAAGTGCCCGGCGAAACCTGAGGCTGATCAACACACAGAAGCAGCGCACGTGGCTATTCGGTTTGATCCATCGGGGCGGCGAACGTACCATGGTTTATCGTAACGAGGATACCGGCTGGATCTATCCGCCCTACTTCAAGTTCGACAGTTCGGACCTGCAGGCTGAGGCGGAAAACTATGCTTCGACCGCTGCAGAGCCCAAGTGGGTTGTTATCACTCATTATGGCTGGCGGATTAATTTTGGAACGATCTATCCCAATGCCGTGTCCGTTCGGCCGGCGCCGGGTCCGGACTATCGTCCGTTTCCTTGGGTCAATCTGGTCCTGTTTGCAGTGATGATCGCTGGGGCCCTGTTCCTGCGGGCCATGTGGCGGCAGTTCCGCGAACGCACGCTCGATCCGCTGGCGAACCGGGCCGAGGACCGGATGGACCATGTTCAGGCCGATCTCGCGAAGCGGCGGGGTCGTTTCAGGCGTTGGCTCGGCAGCTGGAAGAGCAAGTGACCTGACGGGCTGCGCGTTCCGCGCAGGCAGGGTCGTCTCGGGGTCGGGGGCGCTGCTCCCGTCTGCCCGATGGGCAGCCTCCCCCGGGATATTTTCGGTCCAAAGAAAACGCCGGCTATTCGCCGTAGGGAATCCAGACAGTCTTGACCTCGGTCGATTGGGCCAGCCAGGTGCCGGTGGGCCATGCGCGGGACCGGCCGTTATTGACCCAGGTGCGCTTGAGCGTGGCCGCCGAGGCATGCTCGATGTCGGCCGCGAGGTCGCTCGAGGAGAAGGACCAGACCGCGTCGAGTCCGGCATGGGCGGCCATCTGCGGGGCCAGTTCCGAATGGTCGCCGGTCAGAATGTTGAGCACACCGCCGGGCAGGTCGGACGTGTCGAGCACCTGATAGAAATCCGTCGCGGCCAGCGGGTAGGGGGCAGAGGCCACGGCGGTGACTCGGTTGCCCATGGCGAGGGCCGGGGCCACCGGTTCTATTAGCCCCATGAGCGGGCGCGCATCGTCGCAGAGCACGCCGATATTGCCAACCGGTTCATTCATGGCCAGTGCCGTACCGCGCATCGGGACGGGCTTGGCCCGGTGGTCGTGCTTGTCCGCCCAGGCGGCCCACTTGAACAGGGTGCGGATGGCCTCGGCCACCTCCTTGTCGCCCGAGCGCCCGCCGGTGAGGTGATTGATGCGGGTCGCGAATTCGTCTTCGCGCGCCGAGAGGTTCTCGGCGATGTAGTAGAGGATCTGGGCGCGCAGGTGGCCGGTGGTTTTCGACCAGCCCCGCGCGGCGCTCATAGCCTCGACCGCGTTGCGCAGGTCCTTGCGGTTGGCCAGGGAGGCATGGCCCAGAAGCTTCCCGCCGCGGGTGTAGACCGGCCGGGAATAGCCGCCGTCGGGACGGGCCTGCTTGCCGCCGATATAGAGCTTGGCGGTGCGGTCCAGGGGCGGAATCGGGTTGCCGTCATCGGTGGTGTAGGCGTTGACCGGCGTGATCGCCTTGTCCGCGCCCTTGGGCCGGGTATAGGCCATCAGCCCTTCCCAGCCACCTTCGCGGCCGAAACCGCTTTCGCGGACGCCGCCGAAACCTGCCGCGGCATCGAAAAGGTTGGTGGCGTTGATCCAGACGACCCCGGCAGCCAGTTTCGGCGCGATATCGAGGGCGAGGTTGAGATTTTCTGTCCACAGAGAGGCGGCCAACCCGTAGCGCGTGTTGTTGGCCAGTTCCACCGCCTCGGACGGGGTGCGGAATGTGGTGGAGACCAGAATGGGGCCGAAGATTTCTTCCTGCATGAGCCGGTCCGCCGGCGACAGGCCGGTGATCAGCGTGGGCGGGTAGTAGCAGCCGTTTTCGGGCAGGGGGCCGGGGGCGCGGTGGATGGCGCCGTTAGACCCTTCGACCATATCGGTGATGGCCCGCAATTGCACCGGGTCGACGATGGCGCCCACGTCGATGGCCTTGTCCAGTGGGTTGCCGAGGCGCAGCTTGTCCATGCGGGCCCGCAGCTTGTCGTAGAAGCGCGGTGCGATCCCCTCCTGCACCAGCAGGCGCGATCCGGCGCAGCAGACCTCGCCCTGGTTGAACCAGATGGCATCGACCAGGCCCTCGACCGCCGAGTCGATATCGGCATCCTCGAAGACGATGTAGGGGGATTTCCCGCCCAGTTCGAGCGTCAGCGCCTTGCCCGAGCCGGCGGTGGCCTCGCGGATGCGGCGGCCAACGGCGGTGGATCCGGTGAAGGCGATCTTGTCCACATCCGCCGCGACGATCATCTCGCCCACGGCCCCGTCGCCGGTGACGATGTTCACGACGCCTTTTGGTAGGCCCGCCTGGCGGCAAATATCGGCGAAGAGCAGCGCCGTGAGCGAGGTGTATTCGGCGGGCTTCAGAACCACGGTGTTGCCCATGGCCAGCGCCGGGGCGATCTTCCAAGCGAGCATCAGCAGCGGGAAGTTCCACGGCACGATCTGGCCGCAGACGCCCAGTGGTTCGTGTTCGGGCAGTTCCTCGTCCATCAGTTCGGCCATGCCGGCGTGGTAGTAGAAATGTCGCGCGGCCAGCGGGATATCGATGTCGCGGCTTTCGCGGATCGGCTTGCCGTTGTCGAGGGTTTCGAGCACCGCGAAAAGGCGGGCATGCTTTTGCAGCAGACGGGCGATGGCATAGAGCGCGCGGGCCCGTTTGTGGCCGTCCTTCGCCCATTTGGCCTGTGCCTTGCGGGCGGCCGCCACGGCGGCATCAACATCCGCCTGCGAGGCTTGCGTGACATGGGCCAGCACGTTGCCGGTGGCGGGGTTCTTCGCCTCGAATGTTTCGCCCGGATCGGTGAATTTGCCATCGATGAAACAGCCGAACCGGTCGCCCATATCCACCAGCCACTCCAGCGCTGGGGCGGCTGATTCCGGGGCGGGGCCGTAGTCCATGGTTTCGAAGATGTCCTTGACTGTCATTTCATTCGTCCTTTTCCCGGGGCTAGGCCCGTTCGGCACTGACATCGCTCCACTGGAGCGATTTCCGGGCGTGCCTCACCCCATCGCATGCCGCCAATTGACGGAATAGGCCCCGGTGACGTGGTGTTCCAGCTGCCGCTCGATATCGCCCAGAAGTGACGAGGCGCCGAATCGGAAGAGGTCCGGTTGCAGCCAGCGATTGCCCAACTCGTCCTTGATCAGGGCCAGGTAGGTCAGCGCGTCCTTGGCCTTGGAAATCCCGCCCGCGGGCTTGTAGCCGATCTTGAAGCCCGTGCGCGCCTCGTAGTCGCGGATGGCACGGATCATCGTGAGTGAGACGGGCAGGGTGGCATTGACGCCCTCCTTGCCGGTGGATGTCTTGATGAAATCCGCGCCCGCCATCATGCAGACCAGCGAGGCACGGGCGACATTGCGCAGTGTGCCCAACTCGCCCGTGGCGAGGATGGCCTTGACATGCGCCTCGCCGCAGGCCGCGCGCATCTCTCGCATCTCGTCGTAGAGCGCTTGCCAGTTGCCTTGCAACACGTGGCGGCGGGAAATGACGATGTCGATTTCTTCGGCCCCGGCGGCGACGCTTTCGCCGATCTCGGCGATGCGCAGCCTGTAGGGTGACAGCCCGGCGGGGAACCCGGTGGATACCGCGGCCACCGGAATGCCCGAGCCGCGCAGGGCATGGACGGCCGTTTCGACCATGTCGTGATAGACGCAGACCGCGCCGGTTGTCAGGCCCTGCATCCCAATCGCGTCGAGGATATCGGCGCGCACGGGCTGCCGGGCTTTGGCGCAGAGGCGGCGCACGCGGCCTTCGGTATCGTCACCGGCCAACGTGGTCAGGTCGATCAGGCTGATCGCCTTGCACAGCCAGGCGGCCTGGTGGTCCTTCTTGACGCTGCGGCGGCCCGGCAAGGTCGCGGCGCGGCGCTCGATCGCCGATGTGTTGGCCTGTGCCGCCCGCACCCAGGACAGGTCGAGCTCCATCCCCGCATTGCGGGGTTCATGCAGCTGCGGCAGTTGCGCGCCGTCGGTCGTTGCGTGGCTGTCTATGGTTTGCAAAAGGGGCCTCCCGTCGATGGTCAGAGCCTGTCACGGGGGCGGGTCAGTGGCAAGATGTGGCGCGGCGTCAGGGTTGGATCAGCTGCTGTCGGTGGGTCCGGCGAAAGCGCTGCGGCGTCTGGCCATGGGCGGCCAGGAACAGCTTGTGAAAATGCGACAGGTTGGAGATACCGCATTCGGCTGCGATCTCGGCCAGGCTATCCTCGCTGCCCAACAGCCGATTGGCGGCATAGGTCATGCGCTGGGTGTTGACAAAGTCGGACGGTGTGACCCCGAGATAGCGCCGGATCGAGCGTGAAACATGCGGGTGGGCGCGCCCCGCAACCCGCACCAGTCCCGCCGAGCCGTCGCGGAAAACGACGGGGTCCCGGGCCGCATGACACGCCCTGTGCAGCCAGGCGGGGGCGTCGTCCGGAATGGTCTTGGGCGCCTGGGCCATATCGGCCAGGAGCGGAAGCAGAAAGGCCTCCAGGGCGAGTGCATCGCGGGGCCCGCGTTCCAGCCGCAGGGCGGCATGGTTCAACTCGGCCAGCTGGCGACTATCGAGGTGGCGGCGTGGCGGCACCGGTGCCCGGGACCAGAAGCCGACCCCGTTCAGGCCGGGATGGCGGGCATGCAGGGCTTCGACCACGTGGTTGCGAATGGACAGGGATACGATCATCGCCGCCTCGCCGCGACCTTGCAGCCCGTGCGTGTCGCCCGGGCGCAGGAAGAGCAGGTCGCCTTCCGTCAGGTCTTCGCGTCGATCGGGCATGTAATGTCGTACCCGGCCGTTCTGAACCCAGAGCAATTCGTGGAACCCGTGCCCATGCAGGCGGCGAGGCCGGCGGGGCGCCAATTCCGCGCGCACCAGGTGATGCGTCACATCCGGCCCGAGACCCTCGGGAAACGGCAGGATATGGGGGCTCTGGTCGCTCATGCTCCCACTATGCCACAAGCTTCGCCGCAGTGCAGCAATTCTTTTCGCAGCCGTTAGTCGCTCGGTTTCTTGGAAAGGAATTTCGGCAATTTGCCGGCATTGGCGGTGGCGCCATCCGGCTCGGGCTCTGCTGCCGCGGCGCTCATGGCCTTGATCCCGGCGATCCCGGATTCCCCAAGCGGCACCGAGGCGAAGGGCCCGCCAAGCCGGGTGAAGCCCATGTCGTCGGGCGCGGGGCGCGGGGCAGTTTCCTGCAGGGCCTCGGCCCAGTCCTCGGCATTGTCCTGGGGCTTGAAGCCGAGAAACCCGGCCTTGTCGTTGTTGATAGGCGCCCGGGTGTTGTTGGAAATGCCGAAGATGGTGGCGAACCCGGTGACCGGGGCCTCGACGGCGCGCAGAACGAGTTGGCGCAGGTCGTCATAGCTCAGCCAGGTTTGCAGGGCACGCAGGTTCTGGGGCTCGGACGTGCAAGAGAAAATGCGCAGGCAGACCGCCTCGATCCCGCGCTTGTCCCAGTACATCTTACCCAGGTCTTCGGCAAAGCACTTGGCAAGGCCATAGAAGGTGTCGGGCCGGTGCGGCGCGTCCAGCCCGATGCCGGACATGGTTTCATGCATGCCGACCGCGTGCACGGACGAAGCATAGATGACCCGCCGTGCGCCGTGCCGGTAGGCGGCCTCCCACACGTTGTAGGACGAGATGTAGTTCGGCCCCAGAAGGTCCTCGAACGGGCGTTCATCGACGATGGCCGCGAAATGCACGACCATGTCGGCGCCTTCGACCAACGGGCCGAAGGCGTCCATGTCGGCCACGTCGACCTGTTCGAACCGTTCGTTGCCCAGCAGGGGGTCGGGGGCCTCCTGGATGTCGACCGAGACCAATTCCTCGGCCTGCCCGGCCAGGGTTTCGCGGATTTGCATGCCCAGCACGCCGCAGGCGCCCGTCAAGACGATCTTTTTCATGGTGGCCCTTCCCGGTGATGTTTGGCGCAGGCTGTTCCGCCCCGCGGGCAAGGTCAAGGGGCCGGACCGTCCAAGGCGGGTTCAGGCCGATTGCCAGCCCATGGCGGCAAGGATCGGCTGATAGGCGGCGGCCAGGCGAGGCAAGAGCGCGGGATCGGCGCTGCCCCTGTCCTGCCAGGCCATGGTCGCCACGCCCAGAAGGCGCGGCATCAGCATGGCCTCGATCTGGGCGTCCCGCGTGGTGAATTCCGACCAGAAGGTGCCCTGCACCCCGATGATGTTGTCGGCCAGTGCCGGGTCGTCCCCGGGCACCGGGTCCCAGGCCACGGTGTCCTGCAGCGCGATGACGGCCGCCCAGTTCGCGCCCCAATCCTCGGGGTCGGCGGTATGGGCCATGTCCAGGTAGACATGCTGCGCTGGGGTCATCACCACCTTGTAGCCCGCGCGGGCGGCCTCCAGCCCCGGCCCCTGGCCGGTCCAACTGAACAGGATCGCGCCGTTCTCGATCCCGGTCTTGCCGCGCGCGGCCTCTTCCCAGGCGGCCGGGGTCTTGCCGTGCTCGGCCACGCGACGCGCCAGGCGGTTGATGGTCCAGCCTTGCAGATCGTCCGTGGTGTCCAGCCCTTCGTCGGCCATGAGGCGGCGCGCGGCGGGCGACCCCTGCCAGGTGCCTTCGGGCAACTCGTCGCAGCCAAGATGGATAACGTCAAAGGGGAACAGGCCGGCGATTTCATCGACCATGGCGTGCCAGACGCGCCAGCTTTCCTTCATGGCGGGGTTCATGACATTGGCGGCATAGCCTTGCACGGACCGTTCGGTGCCGGTCTCCTCGGGGTCGCGGGTGCCAGGGTAGACGCGGGCCAGGGCGAGCGCATGGGCGGGCACCTCGATTTCCGGCATGACCTCGATCCCAAGATCGGCGGCGCGGTCCAGAATGCGGGTCACGTCGGCGCGGGAATAGCCACCCCCGGACCGGATGCCGCCGCCGAAGACACCCGGGATCAGCTCGCCCTCGCCGCGGAAATGGGTGCGCCCGAGTTCGGGCAGGCTGTCGAGATCCAGGCGGACTGCCTCGTCATCTGCGAAATGCCAGTGAAAGCGATTGAGTTTTAGCAGAGCCATCAGGTCCAGCAGGCGCAGGATCGTATCGACGGAATAGAAATGCCGGGCACAATCAAGGTGCTGGCCGCGCCAGCCGAAGCGCGGCGCATCCTCGATCAGGCCGCAAGGGATGCGTCCATCGTGAGCCCGCGCAAGCGTCAGCAAGGTGACCGCCCCATGCAGGGCGCCCGCGCGGTCGGCATAGCCTAGCTGTGCGCCCTCGGGTGTCAGCCTGAGGCGGTAGGCCTCGGGGGGCAGGGACGTGTCCTTTTCCAGGGCCAGCGGCGCACCGTCCCCTGACAGGAACGGGCCCAGCCCCACCCGGGTGGCCAAGTCGTCGGCGGCGCTCAACGGATCTATTTCAGGCGCGGCAAAGCTGGTCGCGACCAGGTGACCGGCAGCCGCCATGGCGCGGGTTGGTTGCGGGCAGACACGCGGCCAATCGGCGGCTGCGCTGTCGCGTGGTGCCTGTCGCACGCCATCGGGCAAGGGGGGAAGGGCCAACGACCCGTCCTGCATGCGCAGATTGGCGCCAAGCGGCAACCAGGCCCGGTTGGCCGGGGTGAATTCGGGGTTTTCATGACGCAGGATCACGTCATGCGGCTGGCCTGCCTTCAGATCGGGCAAGGCAACCTCGGCATGGCCGCCCGTGGCTGACAACCGTTTGCCGCCCTCGACGACATCGACCGGGACCATGCAGGAAAAGCAGAAGGCAGGCGCCTTGAGGTCGCGGTCGCTGGTGATGCGGCAGCGGATCAGCTTGCCGTCGATACGGGCGTCGAATTGCATGGTTCCCCCCTGGAACGTGTTGCCTCAGCCGGTGTCCGGGCGCAGCTCGGAGACGAAGTCGTAGATGTCGGACCGGTAAAATCCGCGCGTGAACTCCACCGGGCGGCCGTTTTCGAGATAGGCGGTGCGGTCGATTTGCAGGATCGCGGTGTTCTCGGGCAGGCAAAGCAATTGCGCATCCGCGCCCTTGACGTTCACCGCCGTTACGCGCTGGATCGCGCGGCTTGGGGCCTGGCCGCGGCGTCGCAGCACGGCATAGAGCGAGGTCTCCACCGTCTCGGGGTCCGGCAGGATGTCCGATGGCAGGGATGACCGTTCGATCGCCATCGGCGTGTCGTCGGCACTGCGCAACCGCTCGATCCGGGCCACGGACAAGGACGGCGACAGGCCCAGCGCCATCATCTCGTCCGGGCTGGGCGGGAACAGGCCGCGGTCCAGAACGCGACTGGTCGAAACCCGGCCGCGCGCCTGCATGTTCTCGGTAAAGGAAATAAGCGTCGACAGCGATTGTTCGGTCTTGGGGGCGCTGCCCATCACGAAACTGCCCGCACCGCGCCGCTGTTCGATTAGCCCGGCCTCGACCAGTTCCGACACTGCTTTGCGCACGGTGACGCGGCTGACATCGGCCATTTCGGCCAGGTCGCGTTCCGCCGGAAGCTGCTGGCCCTCGTGCAGGGCGCCCTCGGTGATGGCCCGTCCGATATGGCGGGACAATTGCAGGTAGCGCGGTCCCTGACCGGGCTGATGCCAGGTTTCGGGCTGGAAAAAGGAATCGGCATTCGTGTTCATATCGGGCTTTCTATTGGTATCTTTTGATAATACCAAAAATCGTCTCTTCAACACATTTGTTGCGGGGCGTGGCTCAGAATTCAAGTAAAAACTGGGCCATTCGACACATGACGAAAAACTGGTATTATTTTGGTAGCATTTTTTGGATTGCTTGGTATCGTTTGTTGGCAGACATCGATTCGCGTCCCGAAATCTGGGCGCAAGGCATCCGGGGGGAACCTTGACCGAGCTTACGCAAGAGATCGCCATGGCCGAGCGGACCGGACGCCGCAAGCTGTCCGAGGCCTGGTTCGCGTGGATGCTGGTGGCGCCGGCCATCCTCTTCATCGCCGTGATCGTTGCATGGCCGCTGGCCGAGACCATCCGCCTGTCCTTCATGGAGGCGGATCTGGGCGGCGAGGAATTCGTCGGAACGGCAAATTACACGGACCTTCTGGACAGCCGCAATTTCCATGAAACGGTGGTGCGGACCTTTTACTGGATGTTCCTGTCCGTGGGGCTGAAGCTGATCCTAGGGCTGATCGGTGCGACGCTGCTCAACGCGGCTATTCCGGGCCGGGCGCTGTTCCGGGTTCTGGTCATGCCGCCCTGGGTGATCCCGATCGCGATCGGCTGCATCGGCTGGCTGTGGCTCTACAACGGATATTTCGGGCTGCTGTCCGGGCTGGGCCAGCGGCTGGGCATCCTTGACGGCCCGTTCGAGTTCCTGGCCTACAAGCAATCCGCCTTCTACTCGGCCATCGTGACGGATGTCTGGGTCGGCACGCCCATGGTCACGCTGTTCCTGCTGGCCGCCATGCAGGGGGTCAGCCGTGATCTGTACGAGGCCGCCTGGGTCGATGGCGCCGGGCGCTGGTACCGATTTCGCCGCATCACAATTCCGCAGATCATGCCGGTGATCGTGTCCATGGCGCTGCTTTCCGCGATCTGGACGTTCAACAGTTTCGAGATCATCTGGATCCTGACCGAGGGCGGGCCGCGCGGGGCGACCACGACCCTGATCGTGGATACCTACAAGACCGCGATTTCCAACTACAAATTCGGCGAAGGCGCCGCGCGCGCCGTGATCATTGTGATCCTGCTGGCGCTGTTTTCCCTGATCTACCTGTTCTTCCTGAACAAGGTGAACCGCAAGTACGGGGTGAAGTGACATGATGGACCGCTACACGATCCCGCAGAAGATCGGCCTCTACATCGCTGTTGCGATCTTCCTGACCTTCATCCTGCTGCCCTTCTTCGAGATGTTCATGGCCTCGCTGCGACCGCTCGAACACCTGTTCCGCAGCCCCTACCAGTTCTGGTCCGAAGATTTCAGTTTCCAGGCCTATTCGGACATGTGGGAAACGGTGCCCCTGCTGGGGCGCTATATCTTCAACTCGATCTACATCGCCTCGATGGTGACGGCGATCACCATGGCCTTCGTGGTGCCCGCCGCCTATGCCTTTGCGCGGATGGACTTTCCCATGAAGTCCGCGACGCTGGGCATCTTCCTGGCCGTGAACATGTTCACCGGCGCGGTGCTGTTGATCCCGCTCTACCGGGTTTTGCGGACCCTGGGCCTACTCAACACCTACTGGGCGATGATCGTGCCCGGCGTGGCCTTCCTGATCCCGACGGGCATCTGGCTGCTGCGGTCCTACCTGGAAAAGATCCCGCGCGAGCTGGAAGAGGCCGCCTATGTGGACGGCGCCAGCCGCCTTTACACCCTGCGCCGCGTCGTCCTGCCACTGGCGGTGCCCGGGCTGATCGTGGTCGGGGTTGCCGTCTTTATCGGCGCCTATGCCCAACAATTCCTGTTCGCGATCACCTTCAACCAGACCCGCGAGCTGCAACCGCTGCCCGCCGGTCTTTATGAATTCATCGGCTACCAGTCGGTGACCTGGAACGAGATGATGGCCGCCGCCCTGGTCGGTGTGCTGCCGGTCATGGTCATCTTCCTGTTCCTTCAAAAATACCTCGTCGCGGGTTTGACCGCAGGCGCGGTGAAAGAATGAAACCAAAAGGTCCAACAAAGGGAGAGACCCAGATGAATACCTTGAAAACACTGTCCGTGGGGGCCGTTCTGCTGACCGGCTCGGCGTTGTCGGCCCAGGCGCAGGACATGCACTTCATCATGTGCGGTGGCGAAATCCGCGAAGCCGACCAGGCCGTCGTCGATGCCTTCGTGGCCGAGCGCGACGGCGTAACCGTCAACATCGAGGCTGTGCCGTGGGGCACCTGCCAAGACAAGTCCCTGACGCTGGCCGCAGCCGGCGATCCGCCGTCGATTTCCTACATGGGCAGCCGCACGCTGCGCCAACTGGCCAACAACGACCTGATCGTGCCGGCCGAGATCCCCGCCGAATGGGAAGATGCCTATCAGCCGGGCGTGTTGAACACCGTGACCATCGAGGGCACTCGCTGGGGCTATCCGCACGCCTTCTCGACCAAGGCGCTCTATATCAACTGCGACCTGGTCGAAGAGGCCGGCGTCGCCTGCGAGGCCCCGGCCACGTGGGACGAGATGTATGCCATGGCCGAGGCCATCAACAACAACACGGATTCTGCCGGTATCGGCCTTGCGGGCAAGGATTTCGACAACACGATGCACCAGTTCCTCAACTATCTCTATTCCAACGGGGGCACGGTGATCGACACGGCGACGGGCGAAAACATGCTCGACAGCCAGGAAACCCGCGAGACGCTGGAATTCTATGGACGCTTGGCCGGCGTGTCCCAGGACGGGCCCACCGCGTGGGAACGTGACCAGCTGCGCGACCTGTTCAATGACGGCCAGATCGGCATGTATGTGCAGGGGCCCTGGGGCCGCGGCCAGCACAACGAGGACATCAACCAGCTTGTCGCCCCTGTGCCGGCCGGCCCCTCGGGTGAAAGCGGCACAATCCTGATCACCGACAGCCTTGTCGTCTTCAAGGGCTCGGGCCACGAGGAACTGGCCCAGGAACTGGCCCAGGCGCTGGCCTCGGGCGAGGCGCAGTATGACCTGGACGAAAGCTGGGGCCTGACGCCGATCTTCCAGTATGAAGAGCTGGGCATTGAAGACCCGTTCTACATGGACGATCCCTTCTGGGAGGTCTTCACCGCCGGAATCGAGGCCGGTGGCCCCGAACCGCTGCTGGAAGACTTCAAGTCGCTTCAGTCGGTCTTCACCAACATGGTGCAGGGCATCCTTCTTGAGGATGATACCGTCGACAACCTCGTGACCATCGCGGGCGAGGAACTGGACGACGCGCTCTGAGGTGATCCTCCCGACCGGGCGGCGGCTGGGCCGCCGCCCGGACCCTACCAGATTTCAACCAGACAGGACGCAATCCGTGGCCACGCTTGACCTGGAAAACATCAGCAAATCCTTCGGCCCCGCCAAGGTGCTTCATGACATCGACCTTGCCATCCGCGACAAGGAATTCGTCGTCTTCGTCGGCCCGTCGGGCTGCGGCAAGTCCACGCTCTTGCGGATCATCGCCGGGCTGGAAGAGACAAGCGCCGGCCGTATCGTGATCGAGGGACGTGATGTCAGCCGCGAAGACCCGGTGGACCGCGGCATCTCGATGGTGTTCCAGTCCTATGCGCTCTATCCGCATCTGACGGTTTTCGAGAACATCGCCTTCCCGCTGCGGGTCCAGAAGATGACCCAGGACGAAGTGTCCCAGCGCGTGGCCCGCGCCGCCGAGATCCTGCAACTGACCGACAAGCTGCCGCTGAAGCCGGGGCAGTTGTCCGGCGGTCAGCGCCAGCGCGTCGCCATCGGCCGGTCCATCGTGCGCGAACCCAAGGTGTTTCTGTTCGACGAACCGCTTTCGAACCTGGACGCGGCGCTGCGCGGCGACATGCGGGTGGAGCTCAGCCAGCTGCACCGCGCACTCAATGCCACGATGGTCTATGTCACCCACGACCAGGTCGAGGCGATGACAATGGCCGACCGCATCGTCGTACTGAACGGCGGGCGGGTCGAACAGTTCGGCTCCCCGATGGAGCTGTATCACCATCCCGCCACCAAGTTCGTCGCCGGGTTCATCGGTCAACCCAACATGAATTTCGTCCCCGGCACGGTCGCGGACGCGAGTGGTGGCGGCGTCGCCATCGACACGGTCGACGGGGCGCGGCTGGTCCTGCCGGTCGACACCGCGGGCGTCTCCACGGGCGATGCGGTGGAAATCGGCATCCGGCCCGAGGATGTCCGGCTCGGCGACGGTCTGGACCTGAATATACGGGTACTGGAACGCCTGGGCGGCGTGTCCATAGCCCACGGCGCCCTGTCGGACGGCACGCGTTTCTGCGCCTCGCTCGACGGCAATGCCCGGATCGAGGAAGGTGTGCCGGTCGGCCTGACGGTTGATCCCGCTTGCGCCCATGTCTTCAAGGCCGATGGCACGGTCCTGCGCCGGCAGGCCGCCCCGGCCCTTGTCGCCTGAGGAGGAAGGAATGAAAATCGCTACCGCCGGGATCGGCCTGCGGGCCGGTCATGTGCTGGCCTTGTTCAAGGACATGATGCCCGAGGTCGAATTCGTGGGCTATTACGACCCGCAACCGACTTACCTTGAGATGATCGGCACAGACACGCTGCGGTTCGACAGCGTCGAAGAGATGCTGGACCGGACCAGACCGGACCTGTATTTCGTCGGCTCGCCCAACGAGTTTCACCTCGACCAGATCCGCGCGGGGCTGGAAAGCAACGTGCCGCATATCTTCACCGAGAAACCCGTTGTGGTGTCCATCGAGGAGACGATGGAGCTGGGCCGCCTGCTGGCAGAACACGGCGCGGACCGGTTGATGGTGGGTTTGGTGCTTCGGTATTCCCAGCACATGGTGGACCTGCGTGCGGCCATGGCCGAGGGTGTTCTGGGCCGGATCACGTCGCTTGAGGCGAATGAGCATATCGGCCCCTATCACGGCGCCTTCTTCATGCGCGACTGGCGCCGCATGGTGTCCCATTCGGGCGGGTTCATGCTGGAAAAATGCTGTCATGACCTCGACCTCTACAACATGATCACAGGCTCGCGTCCGGCCCGCGTTGCCAGTTTCGGTGGTCGGCGGTCCTTCCTGCCCGACCACGCCCCGGCCTCGAATGCCGAGAACGAGATCTTCCACGTCAAGGGATCGGTCTGGAACTCAGTCGATGACCCGTTCCGCAGCGATGGCGACATCATCGACTGCCAGACCGCGATCCTGGAGTACGAAACCGGGGCCAGCATGGCCTTTCACACCAACCTGAACGTGCCGGACGAACACCGCCGGTTCTGTGTCATGGGGGCGATGGGCATGGCCGAGGGCGATTTCGTGCGCGGCTATCTCAAGATCACCCGGCGAGATGGCAAGGTTTTCGCGGACCATGACTACAGCAAGGGCGACAAGGCGACGCTGGGCAGCCATTACGGCGCCGATCACATGATGGTCGCCGATGTCATCGCCTATCTGAAGGGCGAGGCCGAGGCGCTGCCCGTGTCCATCCTCGATGCGCTTGAGGCTGGCGTCGCGGCGCTGGCGCTGGACCAGGCCCGCAACGATGGCCGCGTGGTGGACCTGGCCGAAACCTGGGCGGAATTCGACAGCTTGGGCTTGAGGGGATGACGGTGCAGGGCAATGACACCACACCGGGCCGGCACATGGCCCGCGAGATCGGCGAGGCGGGCGCGGTGTTCGCCCGCACCGCGATGCAGGACATCGGTGCGGCCGCTGCAGGTCTGGCCGAACGCCGGGCGTTCTATACCGTTGCGCGCGGGTCGTCCGATGCGGCGGCCAACATCCTGTCCTACGAATTCATGCGCGAACTGGGCGTGCCGGTCACGTCGCTGCCGCCGTCGGTCTTTTCCATCGGCGGCGGGGTCACGATGCGCGATGCGGCAGCGCTGATCATCTCGCAATCGGGTGCCAGCGACGACCTGATCCATACGGCCAAGGGCATGCGGGCCAAGGGCGCCTGCGTCGCGGCATTGACCAATGTGCCCGGCTCGGGTGTCGAGGCCGCCGCGGACCTGACCGTGCCGATAGGTGCGGGGGAAGAACGTGCCGTGCCCGCCACCAAGACAGTGATCGGATCGATCGCGGCAGGTCTCGCGCTGCTGTCCGCTCTAAAACCCGATTATGGCCGTCGTGCCGCCGTCGGGATCGCGGCGCTGGCGGACATGGACGGGTTGTCCAAGGACCGGCGCGAGGCCCTGCGTGCCGGGCTGCTGCGGGCGCGGCATGTCTATGTCGTGGGGCGCGATACCGGCTTTGGCGCGGCACATGAAGTCGCGCTGAAGATCAAGGAATGCTGCGCCATCCATGCCGAGGCCTATTCGGCCTCGGAGGTTCTGCATGGCCCGCTGCAACTGGCGACGAACCCCCTGACCGTGCTCGTGCTGGATACCGGCGCGCCGGGCACCGCCGATAGCCTGGACACCGCCGAGGCAAGGTTCCGCGACCAGGGCTGCGATGTGCACCGGGTGGATGCGGGCCTGGCCGGCCTGACAACGGCCAGCGCGGCAGCCGCCATCCTGCGCCGGGTCTACCCGGTGATCCTTGATACCGCGCTGGCGCTGGGCCATGACCCGGACAACCCCGCAACCCTGTCGAAAGTGACCCGAACCCGATGACCGAGACCGCCGACCTGGCCCGGTGGGCCACCTGGACCGAGACTCATGCCCAGCCGCGTCTGTGGCGGACCTGGGCACGGGCGCTGGACGTAGGTGCGCTGCGGGCCTGGGTGGGGTCGCAACAGGTGGACGAAGTCTGGTTCTGCGGTGCCGGGACCAGCGCCTATATCGGCGACATCCTCGTTTCGGGGCTGGAAGGTCAGGGTGGCCCGCGTCTGCGCGCCGTGCCCTCGACCGACCTGGTGGCGCGGCCTCAGACCTATCTGCGCGACCGCCGCCCGCTGGTGGTGAATTTCGGGCGTTCGGGGAATTCCTCGGAAACCGTGGGCACGCTGGACGCGCTCGATGTGCTGGCCCCGTCTGCGCCGCGTCTGAACATCACCTGCAATCCAGATGGGGCCCTTGCCACCCGTGGCGGGACGGAAAGCCGCGTGGTCCTGCTGCCGCCCGAAACCCATGATGCCGGCTTTGCCATGACCAGCAGCTTTTCGACAATGTTGCTGACCGCCCTGATGGTCTTTGCCGAGGATCGCCCGGACCCGGACGCGATGAACCGCGCGGCGGCCACGTTGGAAGCGGCGCTGCCCGAATTCGACGCGCGAACCGGTGCCCGACCGGACCGCGCGGTGTTTCTGGGCACCGGCCCGCTTGCCTATGCGGCACGCGAGGCGGCGCTCAAGGTCATGGAACTGACCGCCGGGCAGGTGCCCTGCCTTTGGGACAGTGTCCTGGGCTTTCGTCACGGGCCGAAATCCTTCACCACGCAAAACACGCGGATCGTCGTTTTCACCGATGCTGCCGATCCGGCCTGCCGCTACGAAGCCGACCTGGTGGCCGAACTACGCGCGCAATATCCCGGCGCGACGGTCACGAGTATCGGGCCGGGCGGCGATGTCGACCTGCCCCACCCGGACGGGCCGCTATGGGCTGCGCCGGTTGCGGTTGGTTTCGCCCAGGTCGCCGGGGTGATCTGGGCCGACCGGCTGGGCCTGAACGTGGATGATCCGTTCAGCGGACAGGGCACGCTGTCGCGCGTGGTCTCGGGCGTCACGCTCTACGAGGTCGCGCCATGACGATGGCCGGTATCGCGGCGGGGATCGATCTGGGCGGCACCAAGTCTGAGGTTCAGCTGTTCGACAGCGACTGGAAGCAGGTCGCCAGCCGGCGCGATGAAACCCCCCGGGATTACAAGGCGCTTGTGGCTTGTGTGTCCGACCAGGTGCGTTGGGCGCTCGACCAAGCCGGGTCGCCCTTGCCGGTGGGCGTGGGGGCCGCGGGCCTGGTCGATGCGCGCGGCAATGCCTTCACCGCGAACCTTGTCGCCTCGGGCCACCCCTTTCCCGCCGACATCGCCAGGGCGGCAGCGCAGGATGTCACCTATGTCAACGATTGTCGGGCGCTGGCCCTGTCCGAGGCGGTTTTCGGGGCGGGCCGGGGCCGTCGCACCGTCATGTCGCTGATCCTCGGCACCGGGATCGGCGGCGGCGTGGTCGTCGATGGTGCGCTGCAGGCCGGCCCGACCGGAACGGGCGGTGAGTATGGCCATTCTCCTGCCTCCGCCGCCGTGGTCGCGCGCCACGGCCTGCCCATCCACACCTGCGGCTGCGGCCGGCAGGGCTGCGTGGAAACCTACGTGGCCGGGCCGGGGCTGCGCCGCATGGCCCAGGACCTCTGCGGGCGGGCCATGGACCCCCAAGAGATCGGCCGACAGCGGCACGAAGACGCTGAGGCGGCCAGTGTCTGGGCCGTCTGGCTGGAAATGATGGGCGAGCTGATGCTGACCATGGTGCAAACGGTCGATCCCGACTGCATCGTGATCGCCGGGGGGCTGAGCCGGATCGAGGGGCTGGTTCCCGACCTGTCCGAGGCGCTGGCCGCGGCGCAGATCAAGGGGTTCGACACGCCGCCTGTCCTGCTGGCCGAGGGCGGCGATGCCTCGGGCGCACGGGGGGCGGCCTTTGCGGCCCTGCAAGAGGCGCAGGGTGTCTGAGATGCTGCGCGATATCGTGGCCCGCAACCGGGCCGGCGCGGCAGTGGCCGTGCCCTCGGTCTGTTCGGCGCAGCCGGATGCGTTGCGCGCCTCGATGCTGCGGGCCGAGGCGCTGGACCGCCCATTGGTGATCGAGGCGACAAGCAACCAGGTGAACCAGGATGGCGGCTATACGGGTATGACCCCATCCGATTTCGCCCGTTTCGTCCGGGGCATGGCCGATGATCTTGGCGTGGACCGGGCGCGACTGGTCCTGGGCGGGGATCACCTTGGCCCGCAGGCCTGGCGCAAGCTGCCCGCGGATGCGGCGATGGACAAGGCGCGAACCCTGGTGGCCGACTATGCGCGCGCCGGGTTCGCCAAGATCCATCTGGATTGTTCCGAAGGCTGCGCCGGCGAAGCAGCGCAACTGGCCGATGCCGTGACCGCCGAACGGTCCGCCGATCTAGCCCAGGTCTGCGAAGGGGCCGCGCCGGATGCGGGTCTGCTCTATGTCATCGGCACCGAGGTGCCCCCGCCGGGTGGCGCCCGGATGGACGAGGCCGGCGATATCCCCGCGACCAGCCCAGACGCCGCGACCGCTACGCTGGCCGCGCATGAAGCGGCTTTCGCCCGGGCCGGGCTGGCCGAAATCATGCCGCGCGTCGCCGGGTTGGTCGTGCAGCCGGGGGTCGAGTTCTCGCCCATGCAGGTGCATCACCTGCCCATGAACCGTGACCCGGCCCTGCGCGAGGTTGCCTTGTCATGGCCCGGCCTGTGCCTTGAGGCGCATTCGACCGATTACCAGGCCCCGGCGGCGTATCCACGGCTGGCCGCCCTTGGCTTTGCTTTCCAGAAGGTCGGACCGGCGCTGACCTTCGCCTATCGCGAGGCGCTCTACGCGCTGGACGCGGCGCTGGCCATCGCGGGCCGGGCGGTGGGGCTGATCGACGTGATGGAAGAGGTGATGCAGGCCGATCCGGGCTATTGGCAGGGGCACTACGCGGCCGGGGACCGCATCGCGCGTCATGCCGGGCTGGCCGACCGCATACGCTATTACTGGCCCGCGCCCAAGGCGCAGGCGGCGGTGGCCGAGCTGCGCGCGCGGGTCTCGGAGGCGGCGATGCCGGACCCGCTCTTGTGGCAGGTTTTCGCCCCGGCGGTCCTCGACCGGGCCGAGGCGCTTTGCGGGCCACAGGCCCAGCGGTTGATCGACGCGCAGATCCAGTTTGCGCTTGATCCCTACTTCTTCGACGATCAAGGGGGCGGCGATGACTGAGACATGGTTCTCCCCCGGCCTGGTTTTCGATGGCGAGACACTGCG
The DNA here is from genome assembly GCA_009908505.1 of Alphaproteobacteria bacterium. Taxonomy (GTDB): domain Bacteria; phylum Pseudomonadota; class Alphaproteobacteria; order Rhodobacterales; family Rhodobacteraceae; genus Salibaculum. The sequence continues at coordinate 36,050 of JAAAPD010000040.1, read as the reverse complement.
CGGCGGCCTGGCCCTGCGCGTGGTTGATGACCACGTGGCCGGACTTGTCCCGGACGGCCAGGCGCCGGCGGGCAGCGCGCGTATTCCCGGGATCGTAGCGCCGGGGTTCATCGACCTTCAGGTGAACGGGGGCGGGGGCGTTCTGCTGAACGCAACCCCGACCGTCGAGGCGATGGAGAGGATCGCCCAAGCCCATCGCGGCCTGGGCACGGTCGGGATCCTGCCCACCGTCATCACTGACGCCTCCGAAGTGCTGGACCGGGCGGTTTCGGCCGCGCTGGCCGCCAAGGGGCGTCCGGGGATACTTGGGCTGCATATCGAGGGGCCGCATATCTCGGTGCCGCGCCGGGGGACACATGCCTCGGCCCATGTGCGCCCGTTTGATCCCGCGACGCTGGAGCACGTGCGCCGCCTGCGCGCGGCGGACATCCCGGTGATGATCACGCTGGCCCCCGAGGCCGCCAGCCCACAGGACATCGCCGCGCTCGCCGGGACGGGGGCCGTGGTTTCGATCGGGCATTCCGATGCCAGCGCCGAGGAAACGCGCACCGCGCTGGACGCCGGGGCCAGCTGCTTTACCCACCTTTTCAACGCCATGTCGCCGATGCTGAACCGTGCGCCCGGCGTGGTCGGCGCAGCGATAAATTCGACCGCCCACGCGGGGCTGATCGTCGATGGCATCCATGTGGCCGACGAGATGATCGCCCTGGCCTTGCGCGCCCGGCCCGTTGCGGATCGGATGTTCCTGGTCTCGGACGCCATGCCGACCGTGGGCGGGCCGGATCACTTTTCGCTCTACGGGCAGGATATGCGCCTGCAGGACGGGCGGCTGGTCAATTCCGAAGGCTCGCTGGCCGGCGCGCACCTGACCCAGGCGATGGGCGTCGCGCGGCTGGTGAACGTCCTGGGCATCGACCCGGGCGTGGCCTTGAAAATGGCCCTCACCGTGCCTGCCCGGTTGATGGGGCGTCATGACCTGACGACGGTCGAAGGCCGGGCCTTGGCCGACCTGATCGTGCTGGACGCGTCGATGCACCATGCCGGGTCGCTGGCCGACAGGTTGCCGGCCTCGGCCCGCGCCTAGCCGTCCCTTGGCGCGACGTGGTCCCCGGCGGCCAGTCCCGCAGACGGGTAGAGGATCACGCGGTCCCCTTCGGCCAGCCCAGACAGGACATGCGCCTCGATCCCGTTGTTGCGGCCCAGGTCCACCAGGGCAAGCCGGGCCAGCCCCTCGTCATCGACGGTAAAGACCGCCCAGCCGCCAGCATCGCGGAAAAGGGCCGCGCTGGGCACCTTGAGCACATCTTCGGCCTGCCAGATCACGATCCGTGCCTCGACGCGGAACCCGTGACCCAGGCTGGCTCGCTCCTCGGCGGGGGTGTCGAAGGTCACGTCAACGCTGACGCGCTGTTCCTCGACCCCCAGTGCGGAAACCTTGGTCACGGCCGAGGGCGCGATGCGCGTCACCGTGCCATGCAAGGTCGCCGAACCGCCCCAATCCTCGATCAGAACCGGGTCGCCAAGGCTGACCTGCACCGCGTCCGATGAGATGAGGTCGACCACCACGTCCAGCCCGTTGGCGATATCGCCGATCTCCAGAACGGGCGCACCGGCCGGTAGCACTGCCTCGCTTTCCTGGACCACGCGCAGGATACGCCCGTCGATGGGCGCGTGCAGGGGGATCGAGTCCTCGAAGCCGCTGCCGACCGCCTCGGACAGGGCTTGGTCTTCGAAGCCGATCAGTTGGGCGCGTGCATTGGCCAGTTCGGCCTGCCGCATGGCGATCGCGGCCTCGGCGGTCTGAAGCGCGGCCTCGGTCGCGCGGGCATTGGTCTCGGCCCGCTCCAGCGCCGCCCGGCTGACCGTGCCGCTTTCGGCCAGTTGCCTCGCCCGGTCAAGGTCGGTTTCGGCCAGCTCATGGGCGGCGGCGGCGGAATTGCGGTCGGCCTCTGCCACGCGCAGGGCGGCCTGGGCTGCATCGACGGCGGCCAGCGCCTGTTCGCGCGTGCGCACATCCAGCGCCGCCGGGTTGGTGGGCCGCATTTGTGCAACGACCGCCTCTCGGGCCGTTACCGGGTCGCCGGCCTCGACGGTGACACGCTGCAACAGGCCCGCGACCGGGGTCGAGACGACGTAGACCTCGTGCACCTGGGTGCGTCCGTCCTCGTCGATGGTCACCTGGATCGGGCCTCGGCCCACCGTTGCCATGTCCACCAGGGTGGGTTGCGGCCAGAAGGCGGCCGTTAAGGTGCCGGCCACAACAAGGATGGCGATTGCGGTCAGGGCCAGTCGCGAACGTCTCTTGGCGCGGGCCATGGGTCACTCCCTCGTCTTCAGGGCGCCGATCAGGTCGGCGCGGTCCAGGTCACGCTTGACCAGAAGGCCCGAAACCAGCGCCGCCGACAAGACCACAAGCGCGGCATTGCCATAGGCGCTGGGCTCGAACCCCAGCGTGATCGTGTAGATGTCTGTGGAATAGGCGGCCATGATCAACTGGGACAGGCCATGGCCCAGCAACGTGCCGATCGGCAGCGCGACCAGCGTTATCACCGCAAGTTCGCCCAGCAGCACGAAGGCGGCTTCCCCCTTGGTGAAGCCCAGCACCCGCAGGCTGGCCAGGTCGCGGGCGCGTTCGGCATGGGCGATGCGGGCGGCGTTGTAAACGATGCCGTAGGTGATGACGAAGGCCAACAGCCCCATGACATAGCGCGAGGACCCGGCCCCTTGATTCATGACCTTGCGAAAGGCGGATTCCGCCTCGGCCTTGATGGTGACACCGGCAACCATCGGCAGTCCCTTGAGCCATTGGGTGATCTCGTCGCGCTTGCCCGGGTCGATGCGCAGGTAGGCGCCGGTCACGCGGCCCGGTTCCTTGAGCGCGCGGTTGAGCGCCTCCAGCTCGATGAAGGCGGGCGTGCCGAAAAAGCTGTCGGCGATGGCCACGACCGGCATTTCGAGGGTTGGACGGCGGCCGTCGCGCACCTCGACAGTGACCCTGTCACCGGCGCTTATGTCCAGCTTGGCGGCCAGCGTGGTGGACAGGATCAGCCCGTCCTCGCGCATCTGTATCGCCTGCTTGTCGCTGTCGATGGCGCGCGAGAGGTCGGCATCGGTGGGCTGGCCCTGAATCGAGCCGCGATGGCTATGCCGCCCGTTGCGCAGAATGGCCGGGACGAAACGCACCGGTTCCACCTGCCAGACCCCGTCGCGCGTGCCGATTTCATGCAGGGCGGCCCGGTGAACGGGGCCTGCGAAACTGATCGTCAGGTCCGAGCGGTCGACCACGGTAAAGGTTGTGTCCAGCGTGTCCTCGAAGGCGATGAAAGTGGACAGCATCGAGCCGGACAGGGCCATGCCGCAGGCGATGCCGATCATCGCCCCGGCCATGCGCACCGGTTGGCGAGTGATCCGGCGCAGCACCATGCGCGAGGGCTGATCCAGCAGCTTGGAAAGGCCCTGCCCGATGCGGCCGCTGCGGCTGTAATCTGCGGGGGCGGGCGGGTGCATGGCGTCGGCGGGCGTCAGGGCGAAGACCCGGCGCAACACCAGCAGCCCGCCACCCGACGCGGCCAGGATACTGGCGATCACGCCGATGGCGAACGAGGCCGGGTCGAGTCGGAACAGCAGGAAGGGAAACTTGAAGTACTGCAGGTAGAGCTGCACCATCCCGCGCCCGCCGGCGATGCCCAGCAGGCAGCCTAGGATCGCCCCGCCCGTGGCAATGACCAACACGAGCTTGAGGTAATGCGCGCCCACCTCGGCATTGGTATAGCCAAACGCCTTGAGCAGGCCGATTTCCTCGCGCTCGGACTGCACCATCCGGCCGATCACGATATAGAGGAGGAAGGCCGCCACGGACAGGAACAAGGGCGGCACGGTATTGGCGGTGCTGCGCAAACCGTCGATTTCCTCGCTCACGAACTGGTTCGAATACTGTTCCTCGACCCCGTAGGCCCCGCGCCCGCCATAGGGGTCGAGAATTCGGTCGATCTCGGCGAGGACGGCCCCTTTTCGGGCATCACGGGTCAGGGCGAACAGCGCCTCGTTGAACGCCCCGCCCATGTCGAACAGGGCGGCCATCGCCGCCCGGCCCATCCAGATGACGCCGAAACGGCTGTCATCGGGGACCATCTCGCCGGGCGCGGCGATGTAGAGAAACTCGGGCGATTGCGCCAGGCCCGTGATCTGCAAGGTCCGGCGCGTGCCGTTCAGTGTCGCGACCAGGGTATCCCCCGGCGCCAGACCATGGGCCTTGGCAAACCCCTCGACAAGCAGGATTTCGTCCGGGCGCGCCGGGTCCGGCATCCGGCCGGCGGACAGGTAGGTGGCGTTCAGGGCAGCAATGCCGTTTTCGGGCAGGGACACGGCCTGCGCCTGCACCGGAGCGGCGCGGCCGGGAATGTCGACAAGGGCGGCGCCGACGACACGATCCTGCACGCGGGCCACACCGTCGATCCGGCCCAGCGTGTCATCGAGGTGCGCGGGCGCGCGCGCCACCGGCGCGAAGACGTCGGTCAGTCGATAGCGGTCATAGTAGGCGTCGCGTGTGCTTTCGAGTGTCGTGACCAGCCCCGACATCATGACCTGCAGCATCACCCCCATGGCGATGACAAGGCCGATGGCGACGGCCTGCCCCTTCATGCGCCACAGGTCGCGCAGCAGCTTGTGGGTGAGGGGACTCACCAGTGGATCTCCTCGGCGGTCTTGCGCGTCTTGTTGGTGATCACGTCGCGGATTCGGCCATCGGCGAAGTGGATCACGCGATGGGCCAGGTCGGCGGTTGCCGCGGCATGGGTAACGATCAGAACGGTGGTGCCCAGTTTCGCGTTCACCTCGGTCAGCACCTTGAGCACCTTTCGGCCCGTCGTGCTGTCAAGCGCTCCGGTGGGTTCGTCGCAGAACAGGACCTGCGGTTGTTTCGCCACGGCGCGGGCGATGGCGACACGCTGTTGCTCGCCGCCGGACAATTGTGCCGGGAAATGGTCGATCCTCTCGTTCAGGCCGACCAGGTGCAGGGCCTCGTCCGCCGCCATCGGGTCCTCTGCGATTTCGGTGACAAGCTCGACATTCTCGCGGGCCGTCAGGCTGGGCATGAGGTTGTAGAACTGGAAGACGAACCCGACATGCGCGCGGCGATAGCGGGTCAATTGCCGGTCGGTCATCGCGGTGATGTCCTGGCCCTTGTAGAAGGCCTGCCCGGTGCTGGCGCGGTCCAGCCCGCCCAGGATGTTCAGAAGGGTGGACTTGCCCGACCCGCTGGGGCCGAGCAGCACCACGACTTCGCTGGGCGGAATCTCCAGGTCGACACCGCGCAGGGCATGGACGGCGGCCTCACCCTCGCCGTAGGTCTTTGTCAAGCCTGTCGTTGTGAAAGCCGGATCGTTCACACTTCGCTCCTTCGCGCGCCAAATTAGGACCCGATCGGACGACACTCCCTGATCCAGATCAATGGCCTATCGGGGGTATGCCCCCGTCTTTTCGCGGATCGGGCGCCTTGTTGCCGCATTCAATGCGCAACACGGGGTCGAAATGACCGACGGGCCTCTTGCCGCCATTGCAGGGGTCTGCAATCTGGACGTGTTGTTAAGCGGAGATGTCTCATGGGTTTCAAAGAAGCGGTGCGCACCTGCCTGCGGGAAAAGTATTTCACCTTGTCGGGGCGTGCGTCCCGGTCCGAATACTGGTGGTTCATCCTGTTTCATTGGAGCGTTCTGATCGGCCTTTTCCTGCTGTTTCTCGTCTTCGTCGGGCTCGAGGCGAGCGTCGTTGCGGGCTATTCCGCTGACAATCTCGCGACGGCCACCATCATTTCGATGGTGGTGTTGGGCCTTGTCTTCCTTTTCCTGTTCATACCGTCCATCACGGCCCAAGTGCGGCGGTTCCACGACCGCAACCTGTCGGGCTGGTGGGTACTTGCGGTAATCATCCTGTCTAACGTGCCCGGAATCGGGCTCCTGGCCACGATCGCGGGCCTGGTGGTTGCCCTGCTCAAGGGCACGGAGGGTGACAACAAATACGGCCCCGATCCTTTGCGGGCTGAACACAGCGCCGAAGTCTTCGCCTGATGGCGCAGCGCCGGGGCCTGCGATCGCAGCGGCCTCTGGCCGCCCTTGCCATCGGCTTCGCGCTGATGCCCGGCACCCTGCCCGCACAGGATGGCGACAGGACCGAAAGCTATCGCATTGTCGAAAGCGTCGATGCTCCCCTCGGTGATGCGTCGCAGGGGTATCGCGACCTGGCGGCGCGCTACCGCGTTTCGACAGACCCGGTCTATGCCATGCAGATCGAGGGCAACCTGTCCTCGGGCAGGCAGGCACGCGACCGGAATGCCTTGTCACCCCGACCTCTTCGGGACGCGCCCGCGCTTGACCTCGGCGGCATGGGGGTCTTTCTCGTCATTCTCGTTCTGGTGGCGGCATTGTTCCTCTGGCTCAAATTCGGTGGCAGCGGCGCGCTTCTGCGTCGCGAGCCCGACGATGAACAGGTGGCCCGGGCCCCGGCGGACTGGGACATGGGCGCCGACCACGATGCCGGTGATCCACGCGGCCTGCTGGACCGGATTGCCGCCATGGAGGACCGCAGCGCGGCGCTTGTCCTGCTGTTGCGGCATTGCCTGCTGGCAGCGGCGGGGCAGACGGAAACCCGCTTTGCCCGGTCTGATACCGAACGGCTGGCCTTTCGGCGCCTTCCCAGATCCTGGCAGTCGCATGACTTGCTGGGCGCGCTGTTGCGCAAGACCGAGCTGGTCCATTACGGCGGCCGCCCGGTGACCGAGTCCGATTTCCAAGGCTCTCTGGAGATCGGCCGCCGTATCCTGGGTCCCGATGCTGGGGGCAAGCGCAATGTCGGATAATCCTGCGCAGACTTCCCGTTCGGGACCTGCGCCGTTCCTCGTGGTCGGGGCGTTGCTTCTGGCCGGTTTGCTCTTGCTGGTGACCCAGTCGGGCATTCTGAGCGACCGTCAGGTGGACCGATCGCCGATCGGGGTGCAGGCGCTGGGGGCCTGGCTTGACGCCAACGACATCGCCGCCACCAATTCGCACCCCCGGCTGTCGCCCGCCGTGGCCGACCTGTCCTTCCGTGTTCTGCCGCTCTACGATACGAACCTCGTCCGTTTCGACGCCGACCGCGACGGCGACCCGGCCGATGCGGAAACGATGCGGGACATCACCGCCGCCAACCTGCGCACCAAGCTGGACGAGATTCCGACGCTGGTTCTGTTGCCCAAGTGGAACGGCGCCATGATCGAGACGGAGGTGGCCCATGAGCAATCGCTGATCCCGCTTGCGCGGATCGAGGCGCTGACCCGGCAATTGGACCTCGCCGGCGTCGAGATGGTGCGCGGCGTGGCCGAGTTCTACGAGGACAGGCAAGGCGGCCATGACCTGGCGCTGTTCCATGCCCAGGTTTTCAATCCATCGACCTTGCCCGACGGATGCCGTGCCGAGGTGCCCTACGGCCTGGGCGCGCTGGTCGCGTCCTGCACCCTGGCCGGGGCTAACCACCGGGCCTATTTCGCCTCGGACCCCGATATACTGAACAATCACGGGCTGGCGGTGGCGGACAACGCGGCCTACGCGGTCCGCCTGCTGACGGACCTGCGGGGCACCGATGCCAATCCGATCTACATCGACCGCAGCCCCGACTTGCTGACGCGCATGGACCGCGTGGACGAGCGCCAGGAATATGACCGCGGCTTCGAAGAGCTGGAGCGGTTCTTCGAGTATCCGTTCACCCTGTTTTGGGCGGCCCTTCTGATCGTGCTGGCGATGCTGTTCTGGCGCGGCGCGCTGCGCTTTGGCCCGCTTCGGCAGGCGGCCGGGCAGGGGCGGAACATCTCCAAGCGCGCGGCCATCGCGGCAAAGGCCCGCCTGTTGCGGCTGTCGGGCAATGACGGGCGCATGGTGTCGGACTTCGTGCGCGCCCAGCTGCAGGACCTGGCCCATCGCAGCTTTGGACGCGATCTGGGAAGTGAGGCCGAGGCGCGGTTCCTGGCGCTGCTGGCCCGCCGTGACCCGGACCTGGCCCGCGATTTCGGCGCAAGCGCGCGCAACCTGATCGACAACGCCCCCGGCATGGCCCCGGTCCAGTTGAACCGGGCGCTGGGGCAATACCATTCCCTTTTGACGAAAGTAGTGGAACATCATGGACCTGTCTGAATTTCAAAAGCTCTCGGATGACATTCGCAAGGAGATCTCTTCGGTCGTGCAAGGGCAGGAGCCCTTGATCGACATGTTGTTGATCTCGGTCTTTGCCCGGGGCCATTGCCTGCTGGAAGGACCGCCGGGCACCGCCAAAACGCTGCTGGCGCGTTGCCTTGCGCAGGTGATCGACCTCGATTTCGGCCGCGTCCAATTCACCCCCGACCTTATGCCGGGCGACGTGCTGGGCGTGAACCTGTTCAATTTCGAGACCAACGAATTCCGCCTGACCAAGGGGCCGGTCTTCACCGACATCCTGCTGGCCGATGAAATCAATCGCGCCCCGCCCAAGACCCAGTCGGCGCTTCTTCAGGCGATGAACGAACGCGATGTGACGATCGACGGGACGAACTATCCGCTCGGTCCCGATTTCTTCGTCATCGCGACGCAGAACCCGATCGAGCAGCACGGCACCTATCCGCTGCCCGAGGCGCAGCTGGACCGGTTCCTGTTCAAGGTGCTGGTGGATTTCCCCGACCGGCAGGCCGAGATCGACATTCTCAAACGCAATTCCGGCCTTCCGCTGGATGCGGATGGAGGGCGCAAGGCGCTGCGCAAGGTGATGGACCGCCCGACCTTGCGGGCCGGGCATGACCTGGTGGATTCGATCCGGCTGGACGAAACCATCCTGACCTATATCGTCGACCTCGTGCGCGGCACCCGCGATGATGGAGAGGTTCAGCACGGCGCTTCGACCCGCGCGGCCGACGCCATCGCCAGCGCCGTGCGGGCCCGCGCCGCGCTGGATGGGCGGGACTATGCCATTCCCGACGACGTGCAGGCGCTTCTGGTGCCCGCCTTGCGGCATCGCGTAGTGCTGGGCCCGACGGCCGAGATCGAGGGCCGCACGCCCGACGATGTGCTGGCCGCGATCATCAACCGCACGAACGCGCCGCGCTGATGCGCCCTTCGCGCCGCCTTGTCGCGCTGGTGCTTGCACTGGCCGCCGCCACCGTCCTGATCGGGGTCTTCCGACTGGACGGCGGGGTTATGGCCGGTGCGCTCTGGGCGGTGCTGGTTGTCGTAGCGATCTGCGACCTGGCGTTGTCCCATGCCGCGAAGACCCTCCAGGTCGAGGCGGACCTGCCATCCACCGGATATGTCGGCCACACCGTGACGCTGGATGGGCGCATCGCGTCGCGCCGGCGGTCGTTGCCGCGCCGGATCGAAATCCGCCTGACCCATGACGGCAAACTGGCGCCGGAGACGGAAACCAGCATCGAAACGCCCCGGCCCGGCCAGGCCGAGGTCGCGTTCCGCCTTGCGCTGGTCCTGCGCGAACGCGGGGTGGGGCATCTGTCTCGCCTATCATTGCGCTATGGCTCGGCCCTGGGGCTGTTCGAGGTGCTGCCCACCTGGCCGCTGGACCTGTCCATCGAGATCGTCCCGGATGTCGCCCCCGTCCTGAACGGCGAAATCCAGAGCCAGATGCTGCCGCTGCTCGACGGGCTGAAGGACATGAAGCTGCGCGGCGAGGGGTCGGAATTCCACCAATTGCGCGACTTTCAACCGGGCATGGACCCGCGCAGCATCGACTGGAAACGCTCGGCCCGGATGCGCGACCTGGTGGCGCGCGAAACCCGGGCCGAGCGCAATCACCAGATCATCCTGAGCGTCGATAGCGGCCACCTGATGGCCGAACGCATCGGCAAGCTGCGAAAGCTGGACCACGCGATCAATGCTTCGCTGGCGCTGACATGGGCCGGGGCGCTGGGCGGTGACAACGTGGGCTTTTTCAATTTCGCCAGCCGCCCGCAGCAGTTCATTCCGCCGCGGCCCGGGCGCCGGGCCTTCGGGCATGTCCAGAAGCGCAGCATCGAGCTGGAAGCCGAAACCGCCGAAACCAACCATACGTTGGGCCTGACCCATCTGAACGGCGTTTTGAACCGTCGGTCGCTGGTGGTGGTCTTTTCGGATTTCGTCGACAGCGTGACGGCGGAATTGCTGGTCGAGAACCTGGCCGTGATCGCGCGCCAGCACCTCGTCCTTTACGTGGTGCTGCGCGACCCGGAGCTGGACTCGCTGATGCGGCCCACCGACATCTCAATGGGCCGGATCGCCGAGGCGGTTTCGGCCCGGCAGATGCTGCAGGAACGGCAGGCGGTGCTGGACCGGTTGCGCCGGCTGGGCATCCTGTGCCTGGACACCACGCCGGACCGGCTGACCGCGGGGCTGATCTCGCGCTATATCGATATCAAGTCGCAGGAGCTGATCTGATGCAGCCCGATGCAAAGAACGATGACCTGATCCGCTCCGCCCGGTTCCGCGCCGAACGCGAGGCAGGCTGGCACAGGCTGGAACAGCTGGTGGCACGGGCCGAGAAATCCGGCATGGCCGCGATGAGCTATGACGACGCCCTGTCCCTGGCCAGCCTCTACCGGCAGGCGATGAATTCGCTGTCCGTGGCGCGGTCGATTTCGATGGACAAGGCCCTGCTCGACTACCTGGAGGCGCTTTGTGCCCGCGCCTACCTTGTCGTCTACGCGCCGCAAGAGCCGGTGACCGGCGTGTTGCAAAGGCTGTTCACCCACGGCATCCCGCAGGCGGTGCGCCGCTCGACGACCGCCCTGATCATCGGGTTCCTGGCCATGGTGCTGGGCGGGTTCGTGGGGTTCATGTTGTATCAGCAGGACACCAGCTGGTTCTTCACCTTCGTGCCCTCGGGCCTGTCGGATGGCCGTGTGCCCGGCGCCTCCGAGGCCTACCTGCGCAGCACACTGTTCAACGACGGTGGCCGCGATGGCGAAAGGCTGGGCACGTTCGCGACATTCCTGTTTTCGCACAACACCCGCATCGCGATCTTCATCTTCGCCCTGGGAATCTTCGCGACCCTGCCCAGCTTCGTGCTGACCTTCTATAACGGCCTGATACTGGGCGCCTTCTACGCCATGTTTCACGAGGCCGGGCTGGGCTATGACCTGTTTGGCTGGCTGTCGATCCACGGGGTCACGGAGCTGTCGGCGATCTGCCTTGCGGCCGCCGGGGGCGCGCAGCTGGGCTTGGCGGTGATCCTGCCCGGCAACATGACCCGGCGCGAGGCCTTGCGCGAGCGGGGGCGCGATGCGGTCAAGCTGGTGATCCTGGCGGGTCTGATGCTGATCGCCGCGGCGATCATCGAGGGCTTTCTCAGGCAGCTCGTTCAATCCACCGAACTGCGCCTGGTGATCGGCTGGGGCATCGGTGCGGCCTGGCTGGCCTGGTTGCTGCTGGCCGGGCGCGACACCGAGGAGCGTGCGGCATGATCGGGCGCCCCGCGGATATCCTGCCCCCCGAAGGCGTGCCGATCCGCCTCGACATCGCCTCGGGCGGGGCGCGGTTCGGGGCGCAATCGCTGGATATCCTGATCACCTTTGGCGGGCTGTTCCTGCTGTTCCTCGCCTTGATATGGGTGAATGTGCTCGACTGGTCGATGCTGGCGACACTTTTCTTCCTCTTGGCGTTTCTGATCCGTGTGCCCTATTACATTCTGTCCGAACTGGTCTGGAACGGCCGCACGCTCGGCAAGCGGATCGTCAAGATCAAGGTGATCAGCGGCGACGGTCAGCGCCTGACCCCGCACCAGATCGTCGCTCGCAACCTGATGAAGGAGGTCGAGGTCTTCATGCCCGTCACGACCCTTCTGAGCGGCAGCTACCAAAACGGATGGGTCGGGCTGGTCCTGACCGTCTGGATGGTGCTGGTCCTGGCGGTGCCGCTGTTCAACAAGAAGCGACAGCGGTTGGGCGACATGATCGCAGGCACTCTCGTGGTCGATCAGCCCACGGCGGTCCTTCTGCCAGACCTGGCCGCGGCGCATGCGTCGGCAGCGGTCGGGTTCGTGTTCCGGCCCGAACAGCTCGATGTCTATGGCCGGTTCGAATTGCAGACGCTGGAACAGATTCTGCGCAATCGTCCCAAGACCGAAGAGGCGCGCAAGCGCGTGTCCGACGTGGTGCGCACCATCCGCCGCAAGATCGCCTTCGAAGAGGAGGTGGCGCCGCGCGACGAATGGGATTTCCTGACGGATTTCTATCGCCAACAGCGCGAATACCTCGAAAGCCGCCACCTGTTCGGCGACACACGCGAGGACAAGTTCCACAAGGCGGGGGATTGAACGGCACGGGCCTATCGCGATCGGGACTTTAAGTCGGCGGACGCCCTTCCCAGATTGGTCGAAGACCATGAGGAGGCCCATTGACCCCGACCACGCACAAGAACCTGACACTTGATCCATCCAACGTCGCCCTGATCGAAGGCTTCGGCGGGCGGATCATTCCCATGGAACCGATCGGCGCCGAGATCCGGGGCATCGACCTTGCCAGCCCGACGCCGCCACCGCGCGAGGTGCTGGATGCTCTCGAAATGGAAATGGCGCGCCGGGGTTTCCTGGTCTTCAAGAATGAAGGTGAAATCGGGCCTGACGCTTTTCTGCGGGCCAGTTGCTGGTGGGGCGGCCGGGACCTGCACAGCACCCATGGAGTCCATCCGGCCACACCTGATGGTAATCCGCACATCTTCCGGCTTTCGAATGATCGGCGCCACGGTATCCCCGACGTGGGACCGCAATGGCACAATGACGGCAGTTTCCTTCCGGCCACTTTTTCCCATTCGGGCTATCACATCATCAGACCGGCCGAACATGGCGGCGGTACGCATTTCGCGCACCAGGGTCTGGCGCATGCGGCGCTGCCGGACGAGATCGCGGAACGGTGGGGGCGCCTGTTCTCGGTCAATTCGGCCTCGGGTGTGGTGCATCCCATGGTTCACGTCCATCCGCTGACCGGTCAGCGTTCCATCTGGCTGCATCTGGGCATGACCGGCGCGATCCTGGAAAAACTGCCCGATGATGACGGGTTCCGGTTGCTTGGAGAGGACGAAATGCGCCAGGTCTGCCACCTCTATAACGATACCCTGAACGCGGGACTCGAAGATGGATACGCCGTCGCTTTCGAATACCAGGGAAATGATTGCGTCTTCATCGACAACCTGTCGGTGGCGCATCGCGCCGCGCCCGAGGCACACATGCCGGTCGAACAGCAAGGGCTGAGGATCATGCACCGCAGCACGGTTCGCGGAACGCATGATCTGGCCCCGGGCTTCGGCCTGCCGCAGCATGTGAACATCGACGGCCCCAACCCCTTCGGCCAGGGCGTCTGGCAAGGCGGCGGTATCGGCTTCCGCTGGGACGACCATATCCCGATGCGCAACTGATCGCTGTTGAAACGGTATCCGGTGAAACGGTATCTGGTGGAGCCGAGGGGAATCGAACCCCTGACCTCGTCATTGCGAACGACGCGCTCTCCCAACTGAGCTACGGCCCCGACGTGCCCTATTTGGCCCCGCCTTCGCCCGGTGTCAAGCGAGCGCGCGGTGCAGGTCTCCGGGCGTCAGGCGATAGGCCTTGCCGAACCCGCCATTGAGCAGCGCCGAAAGGGGCCGCAGCTGCACCAGGTTGAAATCGGCGAAGTCGTAGTAGAGCTGCGCCTTGGGACAGGCCGCAAGCCAATCGGCCCGCAGGGCGGCCTTGTCGACCGGCTCCGCGCTGACCTGCAACGTCAGGCGCGGATGGGTCAGCGGATCGCCTTTCGGCCCCGGTTCCCCCAACAGAACCGAGGCATCCGGGTTGGCGCGCAAGGCCGCGGAATGGTGCGACAGGTCCGAGATCAGGGTATGTGGGGTTCTGCCGATCAGCGCGAAGGCGATGCGCGACACCATCGGCGCGCCGGTTTCGGGGTCGATGACGCCCAATGCGCCATGCGCCGCGCCGCGTAAAAGGTCGCGCGCCAAGGCCAGGGCGGTATCGTCGACAGGTCGGAAGGGGTCTTGCTTGGGCATGGCCGGCTCTTCAGGACTTCATGCCTGTCAGATAGGCCATGTAGGCGGGGATTTCACGCAACGCGCCTTTCGCCTGTGACAGCGGATGGGCACCGCCCAATGGCGGGGCGCTGCTGCCGGCATGCAGTCCGGCCCGACGGGCGATCAGCCGCGCGCGGGGGGCATGATGCCAATCGGTCACGATCACAACATCGCGCCCGGCCAGCAGGGGCAGCGCGAAGCGAATGTTCTCTCCGGTCGTGGTCGACTGCGCCTCCAGCCGGATCACCGTGTCGGGCACGCCTGCCTCCAGCAACAGGGCGCGAATCGCCTCGGCCTCGGTCGGGGGGTGTCGGCCCAGCCCACCGCAGGCGATCAGCCGTGTGACCAGGCCGGCATGAAACAGCCTTGCCCCCTGGCGGCTACGCCGGACCAGGGTGGCAGACGGGCCGTCGGCCCACACCGCCGCCCCAAGGATAAGCGCCTCTGTCATGACAGGATCATAGGGCCCAAAGCCGCCCGGCACCAACAAGCGATTGAGTGCTGGACGAAGCCGGGATAGCTTGGGCGCGACGCTGCAATCCAATGCCGGGGGTTTCATGGCAAAAACCGTAGAAGAACTGGTCAAAGCGGCCCGCGCCGAAGTGCCCGCCATCTCGCCGGCCGAGGCCAAGCGCCTGTATGGCAGCGAGGGGGCGGTCTTCCTCGACGTGCGCGAGCCGGTCGAAGTGGCCGTCGGCAAGGTCAAGGGTGCCGTGGCGATCCCGCGCGGCGTGCTGGAATTCCAGGTGGGATCGGCCGAGAACCGTCCCGACGCGCTGTCCGAAGACAAGACCGTTGTCGTCTATTGCGCCGGGGGAGGCCGCGCGGCCCTGGCCGGACAGACACTCAAGACCATGGGGTTCAAGGATGTCCGCAACCTCGGCGGTTACAAGGACTGGGTCGAGGCCGACGGCGAGACCGAACGCGATATCTGATCGGGATCAAGGCCGGCCCTTTCGATCCGTTGCATCATGTCACCCAACGAGGAGGAAAGCCCATGTATAGCCATATCCTGATCCCGGTTGCCTTCGACGGGGACCACCCCACGAAACCGGCCGAGGAAATCGCCCATAACCTGTCCGCCCCGGGCGCCCGGGTCACCTTCCTTCACGTGATGGAGGAACTGCCCGCCTACGCCGTCAACTACATCCCCGAAGGTTATGACAAGGAAACCCGGGACGCTATCGAAGCCGCGCTCGAGGGCAAAGCCGGTAATTTTGCCAAGGGCGAGGCGCAAGTGGTCAAGGGCCATGCGGGCCGTACCATCCTGGATTGGGCCGAGGATCACGGCGTTGACCTGATCGTCGTCGCCTCGCACCAGCCGGGCCTTTCGGATTATTTCCTGGGCTCCACCGCTGCGCGGGTCGTTCGGCACGCGAAATGCGCAGTGCACGTGCTGCGCTAGAATTCGACCCAGCCTGCCAGGAACAGTCCGGTGCCCCGATCGCCGGTCAGCGCATGGGTGAGGCCGGCATTGATCCGCAGCCCGTCACGCACCCGGTAGATGACCGAGGGCAAGAGCTTGGCATAAGGGTCATCGGCATAGCCGGTCCCGCTCTGGACCTGGAGCATCGCCGCCCAGTCCGGGGTGAAATTGTAGCCGCCGGTCAGGTCCAGTTTGCCCTCGATCCTGTCGTCGGAGATAACCGTCATGACCCGGGTTTCCGCGCTCAGCCAGCCCCGGTCGTACCCGTGCCCCCAGGCCAGCCCGATACCGGCCAACCGGTCCAGCCGGTCGGTTTCGGCCCCGTCGGAATCGTATTGCACGCTGTCGAAACGGCGCAGGGCAAGATGGCCCGACACCGAGGCCACGCCCCAGCCTTCGGGCAGGGGCAGTGCGCGGATCGCCTGGGCCTCGATCGTCTGGCTACCATCGGCCAGCCCCGCGAAGCCGTTGAAGGCCAGCGTGGTGTCCGGCGTGGCGCCCCATTCGACATAGAGGCTAGGATCATGGTTCACCGGCGATCGTGCGCCCTCGCTCAGCGCCAGGTTCGCCCCGAAGGACAGGAACACCGCGCCGTCCTCGCGCAGCCATGCCCCGGCATGGACCGGCGCGGCGAGCGTGAGACCCAGAAGGCCAAGGGCGAGAACGCGCGTCATGGGCGAACCCTACCCGCTCGGTGCCCGCTATGCCAGAATCCGTTGACCCGGCCGGGGCGGATGGGGCTAGGATGAGTCAAAAGGAGAACACCATGACGCGGATCGAAAAAGGCAAGGATTGCCAGACCGTCATCACCACCTTCGAGGTCAACCCGGCGATCTGCGACGATGTGCTGGACCTGCTGAGCGCCGCCTATGCCGAGGTGATCTCGAAACAGCCGGGCTTCATCTCGGCCGGGCTGCATGTGAACGACGCCCAGACCCGGATCGCCAACTATTCCCAGTGGGTCCGGCGCGAGGATTTCCAAGCCATGTTGCGTACCGACGAGATGCGGCGCCGCAACCGGGAAATCAATGACCTGACAAAGGGTTTCGAGCCTGTAATGTACGACGTAGCGGAGGTATACTGATGCGCTATCTGATCGCCCTTTTCCTGACGGCCGGGATGGCTGCGGCCGAGCCCGTGGGGATCACCCCCGACACCATGTCGGTGGCGGTCGAAACCCCCTCCGGACCGGTCGAAATCGGCCGGGTTCAGGACAATGACAACCGTGTGGACGAGGAATGGACATTCACCTCGCGCCCCTGCCCGAATTTCTGCATCCAGCCCATCGTGCCGGCCCCGGGTGTGACCCCGATCGGCGAGCTGGAGTTAATGGAATTCCTGCAAGACCCAGAAGCGGTGGTGGTCGACGGACGGATCCGCCCGCAGTTCGAGGCGGGCACGATCCCCGGCGCCATGTCGGTCCCCTATAACGAGGCCGCCGACAGGCTGGGTGAATTGGGCTGCACGGTGGATTTCGAAGGCTTCGAATGCCCCGCCGACGTGCCGCGCGTGGCGCTGTTCTGCAACGGCCCGTGGTGCGGTCAGTCCCCCACCGCCGCCCGCCGCATGATCGAAGCCGGCTACCCGGCCGAGAAAATCCACTACTACCGCGGCGGCATGCAGAACTGGCAGATGCTGGGCCTGACGGTGGTGCCGGGCAGCTGATTCGGCCCGTGCTCGGGCGGGCAGCGGCATTTCGCCCGCCCGGGTTCCGACCCTCTTGCGCGCGTGGCGTTTGGGCCCATCTGGGATGGAAACAACAGGAGAGACGCCATGCAATGCCCTATTGACGGAACCCAGCTTGTGATCAGTGAACGGCAGGGGGTCGAAATCGACTATTGCCCGCAATGCCGGGGTGTCTGGCTGGACCGGGGCGAGCTGGACAAGATCATTGACCGCAGCCACACGCAGTCCCCGCCGCCCCCGCCGCACGGGGGGAATGACCGCGGGTATTCCGAGAAACCCCGCAAGAAGAAGCGCGGCGGGTTCCTGGAGGAATTGTTCGACTTTTAGGGACTTGAGCCCTCACGACCGCATATTGCCACAGCGCGAATAGCAGCTTGCTGCCAGGCCAAAGCCGATGTGTGGGGGTTTCTTTGAGGCCTCGGCAATCCCCTTCTGCGCGAACAGCCTTTACCAGAATGCCGCTGTTAATGACTCGAGCAAGCGCTTCTGGGGTGAACCTATCGCGCGGCTCTTTCTCGTAATTTCGCCGTTGAATTTCCTAACTGCTTGGTCGGGAAGCGTTAGGAGTGTGTTTGTAGCGCTCGCGTTTACAAACCCGATTGCTAGCTTGGGAGTTAGCGACGTCCAAAGTTCGACGCCTTCTTCACCAAGCTCTTGTCGAGGAAAACTCTCAAAGCGCACCACAGGGTTGCTTCCAACCACAAAGGACTTTGTTTTCCTTTGCGGCCTTCCCAAAACGATCTTCATTCTCCATAGCCTTTCGAGAACGACATCCGATTGCCTGCTGAAGTTTGCAACACGACTGTTGGAAACCGTGGCCTCTCTGAATTCATCGCTGAAGAACCGCGATTTTTCTTCCGTCGTTAGTGGACGAAATTCTCGCTCAAAACGTTCCAGCGTTTTCGTCGAGAAAGTATCCTCAGCCACCTTCTCGATTATGGGTTCCACAAAGTCTGGTGTTCGCTTTACGTGGTTATAGAAAAATTGAACAAATCGATTTCTGGAATCATGATTTGAGAACATGTCGCCACCCGTCTCAAATGATCGTTCGAATCCTTCGATCCATCGCGGCAAATAGTCGTCGAGTTCTTCCGCAAAGAAGCGTTCGACCGTGTCGTTACGCGTGCCATCTTTATGCAAGTAGGTATTATAGTGACGTCTGCAAAAGACGGTGCCTATATTTCTCGGTTTGACGGTGGCGCTATCTCTGTGACGATACCAAAGAGAGTCCCCCGAGTAACAAAAGCGCCGAAGGATGCCCTTTGGGACGTAGTGATGCTTTTTGGATTGCAAGGATCAATCACCTCTTCTTCCTTCTCCCTGCATTCCCACCCCTCTGCCCCGGCCGCCCGGCCGTTGACCGGCCCTCGGCCTTGGCGGCGTCGCCCACGGCTTTCTCCACCGCCTGTTGCCGGGCCAGCGGGTCGTCTGCGACAACGAGGTCTACGGTTTCCAGCCGCTTGACTTCGTCGCGCAAGCGCGCTGCCTCTTCGAATTCCAGATTCTCGGCGGCCTTGCGCATCTGGTCGCGCAAACCGTCCAGGTGGGCCTCCAGGTTGGCGCCGTGCAGGGGTTTGTCAACCTTGGCGGTCACGCGGTTCATGTCCACGTCGCCATTGTAGAGCCCTTGCAGGATGTCCTCGACGTTCTTGCGGATCGTCTCGGGGGTGATGCCGTGTTCGGTGTTGTAGGCGATCTGTTTCTCGCGGCGGCGGTTGGTTTCGCCGATGGCGCGTTCCATGCTGCCCGTGACCCGGTCGGCATACATGATCACCCGGCCCTCGGCGTTCCGGGCGGCGCGGCCGATGGTCTGGATGAGCGAGGTTTCCGAGCGCAGGAAGCCCTCTTTGTCGGCATCCAGGATCGCCACCAACCCGCATTCGGGAATATCCAGCCCCTCGCGCAGCAGGTTGATGCCCACCAGAACGTCGAAGGCCCCAAGGCGCAGGTCGCGCAGGATCTCGATCCGTTCGATCGTGTCTATGTCGGAATGCATGTAGCGGACCTTGATGCCCTGTTCGTGCAGGTATTCGGTCAGGTCCTCGGCCATGCGTTTCGTCAGGGTCGTGGCCAACACGCGATAGCCGTCGGCGGCGACGGTGCGGATCTCGTCCAGCAGGTCGTCCACCTGGGTTTCGACGGGGCGGATTTCCACCTCGGGGTCCAGCAGGCCGGTGGGGCGGATCACCTGTTCGCTGAAGACGCCGCCGGTCTGGTCCAGCTCCCACGCGGCCGGCGTCGCGCTGACAAAGACCGACTGTGGGCGCATGGCGTCCCATTCCTCGAACTTGAGGGGGCGGTTGTCCATGCAGGACGGCAGGCGAAATCCGTGCTCGGCCAGTGTGAACTTGCGCCGGTAGTCGCCCTTGAACATGGCGCCGATCTGCGGAACCGAAACGTGAGATTCATCGGCGAAGACAATGGCGTTGTCGGGGATGAATTCGAACAGGGTGGGGGGCGGCTCGCCCGGCGCACGGCCGGTCAGGTAGCGTGAATAATTCTCGATTCCGTTGCAGACGCCGGTGGCCTCCAGCATCTCCAGGTCGAAATTGGTGCGCTGTTCCAGCCGCTGCGCCTCGAGCAGCTTGCCCTCGCCGAACAGTTGATCCAGCCGCCTGCGCAGCTCTTTCTTGATGCCGATGATGGCCTGCTGCATCGTCGGTTTGGGTGTGACGTAGTGGGAATTGGCATAGACCCGGATCTTGTCGAAATTGCCGGTCTTTTCGCCGGTCAGCGGGTCGAACTCGGTGATGCTCTCCAACTCTTCGCCGAAGAAGGACAGTTTCCAGGCGCGGTCCTCCAGGTGGGCGGGGAAGATTTCAAGGCTGTCGCCGCGCACGCGGAATGTGCCGCGCTGAAAGGCCTGGTCGTTGCGCTTGTATTGCTGGGCGATCAGGTCGGCCATGACCTGGCGCTGGTCGTATTCGCCGCCGACCTTGAGGTCCTGCGTCATGGCCCCGTAGGTTTCGACCGAGCCGATACCGTAGATACAGCTGACCGAGGCCACGATGATCACGTCGTCACGTTCCAGAAGCGCCCGCGTGGCCGAGTGGCGCATGCGGTCGATCTGCTCGTTGATCTGGGATTCCTTCTCGATATAGGTGTCGCTACGCGGCACGTAGGCCTCGGGCTGGTAGTAGTCGTAGTAGCTGACGAAGTATTCCACCGCGTTGTCCGGGAAAAACCCCTTGAATTCACCGTATAGCTGGGCGGCCAGGGTCTTGTTGGGGGCAAGGATGATCGCGGGGCGCTGGGTTTCCTCGATGACGCGGGCCATTGTAAAGGTCTTGCCGGTGCCTGTCGCGCCCAGAAGTACCTGGTCGCGTTCGCCCTCTTTTACGGCGCTGGACAGTTCGGCGATGGCCGTGGGCTGGTCGCCCGCGGCGCTGAATGTGGTACGCATCACGAAGGTCTTGCCGCCCTCCAGCTTGTCGCGCGTGCGCACGTCCTCGGCCGGGTTGGCAAGATAGGTTTCCGCGTCGGAACGGTCGGTCTGGGCATAGGGCATGGGCGGCACTCCTTGCCTCCCAATGTGGCACGGTCCGGGCAGGGTGCAAGAGGCGCTGCTGACAGCTTGGTGTCAGCAGCCTGTCAGGGGGCGAGGGCGCGCAGGCAGTCGGCCAGGACCTCGACCGCGACACCCATGTCGGCGGCGCTGGCGAATTCGGCGGGCGAGTGGCTCTTGCCGTCGCGGCAGCGCACGAACACCATGCCCACCGGGCAAAGATCGGCCATGGCCGACGCGTCATGCGTGGCGCCCGATGGCAGCAGGACCGCGCGCCCGGCGTTCGAATGCGCCGCCCTCGCCAGGGTATCACGCAGCGCTGGGCTGCAGGGCACGGCCTCTTGGACATAGGTCCGGTCCATCACGAACCCGAGGCCCGCTTGGGCGGCGATCTTCTCGCCCTCGACCCGCGCCCAGGCGGCGAAATCCGCGCGGTCGGCATCTTCGGGCGCGCGGATTTCCAATGTCAGGTTGACGCGGTCCGGGATCGCGTTCACCACGTCGGGGTGCAAGGCTAGGCTGCCCACGGTCGCGCGCAGGTCGGCGTTTTGGGCGGCCTCATCGTGGATGGCGCTGATGAAACGCCCGGCGGCGACAAGCGCATCTTTGCGCCCCGGCATCGGGACGGTGCCCGCATGGCCCGTTTCACCGGTGAAGCGCACCGCGTTGCGTTCGATCCCACAGATGCTGGTGACGATCCCGACAGGCAGGTCTTCGCGTTCCAGAACGGGGCCTTGCTCGATATGGGTCTCCAGGAAGCCAAGGATGCCGGCCGGATCGCAGGCGATCCGGGCCACGTTCGCGGCATCCCCGCCGAAGGCGTCCAGGGCATCGCCCATCCGGATGCCGTCGCGGTCGGTCAGGTCGAACACGGCCGGATCCACTGTGCCGGCCAGGGCGCGCGAGCCGACAAGCGCGGTCGGAAAACGCACACCTTCTTCATCGGCAAAGGCCAGCACCTCGACCGAATAGGGCAGCGCCACGCCCTCGGCCGCCAGTTTCTGCAGCGCAAGACAGGGCAGGGCGACCCCCATGATCCCGTCATAGCGCCCGCCATTGCGCACCGAATCCTGGTGCGAGCCCATCAGCAGGGTGGGAGCGCCGGCCGGGCCGCGCTTGCACCCGACCAAGGTGCCCGCGGCATCCAGGTGCATCGCCAGTCCAGCCTGGCCCATCCAATCGCCGATCACCGCATTCGCGGCCGCGTGTTCAGCCGTGAAGGGCAGGCGGGTCACGCCAACTTGCGACATGCTGCACCGGGCGATCTCGATCAGCCTGCGTTCGGCTTCAAGTCCCCAATCCATGCGACCCTCCAATTATCATGATAAATTATCGGCTACACATGACGCGCCAGCTTGTCTATGTTTTTATCATGATAAAAACATCGAGGGCCTGATGGACGGCAGCAACAGACATGCAGAACGGCCAAGACGATCCCGTCCGGTCCGCGTGGCCGAGGAGATCAAGCAATGGGTGGTCGAGCGTGACCTGAAACAGGGCGCCAAGCTGCCCAACGAGGCGGCGATGATCCAGACCTTCGGTGTCTCCAAGGGCACCGTGCGCGAGGCCATGCGCATCCTCGAAGCGCAGGGGTTGATCGTCACCCGCACCGGCCCCGGCGGCGGCAGTTTCGTGGGCGAGGTTTCAGCCCACCGGGCGCGGTCGCTTCTGGCCAACTACTTCTATTTCCAGGAGCTGTCGCTGGCCGACATCTACCAGATGCGCAAATTGCTGGAGCCCGAACTGGCCGCCAACCTGGCCGGCAGGCTGACCACAGCGCAGCTGGATGAATTGCAGGCATTGGCCGAGCGGCACCCCGAACCGGCGCGAACCGCCGAGGAGGAAAAGGAACAGCACGTGTCGTCGCTGGCCTTCCATTCGCGCCTGTCGGAATTCGCGGGCAATCGCCTTTTGGGTTTCGTCATCGGGTTCATGGCCCGCATCCTGCGCGAGATGACCGTTTATCGCCGGCTTTACGAACCGCCCAACCATGCGCTGTGGGAACGCGGCCGTCGGCACCAGATCGACCTCGTCGCGGCGCTGCGCGAGGGGGATGCCGACAGGGCGCGGGCGATCATGGCCTCGCACATGGCCGAGGCCGAGGAAATGATGGTCGCGCAAGAGGCGCAGATTCAGCGGCAGTTCATGGCCGAATAGCACCTCGTCATCGCGGCGCGCGGAACCGGTCCGACAGCACCGGCACCTCGGCCAGCCAGTCGTGATAGGGAGACCCGTGCGCCCGCTCGCACAAGGCGCGCAGGGCGTTTACCGGATCGGGGTCGTAATCGACGCGCAGATCAAGGGGCGGGCGATCCGGCGACAGGATCAAGAGCGCCGCCGATTGCAGCCCGCGCATGTCGCCGCCCACCTCGTCAGCCGCCGCCAAAACCTGCAGCATTCGGTCGGCGGCGCTTTCGGCCGCCGCCTCGTGGGCCGCGATCATGGCCTCCAGCACGTCCGGCCCGGTCAGCATGTTCCCGGCCACGGCCAGCCTCGAGCGGCAGTCATGCGCGGCATACGGAATGCTTTCGGCCCCGGTATGGCCGCCGGTGCGCCCGTTTCGGTCCAGTGCGATCATCTGGCGGTGGCCATTGCCGGGATCGGCCCCGGTCAGGTCGGCCACGACGCGGTCAGCGGCCCCGCCCGCATGCATTCCGCGCAACGCCTCGTCGCGCCAGAAGGTGCTGGGCGCCGTGCCCTGAGAGGCGACCAGCCCCGATTCGATGCAGCCGCGCAGAACCCAGCCCCCGACGCACAGGCTGCCGGTGGCCGCTGCGGCGGCGTAAGTGCCTGTTTCTTCGTCAAGGGAGAGAATCGAAAAGGTCATGCCGCGCCCCTCTTAACATTCTTCTTGAATTTATCATGAGAATTTGTCTCAATGCAATTAATCATGATAATTTAACCCGCAACAGAGAGGCTCCCATGACACTGACTGACCTGACACGGCGCACGCTGATGGCGTCCACCGCGGCCCTGGCGCTCGGCCTTGGCGCAGTTCCGGCAATGGCCCAAACCCCCGAGGATGTTCTGATCGTCGGCCAGATCGCCGAACCCAAGGCGCTCGACCCGGCGGCGGTGACCGCCGTGAACGATTTCCGCATCCTGATGAACGTCTTCGACGGTCTTGTGCGTTACAAGGACGGCACGCTCGAGGTCGAACCGGCGCTGGCCACGGACTGGACCATCAACGAGGACGGCACCGTCTATACCTTCAACCTGCGTGAAGGCGTCAGCTTCCATGACGGGACGCCCTTCAATGCCGAGGCCGTGGTCTTCAACTTCGAGAGGATGCTGAACGAGGATCACCCCTATCACGACACCGGTCCGTTCCCGCTGGCCTTCTTCTTCTCAGCCGTGGAAAACGTCGAGGCGCTGGACGACACAACGGTGGAATTCACCCTCAACGCACCCTATGCGCCGTTCCTGTCGAACCTTGCCTACCCGACCGGGCTGATGGTTTCGCCGACCTCTGTCGAGACCCACGGCGCCGAAGTGGGCCGTAATCCGGCCGGGACGGGTCCGTTCAAGTTCGTCGAATGGCGCAGCAACGAGGCCGTCGTGGTCGAGGCCAACCCAGACCACTGGGATGGCGCGCCAGGCCTCGAGGCCGTGGTCTTTCGCCCGATCACCGATGCCAACACCCGCACGGCGGAAATGCTGGCGGGTGGGATCGACCTGATGGTCGAGGTGCCCCCCGTGGCGCTGTCGGAATTCCAGGGCGATGCGTTCACGGTGCACGAACAGGCCGGGCCGCATGTCTGGTTCCTGATTCTGAACGCCAAGGAAGGCCCCTTTGCCGATGTGCGGGTTCGCCAGGCTGCCAATTACGCGGTCAACAAGGAAGCGATCGTCAACGATGTGCTCGAAGGCACGGCCGAGGTCGCCGCGGGCCCGACACCGCCAGCTTTTTCCTGGGCTTACAACGAGGATCTGGAACCCTATCCCTATGATCCTGACCGTGCCCGCGAATTGCTGGCCGAAGCCGGGGCCGAGGGTGCCGAACTGACCTTCTACGTCACCGAAGGTGGGTCCGGCATGCTGGACCCGGTTGCCATGGGCACCGCGATCCAGGCCGATCTCGAGGCTGTGGGTTTCGACGTGACAATCGAGACCTATGAATGGAATACCTTCCTGGGCGAGGTGAACCCGGGGCTGGAAGGCAAGGCCGACATGGCCGAGATGGCCTGGATGACCAACGACCCGGACACACTGCCTTTCCTGGCTCTGCGCACTGATGCCTGGCCTGACCAGGGCGGCTTCAACTCGGGCTATTATTCCAACCCCGAGGTGGACGAGTTGCTGGAAGCGGCCCGTGTCGAGACCGACCCGGAGGAACGCGCGCGGCTTTACCGCGAGATGCAGACCATCGTGCAGGAGGACGCGCCCTGGGTCTTCGTCGCTAACTGGAAGCAGAACGCGGTCACCAATGACCGGGTCGACGGGTTCTCGTTGCAGCCTTCGTTCTTCCTGCTTCTGGATGACGTGACCAAGGACTGATACGAAACCGGGTGCGGCCTGTTCTTGCGGGCCGCGCCCAGGCACCAATCCTTCCCGGGGGGCGCATGGCCGGATATATCCTGAAACGACTCGTATCGGCCATTCCCGTTCTTCTGGGCATCTCGATCATCGTGTTCCTGATCATGGCGATGATCCCCGGCGATCCGGCCACGGCGATCCTGGGGTCCTACGCAACCCCGGAAAACGTCGAGAAGCTGAACCGCGACCTGGGCCTCGATAAACCGCTGGTGCAGCGGTATTTCATTTGGCTGGGCAACATGTTGCAGGGGGATTTCGGGCGATCCTTCTCGCTCAATCGCCCGGTGATCGACGAGGTGCTTGAACGGTTCAACGGGACATTGATCCTGGCCGGGACCTCCTTCGTGATCTGTTCGTTCCTGGGCGTGGCGGCGGGGGTGGTCTCGGCCGCGCGGCAATACGGGCTGGCCGACAAGTTGATCACCTTCGTGGTGTTGCTGGGGATTTCGATCCCGTCCTTCTTCCTTGGCATGATGATGATCCTGATCTTCGCGGTGAACCTGCAATGGTTCCCGGTTTCCGGCATGTGGCCGATCTATGGCGACCGCGATATCGCGGCGCTCATCAGCCACCTGACGCTGCCCGCGCTGGCGCTGGCCACCGTGGCCACGGGCGTGATCGCGCGGCTGTCGCGCTCGGCCATGCTGGAAGTGCTGCGCCAGGATTTCATCCGCACCGCGCGGGCCAAGGGCGTGCACGAGCGCGGCGTGATCTGGCGCCATGCCCTGCGCGCGGCCATGGTCAGCATCATCCCCGTGCTGGGCATCCAGGCCGGGTTCGTCCTGTCCGGCGCGGTCTACATCGAGATCGTGTTCCAGTGGCCCGGCGTGGGGCGGATGCTGGTCGACGCGATCCTGACCCGTGACATTCTTCTGGTGCAGGGGGGCGTTGTCTTCGTGGCGGCCTGCTACGTGATGTTCAACATCGCCGTGGACGTGGCGCAAAGCCTTCTGGACCCGAGGATCAAGACATGAGTTTCCTGCGTCTGCTCGCCCGGAACCGGCTGGCGCTGGCCGGGTTGATCGTCATGGTCTGTGTCGTTGTGCTGGCGCTGATCACACCCCTGCTGCCGCTGGCCGATCCCAACGTGACCAGCACCGGTGACCGATTCCAGCGCCCCTTTTCCGAAGGCGCGCTGCTGGGAACCGACCACCTGGGGCGCGACCTGCTGAGCCGCCTGCTGCATGGCGCCCGGCTGAGCCTCGCGGTCGGGTTCGCCGCCGCGGTGATCGCCGCGACACTGGGCGCGGCGGTCGGGATCATCGCGGGCTTCTACGGGGGGCGCACCGACAATATCATCATGCGCGGCGTCGACATGCTGATGGCCTTTCCCTACATCCTTCTGGCGCTGGCCATCGTCGCGGCGCTAGGCCCCGGCCTGTTGAATGCGCTGATCGCGGTGGCGGCCGTCAACATCCCCTTCTTCGCCCGGAATATCCGCGGCGTGACCGTGGGCATCGCGCACAAGGAATTCGTGGACGCGGCGCGGCTGTCGGGGATGGGCGATTTGCGCATCATCATCACCGAGGTCCTGCCCAACGTCATCCCGGTGATCGTCATCGCCATGTCCACCACCGTGGGCTGGATGATCCTCGAGACCGCCGGTCTGAGCTTTCTGGGGTTGGGCAGCCAGCCGCCCGTGGCCGATCTCGGCTCGATGCTGGGCGAAGCGCGCTCGGCCCTGATCACCAATCCGCATACCTCGATCGTGCCGGGGGCGATGATCCTGATCATCGTGATGGCGATCAACCTTCTGGGCGACGGGGTGCGCGACGCGCTGGACCCGCGTCTGAAATCCGGGGCGCTGAACCGCCCCATGCCGACCACGCTGGTCGATCGCCAAGGGCCGGTGCCCCAGCCGCAGGCGGGCGGCGCGCTGCTGTCGATCGAGGGGCTGAAGACCGAGTTCCATGTCAAGAACCGCCACTACAAGGCCGTGGGCGGCGTGACCCTGTCCGTGCGGTCGGGCGAATGCCTTGGAATCATCGGCGAAAGCGGTTCGGGCAAGTCCGTCACCGCGCTGTCGGTCATGGGGCTGGTGGCGTCGCCCCCCGGGGTGATCACCGGCGGTGCCGTGCATTTCGAAGGGCAGGAACTTGTCGGCGCCCCCTATGCGCAGCTGCGCCGGCTGCGGGGGGACCGGGTCGCTTATATTTTCCAGGATCCGCTGGCGACGTTGCACCCGCTCTATACCGTGGGGGACCAGTTGATCGAGGCGGTGCAGTCCCACCATGCCACCGCCAAGGCCGAGGCCCGCGCCCATGCCATCGACCTGTTGAAATCCGTGCGTATTCCCAATGCCGAAAAGCGGATCGACAGCTACCCGCACGAGATGTCGGGCGGTATGCGTCAGCGCGTCGGGATCGCCATGGCGCTGGCCAATGACCCGGACGTGATCATCGCCGATGAACCGACGACGGCGCTGGATGTGACCGTGCAGGCGCAGATCCTGTCGCTGCTTGACGACCTGCGGCGCGACCGCGGCCTGGCCATCGTCTTCATCACCCATGACTTCGGTGTCGTGGCTCAGCTCTGTGACCGGGTTGCCGTCATGTATGCCGGTCGCATCGTCGAAGAGGGCCCGACCGACGCGATCCTGAACGCGCCGTCGCATCCCTATACCTCGCGTCTGATGGCCTGCGTGCCGGAGCTGGGCGGCGGACGGCGCGAATTGGCCGCGATCCCAGGCATGCCGCCAGTGGTCGACCGACTGCCCGACGGATGCGCCTTTGCTGACCGCTGTCACAAGGTACGAAAGGCCTGCCGCCGCGGCGAGATCGACCTGGTAGACAACGGGCCGGATCGCACTGTGCGTTGCATCGACCCCGAACCGGTGAGGGAGGCCGCCCAATGACCCGCGCCCTGAAACTGACCGACCTGTCCAAGACCTTTGCCGTTGGCCTGCGCCTGTTCCGTCCGCCCAAGGCGCTGGTGCGCGCGGTGCAGCCTGTCTCGCTAGATGTCGACAAGGGGGAAACCCTTGGCATCGTCGGCGAGTCCGGCTGCGGCAAGTCCACGCTGGCCCGGATGCTGGTCGGGCTTCTCGAGCCCACGGACGGCACGATCGAGATCGAGGGCGAACCGCTGAACACCGCCGATCCGGCCGAGTTCGGCAAGCGCATCCAATATGTCTTCCAGGACCCGATCAGCAGCCTTAACCCCCGAAAGACCATTCGCCAGATCATGGAGGCGCCCCTGCGGCACCTGCACGGGATGGACCGCGCGGCGCGGGCGAAACGTATCTCCGAGATCTTCGCCGCCGTGAACCTGCGCGAGGAATTCCTGGACCGCTACCCGCACGAGTTTTCCGGCGGGCAGGCCCAGCGGATCGGGATAGCCCGGGCTTTGGCCGCCGATGCGCGCATCCTGATCCTCGATGAACCCGTTTCGGCGCTGGATGTCTCGGTTCAGGCCCAGGTGCTCAACCTGTTGCGCGACCTGAAGGCCGAGTTCGACCTGACCTATCTGTTCATCAGCCATGACCTGGCCGTGGTCGAGGCGGTGAGCGACCGTGTCGCCGTGCTCTATTTCGGATCGGTGGTCGAGGTGGGCCGCGCCGAAGAGGTGTTCGCCCGTCCGCGCCATCCCTACACCAAGCTTCTGGCCGACAGCGCGCCGGTGGTCGGGCGCAAACTGTCGGCGCCCGAGGGCCGCGAGACCGAGCTGCCCGACCCGATGAACCCGCCAAAGGGATGCGCCTTTCGTGCCCGGTGCCCGCGTGCCACGGCGCAATGCGCGGCCGTGCCGCCCCTGGAACGCACGCCCGAAGGCTCGTACGTGGCCTGCTTCCACCCGCTGGACACCTGATCGGGCCCGCGTCGGGGCTTGCCTCCGGTCCCTCGATATCCGATATATGCGCTATCGCGAAGGAGGCCCAGATGCGCGCACGAATCTACCAGCCCGCCCGCAGCACGATGCAGTCCGGCACGGCCAGGACCAGGCACTGGGTTCTGGAATACGCCCCGGCGTCGCGCCGCGAGGTCGATCCGCTCATGGGTTGGACCAGTAGCAGCGATACCCAAAGCCAGGTGCGCCTGCGCTTCGACACCAAGGACGAGGCCATCGCCTATGCCGAGGCCCACGGGATCGACGCCATCGTGCGCGAACCCAAGAAGCGATCGGCCAATATCCGGCCGATGGGCTACGGCGAAAACTTCGCCACCAATCGCCGCGGCGCCTGGACGCATTAGCCAGCTCGAAACCGCAGGCTCGGGTGCAGCGAACAGTCCCGCGCATTTGGACGCTTGCGCCGGCTTTCGAACGCCCGCTAAAAGGCCGTCAGCGGTCCCGTAGCTCAACTGGATAGAGCAGCTGACTTCTAATCAGCAGGTTGGGGGTTCGAGTCCTCCCGGGATCGCCATTTTATATAATAAAAACAATACATTGAAAAGAATTCAAAAACCTTGATTTCTGAGCCGTTCTCTGCCGGAAGCAATACGGAAGCAAGGTGACGGGGAATCCTGGTGTTGCGCAAATGCACATGCAGCTAGGGGGCACACAGGCCGCTGACGGGCAGGTGAAGTCAAATTCAGAATTTGTTGCGGCGAACCTGGTGCGAACAGAGGCAAACGTACCCCTGCAATGAACTACGGTGGGGCACTCGGGTAGGGCGTAAGGCCAAACGCTCTACCTAGTCTCCGGGGGCAAGGGTACAGCGCTCAATGGCGGCCATGCTTCCTGAATGTGATATCGCGTCCGGAACTCAGACAGGACCATCTCCAAGGTAGCGACGAAGGCACTTATCTGAAACTGCATTGGATGCTTCCGTTCGTGCGGGTAGCGCCATTCGACAAACGCATTCGCGTGCTGCTCAAGAAACCCTTTCATTCCAACAGACCCCAAGAAGTTGACAGGGTGGAGAGACGCCACCGACCCCTCGAAAGCGCGTTCCAAGCGGAGTTGACTATCTAGCTCAAGCCGTTTGAACAGTTTGACGAGGTTATGCGTTCGCGGCGGCTTAGGGTTGTCATGATCGAAGACGAACCAGGCTTTCAGAGCCAGTTCCATAGCGAAGGCCAAAAGGAACGGTTCAACGCCTATGTGTACCTTCTCATGTCTGTCGCTACCCTCAGCGCGGTCGAACTCGCCAAACCACTTAACCTGCGAAAGAATCGAACTTGCGTATTCGCCAAGGTTGACACCAATCGTCAGTCTAGCGCTCATTACAAGGTCCATAACTATCTGAGGCTAGCCTGTTCTAACGTACCTGGCTTAGCAATGATTCGGGGCTTTCGGCCCAAAGCCGACGTCCAGCCGCCGTCAGTGATGCCGCGGTGCGGCCCGTCGAAACAGCTGTTCGCTGCGCCGCCGAAAACGGATGATGGGCGAACTCACATTTCGCGGGACGAAGCGGGCGCTCAACCAAGTGTGACAAGTTGCTACAACGACGGGCTACGTATTGGCCGCGGGCGCGACGACTGTTCTGAGTAACGCTTTCGCGGACATTTGGTTCCACGTTCAGCGGATATCGGCTTTAGAGTAATATCTGACTACAAAACTCAGGCATTGCAGATTCTGACTTATTTTGTCATGAATTAACTGAGCGTGACCGACTCAAACAGGATGCTGGATGACTGACAGGCTTTCGGAAACCAGAAGCATTTGTCGATGCGAGCTGCTGCAGCTGGCCTTCGATGGTGTGGTCTGGCCGGACCTGTCCGTCGAACGGCTGCTGGATCGGGTGGCGGAGCCGGATGAACTGGCCCCCTTACATCAGCGCGACTTTGGACCAAAAAACAGGACAGTGAGATGCTTCGCACAATATTGACGACGACCGCCCTTGCGACCGCCTTTGCAGGCACCGCCAATGCGGAAACCGCCTCGGAGGTGCTCGACACCTATGCCGATATCGCCGAGGCCAACTACGGCGACAGCCTCGCGACGGCCCGCGCGCTGCAAGAGGCGGTGGGCGCCCTCATAGAGAGCCCCTCGGCCGATGCCATGGCCGCCGCCCGTGCAGCCTGGCTGGAGGCGCGCGTGCCCTACCAGCAGACCGAGGTCTACCGCTTCGGCAATCCGATCGTCGACGACTGGGAAGGCAAGGTGAACGCCTGGCCGCTGGACGAAGGCCTGATCGACTATGTCGACGGCGCCTATGCCGGCCCGACCGACGCCAACCAGCTGGCCGCGCTGAACGTCATCGCCAACCCGACTTTCACCCTGTCGGGCGAGGAAATTGACGCCAGCGAGATCACGCCGGCCCTGCTGGAAGACAAACTGCACGAGGCCGACGGCATCGAGGCGAACGTAGCCACCGGATATCACGCCATCGAGTTCCTCCTTTGGGGGCAGGACCTGAACGGCCATGGCGACGGCGCGGGCAATCGGCCGTGGACAGACTATGCGCAGGGCGAGGACTGCACGAACGGCAATTGTGACCGCCGGGCCGAGTATCTTTCCGCTGCGACGGATCTGTTGATCTCGGACCTTGAGTGGATCACCGCGCAATGGGCCGAGGGCGGCGACGCCCGCGAGAACCTCATGGCCGACGAAGAGGCCGGGCTGACGGCGATCCTGACCGGCATGGGCAGCCTGTCCTACGGCGAGACGGCCGGAGAGCGGATGCGCCTCGGCCTGATGCTGAACGACCCCGAGGAGGAACATTCCTGCTTTGCCGACAACACCCATAACGACCACTACTACAACGGCGTCGGCATCCAGAATATCTACCTCGGCCGCTACGTGCGCACCGATGGCACCACGGTGAGTGGCCCGTCGCTCTCCGACATGGTGGCAGCCGAGAACCCCGAGCTGGACGCGGAGATGCGCACGCGCCTTTCCAACGCCGTCATGAAGCTGGGTGAGATCAAGACCGCCGCCGAAGCAGGTTTCGCCTATGACGAGATGCTGGCGCGCGGCAATGACGGCGGCGAGGCGCTGATCATGGGCGGCGTGAACGGGCTGATCGACCAGACCCGCTCCATCGAGCGTGTCGTCGCCGCGCTCGACCTCGGCGGGATCGAGGTCATGGGCTCGGACAGTCTCGACAATCCCGACGCCGTGTTCCAGTAACCAAGAAAGGGGGTCGCGGCCCGGTCGCGCCCCCACCACCGAGCGTGAGCCCCATGCACAAGATCCTGCCTGCCCAGTTGCCGCTTGTCGCGGCATTCGCCGTGACTGCCATGGCGCAAGACGCCGCGGGGCCGCCATGGGCTGGGCTCGAAGACCACCATCTCGACATCGTTCCGCGCACCGAGGCAGAGCGCGCGCGCATCGCCGAGGTGACCACACCGCCGACGGATTTCTCCTCGGCCTGGGCCTTCGAGACGAACCCGGCCGGCGGCCAGACCGTGCGCGCGCGCGATACTGCCGACGCCTTCTCGCAGCCCGCCAGGAACCTGACCTTCGAGCAGGAGATGGATTTCCGGCTTGGCAACGGCATGTTCGAGCGGGTCTGGGTTTCGGCCCCGGCCTCGACGCTGGCCTCCGACGGGCTGGGGCCGCTCTACAATGCGCGCTCCTGCCAGCGGTGCCATCTCAAGGACGGGCGCGGCCACCCGCCCGAAGGACCAGAGGACAGCGCCGTGTCGATGTTCCTGCGCGTCTCGGTCCCGGCGCCGCAGGCCGATGTCGAAGCGATCGAAACTTATATCGCGGGCACGCACCCGACGGCGCCCGACCCGACCTATGGCACGCAGATGCAGGATTTCAGCCTGCCAGGACATGCGCCCGAATACCGGCTGCAGATCGACTATGAGCAGATCGAGGTGGCGCTGTCGGGCGGCGAGACCGTGACATTGCGAAAGCCGAGCTATACCGCCGCTGACCTCGGCTACGGTCCGCTGCACCCGGATGCGATGCTCAGCCCGCGGGTGGCGCCGCAGATGATCGGGATGGGCCTGTTGGAGGCAATTCCCGCCGAGGACATCCTTGCCTGGGCGGACCCGGAGGATGCCGATGGCGACGGTATCTC
The DNA here is from genome assembly GCA_009908505.1 of Alphaproteobacteria bacterium. Classification (GTDB taxonomy): domain Bacteria; phylum Pseudomonadota; class Alphaproteobacteria; order Rhodobacterales; family Rhodobacteraceae; genus Salibaculum. Next base: position 2,949 of record JAAAPD010000040.1, on the reverse strand, counting down.
GGGCAGGCCGCAGGTCGTCTGGTCCGATGTGCATGATGCACCCATGCTAGGCCGCTTCGGCCTGAAGGCGGGCAACCCGACGGTGCTGGAGCAGACGGCCAGCGCCTTTGCGGGCGATATCGGCATTTCCAATCCTATCCATCCGGCTGGCTCGGGCGAATGCACCGATGCGCAAACCGACTGCACCGCCGCGCTGCATGGCGGTGACGCGGAGCAGGGCGGGTTCGAGATCGACCGGGTTGGCCTCGACCTCGTGACCTTCTACAGCCAGACGCTCGCCGTTCCGGCCCGGCGGGACGTGGACGCGCCCGAGGTCCTGCGCGGGCGCGAGGTCTTTTTCGAAACCGGCTGCGCCAAATGCCATCGGCCCAACTATGTCACCCACAGGCTGGAGGGCGACGATCCGGCCAGTTTCCAGCTCATCTGGCCCTTCACGGACATGCTTCTGCACGACATGGGGCCGGGGCTGGCAGACAACCGTCCGGAGGGCCGCGCCTCTGGGCAGGAATGGCGCACCGCGCCGCTCTGGGGGATCGGCATGACGGAGACTGTTTCGGGCCACAGTTACTTTTTGCATGACGGTCGCGCCCGGTCGCTGCTGGAGGCGGTGCTCTGGCACGGCGGCGAAGCCGAAGAGGCCCGCAACCGTGTGATCGAGATGCCGCCCGAAGACCGCGACGCCCTCATCCGCTACCTGGAGAGCCTATGAGACTGTTTGCCACCATTGTGAGTGTCGGTCTTGCAGCCCCCGCGCTGGCGGGCGTTGACGAGGCGCTGAACGACCACATCCTGCCGGGCTTCGATAATTTTGCCACAAGTGCTGCGGCGCTGTCGGACAAGGCCGCCACGAATTGCCTGCCCGAGGCCGTTCGCCCAGCCTATCACGATGCTTTCGACGCCTGGATGCCCGTGGCCGACCTGCGCCTCGGCCCGTCGGAAACCGGGGCCCTGCCTGTCGCCTTCTGGCCAGACCCGCGCGGCTTCACGCAGCGCAAGCTGAGCCAGTTCATCGCGGGCCAGGACCCGATCGCGCGAGACCCTGCGGGATATGCCGATGTTTCCATTGCCGCGCGCGGGTTCTTTGCGCTGGAGAGGCTCATTTACGATCCTTCGTTCGCCGATTACGAGACAGGCAGCTATACATGCGAGTTGGTGACCACCATCGCCGCGGACCTGGCCAACCAGGCCGCCGCGCTGGACGCCGGCTGGCGCGGGGAGTTCACAAAGACGCTGCGCAGTGCGGGAGAGGACGGCAACGCAACCTTCCTGTCGGGAGGCGAGGCCCGCCGCGCGCTCTACACGCAGGTGGTCTCCGCGCTCGAATTCACGGCGCAAAAGCGGCTTGGTGCGCCCATGGGCACGTTCGAGCGCCCCCGCCCGGCGCGGGCAGAGGCGCGGCGCTCGGGGCGCTCCCTGCGTAACGTGGTGATGGCGGCCGAGGCCGCGCACGGGCTTGCCGCCGCGCTGGCCGATTGGCCGACGCCGGAGAGCGATTCCGCCTTGGCGACGGTGCGCGAGGCGGCTTCGCGGATCGAAGAACCGGCCTTTCAGGACGTGGATGACCCCCAGGGCCGCCTGCGTGCCGAGATATTGCAACAGGCCATCACCGGGCTGCGTGAGGCGATCGCAGTGGAAATCGGTGCCCGCTACGGGATCGCGCCGGGGTTCAATTCACAGGACGGAGACTGATCCATGACCACGCGCCGCGACGTTCTCGCCTCGCTTCTGGCGGCCAGCACCTCCCCGCGCCTCGGCTGGGCGGCGGTGGGCAGCCCCGCCTATCTCGCCGCAGCGCGGGACGCGGACGGGCGCTTTGCGCTCTACGGGCTGTCAGAGGCCGGGGCCGCGACGTTCCGCGTGCCGCTGCCCGCGCGCGGCCATGCCGGTGCGGCGCACCCGACGCGCGCCGAGGCCGTGGCCTTCGCCCGGCGTCCCGGCGACTTTGCGCTGGTGATCGATTGCACGAGCGGCGCGGTGCTGCACCGGCTTGCGCCGCCAGAGGGTCATCACCTGAATGGACATGGCACGTTTTCGGAGGGTGGCAGGCTTCTGTTCACCAGCGAGCAGGTGGCCGAGACGAGCGAAGGGCGTATCGGCGTCTGGGATGCGACCGCGGGCTATGCGCGCATTGCGGAATTTCCGACCGGCGGGCTCGGTCCGCACGAGATACTGCTCATGCCGGGCGGGGAGACGCTGGCCGTGGCGAATGGCGGGATCCGAACCGACCCTTCCGACCGCAGCAAGCTCAACCTCGGCAGCATGCGCCCGAACCTTGCCTACCTTTCTTTGAATGGCGTGCGGAAAGATCTGGTCGAGCTTGCTCCGGAATTGCATCAGAACTCGATCCGACACCTCGCGGCTCGTTCGGATGGGCTTGTCGGTTTCGCGATGCAATGGCAGGGCACGCCCGGAGCCGCCACGCCCCTCATCGGCCTGCACCGGATGGGAGAGACGCCGATCCTTGGCGCAGCGCCACTGGCCGACGAGCTGGCCATGCAGGGCTATGCCGGAAGCATCGCCTTCAACGGTGACGGCTCCGAGCTGGCCATAACCTCGCCGCGCGGCGGGCGTATGCACCGCTTCGACCCTGATGGCGGGTTCCTCGGGGTCGTGAGCCGTGCCGATGTCTGCGGTCTCGCGCCGCGCGGCGCAGGATATCTTGCAAGCGACGGCCTGGGAGGACTGATCTCCATCGGACAGGGCGGCTCAGTCGCACTGGCACTACAGGACGTGGCCTGGGACAACCACATCGTCGCGCTCTAAGCAGGCATCTTCGAAATCCGATCTCGGGAGATTGCAGGAAAATGGCTGTCTCAGAGCGAACGGCAGCTTTACAATAACCGCATCGTCACTGCTGCAGATGCAGCGAAGGTCCGCTTCCCGCCTTAAAGAGAAAAGGCACCCCGCGCCGCGAGGTGCTTGCTATACAAGCGTAGCGCCTAGTTGGGC
>JAAAPD010000002.1 GCA_009908505.1 Alphaproteobacteria bacterium | reverse complement strand
GGACATTGCCGACAAATACAAGGGCAGCGGCGAAGCGTCGAAAAAGGAAGACCCGAAATGGCGCGAGCAGGCCGTGGAGAAACGGCTGGAACACGCGCTGGTCCACGGCATTACCGACTACGTCGTCGACGACACCGAGGAATGCCGCCAGCGCGCGGACAAACCGCTCGACGTGATCGAAGGGCCGCTGATGGACGGCATGAACGTGGTGGGCGACCTGTTCGGCGCGGGCAAGATGTTCCTGCCGCAGGTGGTGAAATCCGCCCGCGTGATGAAAACCGCCGTCGCCCACCTGCTGCCCTACATGGAAGAGGAAAAACGCCTTGCGGGCGACACCTCGGCCAAGGGCAAGGTGCTGATGGCCACGGTCAAGGGCGACGTGCACGACATCGGCAAGAACATCGTGGGCGTCGTGTTGCAGTGCAACAATTACGACGTGGTGGATATGGGCGTGATGGTCCCCACAGAGGACATCCTGGCCAAGGCCAAGGCAGAAAAGGCCGATATCATCGGGCTGTCGGGCCTGATTACCCCGTCGCTGGACCGGATGGTCGATGTCGCCGCCGAGATGAAGCGCCAAGGGTTCGACCGGCCGCTGCTGATCGGCGGGGCGACCACGTCGAAAAAGCACACCGCGCTGAAGATCGCGCCCGAGTATGAAAACGGCGTGATCCATGTCGATGACGCGTCCAAGGCCGTGGGCGTCGTGTCCAAGCTGCTGTCGAAATCGGCCGCGCCCGACTACCTGGCCGAGATCGCCAAGGACCAGGACAAGATGCGCGCGGGCGACGACCGCACCGGCGACCGGCCCACCGCCCCGCTGGTGCAGGCCCGCGCCAACGCCTTCGATGGCGGTTGGGGGGACTACACGCCCCCGGTCCCGCAGACACCGGGGCTGACGGTGATCGACGACATGGATGTGGCCGCGCTGCGCGACTACATCGACTGGACGCCGTTCTTTGCCACATGGGAAATGAAGGGCCAGTATCCCGCAATCCTGGACGACCCGGACAAGGGCGAAACTGCGCGCGAGTTGTTCGACAACGCGCAGGCAATGCTCGACCGGGTCGAGGCCGAAGGCTGGTTCACCCCTCGCGGGGTGGTCGGGCTGTGGCCCGCCAACAGCCTGGGCGACGATATCGTGGTCTGGACGGGTGAGGACCGCAAGACACTGCGCGCCCGGATGCCGCAACTGCGCCAGCAGCGCAACAAGACCGGCGACACCGCGCAGATGTGCCTGGCCGATTTCATCGCGCCAGACGGCACGCCCGACTGGGTGGGCGGCTTTGCCGTCACCACGGGGCCAGAGGTCCATACCATTGCCGACCGGCTCAAGGCCGAGGGCAACGACTACGATTCGATCATGGTGCAGGCCCTGGGCGACCGCCTGGCCGAAGCTTTTGCCGAGGCGCTGCATGCCCGCGTGCGCCGCAGCCTGTGGGGCTATGCCCCGGACGAGCGGCTCGACAATGCGGCGCTGATCCGCGAGACGTATCGCGGCATCCGCCCCGCGCCGGGCTACCCCGCTTGCCCCGACCATACCGAGAAGCACACGCTGTTCGACCTGCTGGACGCGCCCGCGCATACCGGCGTCAACCTGACCGAATCCTGCGCGATGTGGCCCGCGGCGGCGGTGTCGGGACTGTATTTCGCGCACCCCGAGGCGCGCTATTTCGGGATCGGCCGGATCGGACCGGACCAGGTTTCCGACTACGCCGCGCGCAAGGGCATGAAGATTGCCGAGGTCGAAACCTGGCTGGCCCCCAGCCTGGCCTACCGGCCCGACAAGTCATCGGCGGATCGCAAGATCGCCTGACCCTGCAAGTTCTTTACTTGCCAAGACCGACCAACCCCCACACCCGTGGAGAAAGGAACGAGATGAGCGACAAGACCTGGCTGTTCACCAGCGAATCGGTGTCCGAGGGGCACCCCGACAAGGTTTGCGACCGGATTTCGGATTCCATCCTGGATGCCTATCTGGACGCCGACCCGCAGTCCCGCGTGGCTTGTGAAACGCTGGCAACCACCGATCACGTCACCATCGCGGGCGAAGTGCGCGGCCCCGAATCCGTGCTTCAGAATGTCGAGCAGATCGCCCGCGACGCGATCCGCGACATCGGCTACGACCAGCCCGGCTTTTCCTGGCGCGATGCCGAGATCGTCTGCCGCCTGCACGCCCAGTCCGCCGATATCGCGCAGGGCGTCGATGAGGGCGACAAGGGCGAGGAAGGCGCCGGGGACCAGGGCATCATGTTCGGCTATGCCTGCAATGAAACCGCGGAACTGATGCCCGCGCCGATCCAGTTCGCCCACCGCATCCTGCGGCACATGGCAGAGGACCGCAAATCCGGCAAGCAGCCGAATTTCGGGCCCGATGCCAAAAGCCAGGTAACGCTGAAATACGCGGGCGGGCGGCCCGTCGGCCTGGATACGGTCGTCGTCTCGACCCAACACCTGGAAGGGCTCAGCCAGGCCGAGGTGCGCGAGATGGTCAAGCCCTACATCACCGATGTCTTCAAGGACGAAGGCTGGGACCTGCCCGCCGACGACAAGCTGATCGTGAACCCCACCGGCAATTTCGTCATCGGTGGCCCCGACGGGGATGCCGGCCTGACCGGCCGCAAGATCATCGTGGACACCTATGGCGGCGCGGCCCCGCATGGCGGCGGCGCGTTTTCCGGCAAGGACCCGACCAAGGTCGACCGCTCCGCCGCCTATGTCGCGCGCTACCTCGCCAAGAACGTGGTGGCCGCGGGGCTGGCCGACAAGTGCCAGATCCAGCTGGCCTATGCCATCGGCGTGCCCGAACCCGTCGCGCTTTACGTGGACACGCTCGGCACCGGGCAAGTGTCGGAAGACGACCTGTCGCGCCGCCTGCGCGAGATGGTCCGGCTGACCCCGCGCGGCATCCGCGACCACCTGCAACTGCTGCGGCCGATCTATACCCGCAGCGCGGCCTACGGCCATTTCGGCCGCCATGCCGAGGATGACGGCGGATTTTCGTGGGAGAAAACCGACCTGGCCGCGGAGCTGGCCCGAAGCTTCGGCGCCACAGTGGCCGCGCAGTAATCCGAACAGGACTCAAGGAACAGTATACATGAACAAACCAGAGAACGTGACCGCCGCGGACTACGTTGTCCGCGACATAAATGATGCCGCCTTCGGTCAGCGCGAAATCGCGATCGCCGAGACCGAGATGCCGGGGCTGATGGCGTGCCGCGCGGAGTTCGGGGCGGCGCAGCCGCTCAAGGGCGCGCGGATCGTGGGCAGCCTGCACATGACG
>JAAAPD010000071.1 GCA_009908505.1 Alphaproteobacteria bacterium | reverse complement strand
GCGGGGGCGGGACAGACCGAGTGCCGCTTTTTCGGGTCGGATCGCGATTCGGGTGCCATCCGAATGAGTGCTGCGAACGCCGAACGCGCGGGTGTCGCGGCGGTCACCCATTTCGAGATGAAACCGGTCAGTGACCTGACCCGCCCCGAGGGCCCGCCGGGCCTCGTCATCGTCAATCCGCCCTACGGCGCGCGCATCGGGAACCTCAAGCCGCTTTTTGCCCTGCATGGCACTCTTGGGACGGTTCTCAAGGATCGCATTTCCGGCTGGCGCGTGGGGCTGATCACCTCCGAGGCCAAGCTGGCCCATGCCACCGGCCTGCCGTTTCACCCGCCCGGCCCGCCCGTGGCGCATGGCGGGCTGAAGGTGAAGCTCTACCGCACCGATGCGCTGCCCTGACCAAGAAAAATGCCGAATCCCTAATCTATCTTGATCCAGATCAAGACGGGCCGGAGCCAGGGGCGTTATTTCTGCGTTATTCCTCGGTGGCGACGATTGCGTCACCACCTCCCTGTAGGACTTGACCCCGGCCCCCGTGCCGGGGCTTTTTTGTTCAGCGCTGCGTCACCTCGACGGCGGCGATGGCGCGGCGCAGGTCGTCCCCGGTGGTGCGGTGATTGACGATGGCCGCGCGCAGACAGGGGGTTCCATTCAGCGTGATGGTCGAAAAGACCGCCTGCCCGGCCAGTTGCAGATCGGCCGCGATCCGGGATACATCGCCCTTTTCGACCCCGAAGCAGCAGACATTCGAGATCACCGGATGGGCGAGTTTCAGGACAGGCGAGTCCACGACCATTTCGCCCATCAACGCCGCCTGGCGGCAATTGTCCGTGATCGCCGCGCCCAATGCTTTGGTGCCGCAGGTCTGGATCGCCGCCCACAGCTTGAGCGCGCGAAACCCCCGCGACAGTTCCAGCCCATAGTCGGTGAACCAGGTGTCGCCCCCGGCCAGCCCCTTGGCCGCGCTTTCCAGGTAGGCGGGGCGGCTGGCAAAGGTCGCGCGGTGCAGGTCGCGGTCGGCGATCAGGCACGCGCCGCAATCGTATTGCACGCCGGGCCATTTGTGGGCATCCAGCGCGATGCTGTCGGCCCGTCCGATCCCGTCGGACAGGGCGTGCCAGGGATTTTCGGCCAACCGGGTCCAGAATCCGAAGGCGGCATCGACGTGCAGCCATGTACCTTCGGATCGGGCCATGTGGGCCAAGGCCGCCAGGTCGTCGAAGGCCCCGACCCCGACAGAGCCCGCTGTTCCGACGATGGCCAGGGGCGCGATCCCCGCGGCGCGGTCCTTCTCGATGGCCGGGGCAAGGGCGTCGAGCCGCATTGCGCCGCTTGCGTCGGTGGCGATCCCCCGCAGCGCATTGCGTCCGTGGCCCATGACCTCCAGCGCCTGCGCGATACAGGCATGGGCCCCGTCCGAGGCATAGACCGCAACCGGCGGCAGGTCGCGGATGCCGGTTTCGCGCACGCCCTCGCCAAAGCGCCTAACCCTCGCGGCCATCAGCGCCAGGATCGTCGCCTCGCTGGTGCCGGTCGTCATCACGCCGAAGGCATCGCCGGGCATCCCGGCCGTGGCGCAAAGCCACCGGATCACCTCTGCCTCGACCTGCGCCGCGCCATGGTCGCGGCCGCCGCAATTGGAATTCATGGTGGCGGCGACAAGCTCGGCCCCGATGCTGGCGGGAATGCCGCCGCCATGAACCCAGCCCCAGAAGGTCGGGTGAGTGTTGCCGGTGGCCGTGGGCATGATCCTTTGCGCCATGGTCTCGAACACCGTGCCTTCGGGCTGCCGTTCGTTGGCATGATCAAGGCCGATCTCCATTTGCCCGGGTGGGTGCCAGGGCCGGTCGCGATAGCCAGCCATCCGATCGAGGCAGGCATCCAGCAGCCTGTGCATGTCATCCCCGAACCGATCCCAATCCGCCGGATCCAGCCTGTAACCTTGCATCTTGCGCCTCCGTCTTGCGGTCCCGACTAGACGCCGCCGCCCGACTGCGGTCAACTGCGGTTCACGAATGTGGAAAACGGGGTTTGGGGATGCGTATCGAACCGTTCGGCGTCGAGCAATGGATGAACACCTGGGAAACCCGCTGTGACCTCAACTTGGCGGAAACCTGCGTCGCCAGCCTGACCCTGGCCGAACTCTTGCAGATCGCGGGCAAAACCCAGTCGATGCAAGCCGACCTTGGTGAATTGAGGATGACCTATGGCGCGATCACCGGGTCCCATGCTCTGCGCCACGCGGTGGCCGCCCTGTTCAAGGGCCAGACGGCGGAAAACGTGTTGATCACGCATGGCACGATCGGGGCCAATCACATGGTCTATCAAACGCTTGTCGAACGTGGCGATCATGTCGTGGCCGTCACGCCCACCTACCAGCAGCACACGGCGATACCCCGGTCCATCGGTGCCGAGGTGACCGAGGTGCCGCTGCGCGAGGCGGTCGAATGGCAACTGAACCTCGATACCATGCGCGCCGCGATGCGGCCCGATACCCGCCTGATCGCGCTGACCAACCCCAACAACCCCACCGGGGCCTTGCTGGACCGCGCGCAGCTGGAGGAGCTCGCCCAGATCGCCCGCGATAGCGATGCGTGGGTCTTGTGCGATGAAGTCTATCGCGGCACCGAACAGGGCGAGACGATGCCGTCGATCGCCGATCTTCATGACAAGGGGATCAGCACCGGGTCGACCTCCAAGGCGTTTTCGCTGGCCGGGCTGCGGCTGGGCTGGATCGTGGGACCGAGAGGGCTGTTGCAGCAGGCCGAGATCCACCGCGACTATACCACGATCAGCGTCGGCATGGTCGATGACTACTTCGCGACCATGGCCCTCGAAAACGCCGACACCATCCTCGGCCGGTCGCAAGAGATCGTGCGGCGCAATCTCGGGATCCTGGTCGATTGGGTCGCCGGTGAACCCCGTGCCCGGATGGTTCGGCCCAAGGCAGGCACCACGGCGCTGGTCGCCTTGGACACCGACCTGCCCAGCTATGACCTGTGCGAACGGATACTCGAACGGACAGGCGTCATGTTCACTCCCGGCGCGGTTATGGGGATGGAGGGTTATGTCCGGATCGGCTATGCCTGCGAAACGGAGGTGCTGCGGGCCGGACTCGCGCGGGTCTCCGACTGGCTAAGCCGCGGATAACAGGAGACATCCATGCCGTTCACCCTTGCCACCTGGAACATCAATTCGGTCCGCCTGCGCGAGGGGCTGGTCGCCCGCCTGATGCGCGAAGAGGCACCCGATGTGCTGTGCCTTCAGGAATGCAAGTCGCCGGTCGAGAAAATCCCGCTGGAGCAGTTCCAGGCGCTTGGCTACAGCCA
>JAAAPD010000084.1 GCA_009908505.1 Alphaproteobacteria bacterium | reverse complement strand
GGAACACTAGCAGCGGAACTTGTAAAAATGGGTCTCGCAATTGATTGGCCAAAATTTTCAGGTGGAAAGTACAGTCACCTTGAACCTTCTGGTATCCGCAAGAAGTTATGGCGTGCCGATGCGAAACAAAAAGGTCGATATGACGCTCGGCGCCATGGCTAAATCAGCTACTCTGCCTCGACACGATCCAGCAAAGCCTGCGCCGCGGCGTGTTCCGCATGGCGCTTTGACCCGGCGGTTGCACTGGCGCTCTGGCCGCCTTGCAGGCTCACCTGAATGGTGAACTGCGGCGCGTGATCGGGACCCGAGCGTGCGCATTCTTCATACACGGGCGGGTGCTGGCCCCGCGCCTGCGCCCATTCCTGAAGCGCGGTCTTGGCGTCGCGGGCATCGGCCTTGACCGTGGTGATGCGATCCCCCCACAGGGCCATGATGCGCGCCCGCGCCGCCTCGAACCCGGCGTCCAGGTAGACGGCGGCGATCACCGCTTCCATGGCGTCGCCCAGCAGGGCCTCCTTGCGGCGACCGCCCGATTTCATCTCGGACCGGCCGAGTTTCAGCACGGCGCCGAGGTCGGTTTCACGCGCCACGGCGGCGCAGGTCTCCTTGCGCACCAGCGCGTTGTACCGCGGGGCCAGCTGCCCCTCGGCCGCGGCAGGGTCCGCCTCGAGCAGGGCCTCGGCCATGACCAGCCCCAGCACCCTGTCGCCGAGAAACTCCAGCCGCTGGTTGTCGTCGCGGTGCAGGCTGGACATCGACGGATGCGTCACCGCGCGGAGCAGCAGCTCGGGCCGGGCAAAGCGATGGCCCAGCCTGTCCTGAAACGCACGTAGCTCGGCCGAGAGTTTCACTCGATCGCCTTGAAGAAGCGGTCCGACCGCCAGGTCCAGAACGCCAGCATGGATCGCCCGGCGGACGAAAACATGATCCGGTCGGCGCGCCCCACGATATCCTCGTAAGGCACGAAACCAACACCGCGCGCGGCCTGCGGCACGCGGCTGTCCGACGAGTTGTCACGGTTGTCGCCCATGAAGAAATAGTGCCCCTCGGGCACGGTGAAGACCCCGGTGTTGTCCAGCGCCCGCGGCCCGATGTTGAGAACCGAATGCGTGACACCGTTGGGCAGTTCCTCTGTGAAGCGCTGCTTCTGGCACTCGGACCCGAGGCCCACCGCCCCGTTCATGCATTGTGGCAGCAGCCCGCCGGGACCCTGGCGGTCCATGGTCTCGATGAAAAAGCCGTCGGGGCTTTGCTCGGCGGCTTCACCGTTGATCTGGACAACACCGTTGCGCATCTGGACGCGGTCACCGGGCAGCCCGATCACGCGCTTGATGAAGTCGCGGCCGGTCACCGGATGGCGAAAGACGACCACGTCACCGCGTTCGGGCTCGGACCCGAACAACCGGTCATTGCCGCCCTCGAAGACGCCACAGAAATCATCCGCGCCCACGTCGATGCCGAAGCGCGGTATGCGGATCGAGGGGCAGGAAGCATAGGAATAGCCATAGGCCATCTTGTTGACGAAAAGGAAATCGCCGATCAATAGCGTGTCCTTCATCGAGCCGGAGGGAATCCAGAACGGCTGGAAGAAGAGGGTCCGAAAGACCCCGGCGATGAGCAAGGCATAGACAACCGTCTTGATGGTTTCCTTGACGGTGTGCAGCAGGCCGGCACTTTCGGACATTGACTGGAATTCCCTGTGAAAGACCGCTGCTTCATGGGGTGGGGACGGCCCCGAGTCAACCTGTCAGTCCGGGGCTGTCAGGGGCCGCGCCTCGATCACCACGAAGGCCTGCGCCCAGGGGTGATCGTCGGTCAGGGTGACGTGAATGATGGCCGCGTGGCCCGGCGGTGTCATCTCTGCCAGCCTGTCGCGCGCCCAGCCCGTAACGGCCATGACGGGCTGGCCGGTCGCCAGGTTCGTCACCGCCATGTCCTTCCAGGCGATGCCCATGCGCAGGCCCGTGCCCAGCGCCTTGGAACAGGCCTCTTTCGCGGCCCAGCGTTTGGCGTAGGTGCCCGCGACATCGGAGCGGCGGTCGGCCTTGGCCTGCTCGACCTCGGTGAAGACACGATTGCGGAAACGGGCGCCGAAACGGTCGAGCGTGCCCTGGATGCGCTCGATGTTGGCAAGGTCGGTGCCGATGCCGAGGATCATCGCCCTCAGGTCTCCAGCCGCAGGGTCAGGATGCGCAGGCTGGCCGCGCCGAACAGCAGCCCGAAGGCCAGTTCGAACCAGCGCCGGGCGCGGGCATAGGCCTTTGAGATCGCCCCCACCGAGAACAGCCAAGCATAGCCCAGAAACATTGCCGCCGAGACGCCAGCCAGCATGGCGAACACCTGCCAGACCGCCAGCAGGCCGGCCCCCGGGGGCAGCGCGATGGCGTAAATCGACCCCCAGGCCAGCATTGCCTTTGGATTGGTCAGGTGGATGAGCAGCCCCTTAACGAAAAACCTACCGCGCGGCACCGCCGCCTGCGCGGCAGGGCCACCGGCCCAGGCCGCGCGCAGGGATTTCAGCGAAAGATAAAGGAGATAGGCGGCACCGGCATGACGCAGCGCCTCGAACAGCCAGGCGTTCGACATCATGACCGCCGAAAACCCCAACCCTGCGGCGATGCCCCAGCTGGCCGAGCCGGCGACGATGCCCAGCGCCAGCGCCGTGCCCGTCGCGCGGCCGTATCCCATCGCGGTGCCCGAGATCGCCAGCGTCGCCGGGCCCGGACTTCCGGCGGCGAGCATCCAGCCCCCCAGCAGGACCGGGAGCGGGATCAGGACATCAGGCACCGCGGGCCTCGTCCATCAGGCGGCGCATCTCGCGGATCGCCGGGTCCAGCCCCATGAAGATCGCCTCGGCGATGATGAAATGGCCGATGTTCAGTTCCCTGACTTCGGGAAAGGCGGCCACGGGCTGCACGGTCTCGAAGGTCAGGCCATGGCCCGCGTGCACCTCGAGGCCCAGTGACTGGGCAAGCGCGGCCATCTCGCGCAGGCCCTCCAGTTCATGGTCGCGGTCGGCGAGGCGGCCCTCGGCGTGGGCATCGCAGTAGGCGCCGGTGTGCAACTCGACCACCTGCGCGCCGATGCGGTGCGCGGCCTCGATCTGGCGCCGGTCGGCCGCAACGAAAATCGACACCCGGCAGCCCGCTTCGCGCAGCGGCGCGATGAAATGCGCCAGGCGGTTTTCCTCGCGCGCGACTTCGAGCCCGCCCTCGGTGGTGCGTTCCTCGCGCTTTTCGGGGACGATGCAAACGGCATGCGGGCGGTGCCGCAGGGCGATGCGCTGCATTTCCTCTGTCGCGGCCATCTCGAAATTGAGCGGTGTCTCCAGTGCCTCGGTCAGTGCCGCGATGTCACGATCCGAGATGTGGCGACGATCCTCGCGCAGGTGCGCGGTGATCCCGTCGGCGCCGGCCGCCTCGGCCAGCTTGGCGGCGCGGACGGGGTCGGGGTAGGCCCCGCCGCGGGCGTTACGCACGGTGGCCACGTGGTCGATGTTCACGCCCAGACGCAAGTCGTCCATGGCTGTTCTCCCTTCTGC
>JAAAPD010000072.1 GCA_009908505.1 Alphaproteobacteria bacterium | reverse complement strand
CCGCCCCGGTCCCGATGGCGACCCCGGCAACGGGTTCATCCGGGTCGCGATGGTGGCCCCGAAACAAGATGTAAAGCGCGGTCTGACCCGGATCCGCGCCTGCCTGTATGATCGAGCATGAGGAAGAACATGGCGTCCTATCAGACCCGGCAACGTGACCCGCTACTGGACAGCAACATGCAGGCCGCGCTTGAAAAGCGCGGCAAGGAATTGCTGGGGATCGGCCTTGTGATTCTTGGCGTGATGGTGGCGATGATGTTCGGCTCCTACTCGCCGGATGACCCCAGTTTCATGGCTGCCACCGATGCACCGGTGCAGAACTGGCTGGGCCGGTTCGGCGCCATGATCGCGGCGCCGGTCTTCATGATCATCGGCTGGGCGTCCTGGGGTATCGCGGCCCTGATCGCGGTCTGGGGTCTGCGGCTTGTCTTTCACCGGGTGCCGGAACGCGCGCTGGGCCGCCTTGTTTTCGCCCCCATCGCCGTGGCGTTGCTGGCGATCTATGCCTCGACCCTGACGACCGGGCCGGATTGGGTGCACAATTTCGGACTTGGCGGGCTGTTCGGCGATACCGTCCTGTCGATCGTGCTGACCATTCTGCCGATGTCGCCCAGCTGGGGCATCAAGCTGATGTCGCTTCTGTCCGGCCTTGGCGTTCTTGCGCTTGGGGCGTTCGTGCTGGGCTTTACCTGGCGCGAGGTCAAGGCGCTGGGCCGGTTTCTTCTGATCGGCCTGATCCTGGCCTACAGCTTTCTTCTGCGTGGGCTTGGCCGCGGGGCCAGCGCCTCTTTCCGCGGGGCGCAGGCACTGCGCGCGAATGTCCAGGCGCGCCGAGAACAGGCCCGTGCCGAGCGCGCGGAGCACGAGGCCGATATTGCCGCAGCCCGCGCGATCCCCGAGCCGCGGCACCAGGCCGGTCGGGAGACCCCGGTGGTGCGCGCAACCCCGTCGATGGGGCGTCGCTACGAGGATTTCGACCCGATCGATGACGAGGCGGACCCCGCACCGCCGGAGACCGGCGGCGGCTTGTTCGCGCGGATGCCCTCGCTGCTCAAACGGTCGCCCGATCCGATGCCCGAACCCGAACTGGTGGAACGCGGCGGTCCGGCCGGTGACCTGCCGGCGACCGATGGCGATCGCGTCCGCGCCCGCATCAGCGACGCCATCCGTGCCCGCAGTGGCGGGGCCGATCCCGTTACGCCAAGACCCGGCGTGAACCCGGCCGTCACGGCCGCCATCGCGAGCCGCCGTGAACCGCAGATCACGCAGCCGACCGGGCCACAGCCGTTGACCCTCGGCGCCAGTCAGCCGCACGGGTTGAACCTGCCGCCCGAGCCTCCTCTGCAATCGTCACCCGACCCCAGGCCCGATACCGAAACCGCCCGCCCGCTGACCGCCGAGCCGCTGTTCGATACCGAGGCGCCCGCTGCACCCACGCAAGCCGCCGCCGAGCCGCGCAAAATGGTTCAGCACCCGACCAAAAAGGCGGTGCAACCGTCCAGCCAGGCCCGGGCCGAGGCCCAGCCCAGCCTGCAATTCGAAGAGAGCCGTCCGGCCTACGAGACGCCGCCGCTGAACCTGCTGACCTCGCCCGACGAGATCACGCGCCATCACCTGTCCGACGAGGCGCTCGAGGAAAACGCCCGGATGCTGGAAACCGTTCTGGACGATTACGGCGTCAAGGGCGAGATCGTCAGCGTCCGCCCTGGCCCCGTCGTGACCATGTACGAACTGGAACCGGCGCCGGGGCTCAAGGCCAGCCGCGTGATCGGGCTGGCCGACGATATCGCGCGCTCCATGTCGGCGCTGTCGGCCCGTGTCAGCACCGTGCCGGGCCGGTCCGTCATCGGGATCGAACTGCCCAACGAGAACCGCGAGATGGTGTCGTTCCGCGAGATCCTGTCCACCCGCGATTACGGCGACGGCAACCACCGCCTCCCGCTGGCGTTGGGCAAGGATATCGGCGGTGATCCGATCGTCGCGAACCTGGCCAAGATGCCCCACCTTCTGATCGCCGGCACCACCGGGTCTGGCAAGTCCGTGGCGATCAACACGATGATCCTGTCGCTGCTCTACAAGCTGTCGCCCGAGGAATGCCGCCTGATCATGATCGACCCCAAGATGCTGGAGCTGTCCGTCTATGACGGTATCCCGCACCTGTTGTCGCCGGTCGTGACCGACCCGAAAAAGGCGGTTGTCGCGCTCAAATGGGTCGTGGCCGAGATGGAAGAGCGCTATCGCAAGATGTCCAAGATGGGCGTGCGCAACATCGAAGGCTATAACAGTCGCGTCGCCGACGCCCAGGCCAAGGGCGAGATGTTCAGCCGCACCGTCCAGACCGGCTTCGACGACGAAACGGGCGAACCTGTCTTCGAGACCGAGGAGATGGCGCCGGAAAAAATGCCCTATATCGTCGTCATCGTTGATGAGATGGCCGACCTCATGATGGTCGCGGGCAAGGAGATCGAGGCCTGCATCCAGCGCCTTGCGCAGATGGCGCGGGCCTCTGGCATTCACCTCATCATGGCCACGCAGCGCCCGTCGGTCGATGTGATCACCGGCACGATCAAGGCCAACTTCCCCACCCGGATTTCCTTCCAGGTGACGTCCAAGGTCGACAGCCGCACGATCCTTGGTGAGCAGGGGGCAGAGCAGCTGCTGGGCATGGGCGACATGCTCTACATGGCCGGGGGGTCCAAGATCACCCGCGTACACGGGCCGTTCTGTTCCGACGAGGAGGTCGAGGAAATCGTCAACTACCTCAAGGCCTTCGGTCCGCCCGAATACAAGTCGGGTGTCGTCGACGGCCCCGATGACGAGAAAGAGGCGAATATCGACGCGGTGCTTGGCCTGGGTGGCAATACCAGCGGCGAGGATGCGCTCTACGATCAGGCCGTTGCCATCGTCGCGAAGGATCGCAAATGCTCCACCTCCTACATCCAGCGCAAGCTGGCCATCGGCTACAACAAGGCCGCGCGGCTGGTCGAGCAGATGGAGGAGGAGGGCGTCGTGTCGGCGGCCAACCACGTGGGCAAGCGCGAGATCCTGGTGCCTGAACAGGGATAGCGCTGGTTACGGCGAAGGACTGGTTTGCGGGACGAAGCAGCCATTGGGCAGCACAGATCCTTTAGCTGAGATCGCCGCTTCTTTTGTTGGCGCAGTCGATCCAGTCAGTGGCGAAATCGACTAGAGATCGAAAATCGCATACTTTGCATTCGGCACCTCCGAATTTACCGAAAGAAACAGCGCCGGTCTTTTCGAACGCCTCACCAATTGTCGGGAACAGCCGGTTCATATCATCTGCTACGTCGGGTGTTTCGATCCATGATCCGTTGGGGCCACCGTTCTTGAAGCGCCGCGTCTTTGTCCGCTTGTGTTGTGCAAAGGTCTCGGCTGTGTGAAGGGCTGAGCATCGGTTCCAGCCGACCCCGATCAGCAAGATCTTCATGGCATGGCGATCACGGAGCTTCCCAAGGGGCGTTTTCTCTCCCGTTGCCCACGCGAGGCTGTGTTCCTTGAGAAAGTCATTTGCTTTCTTGCCATTGAGGCAGATCGATACAGCCGGGTGGTCGCTGCGTT
>JAAAPD010000047.1 GCA_009908505.1 Alphaproteobacteria bacterium | reverse complement strand
GGATTTGGCGTCAGGTTTAGCCGGAAATCAAACCGAAATCCAAGAAAACCCGCGAAACTGCGGAATTTCCTACGCTGTCAGTGCCAGTTTCGGCGGAATACCGCTGGCAGGCCGGTCGGCAGCACAGAATGAGGCTTCGACTTCGCTGCGCTTACGCCTCGGACGATGCGCCCGACTGGACCAGCATGTAACCGCGCCCATGCAGGGTTCGAATCCGCTGCGCACCAGAACCATCGGGAAACATCTTGCCACGAAGGCTGTAGATGACCCCATCCACAGCCCGATCATTGATCGCCCAATGCTTTCCACGCACCTTCTCGATGATCGCCTGCCGGGACAAAACCTTGTTCACGTTCACAGCGAACGCCATCAGAACATCAAATTCCAGTGGGGTCAGTTTGATCTCGTCACCTGCCACCCTGACGGTGCGCTGCACACCACACATCTCGATGTCATCAATACGGCGCAGGTAACCATCAGGAAGGGGACGTTCACCGCCTTTCAGGGGCGGTGTGATCTTGGTTCTTCGCCGGACAGAGCGGGCGCGCGCTGCCAGCTCGCGCAGGCGCACAGGCTTTGCCACGAAATCGTCGGCCCCCATTTCCAGCGCCAAGACGGCATCCATTTCATCATTTCGCCTGCCCAGAAAAATCACGCCGCAGGCGGTTTCATGTCGCAGCCGCCGTGCGATTTCGAATGCGTCCATGGATCGAAAGCCACCGCCGATCATGCAGATATCCACGCCGACATGGCGGACCCAGTTGATCGGACATTCCTCGGGCGGGAGAGTCTCGACCGCGAAACCTTCCTTACGCAGATGTCTGACAATGTCTGTCTGGCTTTCCTCTATCTCGTCGTGGACGAGGGCCCTTGATGTCGTGGCGACCATCGGTCGATTCCTTCGGTAAGGCTGGAATGCCTGCGGGTCTTCAAACCTAGTGCAACCTCATAAAAACCGGCATTTGAAACACAAGATTTCTGCGAAAGCAACCACGCGAACACTCTGTCTGCCGGAGGCGCGACCATGAATACAATCGACATTCGCCGCAACCGATCCCGACAATTTCGAACAAATCTGCCCGATTTTGGACACAATTCGGATCAACGTCAGAGACTGAGAAAAGCAACAAGGTACAACCTGAACAGGCAGAAAAGGAGTATCAGATGAGTATCCAGTTTTTTGCCCCGCGCGACGCAGACAACCAGCTCGTGAGACTTCCTCCAGCACTGCGGCGCACCGTCAGGTGGCTTCCTCGGATCGGTGACATCTTTCCCGACTTCAACGTTGAGACGACGCAGGGTTCCTTGAAGTTCTGGGAATGGGCCGAGGGGCACTGGGTGCATCTATTCAGCCATCCGGCCGCCAAGACGCCGGTTTGCACGAGCGAGATCGCCTCGGTCGCCAGCTATTCAGCCGCCTGGAAGGCCGCGAACGTCAAGAACCTTGCCCTGACCGGCTCGACGCTCGACGAGCAGACCCAGTGGCACGCCGACATCGCCCGACTGTTCAATGTAAAGGTCGATTTCCCCTGCGCCCATGACCCGGACCTGAAACTATCCAGGCTTTTCGGCATGATGCACGAGAAGGAATCCGAGGCCTGGCCGATCCGCAAGAGCTTTCTGATCGATCCGTCGCAACATTTGCGGATGATCTTCGAGTACCCGATCTTCATCGGACGCCGCACGGGAGAAGTGTTGCGCGTGGTGCATGCCCTTCAACTGCGCGACCGCACCGGCGCGGCCACCCCCAGCGACTGGGAGGATGGCGACATTACCATCATCCCCGACGATCGTTCCGAGGCCCATGTCCGGAAGGAATTCGGCGCCGGCTCGGTTCGCCTAAGCCCCTATCTGCGCGTGGTGCAACCCGCCTACTAGGTAAATGACGACACGCAATCAGTGCACTGTCCGGCGCAAATGATCGGGCAGGCGTACTGGCCGCCCCTCGGCCCCGATCGCCACCAAAGTCACAAGGGCGGAAAACAGAACCACGCCGTCGCGCATCACGTCCTGTTTCAGAACCATCCGAACACCGGTCATCGCCTCGACCGTTGTTTCGACGACCAGCTCGTCGTCGAATTTCGCCGGCTGCATGTAATCCGCTTCGACCCGCCGCACGGCGAACACGACCCCCTCGTCCGCCTTCAGCCGTGCCTGGTCCACACCCATCCCGCGCACCCATTCGGTGCGGGCGCGTTCGATGAATTTCAGGTAATTGGCGTAATAGACGATCCCTGCAAGGTCGGTATCCTCGTAATAGACGCGAATGGGCAGGCGATGTGTCATTGCAGGGCCTTCATGCGGGCGGACAGGCGCAGTGCGTGGCTGGCGTCGTGGGCCACCGCGGGCAGAACCGGGTCATAGGCCGCCCGGATCACCCCGGCGATATCGGGGCGCAGCACGGCGACGCCATCGGCCAAGGCAAGCGGCGAGGCGTCGGTAAAGGCCGTATCGGACCACAGCAGGATCGTCTGCACCGCCTGCGACAGGGCGAGCGTTTCAGCGGGCACCTTCATCATCTCGGCATCCATGCGGATAAAGATGAAACAGGCGCGGATCGCGCCATCCTCGTCGAAGCGGAAGATGCGGTACTGGTTGGCATCCTGTGCCGAAAGCCGATCCACCAAAGGCCCCAGATCGGGCACCAGCCGGTCGAGGTCCGGCACCTGTGTCAGCTCTGACCAGTCGCGGAAGAAGAAGACCATGACATTCGTGCCCAGTTCCGGGTCGGTCTCGGCCATCTTGTGACCGGACAGGGCGCAGACCGCCTCGAACGCGCCCTTGACCAGCGACAAGGTCTCGTCCTGGACGCCGAAGACTATGGGCACGATGGGCCGGCCCCAACGGGCGCACAGGAACGTACCATCCGACCGGGTGAAAAGCGCTTCGATCTTGTCGGCGGGGAAGGTCATGTTGGTCCCTTGGTTTGTCAGGCTGTGAAACGCGCCCGCGTGCGATTGGCGAAAGCCACCAATGTCAGCATCACGGGCACCTCCACCAGAACGCCCACCACCGTTGCCAAGGCCGCGCCGGAATTCAAACCAAAAAGGCTGATCGCGACGGCCACGGCCAGTTCGAAGAAGTTCGACGTGCCGATCAGGGCACAGGGTGCCGCCACCCGATGCGGTACCTTGAGGGCGAAGGCCGCGGCATAGGCCAGTGCGAAGACCCCGTAGCTTTGCAGCAGGATCGGAACCGCGATCAGCACGATGACCGAGGGCTTGTCGAGGATCACCTGGCCTTGCAGGCCGAACAGGATCACCACCGTGGCAATCAGGCCGATGACCGAAAAGGGCTTGATGCGCGTTTGGAAGGCCACGATGGCCGCTGCCGACCCCAGCCTGCGCCGGGTGATCAGCCCCGCCGCCAGCGGCAGCGCGATGAACAGCAGCACCGACAGGATCAAGGTTTCCCAAGGCACCACGATATCCGTGACCCCAAGCAGGAAGGCCACGATGGGGGCGAAGGCGACGACCATGATCAGGTCATTCACCGTGACCTGGACCAGCGTGTAATTCTCGTCGCCGCGCGTCAACTGCGACCAGACGAAGACCATGGCCGTACAGGGCGCGGCCCCCAACAGGATCAGCCCGGCGATGTATTGCTGGGCGTCCTCCGGCGCGATCCACGGGGCAAAGACCACCTCGAAGAACAGCACCGCCAGCGCGGCCATGGTGAAGGGCTTGATCAGCCAGTTGACCGCAAGCGTGATCAGCAGCCCGCGCGGCTGGCGGGCCACCTGACCCAACGAGCCCGGATCGACACCCACCATCATCGGGTAGACCATGGCCCAGATCAGCACCGCCACGACAAGATTGACACTGGCGAATTCGGCCTCCGCGATGGCATTCACCAGCGGCGGGGCCAGGTTGCCGATGACGATGCCCAGCAGGATCGCCCCCGCGATCCAGACCGACAGGTATCTTTCGAAAACGCCCATGTTGCGCCCCCTCTGGTTCGGACGCTTCTTGCGACAGATACCAGCGCAATGCAACGAAAGCGGCCCTGCTGCTGTCAGGTTTTGAAAAGGTCGGATTGGTCCCGCGGCGCCTCGATCCCCAGATGCCGCCAGGCCGCCTGCGCCAACATGCGCCCACGCGGCGTGCGCTGGATCAGGCCCTGTTGCAGCAGGTAGGGTTCGATCACTTCTTCGAGCGCGTCGCGGCTCTCGCTCAGGGCCGCCGATAGGGTCTCGATTCCGACGGGGCCGCCGCCATAGCTTTCGGCGATCAGCGTCAGGTAGCGCCGGTCGGCCCCGTCCAGCCCAAGGTGGTCGACCCCGAGCCTGGTCAGGCCGCGGTCGGCGATCTCGGGGGTCACCGTCCCGTCGCCCTCGACCACGGCGAAATCCACGACGCGGCGCAGCAGCCGCCCGGCGATGCGCGGCGTGCCCCGGGCGCGGCGGGCGATTTCCTGTGCCCCGCCCTCTGTCGCAGGCGCCCCCAGCAGGCGCGCGCCGCGAGTGACGATCTCGTGCAGTTCCTCGGTGGTATAGAATTGCAGCCGCGTGGGAATGCCGAAGCGATCGCGCAGCGGCGTCGTCAGAAGCCCCATGCGTGTCGTCGCACCGATCAGCGTGAAGGGCTGCAACTCGATCCGCACGGTGCGGGCCGCCGGCCCCTCGCCGATGACCAGGTCCAGCTCGAAATCCTCCAGCGCGGGGTAGAGCACTTCTTCAACAGCCGGGTTCAGTCGGTGGATCTCGTCGATGAACAGCACGTCGCGCGGTTCGAGATTGGTCAGGATCGCGGCAAGGTCGCCCGCCTTGGCCAGAACCGGCCCCGAGGTCATTCGGAACCCCACCCCAAGCTCCTTGGCCATGATCTGGGCGAGGGTCGTCTTGCCCAGGCCCGGCGGGCCGTGGAACAGCGTGTGATCCATGGCCTCGCCACGCCGCTTCGCGCTTTCTATGAAAACGCGCAGGTTCGCGCGGGCCTCGGCCTGGCCGATGAATTCGTCCAGCAATTGCGGCCTCAGGGCACGGTCGGCATCCTCGGGCTGGCGGTCGGGGCGAAGGGTCGGGTCGGGCTCTGCCATGATACGCCCCTCCTATCCTTTCGGCGCCAGCAGCTTCAATGCCGCCTTAATCAGGGCGCCGGTTTCCGCGCCGGGATCGTCGCCAAGGGCCTGTGCGACAGCACTGGCCGCCTCGGAGGGGCCATAGCCCAGGTTGGTCAGGGCCGACAGCGCCTCGGACTGCGCCGCGCCATCGGCGGCGGGCGCGGTGCGGGGCGCGACCGTTTCGATGACCGGCTCATCCTCCCCTGCCCCGGTTGCGGCGGAGCCGCCGATCGGGGCCGCCGCGCCCATCGCCATGACGGCCGGGGCCTTGTCCTTCAATTCCAGGATCACCTTCTTGGCGGTTTTCGGCCCCACCCCCTTGGCCGAGGCAACGGCCGCCCAATCCCCAAGGGCGATGGCCCGGCTGACCCCGTCGGGGCCAAGCGCGCCAAGGATCGCGATCGAGGCCTTGGCGCCGATCCCCTGAACGCCCATCAGCAGACGGTGCCATTCCTTTTCCACCAGCGAGGTGAAGCCGAAAAGCTGCAGCAGGTCCTCGCGCACCAGCAAGTCGGTATAAAGCGCCACCGCTTCGCCCACGCCGGGCAGCGCGGCCATGGTGCGGTCCGAGACGAAGACCATGTAGCCCACGCCGCGCACATCGATCAGCACGTGATCGGCGGCGCGGTATTCCAACCGCCCGGCCAGCCGCCCGATCATGCCGAGGCCCTTGCGACGGCCCGCGACAGGTGCCCGGCCGATTGCAGGTGATGGGCATGGCAGATGGCGATGGCCAGCGCATCGGCGGCATCCTTCCCGGCCAAGTCGACCCCGGGCAATTGCAGGCGCACCATGTGGGCGATCTGCGCCTTGTCCGCATGGCCGACGCCCACCACCGCCTTTTTCACCGCGTTGGGGGCATATTCGCCGACACGCAGACCAGCGCGCGCCGCCACCAGAACGGCGACACCTCGCGCCTGGCCCAGTTTCAGCGTTCCGGCCCCGTCCTTGTTCACGAAGGTCTGTTCGACGGCGGCCACGTCAGGCGCATGGTTCTCCATGATGTCCTGCAACTGGTCATGCAGCGACAAAAGCCGCGCCGCCAAGTCCGGTCCGGCCGATTTGCAGATGCCGTTGGCCACATGCGACAGGCGCGATCCCGCAACGTCGATCAGGCCCCAGCCCATGTTTCGCAACCCCGGATCTATGCCCAATACCCGCATCTGTGCCTTGTCCTTGCCCGTCATATTGCTCTTTTGCAACAGCCCTAGCACAAAAGGCGAACATTGGCCAAGGCGCAATGCGAAGTCGGAAAACGACACTTGTCCGGTCCGGCCGCGACACAGCGGCGAATTATGGTTCGTTTTCGCCATTTCAAAGCCTGAAAGCGACACCCGCGCTACATGAATTTACCATTTATTATCATGCGCTTACCCGACCCTCTCGCCATGCAGAAAATGCATGCGAGCCATGCGTAAAAAGGACTGGTGCGATATGTCGGTCATCCCTAGCTGCGGATCAGAAAGACACACGGCGCCCGCCCATTTTCCAAAGGAGTCCCCCCATGGCCGCCATCGACATGAACCGCCCGCTCAACGGCTACGGCTTTTCCATCGCCCGCCTCTTTGGCGCGATCGCAAGCTGGAACGACGCCCGCGTGACCCGCAAGGCCCTGTCCAAACTCAGCGCCCGCGAATTGGATGATATCGGCCTGAATCCCGGCGACATCGACCAGATCGCCGCGCGCAGCTACCGCTGAGCGAGACCCCACCGAGAAAAAATTGGGCCGCGTACGGGCAACCCGGCGCGGCCTGTTTTATATCTTGGAAGGAACGGGGTCAGCGGCGCAGATAGGGGCGCGCCTGTTGGCCGATCCAGATGGTCACCGCATCTTCCTGCAAGAGCCAGGCGCCAGCCTTCTCGACCACCGTTCCCTCGCGCAACTGCGCGACCCGCTCATTGTAGCTGACCGCGCCGATCTGCGCCCAGAGCAAGCCTTTGAAGGCAAAGCCCAGCAGCACAACGATCAGCACACCGCGCAGCGGAAAGCGCGGGCGCGCGATGCGCGGGCGCGTCACGATCAATCCGTCCTTGCCCACGCGATGAACCACGCCGTTACGGCGGATTCTGTCATGGGTGCGAACGATGCGGTTCACCCGCTTGTCAAATCCAGCATCAAAAGACATGGCAGCCTCACTGTGACCCCCACCACAGTGTGACGACCTTGTCGCTGGATTGTGGCGAAAATGGGGCAAACCTCGTGAATGCACAGATTTGCACCGTAAATTCAGGGAGTTTTCTCCAGGACCAGCGTCGTCCAGTCTACAATCTCATCACGGTTGACCAGATTGAACCCGTTTCGTGAATAAGCAGCGATGACCTCGTCGGCCTGGGGATTGAGAATCCCCGAGAGAATCACGTGTCCTCCCGGCGCCACATGGGCCGCCATGTCCGGGGCCAAGTCGATCAGCGGCCCCTTCAGGATATTGGCGAAGACCAGGTCGAACGGGGCAAGCTCTGCCAGCGGGGCGGCACCGAAACCCGCGGCCTCGACGCAGGTCACGGCCCCGGCCATGCCATTGGCGGCGAGGTTTGCCTCAGCCACCTCGACGGCGACGGGGTCGATATCGATGGCGATGACCTGCGCGCCCGGAAGGCATTTCGCCGCGGCCATGGCCAGCACGGCGGTGCCACAGCCGATATCGGCCACGGTGCCCGGCAAGCGCCCTTGGTTCAGCAAGCTATCAAACCCCTTCAGACACCCCAACGTCGTGCCATGGTGGCCTGTGCCGAAGGCCATGGCCGCCTCGATAAGCAGGCCCACACGTCCCTCGGGCAGCTTGTCGGCATCATGGCCGCCATGGACGAAGAAGCGCCCCGCCTCGACCGGGGCCAGTTCCCGTTTCACATGCGCGACCCAATCCACCTCGGGCAGCTCGGACACGGCAAAGGGCCTTGCCCCGTGCGCCGCCGCCAGCAGGGCGAGCGCCACCTCGTCGGGGGCCTCTTCGAAATAGCCGCCGACCTCCCACAGGCCCGAGCCGTCCTCGAGCTCGAACACGCCGACGCCGGTGGGCGCCGGGTCCAGACCCTCCATCGCATCGCCCAGTGCCTGGGCCGAATCCTTGCCGTCAAGTGTCGTCAGGGCAGTGAAAGTCGCCATCGTCTACTCCGCAGGGGCGGGCATGACCCGCGCAAAAATGGTTTCGTTGCCCGGTCCGGGATGGCGCGGGATCATCAGGGCCAGGATCAGGGACACCCCGGCCATGCCGGCCGCCAAGGCGAAGACCCCCGCCGGCGAAACCAGCCAGAGATACCCCAGCAGCGCCGGCAGAAAGACCGCCGCGATATGATTGATGGTAAAGGCCACGGCCGCCGTTGGCGCGATGTCGCCGGGATCGGCGATCTTCTGAAAATAGGTCTTGAGCGCCAGCGCCAACGCGAAGAATAGATGATCCACCACGTAGAGTCCCGCGGCCAGCACAACACCCCAGCCGAACCAGTAGATGCCGCCATAGGCCAGGAACACGGCCATCAATCCGACATATTCGAAGACGAGCGCGGCCCGCTCGCCCCAATGGCCCACGAGCCTGCCCATCAAGGGGGCAAAGACCATGTTGGCCACCAGCGTGGCCAGGAACAGGGCCGTGACCTGGTGCACCTGAAACCCGAAGCGTTCCACCATCATAAACCCGGCGAACACCACGAAGATCTGCCGCCGCGCCCCGGACATGAATTGCAATGCGTAATACAGCCAGTATCGACGGCGCAACACCATCTGCCTGAGTTGGGGATGCGGGCTCTCGAATTGCGGATAGGCCAGGTAGCAGAACAGCGCCACCAGCGCGGTGAACCCGCCGGAGACCATGTAAACGAAATTGTAGCCCAGATCGAAGCTTTCCCAGGTCAGCACGATCAGCACATAGGCCGCCAGCGTCGCCCCTGACCCGGCCGCCATGATCCAGCCCAGCATCTGCGGCGCGCGCTGCCTGTCGATCCACTGCAATTGCAGCGACTGGTTGACCGTCTCGAAATAATGAAACCCGATCGAGGACAGCATCGTGATGGTCAGGATGCCGCCCATGGACGGAAATTGCGCGGTCAGGGCCGTGGCAACGCCCAGCACGCCCAGCGCGACAAGCCCGAGCACCTGTTCGCGGAACAGCATGAGCAGGGCGATCACCCCGATCGCAAGGAACCCGGGGATCTCGCGCACCGTGTGGAGCCAGCCGATGTCGGACCCGTCGAAATCCGCGACATCGACAACGAAATTGTTCAGCAGCGCCGACCACGTCGCGAAGGCCACCGGCATGGCGGCCGCCATCAGGAACAGGAGCGTCACGGGCCTGCGCCAGAACGGCAGGGACCGGGCGTCGGCCAGGGGAACGATGCGCATGGCGTGGCGATCTAAGCCCTTTCTGCCCGCTTGGCGAGGGGAAATGAGCCGACGGGTCCAAGAGCAGCGGCGTCCACCTCGCGTCTGATCCATATCAAGGCGCATATATTCAGGTTCCGGCATATTCGCGGAAACAACCAAGGACGAAAGCCCAATGGACCTTATCCTGTATCTTGCCGAAACCCTGGGCGAAGCACAGACCGCCGCCCTGTTCGGCGTGATCACCGGCGTGATCTTCGGCGTGGCTGCCCAGCGGTCGCGCTTCTGCCTGCGGGCGGCGACCAGCGAATTCGCGCGCGGCATCTGGGGCGACAAGGTCGCGGTCTGGCTGCTGACCTTCTCGACCGCGCTTGTCTGGGTGCAGGGCGCGCGACTTCTGGGCCATGTCAACGTGACCGAGGCACGGATCATGGCCGTGCCGGGCAGCTGGTCGGGCGCCATCATCGGCGGGTTGCTCTTCGGGGCGGGCATGATCCTGGCGCGGGGCTGCTCTGGCCGACTGTTGGTCCTGGCGGCCACGGGCAACCTGCGGTCCGTCATCTCGGGGCTGGTCTTTGCGGTCGTCGCACAGATGTCCCTTCACGGCTGGCTGGCACCGCTACGCGACCGGCTGGCCGGCATGTGGATCACCCAGGGCGGGCGCAACCTCGACCTGATGACCACCGCACGCCTGCCGGACTGGGGCGGTCTGGCCCTGGGTGTCGTGCTGGCCGGGCTGGCCCTGGTTCTGTCCCGGCGCAACCGGATCGGTGCCGCGCGCCTGGTCTTCGCCTCGGGCGTGGGCTTCGCCGTTGCCGTGGGCTGGATCCTGACCACGTCGCTCAGCCAGATCGCGTTCGATCCGATCACCATCGAAAGCGCGACATTCACCGGCCCCTCGGCCAACACGCTGATGTTCTTCCTCGAACCCGCCCCGGTCCTGACTTTCTCTATCGGGCTGGTGCCGGGGGTCTTCCTGGGGTCTTTCATCGCTTCGGTCCTGACACGGGAATTCAAGTTCCAGGGCTTCGAGGACGAGGCCAACATGCGCCGCGCCATTGCCGGGGCCGCCATGATGGGCTTCGGCGGGATGCTCGCCGGCGGCTGCGCCATCGGCGCGGGCGTCACCGGCGGCTCAGTCTTCGCGGGCACGGCCTGGGTCGCGCTGACATCCATGTGGATCGGCGGCATGCTGACCGACTTCCTTGTGGACCAACGTGGAATGCGCGCGCAGCCCGCCTGACCTCTTTGGGTCGAGAATACCGCGAGGGAGTCGCGTGACCCGCACGCAACGGGGGGCAGCGCCCCCTAATTCAAGAAAAGTGCGTGCGCAGCACTCGACTTGAAAGCCGGCCTCAATAGAAGCTCTGCGGGTCGATGTCTATCGCCATGCGCAGGTCCCCCTTCAGGCGAAACTGATCCGCCCATTGCGCCAGCGCCTGCTGAAGCGGGGCGGCCTTGTCGGCCTTGACCAGCAGACGTACCCTGTGGCGCCCGCGAATGCGCGCGATGGGGGCGGGGGCCGGGCCGAAGACCTGCGCGCCGATCCTGCGCAGCGGCGCGTCATTGCGGGCCATTTCCGCGCCGAGGTCGAAAACCGCCTGCGCCTCGGGCGAGGACAGGATGATGCCGGCCATACGCCCGTAGGGCGGCACACCCGCGGCTTCGCGTTCCGCCGCTTCGGCGGTCCAGAACGCCTCTTCGTCGCCGCCCAGTATGGCGCGGATCACCGGGTGCTCGGGCTGAAAGGTCTGAAGCAGCGCCACGCCGGGCACCTCGGCCCGGCCTGCCCGGCCCGCAACCTGCCGCAACAGCTGGAACGTCCGCTCCGCCGCGCGCAGGTCTGATCCCTGCAGCCCGAGATCGGCGTCGATCACCCCCACCAGGGTTAGCTTGGGAAAGTTGTGCCCCTTGGCGACAAGTTGTGTGCCGATGATGATATCCGCATCGCCCGAGGCGATCCCCTCGATCGCCTCTTTCAACGCCCGCGCCGACCCGAACAGGTCCGAGGAAAGCACGACAACACGCGCGTCCGGCCAAAGCGCCCGGGCTTCTTCCTCGAGCCGCTCCACGCCCGGGCCGACCGGGGCCAGCCTGTCCTCGGCCTCACAACTGGGGCAAACCGACGGCATCGGCCGGGTTTCGCCGCATTGATGGCACATCAGCCGCTTCAGGAACCGGTGCTCGACCATGGTCGCATCACAATGATCGCAGCCGATCTGGTGGCCGCAGGCCCGGCAGATCGTTACCGGCGCATAGCCGCGCCGGTTCAGGAACAAGAGCGCCTGTTCACCCCGCGCGATCCGCGCATCAACCTCTCGCTTCAGACTGGGGGAAATCCACTTGCCCCCCGGAAGATCCTCCAGCCGCATATCGATGGCGGCCATGTCGGGCATAACCGCCGCGCCGAAGCGGTCGGTCAGGTCCAGCCGCGCATATTTTCCCGCCTCGGCATTGGCCCAGCTTTCCAGCGACGGGGTGGCCGAGGCCAGCACCACCTGCCCCCCGGTCAGCGAGGCCCGCAGCACCGCCATGTCCCGGGCATTGTAAAGGACGCCGTCTTCCTGCTTGTAAGAGGTGTCGTGTTCCTCGTCGACGACGATCAACCCGAGGTCGCGGAAGGGCAGGAACAGCGCCGAGCGCGCGCCCACCACCACCTGGCAGGCGCCCTGCCCGACCATCTTCCAGCAGCGCCGCCGCTCGGTCATGGTCACGCCGGAATGCCATTCGGCCGGTTTCATCCCGAAACGCGCCTCGATCCGAGTCAGGAATTGTTCGGTCAACGCGATCTCGGGCAACAGCACCAGCGCCTGACGCCCCGCGCGCAGGGTTTCGGCCACGGCTTCCAGGTAGACCTCGGTCTTTCCGGACCCGGTCACACCCTTCAGCAAGGTGGTGCCATACCGCCCCGACGCAATCCCCGCGCGCAGCGCCGCCGCCGCCCGTTCCTGCGCCTCGGTCAGGGTCTTGCCGCCATGGTCCGGGTCCAGCCGGGGATAAGGCGTATCGCGCGGCGCGTCCTCTTCGCGGACCGTCCCCTGCTTGACCAACCCCTTGACGACCGACCCCGAGACCCCTGCCATCTCTGCCAGTTCACCCAGGGTGAAAGCCAGCCCGCCATAGTCGCGCAGCACCCCCAGCACCTTTTCGCGCGCCGTGGTCATCCGGTCGGGCGCCGCGTCACCCGGCCTGTAGACCTTTCGCATCGAGGGGGCATCCCCCAGTCCCGGCGCCCGCGTCGCCAGCCGCAGCATCGCCGGCATCGGCGTCAGGGTGTAGGTGGCCGCCCGTTCCAGGAAATCGCGCATGTCCGGCGCCATCGGCGCCACGTCCAGAACCCGGATCACGCTGCGGATTTTCGATCTGTCGAAGTCGCCACGCCCCTTGCCCCAGACCACGCCCAGCACCTTGCGCGGCCCCAGCGGCACCTCGACGAAGGCGCCATGCCAACAGCCCCCTTCGGGCGCTTTGTAGTCCAGAACACGATCCAGCGGCTGGGTCGTCATGACCCCAACCAAATCGCCTTCATCGAAGAATCCGTCGCTCACCTCTGGCCTCTTTCGCGCCCCTGCCACATGGGGTAAACGAGCGCCAAAGAAACGCCAACCCTCATGCCACCTGGAGAGACCCATGAAATTCTTTGTCGATACGGCCGATGTCGATGCCATCCGCGAATTGAACGATCTTGGCATGGTGGACGGTGTCACCACCAACCCCTCGCTGATCGCCAAGTCGGGGCGCGATATCCTCGAAGTGACCAAGGAAATCTGCGACATGGTCGATGGCCCGGTCAGCGCCGAGGTCGTCGCCACCGAGGCCGCCGCCATGATCGAAGAAGGCCGCAAGCTGGCCAAGATCGCCGACAACATCGCCGTGAAGGTGCCGCTGACCTGGGATGGCCTCAAGGCGTGCAAGACCCTCAGCGACGAGGGCAACATGGTCAATGTCACGCTCTGCTTCTCGGCCAACCAGGCGCTTCTGGCCGCCAAGGCCGGCGCGACCTTCATCTCGCCCTTCATCGGGCGGCTCGACGACCTGAACCTCGACGGCATGGACCTGATCGCCGATATCCGAGAGATCTACGACAATTACGGCTACGACACCCAGATCCTCGCCGCCTCGATCCGTTCGGCCAACCACATGTCCGAGGCCGCCAAGATCGGCGCCGACGTAGCCACCGCGCCGCCGGCCGTGATCCACAAGATGGCCGAGCATGTGCTGACCGACAAGGGCCTGGCCGCCTTCCTCAAGGACGCGGAAAAAGCCGGGATCAAGATCGTCTGATCCGCGGCCGCCGGCGCGATCATATGGGCGCGGCCGAATTTTGTTCTGGCCGCGTCTCAATTCTTTCTGCTAAACACCTGCCACGACGAAAAAGATTGGCATGGTCATGAGCAGCAATCCCGATAGCTACAGCGCGTTCCGCGACCGTATTCTGTCCGATCCCGAGGCTGTGCTCGAAGATCAGGACATCATGCGCGCGCTCATCACCGCCAATGAGAAATCCATGGGGTCCAACATCGTGGACCTGCGCGGGATCGCCATGGAAAGGCTAGAGGCGCGGCTGGACCGGCTCGAAGACACCCACCGCAACGTCATCGCCGCAGCCTATGAAAACCTGGCCGGCACCAACCAGATTCACCGTGCCATCCTGCGGATGATGGATGCCAACCGCTTCGAAAGCTTCCTGTCCGACCTCAAGGGCGACGTCGCCGATATCCTGCGCGTGGACACGGTGCGCCTGGTGCTCGAATCCGCCGCCCGAACCGAGGACCCCGCCGTGGCCAAGCTGCAGGACGTGCTTTGCGTCGCCGAACCGGGCTTCGTGGCGGGCTACATCGCCCAGGGCCGGACGCACCCGATCCGCCAGGTCACCCTGCGCCAGGTCCGCACCGACAACGAGATGCTGTTCGGCGACAAGGCCGATTTCATTCGCTCCGAGGCCTGCCTGCGCCTCGACCTGGGCGAAGGCCGCCTGCCCGGCATGCTAATCTTCGGGGCCGAAGACCCGCACCAGTTCACCCCCCAGCAAGGCACCGACCTGCTGGCCTTCTTCACCGGCGTCTTCGAACGCGTCATGCGGCGCTGGCTCGGCTAGGCCATGATCTCCCAGGCCCTGTCCGATACCCTCGCGCGCTGGCTTGACCACCAGCGCGCGCTCAAGGGCGCGTCGGACAACACGATCGCAGCCTACCAGCGCGATCTCCTTTCATTCCTGGCCTTCATGAGCCGACACCACGGCGAGGCCCAAGGCCTCGGGCCGATCGCCCGGATCACGACGTCCGACATGCGCGCCTGGATGGCCCATGAACGCGGCCGCGGGGTGGCCGCCCGGTCGCTGGCGCGCTCGCTTTCGGCCGTCAAAAGCTTCTACCGATGGCTGGCGGAGCGCGAAGGATTCGAACCCACGGCCGTCCTTGCCACCCGCGCCCCCCGGTTCCGGGCCAAACTGCCACGTCCGCTGGCCGAAGACGCGGCGCAAAAAATGCTCGACCAGGTCGAGCTGCAAGCCGCCGACCCCTGGATCGCCGCCCGCGATGCGGCCGTCGTCACCCTGCTCTATGGCTGCGGCCTGCGCATTTCCGAAGCCCTCGGCCTGACGGGGCGCGATACACCGCTGGGCCAGACGCTGCGCATCCGCGGCAAGGGGGGCAAGGAACGCCTGGTCCCGACCCTGCCCACCGCGCGCGATGCGGTGGCGGCCTATAGCGCCGCCTGCCCGCACGACCTGGCGCCGGACGCGCCGCTCTTTCGCGGGGTCCGCGGCGGCGCCCTGTCGGCGCGGGCCATCCAGAAAGTTACCGAACAGGCGCGATTGCAGCTGGGCCTGCCGGCCACGGCCACGCCCCACGCGCTGCGGCACAGCTTCGCCACGCACCTTCTGAATGCCGGTGGCGACCTGCGTGCCATCCAGGAACTGCTCGGCCACGCCTCGCTCTCGACCACGCAGGCCTACACGGCTGTCGACACCGCCCGCCTGATGGAGGTCTATGACCGCGCCCACCCCCGCTCGGGCGGCTGACCGCTTCTTTGGGTCGAAAATACCGTGGGGGAGTCGGCCCCTGGCCGACGGGGGCAAAGCCCCCAGCCCGAGGAGGAGGCACGGCGACGAGATGTCCAGCGTGGCGAAGCCACTCCTTTCGTCTCCCGCCACCTGTTGCGCCAAGCCAACAAATCCTCCATGACACGTCCATGACAGCCCAATCCAAAGCCCTTGCCGTCCACCTTCTGACCGCCACCGGTGCCGTCTTCGCGATGCTCGCCATGCTCGAAGCGATCCAGCAGGACTGGGCGATGATGTTCGTCTGGCTCGTCGTGGCCTTCGCCGTGGACGGGGTCGACGGGCCACTGGCGCGGCGCTACCAGGTCAAGCAGAACGCGCCGCAGTTCGACGGCGTGCTGCTCGACCTTATCATCGACTACCTGACCTACGTGTTCATTCCCGCCTATGCGCTCTATGCGTCCGGTTTGATGGATGGCTGGTCGGGCTGGGTGGCGATCATCGCCATCACCTACGGCTCGGCCATGTATTTCGCGGACACCCGGATGAAGACCACGGATTATTCCTTTTCCGGGTTTCCCGGCTGCTGGAACATGGTCGTTCTGGTCTTCTTCGCGACCGAACCGCACTGGGCGATCTGCCTGGCCGTGGTCACGGCGCTGACCATCGCCATGTTCCTGCCTGTGAAATTCATCCACCCGGTCCGCACTGCCCGGTGGCGTCCGCTGTCGCTACCGCTCGCCTTTGCCTGGACATCCCTGGCCGGATACGCGGCCTGGACCGGCTTCGCCCCCGGCCCGATCGTCACGGGCGGGTTGATCGTCACATCGGCTTACCTGTTGTTCGCGGGACCCGTGCAGCAGGCCCTTCACGGGATCGACGGCTAACCCGGCCTCAGAAAACCGAGTCGATCACCATTTTGGCGCCGTTCTGTTCGAAACTGTCGCCTGCCCGCAACCCGGCCATCTTCTTGTAAATCGGGCTTTCCTGGGAGATCCCCATATAGGTTTCGCCGCCGCACTCGAATTTCCTCGTAGCCACGGCGACGATGAAATTGCGGCCATTCAGCGTGACCACGGCACCGGGCCCGACCTCGTCATTGGGGCCGGTATCCAGCGCCTCAAGCGCGTCGATCTTGGCCTCGTGGTCATGAATCGGATCGTCGAACCCGTGGGCAAGATCGGCCGCCACACGCGCCGCGGCCATCTCGTCGCGTTCATGGGGTTCGTTCTCGGCCAAGCGGCTGTCTTTCAGGAACGCTTCGTAGTGCTCGCGGGCGGCCTGCAACTCTTCGGTCTCCAGCGCCATCATCGTGTCGCGCAGCTCGGTCTTGGACGGATGTGCCATTCGCGTGTCTCCTTTACCTTGTCACGTGGGATCAGACACCGCGCGGGTGGATCCCGCGCTGATCTGGATCAATCGGCAGGCGGCGGCGATACCGCCCGACCGCGCGGGGGCCGCCAGCCGGGTCCGGTTCATCATCAGACCCGGGGCCACCTAGCCCAATGCCGCGTCACAACGGCCACAGACGCCGTCATGGGCATGCCGGCCGACGTCGGGCAGGATCTTCCAGCAACGCTGGCATTTCTCGCCCTCGGCCTTTTCGAAGACCACGCCGACGCCCGCGACCTCGGGCAGGCGGAACGCCTCGGACGGTGACGGGTCGGTGGTGACGCGAATGCCCGAGGTGATGCAGATATCGTCGAAATTGACGGTATCGAGAATCGCCTTCGTGTCCGCATCGACATGCACGACCGGGGCGGCCTCCAAAGAGGCGCCGATGACCTTGTCCCGGCGCTGCACCTCCAGCGCGGCGGTCACCACCCGGCGCGCCCGGCGCACATCCGACCATTTCGCGGCCAGGGCGTCATCGCGCCAATCGGCCGGGGTCTGCGGGAAATCCACCAGGTGGACCGAACTCTCCTCCCCCGGGAAGCGTTCCAGCCAGACCTCTTCCATGCTGAAGACCAGAACGGGGGCCAGCCAGGTGGTGAGGCGGTGGAACAGGATATCAAGCACCGTCAGCGCCGATTTGCGCCGATCGCTGTCCGCGCCATCGCAATAGAGCGCATCCTTGCGGATGTCGAAATAGTAGGCCGAGAGCTCCACCGTGGCGAAATTGAACAGCGCCTGGAACACGCCCTGAAAATCGAACCGGGCATAGCCGTCGCGCACGACCTGGTCCAGTTCGGCCACCCGGTGCAGCACCCAGCGTTCCAGTTCCGGCATCGCCGCCGGTTCTACCCGGTCAGCCGCGTCGTAATGGGCCAGCGCCCCCAGCATGAAACGCATGGTATTGCGCAGCCGCCGATAGCTGTCGGCCACACCCTTGAGGATTTCCGGACCGATCCGCTGGTCAGCGGTGTAATCGGTCTGCGCCACCCAGAGTCGCAGGATATCGGCGCCGTATTGCTTGACTACCTCTTCGGGCACGATCGTGTTGCCAAGCGATTTGGACATCTTGTTGCCCTTCTCGTCCAGCGTGAACCCATGAGTGACCACGTTGCGATAGGGCGCGCGGCCCTTGGTGCCGCAGGCCTGCAAGAGCGAGGAATGGAACCAGCCGCGGTGCTGGTCGGTGCCTTCCATGTAGACATCGGCGATCCCGTCGGGCGTGCCGTCTGCGCGGTCGCGCAGCACGAAGGCATGGGTCGAGCCGCTGTCGAACCAGACATCGAGGATGTCGAAGACCTGTTCCCAGTCCTCGGGGTCATAGTCGTTGCCCAGGAATCGCGCCTTGGCGCCGGGCTTGTACCAGGCATCCGCGCCCTCGGCCTCGAAAGCATCGGCGATGCGCGCGTTCACGGCCGGATCGCGCAACAGGAAATCCGGGTCCGTGGGAAGCGCGCCATTCCTGGTGAAACAGGTCAAAGGCACGCCCCAGGCCCGCTGTCGCGACAGCACCCAGTCGGGCCGGGTTTGCATCATCGACCGCAGCCGGTTCTGACCCGAGGCGGGGGTGAACGTCACCAGGTCGTTGATCGATTTCAACGCGCGCTCGCGGATCGTTTGGCCATGCGCGTCCTGCCCGTCTCCCACGGGGCGGTCGATAGCGGCGAACCATTGCGGCGTGTTGCGATAGATCACCGGCGCCTTGGAGCGCCAGGAATGCGGATAGCTGTGCTTG
This sequence comes from Alphaproteobacteria bacterium, assembly GCA_009908505.1. Taxonomy (GTDB): domain Bacteria; phylum Pseudomonadota; class Alphaproteobacteria; order Rhodobacterales; family Rhodobacteraceae; genus Salibaculum. The sequence goes on along the minus strand of JAAAPD010000047.1, from coordinate 706 downwards.
ATCTTGCCACGCGCCAGAAGCCCTCCGACCTCGACCAGCTTGGCGATGACGGCCGCGTTGGCGTCGCCTTCCCAGTCGCCCTTCTTGGCCTTTTCACGCAGGATGCGCGTGCCCCCGAAGAACGGCAGATCGTCGCGGAAGCGGCCATCGTCCATGACGTTGTAGGTGATGACCTGTTCCAGCATGCCAAGGTCACGGTATAGTTCGAATTCCTCCATCCCGTGGCTGGGCGCGCAATGGACGAAGCCGGTGCCTTCCTCGTCGGTCACGAAATCGGCGGCACGGAAATCGCGCAGGTCGTCCCATTCGCCGCCCGATCCCTCAGCCCCGGCCAGCGGGTGCCTGAGGGACAGGCCGGACAGCTCCTCGCCGGTCACATCACGCACGCGCCGCCACATGCCATCGTCCAGGCGCGCGCGGGCAAAGACATCGGCGGCCAGCTTGTCGGCCAGCAGGTAGCGGTCCCCTGTGTTGGCCCAGCATTCCTCGGGCGTGTCCGTGACCTCGTAAAGGCCGTAGGAGATATTCTCGCCATAGACGACCGCCTTGTTCGAGGGGATGGTCCAGGGCGTGGTGGTCCAGATGATGACGTTGGCGCCTTGCAGCTCGCCATCGGTCGCAACAGGGAATTTAACCCAGATCGTGAAGCTTTCCTTGTCGTGGTATTCGACCTCGGCCTCGGCAAGGGCCGTCTGTTCCACGGGTG